>NZ_SSNA01000044.1 GCF_004799445.1 Bradyrhizobium sp.
GCTGCCAACGAGGCCCGCGATCGGAACAATAATACCAGCGCCGACCAGATCAGGCTGCAAGCTTCTCTCATAAGATAGAAACATTGCGCGATTCGGCTTCACTTGCCAGCCGAATTAGGTTTCCGACAGGGACAGGGTCCACCGCGTGTGGACATCGATACCCGCGTGCAGGCTGCGGCCGTCCCTACATCGGTTCCGGACATTCCGCAGCAACCACCAGCGCGCCAGGCTGCAGCCCAGCTTAGCGCGCCGCCCTCAACGTCAGCAGCGCCTACCAAGATCGAAGCGAAGAAGACGAGGATCGCGAAGCGGTCCGACCGCCAGAGAATGGCTGCCAATCCACAGGGATTCCAGCTCTTCCGTTTAACTTGGTGACCGCTCAGATCTGCCCGAGTCTGGCGACTGAACTTTGGGACGGTTGGCCGGGAGCGCGAACCCCCTTGGGCAGGAAACTGACTTGCCAATCCCGCCCAAGACATGTCCGCTAACTGGAGCAAACCGGAAGTGGTGCACCGACGGACAAAACGACGCGATTGACCCGAAGCGGACTTCCCGTGCGTGTGGTAGACAGGTTCGGGAGGAAAGCTGGAGGACCCCAATGCCGGATATGATGCCTCGCCGCGCGTTTGTCACGCTACTCGGCGGTGCGGCGATCTGGTCGCAAGCCGCTCGCGCGCAAAAGAGCGAAGGGGTCAGGCGTGTCGGCGTCATTATGGGCTTCGCCGAAAACGACGAGGTTTGGCAGGTCTATCTTGCGGCCTTCCGAAAAGCCTTGCAAGACCTCGGCTGGACAGACGGGCGCAACATCCGATTCGATTACCGGTTCACCGGTGACAGCGAACAACTTATGCGCAGCGTAGCGGAGGAAATTGTAGGGCTCGCACCTGATGTGATCCTTGTCTCAACAAACTCGGTCGTCGCAGCAACGTTGAAGGCCACGCGCTCCATCCCGGTCGTTTTCACATGGGTATCCGATCCGGTCGGAAGCGGTTTCGTCACGAACCTGCCTCATCCCGGAGGAAAAATTACGGGCTTCCACAATTTCGAGCCGGCGATCGGCGGGAAATGGCTAGCTTATCTCAGTCAGATCGCGCCGGGATTGCGCCGTGTTGCTGTTGTGCACGTTCCGGAAGTCGCTCCCAACGTAGCTTTTCTGCGTGTGGTCGAAGCCTCTGCCCCTCAAATGGGGATAGCTGTGACTGCAGCCGAGATACGCAATGCGGCTGACATCGAGCGAGTGCTGTCGGCTTTCGGACAGCAAGGCGGCGGCCTCATCGTGACGCCAAGCGCGCTAACGGCGACGCGGCGTGATCTCATTATCGGACTAGCGGCTCGCTTCGGTTTGCCTGCGATTTACTCATTTGGCTTCTATGCGACGAGCGGCGGCCTGATTTCGTATGGTATCAATCAGCTGGAGCAGGTCCGACCGGCCGCGTCATACGTGGACCAGATTTTGCGAGGCGCAAATCCGGGCGATCTGCCAGTTCAGCTCCCGCTCAAATACGAACTCGTCATTAATCTCAAGACCGCCGCGGCCCTCGGCCTCGCGGTGCCCAACTCCCTTCAATTGCTCGCCGACCAAGTGATTGAATGAGCCGGGCGACTTCCGGGTTTGGCACGAAGCTGACCAAGCCGTTGCCCTGATCAAGGTCTGCTGTTGAAGGACAAACAGACATCGATCATTCGCTAGTTGAGGTCTCACTTTGACCCGACCCGGACATTCGACTGCGTTTTACGCTGGTCTTGCGCCGCTGGGGTAACCGCCGACAGCCGGGTCATCCGGACGAGATGGCGTCGACGGTCTTGAACCAGATGCCACAAAGTTCGCGCGCCAGGCGGCAGGCGCTCTTGATCATTACCTTAATGGCATCCGTGCCACAGGCCTTGAATGCGCGACTATCCGTCGGAGCGAACCCTTACATAGGATCCCGGCGCGTCTTCGATGACCGACAGGCCCTCGCCGGGCGTCCGGGCAGCGACTTGTCCACCTGAGAACGGCGTCACCCACTCGTTCCAGTGGGGCCACCACGAACTCGGGCGCTCGGTCGCAGTTTTGAACCATTCGTCGGCCGTCGCGGGATTCGACGAATTCGTCCAGTGGCCGTATTTCGAACCGGGTGCACTAATCACTCCGGCCATGTGGCCGGACGCTGACAGCACAAACTCAACCGGACCGCCATAGAGTTGCGTTGCCCGATAAGCTGATTTCCAGGGTGCAATATGATCTTCCTTTGTACCCAGAATAAATGTCGGCGTCGTAATTTTCCGCAGATCGATTGGCGTGCCGTCGAGAGTGATGCCTCCAGGCTTGGCCAGATTGTTCTCCTGATACATGTTGCGCAGGTAGAACGAGTGCATGGCCGCAGGCATGCGCGTCGCGTCTGAATTCCAGTACAAAAGATCAAATGGAACCGGCTCCTTGCCGAGCAGGTAGTTGCCGACGACGAAGGACCAGATGAGATCGTTCGCGCGTAACATGTTGAACGAGGTCGCCATGTCCTGCGCATCAAGGTAGCCCTTCTCGTTCATGCGCGTTTCGAGCGCCGCGAGTTGCTCGGTGTCGATGAAGACCGACATGTCGCCGGACGCCACGAAATCGACGAGCGTGACGAAATAGGTCGCGCTCTTCACGCGGTCATCGCCTTTCGCTGCCAGATAAGCGCTCGTCGATGCGAGCAGCGTTCCGCCAAGACAATATCCGACGCAATTCACGGCACGCTCGCCAGTGGCCTTCTCGACTGCCGCCATCGCCGCGATAGCGCCGTCGAGCATATAGTGCTCGAAGCTCTTGTCTCGGAGGCGTGCGTCCGGATTGATCCAGGAGATGACGAAGACCGTGTGCCCCTGTTCGACACACCAGCGGATGAACGAATTCTTTGGCTGGAGATCGAGGACGTAGAATTTGTTGATCCACGGTGGAATGATCAACAGAGGCGTTTTACGTACCTGCTCGGTCATCGGCGTGTACTGGATGAGTTGGATCATCTCATTCTGGAAAACGACCTTGCCCGGTGTCGTCGCAATATTTTCGCCAAGCCGGAACGCATCCATATCCGTCATAGTAACGCTGAGGCGGCCCTTTCCGCGCTGCAGATCGTTGAGCAAATTCATCAGGCCGCTGAGCAAGTTCTCGCCGCCGGTCTCGATCGTCTTCGATAACACTTCAGGGTTTGTCGCCGCGAAATTCGACGGGGCCAATGCATCGACGAATTGCTTCGTATAGAATTCGACCTTCCTGGATGTCTCCTCATCAAGCCCCTTTACGCCGCGGACGGCAGAGAGGATTGCGCGAGCGGAAAGAAGATAACTGTCGCGGATGTAGCTAAATATAGCGTTTTCGGCCCATTCGGGGTGTTTGAAGCGTTTGTCCGGCGCGCTGACCGGCGGTGGCTCGCCGCCAAGCAGATGTCGCAATGTCCGCGCCCACAGGCTGACGCTCTGTTCCCAAAGCTCGATCTGCGCGCGCGCGACCGGCCGCGGATCGGCCATGAGCTTGGTTGTCAGCTCAAAGAAGGCTTGACCGATCTTGGCCGGATCGCCCATGCCGATATTGGCGACGTCTGGCCGGCTTATGAGGAATCCCTGTACGGCAGCCTGGCTTTTGGTAGCCAGCGTCTGAAATCGTTCCGCCAGAACAGCGGGATCCAAAGGCGCAGCCATTTTGCTGTCGGTCATGGCAGCCACTCCCTTTCTTGTTCCCCATATGCGGGTCGGCGATCTATCTGCCGCCTTCTCGCTACGCCATGCCAGTGCCGGCACTGGCATGTTACCCGCTCGAGCCCGCGCAGAAGAAGGGCTAAATTCTCAGGCGTTGACACATTAAGTGATATTACTGCTGGCCTCTTTTAGCAGCTCAAAGCTCCTGGCGAGGCTTCCCTTCCGTCCCACGCGGCGGCGGATCGACTTTGGGACGCTGCGCAGTGAGGTCGACAGCCGGGTTGAACGCGCCTCATAGGCGGTCGAAATTCACCTGAAATGCTGCGGTGCATGAGTCTCTTGTCGGCACTTTTGCGCCATGCCGATTTATCCTGAGAACATCCGCTAAGCGACGAAGACCGGAAGTGAGCGGCACACGGTCAAACCAAATCTGAATTTGGTTTTTTACACGTAAACAGCAGCCGCTTAGCCGCTCTGGTAACTCGGAAGATATGTTGTCTCTGTCGTAAACCCAATCGGGCTGACAACTGAGGCAGAACCACGCAATCCTTCTGTCCCATGAGGGAAGCTCTCAGCCTTATCTGGACGGCGTTGGTCCGGTCACCTGCTTCGTTGGCAGCTGAGATCCTGGTGCTCCGGCATCAGATTAACATACTGAGGCGGCATTCGCCCAAGAGGCAGACGTTCAGCGCCATGGACCG
>NZ_SSNA01000045.1 GCF_004799445.1 Bradyrhizobium sp.
GTGAGATAAATGTCGATGACCATGACATGACGCCAATAAGGGGCAGTCCGGTCGCCGCTTGGCCGATTGACCCCGAAGGCCGCCCATAGCAGATCGGACAGAACCTGCGCTGGAAGCGGCCGGTCGGAATATTCGCGAATAGAACGTCTCAATTTGAGCGCAGCAGTCAAGGATTGACCACCTTCACTCCGCGGCGGTGGCAAATCGCGCGGCCCCTGCGCCACCGCGGATACGGAAGCGGCTGCGAGTGCCGCACAGGCAAGGATTCCGGCATTGGTTTCGCGTCGTGTCATCATGGTGGCCCTCACAGGCAACGGCAACGAATCCGGTGCGTGTGTCATGACGTGCTCTCCGCTAAAGTTGGGATCGAATTCGAATTCGTCAATTCTGACGAAGTTGAGCCTCTGTCACGGGTTGCCCCTATGAATCCAGCTCTGCATCATTTTGAGTGCTTGCTCGGAAAACATATTGATCCGCATCAACTTGGATTTAGCTCAAGATTGAATCTTGGCGGGGGATGCGCAGCTATTCCAGCGACTTCCTGGACCTCAGGATGCTGACGTCGGCAGGACCGCCGCAATGATCGCCATGGCCCGGAAATCCGGCCACAGCGCGGTGACCCCGATGCCCTTGAGGAAGGTGCGCAACCATCCTGCGGTCCTACGCAAGTAGCCTCTTTCCCCGTGTGGAGGCTACCGGATAGACAGCCTTGAAGAGGGGTACCGCAGACCCTCCTGCAACGGTAGGAGGGGGCCGGATTTTGCGATCCGCCGACCGCCCCGGCCGTGTCACCGCATCATGCGTCGGTACGTGGCTGCGCGCCTACTGGAAACGCAGTGACGCCGGCCGCCCCGCCGGAGTCGGTCGCGAGGTCCTCCAGCGACCGTTGCTTTGTTTCTATCCCGATCGTCAGCAAGACGACGATCTGCAGCACCAAGGCTGCGGCGATCAGGCCGAAGACCCCGTACAGCCCGAAGCCCTCGAAGCTGGCCGCCACTGCATAGGGGACGAGGATATTGACCG
The DNA here is from genome assembly GCF_004799445.1 of Bradyrhizobium sp. Classification (GTDB taxonomy): domain Bacteria; phylum Pseudomonadota; class Alphaproteobacteria; order Rhizobiales; family Xanthobacteraceae; genus Bradyrhizobium. Next base: position 1,024 of record NZ_SSNA01000045.1, read on the forward strand.
CGCGTCCGGCGGCATTGGCGACGCCGCTCCCCCGCAGCCTGACCTCCGTGGGGAATAGTTCGGGCACATAGCAGGCGATGCTCAACGAGGAGAGCACGTAAATGATGCAGGTTACGAAAAAGCCGAGTCCGACGATCAGGGCTGAGTCCGTGACGCTGACATACGCCGCGCTGACTGCAATGCCGAGGACCGAGAACCAGATCAAGCCCCATCGGCGGCCAATCCGCTCCGAGAGAAGCAAACCGATGATCGAGCCGAGCGGTCCCCCGGCGAAGATCAACACCGACAGGCCAAGCGAGTTGGCAACGCCGTGGCCCTGTTTCACCAGGAAGGTCGGAACCCAGCTGACGAAGGCGTAGTTGAATGTCAGCAGGCAGACCGTGACAACAATCGCGACAATGCTGCGGCGTAGCAGGGCGGGGCCAAACAAGTCCCGAAGGGAATAGCGGGTTTCGACCCCGGTCGACTTGGTCGGCCTGGCGCCTTCATCGAACACCGACGACTCGGCCTCAGCCTGGCGCACGATCACCTCTGCCTCGGCAACACGGCCCTGGCTGGCGAGCCAGCGTGGCGACTCCGGCAAGGCCCGGCGCAGGAACCAGACGACGAACGCCCCAACGGCGACAATCACGAACATCCATCGCCAACCGAACTGCGGAATGACCACCCAGCCGATCAGTGTCGACAGGAACAGGCTGGCGTTGATGATCAGGTTGAGCAGAGATGCGAAGCGGCCGCGATGCCGGGCCGGAATGAATTCGCTGAGCGTGCCGTAACCAACCACGATTTCGGCACCAAGCCCGAGGCCCATGACGAACCGCGCCGCGATCAACCATGCCATCGACGGCGCCACAGCGCCGGCCAAAGAGGCAATGCCGAAGATCATCAGGTTGAATTGATAGGTAAACTTGCGACCGAACCGGTCACCCAGGACGCCTGCGAACCAGGCACCGATCATCATGCCCAGGAAGGTCGCCGAGATGAACATGGCATTCAGCTGCAGCGTCGATTCACCTGACTGAACCAGCGCACCGAGCACGCCGCCGGCGAGGTATAGATCGAAGGAATCGAAGAACATGCCGGCAGCGATCAGCGCCAGCACGCGCCAGTGGAACCGCGAGACGGAAAGGCGGTCGAGCCGCCAACCTACATCTATCGAGCTCACTGCTTGTCTCTCCCCCCGTTTTTTGTCCCATTCTCGTTGTGGCCGACGGGACTTTGTCATCCAATCTATCGAGGCGGCATCAATAGGCAAGCCTTTTTAGGTAGCGCTACCAGAATTTGTGGTAGCGTAACCAGACTTTGCGGCGGCGGCCTGCCGATGTTATCCGGCCGCCCACACGGTAAGGGCGAATCTATGCATCAGAGGCGGACGCGCACCGTTGACGCATTGCGGATGGAAGACGTGGCGGCGCTTGCCGGCGTGTCGCCCATGACGGTGTCACGGACCTTGCGCGACCCCGGCAGCGTATCCAAGGCCATGCGGGACCGGGTGCAGGCGGCGGTCAATGATATGGGCTACGTGCCCAACCGTTTGGCCGGAAGCCTGGCTTCGCAGCGGTCCCATGTCGTCGGCCTCATCGTGCCGGGGCTCGGCGATTCGCTCTATGCCGGCATGGCGCAGGCCATAGAGGGTGTACTGAGCGAGCACGGCTTGTATCTTTTGATCGCAGCCAGTCATCATGACCCGGCCACGGAGGAGGCCGCCATCGCCGCGTTCCTCGCCCAGCGCGTGTGCGGTTTGATTCTGCACAGCACCCGCCACACCGACCGGGCGAAGATACTGGTGCAGGCCGCGGCGGTCCCCACCGTCGAGATCGGTCGCCTGACACAAACGCCACTCGATCTTTGCGTCAGCTATTCTGGCTTCGCCGCCGCGAAGGCGATGGTGATGCATCTCGGCGGCCTCGGCTATCGCCGGATCGGCTTCGTGAGTTTGCCGCTACGCAACAACGAACGCTCCGTCGAACGCCGCCGCGGATACCTTGCCGGGTTGCGGGAACTCGGACTCACGGCCCTCCCGAACCTGATGGTCGAGGCAAGCCCGGGCTTTGCAGGCGGCGTCGATGCCGTGGTGCGGCTGGTACAACGTGACCCGGCGATTGACGCCATCTTTTTCGCCGCCGACGTCATGGCGGTTGGCGCCCTGTTCGAGTGCCAGCGTCGCGGTTGGGCGGTGCCGGGACAGATCGCGATAGCGAGCTTCGACGATGTCGACCTCCTCAGCCATGTCGTGCCTACGATCACGAGCCTGCGGATCCCGCGGGAGGAGATCGGCCGGCGAAGCGCGGCGATGGTGGTCTCGCGCTTGAACGGGACCTTCTCCGGCCCCCGCATCATCGACCTCAAGTTTGACGTCATGACCCGCGAGAGCACGACGCGTGCAGGTGGCGACATCGCGCCATGACTCCCCGCCCTCGTTACAAAGGAGCAAAAACGAGATGAGCAGGCCACTGCCCGCGCGTTACAATTGGCGGAGTTCGTAGTTCGCGCGCCGCTTTCCGGCATGTCTGCGATTGCGAAATGGGTAACGTGCCAAAGACCCGCGGTGACGGATGCACAGGGGGGCATCGAGTCCGAATGCGGACTTGCAAAAGCCGGCCAATAGTTGATTCGCAACGACAAGACTCGCCCCAGGGGACCCTGCTGAAAAGCCTTGCGGCAGAGGTTGCCAAGAACCAGCGGGTGACACCCTGAATTTTACTCATGGGCGTTTGATGAATTTCGTTTGAATGGGGCGGGTGTCCGCAGGCACCCTGCCATAAATGCCAAGAGCCGGCTGGGCAGACCATACCCGCGCGCGCCGCGGATCAACTGCGGGCGGGGCCAGGAAAAGGGAAGAAAAGCCGGTGAAATATCGCAACTCACTCGCTGTTCTGGGTACGCTCGCGTGGTTGCTTGCCGGGCTGGCCGAGCCGACAATGGCGCAACCTTGGCCCTCCCGGACTGTGACCATCGTAACCTCGTTCGCGGCTGGCAGCGTCACTGATGTAACGGCGCGGATCATCGGCGGAGCGCTGCAGGAAGCGCTGGGACGAGCCTTCATCGTCGAGAACAAGCCGGGCGCCGGCGGCATGATCGCGGCGCAATATGTCGCGCACGCCAATCCGGACGGATACACGCTGCTTCTGACGACGAATTCGACGCACTCGGTCGCCGGCGCGCTGTTCAAGGCGGTGCCGTACGATCCGATCAAGGACTTCACACCGATTTCGCGGATCGCCAGTTTCCCGTGCGTGGTGGTGGTCAACCCATCGCTGAACATCAACTCGATCCAGGACCTTGTGGCCTATGCAAAGGCCAATCCCGGAAAATTATCCTACGCGCACGGCAACAGTACTGGGTATATCGCCGGCGAGGCCATCAAGCATCAAGCGGGACTCGACATTGTTCGCGTCGCTTACCGAAGTGTTCCGGCTGGGGTGACGGATCTGATCGCCGGACACGTCCCGGTCATGATTCCGGATCTGAACAACGCGCTGCCGCAGATCGCCGAAAAGAACATGCTCCCACTGGCTGTATTGACCAAACAGCGGAGTCCCGACTTGCCGGACGTTCCGACGCTCGACGAAACTGTGCTGCCCGGCTTCGACCTCCTTGCCTGGGCCGGCATGTTCGGTCCCGCGAAGATGCCTCCCGAAGTCGTTGAAATTCTCGCGCGCGAGATCAAGGTGGCGATGGCAAAACCGGAGATCCTGGAAAAATTCAAGAAGTCGGGCATTGAGCCTTATTGGGGTGAAACCGGCGAGTTCAAAACCTTTGTCGCGAGCGAACTTGTGAATTGGACCGCCGTGATCAAGGCAGCAGGAATCGAGCCGGAATAGAATGCAACCAGCGGCACCACCGGCAATTGCCGCGTTCTCCCTCAATTCTGTTCATACCGCGCGCCAGATTCAACAATTGTGCGGTTAGGCCAAACGATAAATGTTTGCGCCGCAAGACCCCAAAGGATTGGCGATGACTGAAATCTTTGTTGCGCGTTCGGCGGATATGCCCGAGGGCGCCCGAAACACGGTGGAGAGCGAAGGGCGGCAGATCGGCGTCGTTCGCGCGAAGGGAAAGCTTCACGCCTTCCTCAACATCTGCCCTCACCAGGGCGGGCCGGTGTGTGATGGACTCCTGATCCACCGTGTCGAGGAAGTGATCGCGGCCGACAAGACCTATCAGGGCATGCGTTTCAGTGAAACCGATCTGCATATCGTCTGCCCGTGGCACGGCTGGGAATTCAACGTCGAAACCGGGAGATGCGCCGGGGACGGCAAACACGGCCTTAAGCGCTTCCAGACAGTTGAGCGAGATGGAGCCATCTATGTCGTTATCTGAGCTGACATTGCCACACGCAGATGATGCGATGACGGGCCATCCCGCAGACACTCGCGATCTGGTCGATACCGCTGAACAGCTTGCGGCTTCGTTGAACGGCTGGATCGCGGCCGGACGGGCTGGCGCTTTGCCGAACGAGACGATGCGGCATTTGATGGCGGCACTGGTCAAGGTCTACGCGGCAAAATTCGACGAAGGTCAACGCCCGGTCCTGCTTGATGCAGAGAGCGATGTCAGCGCTACGGCGGTTTTGGTGACGGCGTCGGCGTTGATGAAGGCATCCAATCTCGAGATTTTCGAGCTCGGAATGTGGCAATCCTGGTCAGGCACCCGGTAGCGAGAGGGTATAGATATGCAATATCGTTCAAGCACGCCGGAATTCGATCGCACGATCGAAGGTTTTCAAACCGGCGAACATTTGGCGAATGCGAGGCGGCAGGCCGATGCGCGAAAGCTCGACGATGTCCTGATCATCGACGTCGACTGCCATCACTACGAGACCGATAATTTTGCGGAAATTCTTGAATATATCGAAGACCCGGTGATCAAGCAGGTCGCTGTCAACACCTTCGCCTACAAGGGCTCGGCGGCGGTGTTGATGGACCAGCCCGGGTATCAGGACGTCGGCGGCCGTGTCTCGCGCTACCTCGAGCGCAAGCACGAGTCTATTCCGAAATCGGCCCACCCGCGTGAAGTCGAACAGACATTGCGGTGGATGAATGCGCTGAGCGTCGACTATGCCTGCCTATTCCCGACGCCGATGCTGTTCATGGGGTTGCACCCGCAAGCCGAAGTCGAGGTGGCGATGGCGCGGGCCTATAACAGGTGGCTCACGGACAAGGTTCTGCCGTCGAATCCGCGACTGCGTTCGATGCTGTATCTGCCGTTCAACGATCCCGAAGCGACCTACCAGATGGTCAAGGAATACGGCCACAAGGCAGGGGTGATCGGCTTTATGGTCGTCTCGACGCGCTATAAGCCGGTCTACGACAACGCGTTCATGAAGACCTACGCGCTGCTGGAAGAACTCGGACTGCCGTTGTCGTTCCACGCATCGTATCACTGGAACGACCAGCTGGTCTCCATGACCAACCGCTTCATCACGGCGCATGCATTAGGGTTTACCTTCTTCAACGCCGTGCACTGCGCCAACTGGATCGTGAACGGCTTGCCGGAGCGCTTTCCGAAACTGAAGGTGATCTGGATCGAATCCGGTCTGGCCTGGATTCCATGGTTGATGCAGCGGCTCGACAATGATTATCGCATGCGCACTTCCGAAGCGCCGGCGCTGAAGAAGCTTCCCAGCGAATATATGCGCGATATGTTCTACACCACGCAGCCGATGGAGATGGTGAACAACCACGAGGCGCTTGAACTGACCTTCAAGATGATCAACGCCGATACACAGTTGCTGTATTCGTCGGACTATCCCCACTGGGACATGGATTTGCCGAGCACGATCTGGGACCTGCCGTTCCTGAGCGAGCAGTCCAAGCGAAACATTCTGGGCCTCAACGCCCGGCGAATATTCAACGTGGATGTTTCGGATCGCTTCCCCGGTGCAAAGGCGGCGGCCGACGGAATGGTCGATACCTTCAATCAGGAAGTAGCGCCGCCCTGACGGCTTCGGATTTTAAGTAAACAACAATCCGGGAGGAGACGATGCTCGACAAGGTTGAACAGCCCTCAGGTCTGCAGGCGTTTGGGATGTATATCAACGGCGAGTCGGTGGCGGCACCGTCTGGATCAATGCATATCGGGTGGTTTCGTTCGCCAAGCCGTTCGGCGGCTTCAGGGAAAGCGGCCTTGGCCGTGAGAACGGGATGGACAGCATCCGCGATTACACCGAAACAAAGTCGGTCTATGTCGAGCTTTCAGGCGAGCCGCGCGATCCCTTCCGTTTGGGATAATGGCGGCCCCGCGGCGGTAGATTAACTCAGGTCGCTTTGCAGGGCGTCACCGACGCGTTTGACCAGCCAATTCTTGAATACCTGAACTTTGCGCTGGTCTGACGAACGCGCCGGCCAGACCACGTGATAGCTGAACATTGACCGCGCGCGAATTGAGAACGGCTCGATCAGGCGTCCGGCGGCAAGATCGGGCCCCACAACGCCGGAGCGACCGAGCGTGATACCGAGGCCGTCGATCGCCGCCTGCAGCGACGTTATCATGTAGTCGCAGGTAATCTCCGATCGGAATTTCATCTCACTCGTCTTTGCGGTCTCGAGCCAGAACGGCCATTCGTCGCGCAGGATGACAGACGAGGTCCGGATAATCGTGTGATGGTCGAGATCGTCTGGAGATTTCAACACAGCACCGTCGGCCAGCAGTCGTGCGCTGCAGACCGGAAAAACTTCTTCGTCAGCCAGTTTCTCGGTCGTCATGCCGGCCCAGTCACCCGAGCCGTGCCAGATCGCGACGTCGAAGTCGTGGTGAAATTTGTTCTCGAATGACTGAATGGTCCGCAGCTTGAGCGAAATCGCCGGATGTTGCGCACGAAAATCATGCAGGTGAGGCAAAAGCCGCTTGATCGCAAACAGGCCCAGGCACTGAACCGTCAGCATGTTCTCGTCGCTCTGGTCGGTTGCGCGGTCGGTGGCGGTCGAAATCTCCATGATCGCCGCGCGAACCGAGCGTAAGTAGGCTTCACCGGCCTCGGTCAGCGCGATCATGTTTGCGTTGCGAACGAATAGCTTGACCTGGAGCAGGTCCTCCAGGTTCTTGATCTGGTGGCTGATCGCCGTCTGGGTCAAATGGAGTTCGATGGCGGCGCGCGTGAAGCTCAAATGGCGGGCGGTGGCCTCAAAGGCGCGCAGGCTCATCATGGAGGGCAGGCGATTTCGCATGCGTACGATTAGACAAATTTTATCGGCGCTGCAACACCGTCCGCGGGGGCGGGACAAAAACGTAGATTTATGGTGCTATTCGTTTCCTCAATTGGATCTGCCAGTCGTGGCTGGCTGGGCTAAGGGCCTTCGTTCGCGGGGGCCGAATGAGGCGTTGGAAGGGCCAAAATTGCCCCCCTCAAAATGCCGTTATCCGGCGGGTTTGCGTTGAAGTTGCCGAAGGCCGCACGGCTTGATCGGCGGCTCGCTGTGCGACTTCGTCTTGCCCAGATGATACGGGTCGCAGGCTGGATCGAGATCGATTCCGATCTTCAGGTCTTCGGCAGCGGAATTTCAAACAGCTGACATCCAGCTCGGATCACGATGACGGAGCTGTCGCTCTTTCCGTCCTCTGTCAGTTCGCTCGCTACGCGTCGAGCGTATTGTAGTGCGCGGGCGTCGTCGGGAAACTCTTCGCCGACGTCATCTTCGAACAGAATGCCGTTCCGAAAATGAAAGTAATATCGCGCCATCGTACCGACCTGTTCTGATTGGGTAATCATGCCACCGGCGGCGCAAGCGGCGCTTTGATCTGTATCAACCGCGGATATTCTGCACGGCGAATGCGAGGCCCTGTGTGTACCGAAAACCTTGCCTGAGTTGATGACGTGATGGAATCGCTTAAGCTGGCGGAATGATTGGGCTGCTCTGTTCCGCGCTGGCCATCCTAGCTTCGCCGTTCAAGTCGAAGTTGCGGCTCGAGGCTGAGAACGCGGTGCTTCGACATCGGTTGATTGTCTTGAGGCGTGGATTTGCGTGGTCGCGTCCGGCTCTCAAACAATGATCGCTGGTTCTTTATCCGTCTGTATCGTTGGTTTCCATCAATCCTGCAGGTTCTCACCACTATCCGGCCCGAGACGCTCGTGCGTTGGCACCGGGCCGGCTTTCGCTGCTACTGGCGTTGGAAGTCGCGCCCGCTGGGAGGGCGACCGTAGATCGAGACAGAGCTGCGCGCATTGATCCGGCGGATGAGCGTCGAAAATCCGCTTTGGGGCGCGCCACGTATCAACGGCGAACTCCTCAAGCTCGGGTTTGAGGTCGCTCGATCAAGCGTCGCGTGCCGATCGATCCGCCGCTCGATATCGATGCCCCATTCCTCCGCGTCCTATCGGCGGAGAAATGTCTCGTTGACATATTTCCCCTTTCGTCGGACTTGGACTCTCCAAGAGCCTGATTTCAGTCTGGTGATAGTTGCGACGCGTGTGCGCTCCGTGTGCACCGAGGCGTCGAAAAGCCGGAAAAAACGTCGCGCTATGGCGTAGAATAGAATGCACACGACGCGTACCTAACGACTTGAATGTACTAAAAAATGCAGATAAATCAATTACATAGATTTGCCGTTGCCCCGATGATGGATTGGACCGACCGGCATTGCCGCGTGTTCCACCGCCTGATGAGCCGGCGTGCCTTGCTCTACACGGAGATGTTGACGACCGGCGCCATCATTCACGGCGATCGCGCCCGGCTGCTCGGGTTCGATGCAAGCGAACATCCGCTGGCGCTCCAGCTCGGCGGATCAGACCCGCGCGATCTCGCCACGGCTGCGAAGATCGGCGAGGATTTTGGCTACGATGAAATCAATCTGAATGTCGGCTGCCCGTCGGACCGGGTCAAGGACGGCCGTTTCGGCGCCTGCCTGATGGCGGAACCCGCACTCGTCGCCGCTGGTGTCGAGGCCATGAAGCGCGAGGTGAAGATCCCGGTCACCGTGAAATGCCGGATCGGCATTGACGACCAGGATCCGGAACTGGCTTTGGACGCGCTGGCGCGCGGCGTCATCGCCGCCGGCGCCGATGCGCTGATCGTCCACGCCCGCAAGGCCTGGCTCAACGGACTGTCGCCGAAGGAAAACCGCGACGTGCCGCCGCTCGACTATGACCGGGTCTATCGGCTGAAGGCCGCCATGCCCGACGTGCCCATCATCATCAATGGCGGCATCGCCGGTCTCGCCGAGGCCAGGAAGCACCTCGCGCATGTCGATGGCGTCATGCTGGGGCGCGCGGCCTATCAGGAGCCGTGGCGATTGCTGGCGGTCGATCCGGAGCTGTTCGGCGAGGCCGCACCCTTTACGGCGATGAAGGACGTGTTCGAGGCGATGATTCCTTATATCGAGCGTGAACTCGCGCAGGGCACGCGGCTGCATTCGATCGTCAGGCATGTCCTCGGCGCGTTTCACGGCGTGCCCGGCGCGCGCGCCTTCCGCCGTCACCTTGCCGAGAATGCGGTCAGGCCGGGGGCGGGCGCCAACGTGTTGCGTGAGGCTGTCGCGCTGGTCGAGGATCGCAAGCCGGCCGCGATCGCGGCGTGAAGCTCTACGGATAGCCGTGCAGCATCAACCGGTCGGAGCGGACCTCCCAGCTCTCCAGCCGGTCCAGAAAACTCATGCCGAGCAAATTGGTTTTCATTTGTCCGTGCGGCACCACCAGCGCCGGCACCGAACGTTCCACCAGCTTGCCGATGGCGAGCCGATCGAGCGTCAGCCGCGCCGCCTTGGTATGTCCGCCCGCGGTCTCGACATCGACGTCATACTCGAGCAATTCGAGCGGCAGGCCGATCGCCTTCGCCGTCTCATAGGTCAGCACGACCGAGGTCGCGCCGGTATCGATCACCATCGGCGCGTTGACGCCGTTGATCTTGGCGCGTAGCGCGAATTCACCGGCCTGTCCGCGCGAGATCTGCACGGCGCGCGCCGCCGCCCGCCGGTTCAGCAATTCCGAGACGGTGTTTTTTGCGCGCGCGATTTGCGCTGGATCGCCATAGGCGACCACGGCGCCGGCTGTCGCCAGCAACACGACCACGACCAGCAGAATGCGGCTCACAGCGGGCCTCGCTTGCGTTGCGTCAGTCGATCTTTGAACCGGCCGTCATTTCCGGACGCGGCAATCCGGCCTCGGCCATCCGCGCCGGCAGTTGCGCCATCAGCGCGAGCCGCTCGGCGCTTTCCATGCGGTGCCAGCGCGCGATTTCCGGAAGCGTGCGTCCGCAGCCGAAACAGAGGTTGGTCCTGGGGTCCATCATGCAGACTGCGATACACGGCGTTTCTTTGCTCATCTTCTGGATAGTGAAGCGGTTTCGGTTTCCTGCCAAGCGTCCCGGCTACAATCCGGTGCCGGCGTTCATGATCGGCTTGTTGCGGGCCCTGCGTTTTTCATCGGCGGTACTCCTGTGGCTGGGTTCTGGTTGCAGCGGCGGAGCTTCCTCGGACATCGGCGCCAACGCCGACATCACGCGCTCCGGCGGGAAGGTGACGATCACCTCGGTGCCGATGCGAAGCTTCGATTTCAGCGTGAACGTGCCGCCATGCATGTCGATCAGGCTTTTGGCGATCGGCAGACCGAGGCCGGCGCCCTGTTCGGCGGATTTGATCGAATTGGAGCCCTGGCCGAACGAGGCGAGCACGATCGGGATCTCGTCCTCGGCAATGCCGGAACCGGTGTCCTTGACGCTGAGATACTGGCCGCCCGACGCGGTCCATCCCGCCTTCAGCCAGATCTCGCCGCCTTGCGGGGTGAACTTGATGGAGTTCGACAACAGGTTGAGCACGATCTGCCGGATCGCGCGCTCGTCGCCCCAGATTCGCGGCATGCCATGCTCGAACACCTCGTGAATGGTGATGCCGCGGCTGGAGGCGCGCAGTTTCAGCAAATGATGGCAGTCGGCGACGATATGCACCAGCGACACCGCCTCTTCGTTGAGCTCGTAGCGGCCGGCCTCGATCCGCGACAGGTCGAGAATTTCATTGATGAGATTGAGCAGATGCACGCCGGAATTGTGAATATCGGCGGAATATTCCTTGTAGACGGGAACCGCATGCGCGCCGAAGATTTCGCTCTTCATCACCTCTGAGAATCCAAGGATCGCGTTCAGCGGCGTGCGCAATTCGTGGCTCATTTGCGCAAGAAAGCGCGACTTCGCGACGTTGGCGGCCTCCGCGCGGTGGCGCGCCTCGTCCGAGATCGATTTCGCCTGCTCAAGCTCGCCGATCAGGGCGTCTTTTTCGGCGCGCGCCTCCAGCGTCGCCAGCGTCGTCGAATGCAGGCGGTGGGCAAGCAGCGCGAAATATCCTTCGGCGGCCAGCGCGAGCAATGCCAGCACGTAATTGTCGAAGGTGCCCCTGAGCACGAAGTTCACCGCAATCGCGGTTGTCACCGGCGCGGTCGCCGCCAGGGCGGCAATCGGCAGGCTCGCCGCGAGCATGCTGGAGACCGCGATCACCAGCAGCATCAGGAACATCATCAGCGTGTTCGAGACCGCATCGAAGCTCGCCGGGTGGATCAGGATCGCGGTCCAGCACAGACCGTAGAGCAGATCGAGCAGGACAAATCGCGTCCGCCATTTGCGGGTTGCCGTCAGCGACGGCGGCTCGGCGAGGAATTTGCGGCAGCTGCGGGTGATGGCGGTATGAATGCAGAGCAGCCCACAGGTCCAGGCCGCGACCGAGACCGGCGGCATCCAGAAGCCGAACAGCAAACCGGTTGCCACCACCAGCAGCATGACGACGTAGGACGCCGACAGCCGCGTCTGGGCATATTGCCGAAGCAGCTCGCGATCGAAAGCGGGACGGGTTCCGCTGGTCGACGTTAACCGGTCTCGCGCCTCGCGCACCCGCTGCGCCGCCGCCCGGCGATTACCGACCGGGGTCACGACAGGCGGTTCAGCCGGAAGCTGCACAACTTCGGGCTTTTCAGCGGGATTACTCATCAAACAACACAAATCCTGCCCGCGGACGGCGCGAGCTTTTGCATTGTCTATCTCTGGGGCTAAATCCTTAAGAGCTGGCTTAAAGAACCAAAAAATCACCTTAACGAGAGGTTAAATTAACCTCTCGCCGCCGGCTCCCTGGCTCACCGCTCCAGCCTTGCCAGCAGGCTCGAGGTGTCCCAGCGCTTGCCGCCCATCTTCTCGACTTCCGAATAGAAGGCATCGACCAGCGCGGTGACCGGAAGGCTGGCGCCGTTGCGGCGGGATTCCGCGATGCAGATCGACAGATCCTTGCGCATCCATTCGACCGCGAAGCCGAAATCGTACTTGCCGTCGTTCATGGTCTTGTAGCGGTTCTCCATCTGCCAGGACTGCGCGGCGCCCTTGGAGATGGTGTCGATCACGGCGGCAACGTCGAGCCCCGATTTCTTGGCGAAATGAATCGCTTCCGACAGGCCCTGGACCAGCCCTGCGATGCAGATCTGGTTGACCATTTTTGTCAGTTGCCCGGAGCCTGCCGCGCCGAGCCGCTTGCACATCCGCGCATAGGCGGCGATCACAGGTTCGGCACCGGCATAGGCCTCTTCGGTGCCGCCGCACATCACGGTCAAGACGCCATTCTCCGCGCCGGCCTGGCCGCCGGACACCGGCGCATCGACGAATTTGAAGCCGGCCTTGGTGGCGGCGGCGTCGAGCTCGCGCGCGACCTCGGCCGAGGCGGTGGTGTGGTCAACGAAGGTCGCGCCCTTTTTCATGCCGGCGAACGCGCCATCGGCGCCAAGCGTGATCGCGCGCAGGTCGTTGTCGTTGCCGACACAGGCCATCACGAAATCCTGGCCTTCGGCGGCGGCCTTCGGCGTCGCGGCGGTCTTGCCACCGAATTTCTCGGCCCATGCTTTGGCCTTGGCCGGCGTCCTGTTGAATACCGTGAGATCGTGGCCGCCTTTTTTGACCAGATGTCCTGCCATGGGGAAACCCATAACGCCGAGACCGAGAAAAGCGACTTTAGCCATGTGAACAACCCTGAAGTTTGCCGGCGCATTGAGGTGGCCCGGACGTTATGCGGGAGAGGGGACGGTGGACTGGTTCGGTGCTCGAAACAGGCCGCAAAGGAACCCGCACCATAAACCGTGCCGCATGAACGGCAACGCCTCCGTTTGGCGGGCGGGCATGGTTTTATGATAGGATCAGGCGATAGTCGAGATTTCAAGCGAAAGGGAGTGACACCACATGGGCATGAGCGTAGGCGTGCTCGATCATTTCAACATCCGGACCCGAAAGCTCGCCGACACCGTTCGGTTCTATCAGGACATTCTGGGGCTGGAGAAGGGCGAACGGCCGAGCTTTGCCTTTCCCGGGGCATGGATGTACAGCGAAGGCAAGGCAGTGGTCCATCTGGTCGATATTTCGCCGACGGAGGAGCCGCAAAAGCCGGATTCCGGCGTGGTCCACCATGTCGCTTTCGTCAGCCGCGGCTTTTCCGCCATGAAAGCACGGCTCCAGTCCAAGGGGATGGCGTTCGACTCGCGGCAGGTTCCGGGCGGCGAACTCTGGCAGATCTTCGTCAACGACCCCAACGGCGTCACGATCGAACTGAACTACGAGGCCGCCAAGGAGCAGGGGGCGGGATCGGTGCCCACCGAGCGGGCGGATGACGTCGGGGCGAGGTAGCCTTTTGCGCCGGGGCGCTCTATGGGTCGCATCCGAGTATTGCATAGCGTTTTCAAGCGAAGTGGACTCCGGTTCGCGTGAAGAAAACGCGTCAAAACAAAAGAATTGAGCCCGGTTCTGATACGATCAGAACCGACAAGGCTCCAGGAGATGCGCCGTGAGCGTAACGCAGCAACAGGTTCTCGATGCTCTCGCCAAGGTGGCGTCGCCGCGCGGTGTTGCCCTGACCAATGCCGGGGTGTTGTCGCCGGTCACGGTCACCGACGGCAAGGTGTTCTTTTCGATCAACGTCGACGCCACCGAGGCCCGCGCCTGGGAAAGCGTTCGCGCCCAGGCCGAAGCAGCCGTGCGGGCTATTCCCGGCGTCACCGTCGCCATGATCGCGCTGACCGCCGAACGTAAGCCGGGCCCCGCGGCCCCGCCGCCGCATCGCCACGCCCACGGCGTGTCACCGGTTTCGGCCCACAAGCCGCCGCAAAGCCCGGCGTCGCCGATGTCAAAGCAGTCGGAAATTCCCGGCGTCGCCGCCGTGATTGCGGTGGCTTCCGGCAAGGGCGGGGTCGGAAAGTCGACCACCGCGCTCAATTTGGCGCTTGGCCTGCGCGACCTCGGTTTGCGCGTCGGCCTGCTCGACGCCGATATCTATGGGCCCTCGGTGCCGAGGTTGACCGGCATCCGCGAGAAGCCGCAGCTGAACGACGACCGGAAGATGATTCCGATCATGCGTTTCGGCCTTGCGATCATGTCGATCGGTTTCCTGGTCGAAGAGGATACCGCGATGATCTGGCGGGGGCCGATGGTGATGTCGGCCATCACCCAGATGCTGCGCGACGTGGCGTGGGGCGCGCTCGATGTCTTGGTGGTCGATATGCCTCCCGGCACCGGCGACGCCCAGCTGACGCTGGCGCAGAATGTGCCGCTCAAGGGGGCCGTGATCGTTTCGACCCCGCAGGATCTGTCCCTGATCGATGCCCGGCGCGGGCTCGCGATGTTCAAGAAGGTCAATGTGCCGGTTCTCGGCATCGTCGAGAATATGAGCTATTTCCAGTGTCCGCATTGCGGGACCCAATCGGACATCTTCGGTCACGGCGGCGCCCGCCATGAGGCCGAGCGCCTTGGCGTGCCGTTTTTGGGCGAAATTCCGCTGCATATGTCGATCCGCACCACTTCGGACTCAGGCACACCCGTCGTCGAGAGCGAGCCCAATGGAGCGCATGCGGCGATCTACCGGGCCATCGGTGCCAAGGTCCGCGATCAGCTCAAGGGCGCCATCGCCGCGGCCTGAACAGCCCCGGCTCGCGGCATATGCGACTTTCGTTTAATCGGTGCCGTCATGCCTTTGTCGCGTTTTCGCTGGCCTGAGTTCCGTGTTAAAGCCCCCACCAGAGCGCCTTCGGTTGACACGGAAATCGCCTCGCCGAAAGAACAGCTCCCGTGAAGATGGGAAACGTCCCTACAAGGAGATGCCTTTATGAAGCGTCGTGATTTTTTGAAAGTTTCAGCCGCGGGTGCCGCGGCCACAGCGGTGGCCTCGCCGGCGATTGCGCAATCCTCGCCCGAGATCAAATGGCGCATGACCTCGAGTTTCCCGAAATCGCTCGACACGATTTACGGCGGCTCGGTCGAGTTTTCCAAATACGTCGCCGAGATGACCGACAACAAATTTCAGATCCAGGTTTTTGCCGCGGGTGAAATCGTTCCGGGCCTGCAGGCGCTGGATGCGACCAGTAACGGCACCATCGAAATGTGCCACACCGTCTCGTATTATTATGTCGGCAAGGACCCGACCTTCGCGATCTACGCTTCGGTGCCGTTTGGCCTCAATGCGCGAATGCAGAATTCCTGGTGGTATCAGGGCGGCGGGATGGAGCTCGGCAACGAGTTCTTCAAGAAATTCGGCGTGATCGGCTTTCCCTGCGGCAATACCGGCACCCAGATGGGCGGCTGGTTCCGCAAGGAGATCAAGAGCGTTGCCGATCTCTCCGGTTTGAAATTCCGCATCGGAGGGATTGCCGGCCAGGTGCTGCAAAAGGTCGGCGTCGTGCCGCAGCAGCTCGCCGGCGGCGATATCTATCCCGCACTCGAGAAGGGAACGATCGATGCGGCCGAATGGGTCGGACCGTATGACGACGAGAAGCTCGGTTTCCAGAAGGTCGCCAAATATTATTATTATCCCGGCTTCTGGGAAGGTGGTCCCACCGTGCACGCCTTCTGCAATCTCGAGAAGTGGAATTCGCTGCCTAAGAATTACCAGGCCATCATCACCAACGCGACCGCGAATGCGAATAGCTGGATGGCCGCGCGCTACGACATGCAGAATCCCTCCGCATTGAAGCGTCTGGTCGCCGGCGGAACGCAGCTTCGCCCCTTCACCAACGAAGTTCTGGAAGCCTGCCTGAAAGCGAGCAACGAATTGTGGGCTGAAATTTCCGCGAAGAATGCCGACTTCAAGAAATCCATCGATGCGATGCAGGCCTATCGCTCCGACCAGTATCTGTGGTGGCAGGTTGCCGAATACACCTTCGACAGCTTCATGATCCGCTCGCGCACCCGCGGCTAATCGCTTTCCTATCAGTTGCTCGGAAGCCCGGCCCCGAGAGAGGCCGGGCTTTTTGCGTTGCGGTAGGTCAGTTCGTCGCGGCATCCCAGTTCGTCATGGAAATCCCGAACCGGATGTTCCATGCTGCACCAAAGCCTCGGCACGAAGGCTGACCGACAAGCATCACATCACCAGGGGGGATTTCAATGAAGCGTCGCGACTTTATCAAGGTTACCGGCATCGGCGTCGCAGGAGCGGCGACCATGGCCGCGCCGGCGATTGCGCAATCGATGCCGGAGATCAAATGGCGCATGACGACGAGCTGGCCGAAATCGCTCGATACGCTGCACGGTGGCGCCGAGATGATGGCCAAGGCCGTCGGCGAAGCCACCGACAACAAGTTCCAGATCCAGACCTTCGCCGCCGGCGAGATCGTTCCGGGCCTGCAGGTTCTCGACGCCGTGCAAAACGGCACCGTCGAGATGGGACACACCGCGTCCTATTACTATTTCGGCAAGGATCCGACCTTCACCTTCGGTTCGTCGATCCCGTTCGGACCCAACTCGCGCATCAACCAGGCCTGGTACATGCTCGGCGGCGGCAAGGAAGTCCTCAACGAATTCTACAAGGGCTACAACGTCACGTCCCTGCTTGCCGGCAACACCGGATGCCAGATGGGTGGCTGGTTCCGCAAGGAGATCACCAGCGTCGATGATCTCAAGGGATTGAAATTCCGCATCGGCGGTTTTGCCGGGCGCGTCTTGCAGAAGCTCGGCAGCGTGCCGCAGCAGCTGGCCGGTGGCGACATCTATCCCGCGCTGGAGAAAGGCACGATCGACGCGGCGGAATGGGTCGGTCCCTATGATGACGAGAAGCTCGGCTTCTACAAGGTTGCGCCGCACTACTACTATCCCGGCTGGTGGGAAGGCGGCCCGATGCTTCTTGGCATCGTCAACCTCGACAAGTGGAACGCGCTGCCGAAATATTATCAGAACGCGCTCGAACAGGCCGGCCACTACGCCAACAACTGGATGATGGCGAAATACGACGCCCAGAATCCGACGGCGTTGCGCAAATTGCTGGCGAGCGGCACCAAGCTGCACGCCTTCCCGCCCGCGGTCATGGAGGCCTCCTTCAAGGCCGCGAAGGAATTGCACAGCGAAGTCTCGGCGACCAACGCAAATTTCAAGAAGGTCTACGACTCGCTGACGGCTTTTTCCAGCAACGGCTATCAGTGGTTCCAGGTCGCGGAAGTCGGTTACGACAACTTCATGGCGCGCCACTCGCAGAGCTGATCCGCGGTCAGGAAGTTCAACGAACGCAAGAATCCCGGAGCCCAGCGAACCCCGGAACGAGCTGTACTCCGGGGTTCTCTGCCGCGGGCACGCTCCGACAACCGCGGCCATATTCAGTGAAGCAGCCGGTACTGCACGATGTAGGCGGCGATCCCGCCAAAATAGCCCAAAAGGGCGAGGCCGCTAATGCGCCTGACGTACCAGAAGAAGTGAATCTTTTCGAGCCCCATGGCGGCTACGCCGGAGGCCGAACCAATGATCAGGATCGATCCGCCGGTCCCGGCACAATAGGCGACGAATTCCCACACAAAGCTATCGGCTGGGTATTGGGAGAGGCCGTACATGCCCATGGATGCCGCCACGAGCGGAACGTTGTCCACGACGGCGCTTAGCAAACCAAGCATGACCACGATCACATCCTGGCGTCCGACATTGGTGTCGAGCCATTTGGCCAGAATCTCAAGAACGCGGGCGTGTTCCAGAGCCGCCACCGCAAACAATATCCCGATGAAAAAAACGATCAAGCTCATGTCGATCCGCGCCAGCGCGTGAACCAGAGTCAGAGGCTTCTTGACGTCTTCTTCCTTATCCCAATGGATCAACTCACCGACCATCCAGAGAATGCCCAGCCCAAACAGTATTCCCATGAACGGCGGTAAATGAGTGATCGTCTTGAACGCGGGCACCAGCACCAGGATGCCGAGTCCCAGGTAAAAGGTCAGGTTGCGCTGGAACGCGTTGGTTTGGGATAGCTCGCGCTCCTGACCACTGGGTGGGATAATTTCCCGGCCCTTCAAAAGGGAACTCATCACAAGCAACGGAACGACGAGGTTGACCAGTGAGGCCAGGAAAACCCCCTTGACGATCGCAAGCGGGGTGATCCGTCCTCCGATCCAGAGCATCGTCGTCGTCACGTCGCCGATCGCCGACCAGGCTCCGCCGGCATTGGCCGCGATCACGATCATCGCGGCGAAAAACAGCCGGTCGCTCGGGTCGCCCAGCAGCTTTCTCATCAGCGAGATCATGACGATCGTCGTCGTCAAGTTGTCCAGCACTGCGCTCAGAAAGAAGGTTACAAAACCAATGAGCCACATCAGGGTGACTTGTTTCCTGGTACGGATCAGCGAGGTGATGACCTCAAAGCCGTTGTGCGCATCGATCACCTCGACGATCGTCATTGCGCCGATCAGGAAGAATACAATCTGCGCCGTGGATGAAACCGACGCTTCGAGCTGCTGGTCGATCAGGGCGTAATCGCCGCTCGACAGGGCGTAGACCGTCCAGAGCAGTCCCGCGCCGACCAAGGCTGAGGCGGACTTGTTGACCTTGATGGGATGCTCCAGCGCGATCGCGGCGTATGCGATAACGAAAATCGTGACAATGGCGGCTAACAAGGTCCAGCTCCCTTGAATAAGCCGGTCAGCGTTTTCGATCAGATATCCGACCGGCCTGCTGAAGGCAGAAAACCGCGATCAGTTCCTTGGCGGCCCGAAGTCCAGTGGCGGCAGGTCCATCTGCGGAACATCGATCTTGATCTGGTTCAGATCGACGTTCAGCGGCTTGTCGAGCAAGCCGGTCACCGTGATCGGGAAAGCGATCACGAGGACGACCATGATCGCCTGCAGACCCACCCAGGGCAGCGCGCCCCAATAGATGTCGGAGCTCTTGACCTCTTTCGGGGCCACGCCGCGCAGATAGAACAACGCAAAACCGAAGGGCGGATGCATGAACGATGTCTGCATGTTCACGCACAGCATGACGCCGAACCAGATCAGCGCGGCATCCGCGCCCACCACGGGTGTCAGGACTTTCTGCGCGATCGGCGCGATCATCGGCAGAATGATGAAGGCGATCTCGAAGAAATCCAGAAAGAATGCCAGGAAGAAGATGAACAGGTTGATGAAGATCAGAAATCCCCAGACGCCGCCGGGCAGCGACGTCAGCAGATGCTCCAGCCAGACGCCGCCCGAGACGCCGAGGAACACCACCGAGAAACAGGTCGAGCCGATCAGAATGAAGACGACCATGGTCGTGATGCGCATGGTCGTCTCGTAACCCTGCTTGATCAGGTCGCGGAGTTCGGGAATGCGCACGGCCTCAAGACAGATCCACACCACCGCAAAATAGGTCACGGCAAAGGCGATCTTGAAGATCAGCCCCTCCGTCAAGAAAATCGCGACCATGGTGCCAACGCCGCCGGCGATCGCGCCGATGATGAGAATCTTGTGGCCGGTCGTGCTGAAATCCTTGCTGTGGATCGCCGCAAGCACGATCGCGCCGACCGCGCCCATGGCGCCGGCTTCGGTCGGCGTGGCAAGACCCATCATCATGGTGCCGAGCACGACGAAGATCAGGACGGCGGAGGGGATGATGCCGAGCAGGCATTTCTTCCACAGCGCCCAGCCGGTCAGCGTGCGCGCGTCCTTCGGCACCGGTGGCAAATAATCCGGCTTGAAGATGCCGAGCAGGAAAGTGTAGCCCGCAAACAGCGCGATCTGGAAAACCGATGGCCCCCACGCGCCCAGATACATGTCGCCGACGGACTTGCCGAGCTGGTCGGCCAGCACGATCAGCACAAGCGATGGTGGCACCAGCTGGGTGATGGTGCCGGACGCCGCCAGCACGCCGGTGATGTAGCGCATGTTGTAGCCGTAGCGGATCATCACCGGCATCGAGATCAGCGCCATGGCAATGACCTGTGCCGCCACCGTGCCGGTGATGGCGCCGAGGATGAAGCCGACGATGATGACGGAATAGCCGAGGCCGCCGCGGATCGGCCCGAAAAGCTGGCCCATCGAGTCCAGCATGTCTTCGG
Source organism: Bradyrhizobium sp. (assembly GCF_004799445.1). Classification (GTDB taxonomy): domain Bacteria; phylum Pseudomonadota; class Alphaproteobacteria; order Rhizobiales; family Xanthobacteraceae; genus Bradyrhizobium. The sequence goes on from NZ_SSNA01000045.1 coordinate 21,253, forward strand.
CGAGACCGCAGCGCTCGAGGATTGCGCCCATGAATGTGAAAAAGGGAATCGCGAGCAGCAGTTCGTTCGAAAGCACGCTGCCGAATACCCGGCCCGGGATCGCCTGGAGAAAATTCATGTCGAAAAATCCGAGATGAATCGCCAGGAAGCCGAAACACAGCCCGACCGCGGAAAGCGTGAACGCCACCGGGAAGCCGATCAGCATGGCAACAACCAGGCCGCCGAACATCAGCGGTGGCATCGTTTCCAGGGTAATCATTGCGTCGGCCTCTCGTACTTCGCATCGATCGTCAGCTCACCCTGAAGTGCTGCGATACGTTTGATGACCTCCGAGACGCCTTGCAATGCGAGCATGACGAAGCCCGCCGGAATCACGAACTTGATCGGCCAGCGTATCAAGCCGCCGGCGTTACCCGACATCTCGCCGACCGCGTAAGCCTGTAGGAAGAACGGCCAGGAAAGATAGGAGAGCAGCAGGCAGGCCGGGATCAGGAAGAACAGCGTGCCGATCAGATCGAGCCAGAGCTGGCCGCGCTCGGAAAGAAACAGATAAAAGATTTCGACGCGGACATGCTCGTTGCGCTTGAACGTGTACGAGGCGCCGAACATGACCAGAATGGCAAACATGTACCACTGCAGCTCGAGCCAGCCATTCGAGCTGTAACCGAAGGCATAGCGGATCATGGCGTTGCCGGCGCTGACGATGCAGGCGGCCAGAACCAGGAAATTGCAGATGTAGCCTATCTTTTCGTTGATTAGGTCGATTGCGGCGCTGACCGCCAGCAATGGGCGCATGATGTTCTCCCCGGCGGCCGCCATCAAGTCACGCCCGTTGCTTCAACGGGCATCACTTCGATTCCGCGCACAGGACCACGGCTCACTTCCACCAACGATCGCAACAATATCCTCCCCCAATTGCGCTTCAGCCATCTTGACCGCACCGATCCGGCGCAGCGGCTTGTCCAGCCATGCAGGCATCAAAGCAGGCGCACCATTTCAGCGCACCAAGGCTGCGTCAATTGGAAAATGGGCAAATTGACGTGCGATCAAGCGGTTGCGGGGCGAGCGAGCGGTCCGGGAGTTCAACCGCCGGTAACGCTCATATGGCGGCTGACGCTGGGGCGGTTGTGCCTGCGATCGATGATGAAATCGTGGCCCTTGGGCTTGAGGCCGATGGCGCGGTCGATCGCTGCGCTCAGAAGCTCGTTGTCGGCGGAGGCGCGCAGCGGCTTGCGCAAATCGGACGCATCTTCGTGGCCGAGGCAGGTGTGCAGCGTGCCGGTACAGGTGATCCGCACGCGGTTGCAGGACTCGCAGAAATTATGCGTCATCGGCGTGATGAAGCCGAGCTTGCCGCCGGTTTCGTTGACGCGAACATAGCGCGCAGGCCCGCCGGTGTCGTCGTCGAGGTCGGTCAGCGTGTATTGTTTGGCAAGCCGTGCGCGGAGCAGCGACAGCGGCACATATTGATCGATGCGGCCGGCGCCGATGTCGCCCATCGGCATCACCTCGATCAGCGTCAGCGCCATGCCCTTGCCGTGCGCCCATTGCATCAGCGAGGGGATTTCCTCCTCGTTCATGCCCTTCAGCGCAACCGCATTGATCTTGACGGCGAGCCCCGCCGAACGTGCGGCCTCGATGCCGGCCAGAACCTTGTCGAGATCGCCCCAGCGGGTGATGGCGCGGAATTTTGCCGGGTCCAGCGTATCCAGCGATACGTTGATGCGGCGCACGCCACAGTCGGCTAGCTCACCCGCAAAGCGCGCGAGCTGCGAGCCATTGGTGGTCAGCGTCAGTTCACGGAGCGCGCCGGAGCCGAGGTGGCGGGAGAGCGATCGCACCAGCGACATCACATTGCGCCGCACCAGCGGCTCGCCGCCGGTCAAGCGCAACTTTCGCACGCCCTTGGCGATGAAGGCCGAACACAGCCGGTCGAGTTCCTCAAGGGTCAGCAAATCGGCCTTTGGCAGGAAGGTCATGTCTTCGGACATGCAATAAAAGCAGCGCAGATCGCAGCGATCGGTGACCGACACCCGCAGATAGTTGATGGTCCGGCCAAACGGGTCGGTCATCGGACGCGACAGCGATGCGGGAAGCGTAGCTACGGTTTCGGTCATTTCGGATGTGCCTTTGGCGCCTTGCCGCATCAACAGGAAACGGTGCGCTAGCCTAATCTAGGCACGTTGCAATCTCTGCACAATCCGCAGTTGGCGTGGTGCAGTGCAAGCAATTAGCGGGGAGGCGGCGGCGCCGCTTGCACGGGGGCCGGGAACGCCGGTCCCGCGGCAGCGGGCGCCGCTGGCTTGTTCGGCTTTTTCGACCGCACCGGCTTTCGTTCCGGCTTCGGCGGGACAATCGGTTGCAGCTGCGCGACCACCGGATTGGGATCGATCCTGGTCGTTCCCGGCATCATAAAACCGGCGGGGCTGCCGCTGATCTGCACCGGGATTGTGACCGACTGAAAGCCTTCCAGGGTATAGGTGACCGTGAAATTGCCGTCGGGAAGCGGCGCGTTCACGGCGCACGGGGTCTTGCAACCCGGCCCGAACGAGGTGCGGGCATCGGCGCCCGGTGGCGTCGATTCAAGCTGGATTTCAAAGCTTGGCGGGGTCGGCCTCGATGAGCAGCCGGCCAGATCCAGCCCCGTCACGGCAATCGCGATGGGCATGATCAGACCCGAAGGGCCGCGTTAGCGCAAAATGGGAACCGGGTTTTCCTCGCGACAAACGCGGAGGTTGGCGCGGAGACCATGCGCGGCCTAGCGGGGAGGCGGCGGCGGCGCCGCTTGCCCGGCGTCCGGGAACGCCGATCCCGCGGCAGGCGGTGCCGCGGTGGGTTTTTTCGGCTTTTTCGGCCGCATCGTCTGGCGGACCGACCTCGGCGGGACCATCGGTTGCAGTTGCGCGACCACCGGATTGGGATCGATTCGCGTCGTCCCGGGCGTGAAAAAACTACCGGGGCTGCCGCTGACCTGCACCGGGACTGTGACCGGCTGGAACTGGTTCAGGGTGTAACTGACCGAGAAGCCGCCTTCGGGAACGGTCACGCTCACCGAGCAGGGGGTTTTGCAGCTCGGCCCCAGGGAAGTTCGAGCTTCGGCCCCCGGTGGCGTCGATTCCAGCTGAACCTGCATGACCGGCGCGGTCGGCTTGAAGTAGTCCGTCGAAAACGACGAGCAACCGGCGAGACTTAGTGCTGTTGCTGCAATTGCGATGACACGACGCATGATCGACCCGTCACTCCAGACCATGATCCGATTGGGTTCAGTCGGATCAGGATCTCATCCCGTTGTCTGAACATGATCTCCGCGCAAACATTCCGCGTCCGTCGCGGGGGAAAACCGGTTCCCACTGTTCCGGATCATGCATCCAGTGCGGCAAACTGCCACGTTCCCCGCACCGACCATAGGAGCCTGACGACAGCCGCGCAACGGGGTGGGTTAATTGTTGGTTAACGCCCGTCGGTAAGTACGGAATATCAAAACAAATCAACGGCTTAAATTGAGGAGTTCCGCTGAACCATTAGGCTTTCCACGGCCGCCGGAAGCTGGTCCATGTGATTGATCAGCCGATCGGGTTTGAGGTCCGCAATCGGGACCTCGGTATAGCCAAACTCGACGCCGATGACCGGAATGCCGGCGCGGCGGGCCACGCCGATATCCGGACCGGCATCGCCGACCATGATCGTGGAGGAAATGTCGCCGCCCGCGCGGGCGATCGTTTGCTGCAAGATGGCCGGGTCGGGCTTGGAGATGCCGAATGTATCGGCGCCGCAGATCGCGGAAAACCGCGCGCTCAATCCGAGCCGGTCCAAGAGAAGCTTCGACAACCACTCCAGCTTGTTGGTGCAGACCGCAAAGCGGAATCCGCGCGTCCCGAGATCATCGAGCGCACTTTCCAGGCCTTCGAACGGTCGCGAAACGTCGGCGATATGCTCGGCATAGTAGGCGATGAAGTCGTCGGTGAGTCGAGTGATGTCGCCAACACTCGCGGCGCGACCCTCCAATTCCAGCCCGCGCTCGATCAACCGGCGGGCGCCCGCGCCGATCATGTTGCGGGCCGAATGCAGCGGGACGGGCGGCAGACCCTCGCGGTCGAGCACAAAATTGAGCGCGTTGATCAGGTCGGGCGCCGTATCGACCAGCGTGCCATCAAGATCGAATACGACGGTGCGGAGGGAAGCCATCGAAAATCGCTAGCCGCCTCCGACCAATCATGCAAGTGGGATCGGTTTCCCGGTTGGATTGGTTGCGGTCGGGCCAGGCCAATCCGCCGGGTCACGCTCAAGTCAGCCCATAGCGCTGTTCCTCCCTGCAAAACGACGCTAGATAATCCCGCGGGACATCGCCGATCGCGCGATCGGGCCGCGGTGTGCGGAGGATGGTTGGCACGTGAGCATGGATGAATTGAAACGGCAGGCCGCAGGCCGCGCGCTCGAATTCGTGCGGGACGGCATGAAGCTCGGGCTCGGCACCGGATCGACCGCGAAGCATTTTGTCGAGCTTCTCGGCGCACGGGTGCGCGCCGGGCTTGAGGT
>NZ_SSNA01000046.1 GCF_004799445.1 Bradyrhizobium sp.
CATCGAATCCTCCGGCCAAATCGCAGGAGAATCATATCATTTGATGGTGTTTTCACACAGCCTGGACCCTTTTCGGACATCTGGCGAGCGGGGATCGCGGGAAAGATGGGCTGAGTTCTTGGTGCGACATCTTGAGCCAGCACTATTGCGATGGATCAAAGAGCGGAGGCTTGAGCGGCGCACAGTTTAAGCGCGCCCAATGTATTCTTGCGTCAGTAGGAGGGCAGTCATGCGTGCAAAACCTTCTTCACGAGAACCAGAAGAAAGACCGAAAAAGAGAATAATTAATTTCAGCAACCGGCTCGGGGAGCCGCTCTGCGTTCGATATGCAGAGCTGATGCGGTTGCGTCTGACAGTCCTTGAGGCAGAGTCAAAGAGATCAACGCCACACGCTGCTCAAGCGCCACGATGATTCTCGTCGAGCCCTAATCGCTAGTCCGCAAGTCCGCTATGAGGGGGTGAACGGATCTAGCTCTGTTGCACTCCGAGGGCCGAGTTTGACCCTAACCAGACACTGCATCACATCGCGCCAGCCCTTGGTTTCCGGCTATCTAAATTGAAATATTTGAGGTGCCGACAATGCTTAAATCTAAATACTCGAACAAAAAATATTCCAGCCGTTATCGTGCCGAATTGATCCACATCAATGCTCCTTTGGCGATTTAAGTCGCCGAATGCCCCTTAAGAGACAACGCCTGCGCCAGCGGTAGGCAATCTGATTCAACTACAGACGGAACGTTCGACGTTCGTCGAGCGGATCGATCCTGATGGTCACCCGGCGTTGTTTGCAATGGGAGGCGTAGTCATGTTGATCAAGAAATGGCTCTTGGGACCCGCGTGCTGCTTGTTGATAACAGTGGCTTATTTGCAGCCCGCGCATAGCACGCAGCTTATTTTTACAAACTCGGGCAATTTTCTGGACACCTTTGGCGTAAATCCCACAGGCATTGGGACGCAAATCGGTACGACGGCTTACTACACGGGAGTTACTAACGACACCGTCTACGGTTGGGGTGCAACCAAGCGGACCTCCGTCGCCTACGGGCGGTTCTACGCCGAGTTCGGATGGCACGACTGTCACGGCGACCCAAGGGACCACGACTGTCACGCTTCCCTACAGTAACAGTACCGCATTTCCAAATCAGTTCGTTACGGGCGTACCTGTCGGACTGACCGGCCAATGGACCATTACCGCCAACAATGCGAGCACTTCGCCGACTAGCGCTACCGCTTTGACAAATGCGCTCGCCGTCACGACGACTCCGTTGCCAAATACCGCCGTTGCAATATCTGGAAGCACGCTGGCTCCTACTATCAGCTGGACAATTCCGACGGGCAGCACGATACCCACAGGCTTTGTGCTCAAAGAGTCCGTTTACCTTTTTGCGCAAGCTTCTCAAGGAAGCGGCGCTCTTTATTCTAGCGGCGAATTGGCTCCCGGGACGACACAAGTCAATATTGGCGCAATCCCGCAGTTAAATCCCGGAACAGTTTATACTGTTTCGATACAATCCGACATTTTCAATCAGACAACGGGTGCGTTAGAAGCGCGAACCCGCCAGTTCACGGGCTATGTCGCTGCCTCGGCGACTCCGATTGCTGCGCCAACATACCGGCCGGATGTTTCGCCGGGCACCGGTCCTAGCGGCCAGGCAGTCTATCAATTTAACTCCCCTGTTTCCCAAGGGATACCCATACTGCTCGATCCTTTGGTGGCAACCGGTTTCATCTATAAGACCGGCGCGACCAATCCAAATTTTGCAAGCGTGCTGTTGCCCAATATCGGAAACCCGTCTCCCTATGAGGTGTTCACCTGGAATGGCACTGCATTCGTATTTGATACGAATCTCGCAGCGAATACGCTGCTTACTTTTGGAACGGGCGGTGTTTCAGAATTTGAAGTCCTTGGTATTTCCCCAAGCTTGGCGTTGAACCCCAACAATTCGACCGATTTCGTAACTCAGCTAACCTTCACTGGCTCTGGTGAATTTACCGGCACAATGACGCCTATCACCACCGACGTCCCCGAACCCTCCACGTGGGCAATGATGCTTCTCGGCTTCGCAGGTCTCGGCTTCATAGCGTTTCGTCGGAAGTCAAAGCCGGCTTTGCTGGCCGCCTGATCCTCAATAATCGGGTTTAAATTTGAGGGCCGCCTTCGGGCGGCTTTTTTCTTGTCGCGATCTAGTCCGCCATGTCTGCGTTTGGCACTTTTCGGACCTGCCAGCCGACGCCGGGGATGTCCGGTTCTCGGGGTAGAGCGGAAGTGGCTGGCAGATGTGCCTGACGGGCAAATCAGTCCGTCCATCAATTTTGCCGTCTAGCCCCTTTCGAAAAAATATTCTGATTTTCCGAAGACCCAAATCACCTTATATCCATCGCCGTCCCGCTCCTCAGAGGGGCGTTGCGCAACGTCACGAAACGCGGAGCGGGATGCGATGGACGCTGGCGGCGCGCTTGACGGGCGATGCTGCATGCGGACGGCGAAGTCGTGTGGTCCTGATGCCCCGACGCTGGCATCAAGCTTCGCGGAGGTATCCGCGAGGTGACGGTGGCAAGAAAGCCCGGTCACCGGGGAGAGCGCGTTATAAGCCGTAAAGCCATTGCGCGGGGAATGCCGGGTGATTCCGGTGTGACCTGACTAACGCGTGTGCGTTCTACTACTCACATGGCACACGCGGCTATCGGGCGCATCGGGCGCCCGGCATTCCCTGCGCCCTCCGATTGGAGGGCGGGAATTTCTCAGCAAAACTCGCGCGAAACGCGCGGCGAGATTGCGAAGTCGTGTCTGTGCACGGCGGGCTGTTTGAAATATGCACCGAAGACGCAGCGTATCTTTCTTACCCTCCCCTGAAGGGGTCGAGACGAGCAGCTCGCTCTCTGGGTCGACGCGAATGAAGCGGACCTCGCCTGTTAAACGGTGACTGCTGCGTGAGAGGCAAGCGGCGGGCCATGCCCGGGTGGACGCCGCGCCTGCTTTGATCCTGGTCAACATGCTGCCGAGGCGCCGTGCCATGGTTAAATTTAAAGCGGCGACAGGCGAGGTACGTGATGAGGTGCGTGGTAACTCTGAAGAACGGCGACGCCATGGAAAGAGCGATGGGGGCGCTGGCGAAGTATAGATACACCGCAGGTGGCGAGCAGATCGCTCCTTCGGGACATCCAAGCGAGTGGAGCAGGTGGCTTCTTGAGATTGACTCGGCAGAATTCGAGACGATCCGCGACCACGTCGATGATGGTGATATTGTTGATGTGAAGCCCGTCAACGAGCGAGCAAGCTCCGAGATTCACTAGAGACATCAAGGCTGATCTTCATATTGCATCGCAGCGGCCGGTTTTGACCACCTACGCAAACATCCGGAGTTTTGGTGAGCGGCTGCCATTGGCATATTGCACGCCATGGCTCAGCCTATCGTATTCAAATGCCCCCAAACTGGGATGAACGTGCAGCATTGGCTGGCCGACGCGCCAGAGGATGCAAAGGACAGGCACTCATCCGTGACCTGCCCGGCCTGCGCCAAGCTGCACTTCATTCACAATTCGACAGGGAAGCTGCTAGGGGACCGAGTTAAGTAGCCTCGGTTGGTGGCCTCTTTCATTCCAGACCGAGTGCGTCATCAGAGCTCTGGGCAATGTCTCGGAGCTTTTTGTTGGCGAGAGCCGCGCGTTGTCATTCCGGGATGGTGCGTTAGCACCAGACCCGGAATCTCGAGATTCCGGGTCCGATGCTTCGCATCGCCGCGGAATGACGGGATGCCTGATTTGCTTCGCGGAGCCTGTCCTCGGGCGCGCATTCGCGCGACCCGTTGGCTCGCAATGACGGCCGTCCTGGCTGTTTGAAAATCAAAACCGCTCACACTTCCCTGCGGCTCAAGAACGCCAGCCGCTCGAACAGGTGCACGTCCTGCTCGTTTTTCAACAGCGCGCCGTGCAGCGGCGGGATCAATTTACGCGGGTCGCGCTCCCGCAGCATCTCCGGCGTCATGTCCTCGTTGAGCAGCAGTTTCAGCCAGTCCAGAAGTTCCGACGTCGAGGGCTTCTTCTTCAGGCCCGGCACTTCGCGAACCTCGAAAAAGATCCGCAACGCCTCTTCCACCAGGCGCTTCTTGATATCAGGGAAATGCACATCGACGATCCGGCTCATGGTGTCGGCGTCGGGAAACTTGATGTAGTGGAAGAAGCAGCGACGCAGGAACGCGTCCGGCAATTCCCTCTCGTTGTTGGAGGTGATCATCACGATCGGGCGCAGCTTTGCTTTTATATTTTCGCCGGTCTCGTAGACGAAGAATTCCATGCGATCGAGTTCGAGCAACAGATCGTTGGGGAATTCGATATCGGCCTTGTCGATTTCGTCGATCAGGAGCACCGGGCGCTTCTCATGGGTGAAGGCTTCCCACAATTTCCCGCGCTTGATGTAGTTGCCGATGTCGGAAACCCTGGCATCGCCGAGCTGGCTGTCGCGCAGCCGCGACACCGCGTCGTATTCATAGAGGCCCTGCTGCGCCTTGGTGGTGGACTTGATGTGCCAGGTCAGAAGCGGCGCGCCGATCGCTTTCGCGACTTCCTCCGCCAGCACGGTCTTGCCGGTGCCGGGCTCGCCCTTGATCAGCAGCGGCCGTTCGAGCACGATCGAGGCGTTGACGGCGATCTTGAGATCATCGGTGGCGACGTAGTCCTTGGTGCCGGTAAATTTCATCTCGTACTTTGCCTCTTTGTACTTAGCTTGTTGCTTGTTCTTGAGCGCAAGCGAGCGCTTTGATCGAACAGGAAACGACCGCCGGCCGGGCGGTCGCTGCGAAAATAAGGATATCGATCAGGCGCGCTTGATCAGCGAAAGAATGACGAGAACGATCACCGCGCCGACCGTGGCGTCGAGGATCGAGCCAAGCAGGCCTGACGCGAGCACGATGCCGAGTTGCGGCAGCACCCAGCCGGCAACCAGTGCGCCGATGATGCCGACGACGATGTTTCCGATCAGCCCGAAGCCGGCGCCGCGTACGATCAGGCCGGCGAGCCAGCCGGCGATCGCCCCGATGATGAGCGCAGCTAGAATACCCATGGACGCAGCCCCGTTTCGAACATTGACAGCTTCAATTCTAGTTGAAAAACGCTTCAGGTCTAGGGTGTCGGACGGCTCATTTGGCAAAACAAAGCTGTCCTGATCCGCGCCGCCGGCCCTTGACGGAGGCTCGCCGCCGGGCAATCTGTAAGTCATGTTCCTGCAATTCTTCACATCGCTGCGTGACGCCCAGGTTCCTGTGACCTTGCGCGAATATCTGACGCTGATGGAGGCGCTCAACGCCGATCTCGCGGAGCAGACGGTGGAGAATTTTTATTATCTGTCGCGCGCCGCGCTGGTGAAGGACGAGCGCAATCTCGACAAGTTCGATCGGGTGTTCGGCACCGTGTTCAAGGGGCTCGAGAGCCTGCTCGACGCCATGGAAAAGGCCGACATTCCCGCCGAATGGCTGAAGAAGCTCGCCGAGAAATATCTCACCGAGGAAGAGAAGAAGCAGATCGAGGCGCTGGGCTGGGACAAGCTCATGGAGACGCTGCGCCAGCGCCTGAAGGAGCAGAAGGGCCGGCATCAGGGCGGCAACAAGTGGATCGGCACGGCCGGCACCTCGCCGTTCGGCGCGGAGGGCTATCATCCGGAAGGCATCCGCATCGGCCAGGAGAAGAACCGCAATTTCCGCGCCGTGAAGGTGTGGGATCGCCGCGAATTCAGGGATCTCGACGGCAATGTCGAGCTCGGCATTCGCAACATCAAGATTGCGCTGAGGCGCTTGCGCAAATTCGCCCGCACCGGCGCGCCCGACGAACTCGATCTCGATACCACGATCAGGGAGACAGCCAACCACGGCTATCTCGATGTGCATATGCGCCCCGAGCGGCGCAACGCGGTCAAGGTGCTGGTATTCTTCGACATCGGCGGCTCGATGGATTCGCACGTCGAACAGGTCGAGGAACTGTTCTCGGCGGCGAAGAGTGAATTCAAGCACATGGAATATTTCTACTTCCACAACTGCCTCTATGAAGGCGTGTGGAAGCAGAACCGCCGCCGCTTCACCGACCGGACGCCGACCTGGGACGTGCTGCACAAATATCCGCACGACTACAAGGTGGTGTTCGTCGGCGACGCCTCGATGTCGCCCTACGAGGTCATGGTGCCCGGCGGCTCGGTCGAGCACGTCAACGAAGAGGCGGGATCGGTCTGGCTCGAGCGCATCACGCGCACCTATGCGCATGCGGTGTGGCTCAATCCGGTGGCGCAGCGGCACTGGGATTATTCTGAATCGACCACCATCATTCGCCGGTTGTTTTCGGAGCGCATGTTCCCGATCACGATCGAAGGTCTCGAAGGCGCGATGAAGGAGCTGGTGCGGTAACGGGAGTACGTGCCCCGTACGCAGCGCAGCGCTTGAGCGGTGCGCTGCAGAGCCGGGGCCCATCGAATTGGCTGTGCTACGGGTCCAGGCTCTGCGGCGCATCGTCAAGAACGCTGCACCGCGTCCGGGACACGTGACGCGAAGCGGCCGGCAAGAGCGAGGAAACGTCAATGCCCCAGACCATCCACCGCGGCATCAAATCGCTGATCGACGAGGCCAATGCGCAGATCGGAACGCTCAGCGCTGCGGACGCCATCAAGGCCTCGCAGAGCGACGACGTCGTGATCGTCGACATCCGCGATCCCCGCGAGATCGAGCGCGAGGGGCGGATTCCCGGAGCATTCTCCTGCACCCGCGGCATGCTGGAGTTCTGGATCGACCCGTTGAGCCCCTATGCCAAGCCGATCTTCCAGCAGGAGAAGAAGTTCATCTTTCATTGCGCCGGCGGCCTGCGCTCGGCGCTGGCGGCGAAGACCGCGCAGGATATGGGGCTGAAACCGGTGGCGCATATCGCGGGCGGATTTGCCGCCTGGCGCGACGCCGGCGGCCCGACCGAGAGTTTCGAGCCGAAGAAGCCGAAGGGTTGACCTTGCTCCGTCATTCCGGGGCGCGGCGTGAGCTGCGAACCCGGAATCCAGAAGTTACTATCTCGAGTTTCTCCGATGTGCAATTGCACATCGTAGTTCGCGCTTGGCGCGCCCCGGAATGACAACAAGGATCTAGCATCCATGACACCATCCACCGACGATCCGCTGGTCTCCACCGATTGGCTCGCCGCCCATCTCGACGATCCCAAGGTGAAAATCATCGACGCAACCTTCAAGTTGCCCGGTGTGCTGCCGCTGCCGGTGGAGGACTATCTCGCCGCACATCTTCCGGGCGCGGTTTTCTTCGACGTCGATCACATAGCCGATCCGAACGACCCGCGGCCGCACATGTTTCCAACCGCCGAGCAGTTCGCCCGCGACGTTGCTGCACTCGGCATTTCCTCAGGTGATACCGTGGTCGCCTACGATGCGGGTGGCTGGGTCGCCGCCCCCCGGGCGTGGTGGATGTTCCTGTCGTTCGGTCATCCCGATGTGAAGGTGCTCGACGGTGGTTTGAAGAAATGGTTGCGCGAAGGTCGCCCAACGCATTCCGGCAAGGTTGCGCCGAAACCCGGAAAATTTCAGGCCAGGCTCGATCCAGGCTATATCCGCAGCCAGCAGCAACTGGTCGGCAATCTGCAAACGCACGCCGAGCAATTGATCGACGCGCGCCCACGCCCGCGTTTCGAGGGTACCGGTGTCGAGCCGCGGCCGGGCCTCCGTCCTGGTCACATTCCCGGCAGCCGCAACGTGCCCTATGCGGAGCTGTTCGATGCCAATACTGGTGCGATGAAGCCGCTTGATGAATTGCGCAAGGCCTTCGCCGGCGCCGGAGTCGACATGGCCAGACCGATCGTGACGAGTTGCGGTTCCGGTGTCTCCGCGCTGGTATTGACGCTCGCGCTTTACAGGCTGGGTGTGCGCGGCAGCGCGCTTTACGACGGTTCGTGGTCCGAATGGGGCCTGCCCGACGGACCGCCGGTCGCGACCGGTCCGGCCTGACAACCTACGCCTTCAACGACTGCGAGTGGCGCGCGCCGGCTCGCCGAACGGATTGACCGGCTGCAGAGCTGCTTGTGCCGCCACGCGCGCGCGCGCCGCAATCCTGCGGTGCCGGGCCGCGCGCGTTGCCTGCTGACGATTCTTCATGGCGCTCGGATCAGGCTTCGCATGGCTGACCTTGGTCGGTGGTGTCTCGATGTTGACCGGAGGCCCACCCAGCGTCGCGATTTTCGTCGCGGCGATGTCGGCGCCCGGCGAAGCCGGTGCGGCGATTGGTTCGGACGGGGCCGAGACCACCTGATTTTCCGGTGATTTTTCGTCTGTCGCAACGGTTGCGACCCTGGTTTCGTCGGGGGAAGCGGGCATCTCCGCCGGAACCGTGGCCGCCTCGCCCGGTGCCGGACCTTCGGCGACCGGGATTTCCGCCTTTGCGATCACTACCTTCACGGTTTCCGGCGGCGAAGATTCCTCCGGCTTCAGCGCGGCGACCGGCTCGGATTCAGCGGGCAGCGAGGTGCTCTCTGCTTGTTCGGTGCTGGCCGCAACATCGTCCTGCGCCTTCTCCACGACGGGCGTGTCGACGCGCAGCATCGCCAGTACCGGCCCTGTGGCTTCCGCGGGCTGCGCGAACTTTGCCTCGGGAGCGGCGCGCCACGACGGGTTGCTGGCAAATTCCTCGTGGGCGGTGCGCAGCAAGGCTGCCGCGCCAAGTCCGAAGACCAGGACCGACATCGACAATACGATCGCGGCGATCAGGAAGCGGAAACCGGGAAGCATTGACGGGATTCTGCCTTGGCGGAATATTTTGCAAAGGCCCTTGAGCCATCGGGAACGCGGTGACCACTACACTGGCCGCGTTCGCAACACAGCGGGCACGCCGCGCAGCGAATCAGGCTGGTTCAAGAATACCGCAACCGTTCCCCGGCGCTCATTAAATATCGGCGGCGCGGAAGTTCGCCGGGGCGGTGGGGATTCGGTTCGCAACGGTGCCTCCGGGACCATTACAAAAAGCCCAAATCTGGCGCGAATTGGCCGGATTTGTCTTGAATGCGCCGCTATCTTCAGCCATCTGCCGTTAACGAACCAGTGTCGGCTTGGGGCTATACAAGAGCGATGATGACCAAACACATTCTGACGATTTGTGCTGCCGTTGCCGCCGCCTTGGCGGCAGCCGTGGCGGGGACCTCGCTTGCGTCGGCGCAGAGCTATCCGACCCCGCCTGGCACGGTCTATTCGCCGAATTTGCCGGGTGGCCGTCCGGCCGATTACCGCACGCCGCGACCGATGGAGTTCGATGCGCTGGACGACGAAGACGGCCCGAATATGCCGAGTTCGACCGCGCTGGCGCCGCCCGGACCGGTGCTTTCGCCCGACGATCCCCGCTATGGCCGGCCGATGGGCGCTCGGCCTATTTATTCCGACCGCGGCCCAGTGCTTTCGCCCGACGACCCCCGCTACGGCCGGCCGATGGGGGAGCCGCCGGTGTATTCCGACCGTGGCCCGGTGCTTTCGCCTGACGATCCCCGCTACGGCCGCCCGATGGGGGCTCCGCCGGTGTATTCTGACCGTGGCCCAATCCTTTCCCCCGATGACCCGCGCTATGGCCGCCGGGATGGACCGCCGCCGGTAATCTATTCCGATCGGCCCGCCGGTCCCCCGCCACAGTCCTACGGCGATAACCGGGTTCCGGGATCAGGCTATATCTATTCCGATGAGGATAATCGCGCGCTTCGCCCGCCGGGCGTCGTCGCGGCGCCGGGCAATGTCACCGGAACCGTGCAACAGCAGCCGCCTGGAGCCCAGCCGCAGGGACCTGATGGCAGGCCAGTGGTGCTGTCCGCGCTGCCGCCGGAGGAACAGCCTGAAGTGGCGCCGGTGCAGCTGCCGCCGCATTTGCGCCGGCAGGAAGTCACCTTCGCCACCAAGGAACCGGCGGGAACGCTGATCGTCGATACCCCGAACACCTATCTCTATTACGTGCTGGGCGGCGGCCGCGCGGTCCGCTACGGCGTCCGCGTCGGCCGCGACGGTTTCACCTGGACCGGCGTGCAGAAGATCTCGCGCAAGGCCGAGTGGCCGGACTGGCATCCGCCGACGGAGATGATCGAGCGCCAGCCCTATCTGCCGCGTTTCATGGCCGGTGGCCCCGGCAATCCGCTCGGCGCGCGCGCGATGTATCTCGGCAATAC
>NZ_SSNA01000047.1 GCF_004799445.1 Bradyrhizobium sp.
TGATGCCGCCGGCCTACGTGAAGCCCTACGTCAAGCGACAGAAGAATGACGCGACTGACGCAGAGGCCATTTGCGAGGCGGTCACGAGGGCCAACATGCGGTTCGTGCCGACCAAGACTCCCGAGCAGCAAAGCGGCCTGGTGTTGCACCGCACGCGCCATCTGTTCATCCGTCAGCAGACCTCAGTGATCAATGCGATCCGGGCTCATCTTGCCGAGTTCGGGATCGTTGCGCCGGTCGGGCGTCACGGTGTCGAGGAGCTGCTCGCTGTCGTCGCCGATCCGAACGACAAGCGGGTTCCAGAGATAGCTTGTGCGTGTCTCTCGGCACTCGGGGCTCAACTGCGAAGGATCAAGGAGCAGATCCTGGAGTTCGACCGGCTGATCAGGGCCTGGCATCTATCCAACGAAATGAGCAAGAGGCTCGAAGAAGTCCCTGGCGTCGGTCCGGTGCTGGCCACCGCTTTGGTCGCTGCCGTTGCTGATCCAAAGTCCTTCCGATCAGGGCGCAACTTCGCGGCCTGGATCGGTATGGTGCCGAAGCAGCACTCCAGTGGAGGCAAGAACAGGCTCGGCAATATAAGCAAGCAAGGTGATCGCTATCTGCGCGGCCTGTTTGTGGCCGGCGCGCTTTCTGTCATCCGCTACGCCAAGATCCATGGCACCAAACATCGGCCCTGGCTCACGGCCTTGCTGGCGCGGCGGCCGACCAAGGTTGCAGCTATCGCGCTTGCCAACAAAATCGCGCGAATGGTCTGGGCCATGATGGCCAGGGGCGAGCGATACAAGGAACCCGTCGCGCTTGCGCGATAAACGAGATCGCGCCGGGCAACCGGCGTGATGTGAAGGTTGGGAGGGCGAACAGCACGTAATGCAGAGCCGGTCGATCCAGCGATCAGGACAACCCACATGTGCCAAAGCATTCTTGAATGCGAGCTGTTGGTCGGGACCTGATCCGCGGAGGGCATTATGGCCAGCGGTCATGTGAGCCGCATTGAAAGGCCGAACACATGGCTGCACCGACCAATGCTGCAAAACGTGAAAAAAGCTCTTGCCAACTCGGAGCCGTCCACACATGGCACCTTTGAGACATGCCGACCTGCGCTGAGAATGTCCGGAGTTGGGGCGGACCGGAAGTGATCGGCCCACGGTCAAAACGACGCGATTGACCCGAAGCGGAAATCGGTCGGTCGAGCCCCTTTCGGATTAGCTAGTTCGCCGTTACGATCCTAGCCTGATCTGAGGGCGGACATGAGGCGGCGGGATTTCATCGGGCTCGTTGGTGGAGCAGCCATCGTGCGGCCGCTGTCGGCAATTGCGCAGCAGGCGCATCGAATTCGTAAAATCGGTATCCTTGCGAACTTTTCAGCGGATGACCCTGAAGGCCAAGCGCGGGTGAAAGGCTTTACACACGCGCTTGAAGGGTTGGGATGGAGTGAAGGCACGAACCTGCACACCGAGACTCGCTGGGCGGCAGATAATGCCGAACGATATGCTCAATACGCTCGGGAACTGGTCACGTTAGAGCCAGACGTTATCCTCGCTTCAGCAAGTTCAAGTGTGGCCGCACTTCAGCAGGTCACTCACACCGTGCCGATTGTTTTTGCGAATGTGATCGATCCGATAGGAGCTGGGTTCATTAACAGTATGGCGCACCCCGGCGGCAACACAACTGGATTTACTGCGTTCGAATACAGCATCAGCGGCAAATGGCTTGAACTGCTCAAGGAACTTGCGCCCGGTCTGACGCGCGTAGCGGTAATTCGCGAACCTTCTTACGCTGCCGGAATCGGTCAGTTTGCTGCAATCCAAGCCTTGGCTTCGTCATCGTCCTCGTCAGGCATCGAGCTGACTGCGATCGATCCGCGCAACGCCGACGGTATCGAGCCGACGATCGCATCCTTCGCCCGACAACCTAATGGTGGTGTAATTATTACCGCCGGCTCGTCGGCGGTGAAGCACCGAGCGTTGCTGATCGCAGCGATGTTGCGTTACCGGTTAGCTGCGGTATATCCGTTTCCATACTTTTGTTCTGCTGGAGGTCTGGCTTCCTACGGCCCTGACTCCGTCGACATTCACACTCGCGCCGCCAACTACGTCGATCGCATCCTCAAAGGCGAACGGCCCGCCGACCTTCCGGTACAGGCGCCGACCAGATATCAGCTGGCGATCAACCTCAAGACCGCAAAAGCACTCGGTCTCACGGTTTCACCCAACTTGCTCGCTCGCGCTGACGAAGTGATCGAATAACCGTCGATGTCGCTTTTTGGCACCTTTGAGACATGCCGACGAACACCGGGGATGTCCGGTTGTCGGGGAAGACCGGAAGTGACGGGCGGGTGGTCAAAACGGCGCTAATGACCCGGAGCGGACGTGAACGCGGCGGTAGCCTTTCGTTGGCTAACAGCAGCTATTTTACCCAGAGCTTGAGCGGGACTGCTTCGCGATCGGCGCAGCTCAGGGTCCCGTTATAGGCGTCCGATAATCTTCCACCATAACTGCACGAAACCCCGGCGACCGATAAGACCGCGTCCAGCTGTTGGCCGGATATGTGAAAGCGTATTTCACCGGTCTTTTCCTCCGGGCCTTCCTGAGTGCACAGACCAACGTGCTTCATTGTGAATGGACCGGAATATTCTTTTCCGCCGGGAGCAGTTTCCGTGACGGTAGCGGTCAACTCCCATTCGCCGAGATAACCCGAGTATCCGATGATTTCGAGCGGCTGGGCGTGTGCCGGCGCGAAAAGCGCGCAGAGCCCGATCGTCAGAAGAAGCGCTCTCACTGATGGCTCCCTTGGCCTTGCGCCGCGCCGCTTAGAGCTTCTTCAGATATGTGCGTGCGTCGGCGACCTCCGTTCGGCTTTCATTTGCGCCATCGGCAATCGCGAGAATCTTCTCGTAATACTCTCTGGCCTTGGCCTTGTTTCCCGTCTTTTCGGCCGATGTCGCTGCGCCTGCGAAGGCGCCCAACCGGTTCGGCTCCTTCTTCAGTGTCGCTTCGAAGGCGCTGAGCGCTTCCTTTGCATTGCCGCTGTCAAGCAGCATCAGGCCGTAGAGTTCCCGGGCCGGCTTGGGCACGCCCGGTGTCACCGGATGCTTCTCGGTCTTGTCCTCGGCGTCGGCGGCGGCGCTCATCGCGATCAGCGCGTCGTCGCGCTTGCCCTCGGCGTAAAGTACCCAGGCGGTCGCGACCTGCCGTTGAATATCAACCTGTTCCGACCAATAGCCGTCTTTTGCATCACGTAGCTTGTCCCGCAGCTCGACGAGCTTAGCGATGTCGATCTTGGCGGCCTCGGCATTGCCGGAACGGGCCGCACCAAGCGCGCGCGCGAAATAGGTGATCGCCTGCACATTTGCCAGCGGGCTGGGGCGGACCTGCAACTCCGCTGCGGCTTTCCAGTCGCCGCGCTCCACTACGTAGCGAGCCGGCGAGACAGCCAACGCATACGGCCCAGGAAGGAAGGTCTCGCTGAAGCCGGCGACCTTCGTCATGTCGTCGATGACGGCCTTAGCCTTCCCGTCCTGCCCGAGCTGCAGATAGGCATAGACCAGATAGTCCATCGAATGCAGCTGATCGTGGAAATCTCCGGCTTCCCTCGCAACGCGCCCCGATTCGGTGTTGGAAGCAATCGACTCCTGCCAGTAGCCGAGCCGGGTGAAAATGTGTGAAGGCATGTGTTGCGCGTGCGCCGCGGCCGGCGCCACCTTGGCGTAGCGTCGTGCCGCCGCGAGCCCCTTCTCGGCGAGCGCCGGCGTATCGTAGAGGTGTATCAGGTAGTGAGCCACTCCCGGATGCTCCGGCTGCCGCACCCAGATTTTTTCCAGGATTGCCGCCCCCTTGAGCTGATTGGCATACGTCTTGTCGGCGGGCGAAGCGGCGACATTGAGGGCGAGAGCGTAATAGATCTGCGCTTCGTCGTCATCGGGGTAGCGTTGCGCCAGTTGTTCCATTGCCTTGAGGTACGCGAGCACACGCGTGCGATGGTCGACCTTGTCATAGTCGGTATACATAGCGCTGAGCGCATCGATATAGTCGCGTTCCCGCTGCGTCTTTGCGCCCGCGGCTTTACCCTTTTCAAGCGCCGCAGCACCCTCCGCAAGATTTTTAGCAGGCGGAGCGACGTGCGGATTGTATAGCAGGCTCAGCGCGATGCCCCAATAGGCGATGGCGCATCCAGGATCGGCCTTGAGTGCGTCCTCGAAAGACTTCTGCGAAGCCCGGTACCAAAACGAGTGCTGGTACAGCATCGCCTGGTCGAATTGCTGCTGCGCATCGGGTTTGCACGATGTCTCGAAGTGGACCTTGCCCAGCGTCTTGTCGTCCGACTGTCCAAATACCGGCTGTGCGAGCGAAATGCTGGTAGCTACCACGGCAGTAACGACAAATGATTTTTTGACCACAATCAAGCTCCTGATCGGTCCGATTCTTGATCGACCGTCTTACATGGGCCGATCGCTTGAGGCAGGCTATGCAATTGCCGCATCGCTATACAAATCCCGCCGAGAACGCCGGGAATGGAGTATAGTGCCCAGCAGGCTTGGACCCTCCTGCTGAGGTAAGTCAGCCATGTCGGCGTCTGATGCAATTTCAGAAGCGTTGCGCGATCCGGCTATCGCGCCGGGCATCTCGTCGGCGTTGCCGGCAGACCTGGTAAGGGCTCTCGGCTGGCTTCGTGGCCATCTGTCCGAGCCGATCCAGCTTGAACGGCTTGCTCAGATAAGCGGCGTGCGTCCGCGGACGCTGGAGACGCACTTCAAGATGTTTCTGGGCACGACGCCGCTCGGCTGGGTACGCCGGATGCGGCTCGCACGCGCCCGCCAGGAAATGCTGCACGCCGGTCCGGAGGACACGGTCACAGGCGTCGCGCTTAGCAGTGGCTTCGGCCAGTTGGGTCGGTTCGCAGCCGATTATCGCAAGGCCTTCGGAGAGCTTCCGTCAACGACCATGCAGCGCGCCAGGTGCTCATTGCAAAGCGGCGCCGACATGGACCTTGATGAAGCCATTCGATTGACATTGGGCGCCCTGCCATTTGCCTTCGCGGTCGCGCCAAAACAATGCAGCGCCGCTCTGGAAGAATTGGGCCGCCCTCAGGAGCTGGCCCCCACTTACGGGTTACCAAAGGCGATTGCCGCCTGGTGCTGGGGGCAGCGCGCGGCCCACCGTTTCAGCGCGACTCCCGATCTTGATCGAGAGCGCTCCTGCCAGCTCGCCGAGGAGGCTTATGACCTGGCGCCGCACGACGCCCTGACGCTGACGTTGAGCAGCGGGGCTCTCGTGTTGGCGCATCGCCTGGAAGAAGCCGACCGCCGGCTCGAACGAGCGTTGGCGCTTGATCCATGGCTGGCATACGCGTGGATTCGTCGCGGGTGGATGTCGGCCTATTTCGGGGACAGTGACGCTGCAATCCGTGAACTCAGCATCGCACTTCATCTCATGCCATTTGAACCACTGCGACATCTCAGTTTCATCGGAATGGGGTGCGCTCACTTTGCCGCGGGCCGGTATGATCGGGCGGCGCTATGGGTGCAGAGCGGTGTGAAGGCTTCCCCGGGTTCTTTTTGGGCGCAAAGAATCGCGGTAGCCGCAGCGGCGCTGACTGGAGAGCGGGGAGAAGCTCGTCGCATGGGCCGCCAGCTGATGCGGAAAGATCCCGATCTCACTATCGCGGAGGCCAGACAGGCATGGCCGTTCACGCCAGCCTTTATGTCCCGTCTCGGCGACGGTCTCGAAATCGCTGGTCTGCCGCGAGCATGAGTCGTCGGAGAGTCGACCTATTTTCCATTGTAAATCTATTCAACGAACCCCGTACCGCACCGTGGCGACTTCTGCTGTTGGCACGTTTGAGACATCCCCGCAGCCGGTTGGCATGTCCGCTTACCGGGGAAGATCGGAAGTAGCCCGCGCACCGTCAAAGTGGCGCGATTGACCCACTTCGGAAGTCGGCGACCTATAAAGATATTTCATTTCGACCCGCCCCAGCGTCTTCCAAGTGACGAGTTTGGACAGTTACACTGCCGCATTCTGATCTCGGGGGCGCGCATGCGAAGGCGCACGAGATGCGGCGGTGACGATCATCAGCATCGAGAAAAGGCCCGCACGGCCTCGTTTCGTGATGGGAACGAAACCGTGCCGGGCCTTGCACTACGCACAACGGAGGGGGCCGGTCGTGCGTCAGGCAAGCAACTAAGTGTCTAGTGGCTGGTCCTTCGCCTCTTCCTCGGCGAGCAGCCGCAGCAGCATTTTGTGCCGATCCTCGTCTCGCGACGGATCACGCTCCGAATCAATTATCAGCTTCTGAAAAATCGCGAGATTTTCGTTATGACGGAAACGCAGCATATCGACCTCCTAAAGGGGTCGTGAGCCGGGAAACGCACGCTGCGCCAAATACACAACGATGTCGAGTGTCAATTATCGGCCGCAATCACAAATTGTTAGTGTCGGCAGGATGGTCGGGTGTTGGCACGTTTGAGACATGCCGATGGAGTCGCAGCATGTATGTTGTTGAGGGATGAACGGACCTAGCTCAGATACGCATCGAGGTCTGAGTTTGACCCGAAGCGGTCATCGGTAGCCACGAACCGCCTCCGATCCTGTTCCCGAAAGGGCGCTCTCGAGTGGCTAGAGATCCAGGGCCGAATATCAGTCGGCGCGGGTGTCCTAATCCGCGGGTTACGCCGCTCGTGTATCATTAAGTGCTGCCGCCGCGCGAAGCTCCATTGGGTCACGTTCGCCAACAGCCGCACAATCTAGTATTTGTTTGGCGATACGAGCTTGATTGACCGGCGTGCGCATTTGGGCTGGCAGGTCGCTAACTGCTTCATCAAAAATATCGCGTAACAAGCTAAGTTCTTCTGGTTGAAAAACGCCATCTACCATCACAACCTCCGCACTCGTGTAGGAATTAAAACTTGTGCCTAGGAAGAATGAGAATTGTCGGTCTATTTGCCGACTCAACGATCAAAAATAGTTGCGACGACCGCTTGCGTTGCAGCAAAAGACGGTAATTCAGATTTCGCTAAGAGTGCTTTGGAGCATCGCAGATTGGTCGAAGAGCGTTTGGTAACACTCACACGAGATCTGCTCTAGCTTATGGCGGTTCAGTATCTGAATCACGCCACGGGAATAATTAATAACCCCCTGATCATGAAGTTTCTTGCCGACCGCGGTCACCGACGTCCGTCGTACGCCAAGCATTTCTCCCAGAAATTCTTGGGTAAGAGCGACAGTATCGCTGTTTGCTCGGTCTGCTGATTGCAGCAACCATCGGCAAAATCGAGCCTCAACTGAGTGGAGCGCATTGCAAGCTGCTATCACGCGTGCTTGTGATAACAGGGCTTCATTATACTCGATGCAGAGATTTCGCAGTTGCTCGCTAGTTGCGACAACAGTTCTAAAGCGGTCCGAAGCGATCTTGCTTGCATGCGTCGGCATCTGCACAACCACTCGAACAAACGACTTATAGGTCCTCAGCCCAGCCATTGCACCGACGACACCTTCACGGCCTACCGTTGCGGTTTCAATTCCTTTCCCGTCTCGCATTACGACAACTAATGACAGCATTCCCGAATGGGGAAAGTAAACGTGGTTGACAAGATCGCCCGGTTCAAAAAGCACCGCACCTGACGGGAGTGAGACGGTCGCCAGGTGCGGTGCCAACAGACTGTATTGAGCACGCGGCAAAGCTGACAGAAGTCTGTTGTCCAGAGGACCGGTAGGAATTGACCGCACGCAACAGACCCGTCATTTGATGGCTGGCGCCAATGTGAGGCGGCAGTTTATATCATGCCAATCTCTAGTCCGATACCGGACAATTGCGAGGCCGCTACTCAGAAGACTCCGCCATGAAAAGCAAGCGGTAAATGAGCTTGCCCGCTTCGTCAGTGACCTCCATCCGCCAGCGATCGCCCGGTTGCAAGTGACCGTCGATTGTACGGATCATTTCACCGCAAGCCATCGTAGCTTCTTCGAATGCGGCTTGGTGATCCAACAAGGTCAAACCGACGTTATCGGAGGCCACTTCGTCGTTCCTAGCAAAATCAAAAAAATAGCGGGGCATCGCTCGGCTCCAACGAGGCGTTCAGATAGCACGACTCCAACCCTTCACTGGCTTGAACGTTCCGACCCCATGGAGGCTGCCGCGATGCCAGCCGGGCTTACGCGCCGGTTGAGCGGGATCAGGCGCGCGGTCAGGCCGGGCCGTCTAGGCACGCTGGTGGCTCAACTATTTTCGCAAGTTATGTCTAGTAGCGGACTCGCCTTTAAGTATTCCGGCGAGTTCCATTGCTTTACTTCATCGAACGATAGGCATCGACCGGGAGTGTCGTACTGTCTCCTAAAATAGGGATGCATTGTGGTTCAAGTCGCGCCAGTATCATTTATATGTCGATTTGAGATGGCTTCGGCTGACGGAGCAGTCAGCGGGTCACAAGGCGAATTCTGTGCTTTTGAATTTCCTGGCTGCGAAGGATGCCAGTACGCGCTGCACGCAATCAAGAAAGTGAAGGGGTTAGAAGACCCCATGAAGTCGGAGGCCTTGCGCGCATGGGTTGCGGGCGCTTACCTTCTTATTTAAATTGCTGGCACCCGTTAGCCATACTGCGATCTGCCCGGCGCTCCCGCCGGGCTTTTCGTTTAGGATGCGCGTTGCTTGGTGCTAGAGGATAACGACATGCGCAGCGTCGCCGAATATTTGGAAACGGCAGCCGAGTTCGATGAACTGGCGAGGTCGAACTCCGAATTGACCCTCAGAACACGCTACGCCCACGTGGCCGAATGCTACCGCCTCTTGGCCAGCGAGTTGCAACGGCTCGTTGAAACTGGTGTTCTCAAGCCCGAACAACCTTAACCCGTTTGTCGGCCCTGGGTGCGATCTAGCGGGTTACCTCTTATTTCCTCTCATTTGCTCATTATTAAGCCATACCAATTTATTATGTGCGTTGCTTTGCGCTGGGGGCAAGGACATGCGCAGCGTCGCCGAATACCTGGAGAAGGCTGCCGAGTTCGATGAGCTGGCAAGATCGACCAGCGAACCGGTATTGAAAAAGCGCTACGCTGATGTGGCTGAATCCTACCGCCTTTTGGCGATCGTATGGCAACGGCTCATTGAAACAGGTGCTCCCAAGTCCGAATAGCCGTGACCCCGTTTGTTGGTAGCGTGATGGCAGGCAGCCTGGCCCCCGTTACAGCCTCGCGGACGAAGTTCGAGTGCCACGACGTCCGCTCTGGGTCCCAAGCAGACCTCAAGCGGCAGATTTCTGATGTCCGCTTCTCCCCCGATATCGCCTTTGCCTGTTGAACGGCTGATCTGGCCGACCATGTCGGCTATCGGGACGAAGCGGACAAGTCGCGGCCGACAGCTTGCTTGAAGCGAACGAAAACTATTTGGATTACGGATTTTCGGTCCACCATTTGGGCCATCTGACCTTGCGAGGTGTACGAGTGGCCTTCACGACGATTCGCTGATCGGCGGGACTGAGCATCCGATCAAGGCGGGCCAAGGCGGCCTCGACGAGCCACGGTTCGAGGGCCATCCGTGCAGTCTCGCGGTAAGGATCGAGTTTCCTCGCCATTCGCAGCGGCTCGAGCGCAGATGTGACGCTCCCGGGGTCCACAATAGCCCTGACAATGACGCTGACCCGGGGCTGTCGTCCGCCTTGGCGCTCCTTCGCTTCCTCGATCACGGCCAGGGATGCACGGGCTGCGGCATCGTCGCCTTCCAGTGCGCGTTTCGTGAGCTGGAGAAGGAAGGCCTCGGCTGCCGTGACGCGACGCTCGGCTCCACCTTCGCGGATTTTCACCATCTGGCCTAGAACGGCCTCATAGGGCGCCTCGCGATGACGCCCGCGGGGACGGCCGGCCGTATTGCCGCTCTGGCCCTTTGTAAAGCGCATCGCCCTTGGCGGCCTGCGATATCCAACGTCACCCTCCTCGGAATCAGCTGGCGGACTGTCTCCCGACGTCATTCGTCGGTCCCCCGTGGCCAGCGCAGACTGTTCGGATTACGCGTGCACCGTCGTATCGCATCAAGCTCGCTGTCGGTCAGGCGTTGGCCGCCTCGCCTACGGCCGAGGGCTGCCTGAGCTGCCCAGGGCTCAAGGAGAAGCTGCGCCCGATCGGCGCCAATGTCCGCGCGCGCGGGATTCGGCGTTGCGATCCCGAGGAGCAGAAGAGCGGCATCCGCGTTGTCGGGATCGGGCGAGATGTGACGCGTAATCGTCGACCGAGGTGCTTGTGGCGCATGCTTCGCCAGCCAAACCTCGCGCTTCATGATCCATTTCAGAACTTCGCGCTGAGCCATGCGTTTGCCTGCCACAGCATCGCGATAAGTCCGCTGCTGCAGCGCTTCCTCCATCGTTATCTCCCGCGTGCCGCCCTGGTGGGCTACTGTGAGAGTCTTTTCTACCACGACGTCGAGTGCGGAGGTATGCGAAGGACGCGAGGAGGTTGGACGTCCCTTGAGATTGCCGCTGCGGCCCTTGGCGAACCAGCCGGGGTTCGGTGCCGAGCGTGAACGGGACTTGTCGCTCACGACGCCGCCCCCTCGAGACGCGGCTCAAGACCCGTTCGGGCTGACCAGCGCTCGATCGCCACATCGACATAGGCCGAATCGATGTCGAGCCCACGGAAGCGTCGTCCAGTCCGCTCGGCTGCCATGAGTGTCGTTCCGGAGCCCAGAAAAAGATCGAGCACGAGATCGCCACGCCGCGTCACATCCTGGATCGCATCGGCAACCAGCCCGGTCGGCTTGACCGTTGGATGCAAGGCTAGATCCTCCCGCCGGCTGCCCCGCATAGAATTTACGGAGGCGTAATCCCAGACGTTGGTGCGGTTCCGGCCATGTTTGCCCAGCTCGACCATATTGAGGTGGGGTGCCGTCCCGACCCGGTAGACGAAGACTAGCTCGTGCTTGGATCGGTAGAGTGATCCCATTCCCGCATTTGACTTATTCCAGATGCACAGGTTCAGGAGCTCACCATAGGCCGCGCTACCGACTGCCGAGACGCTGTCCATGTGTCGCCAGTCCATACAGACGAAGTGGACGGCGCCATTGCGGGAGCAACGCGCCGCGGCGCCCAGCGTGTCGGCGAGGAACGTGCGGAACTCCGACTCGCTCATCTCACCTGACGCCATCGCGAACTCGCGATGGCGCCCGGCGGACACCGCATGCCCCCCCCATTTTCACATTGTATGGCGGATCGAGGAAAGCCGCATCGACACGTCCCCCCTCGCCGATGACGCGCTGCAAAAATTCCGCATCGCGAGAATCGCCACATCCGATCCGATGATCGTCGAGAATCCAGATATCTCCTGGCTTCGTTCGTGGTGTTGCCGGAACAGGTGGGATGACCTCGTCATCCGGGTCGGCACTTGACGCGAGAATCACATCGATCTCGCCGGTCGAGAAGCCAGTCAGAGTAGGATAGATATCGACATCGAGAGAGGCAAGTTCGCCCAGTTCCGACTGCAGGATCTCCAAATCCCAGCCGGCATTGAGCGCGATCTTGTTGTCGGCGATCCGGAGCGCTCGCTTCTGGGTCTCCGAGAGCCCTGGCAGGATGATGGTTGGAACCTCAGAAATCCCCATTGCCCGCGCGGCCTGAAGCCGGCCATGGCCCGCGATGATTCGGCCTCCGGGATCAGCAAGGATCGGATTCGTGAAGCCGAACTCCTCGATGGATGCTCGAAGCTGATCAATCTGGCGCTTCGGATGGGTGCGGGCATTGCGCGGATCGGGAATAAGGTCGCTGATCGCGCGGTAGGTGACGGCCAGCCGCGAAGCGACTGCAATCGAGGATGCGTTTTTCATGGCAGAAATGGTGCGGGTGAAAACCTAACTCTTCGTTAGCCTGCCTTTCCACGCCGCATCGACAGGAGCAGTCCAAAAACCGAGCTTGTCCGTTGTGTCTGGCTCGCCCCGCCGCGGTGCGATTCGAGTCCGCGGGCCACTACCTGTTCGGCGGATTCTAGTGCCTGATCTTGCGCTTCACTCTGGCTGTTTTGCGTTTCTAGCGCCTGTTTTGCGGAATAACAGGAAAGTGCGTGGACGATCCTGCAACTGCCTCGGCTCACATTGGAATTTCCGATGGCCCACGGCCGTCAGCCCTACGAAAGCCTGTTTTGGCCTGAAATTTTCAGAAAATTCCCTGTTATTCCCCCGTCTCCAGGGAAGTGGGCTTGGAGACCGGTTCGTATCTGACTGCGCACACCACCATCC
>NZ_SSNA01000048.1 GCF_004799445.1 Bradyrhizobium sp.
TGATGTTCGAGCGGCCCGACGAACTGCTCGCCGCGTTGATCGGCTAGAGCAAGATCGATTCCGATTGAATCAGAACCGACGCTCTAGTCTTTTTTTTACGCGTTTTCTTCACGCGAACCGGTATCCACTTCGCTCGAAAACGCTATAGGCGCCTGGCGGCAAACAGGCGAACACTCACCAGGCCGGCAGCACGGCGCCCTTGAACTTCGCAAGCACGAAGTCGCGGATCTCCGGCGTCTGGTAGCTCTGGACCAGAAGCTTGACCCAGGGCTTGTCCTTGTCGGCGCTGCGCACCACGAGGATATTGACGTAAGGTCCCTTGGGATCTTCGCGAAGGATCGCATCCTTGACCGGATCGAGACCCGCCTGCGTGGCATAATTGGTGTTGATGCCGGCGGCATCGACGTCGTCTAGCGTGCGCGCGGTCTGCGCCGCGTCCACTTCGACGATCTTGAACTTCCTGGGATTGTCGACGATATCGGCAACCGTCGGCTTGAACCCGACGCCCGGCTTGAGCTTCAACACGCCCTTGTCTTGCAGCAGCAGCAGCACGCGACCGCCATTGGTCGGATCGTTGGGTATCGACAGCGTGGCGCCTTGCGGCACCGCATCCCAGCTCTTGTATTTCTTCGAGTAGACCCCCATCGGAAAATTCACGGTGAAGCCGACGGTGTCGATTTTGTATCCGCGGTCCGCCTTCTGGTTGTCGAGATAGGGCTGGTTCTGGAACGAATTGGCCTGCAGGTCGCCGGCGTCCAGCGCGGCATTGGGGACCACGTAGTCGGTGAATTCGATGATCTGGATATCGAGACCGTTCTTGGCGGCGATTGGCTTGACGGCTTCGAGGATCTGGGCGTGGGGGCCGGGGGTGACGCCGACCTTGATGGTTTCGGCGCGGGCCGCGCCAGCAACGACCGCCATGACAGCGGCTGAGATCACGAGATGGCGCAGCGACATGATATTTCCGTTTCCTGTGAGTGGGTCTGATTCATCAATTCCGGGTGCGCTTGTCGAGCCGTCGCGCGATCGCTTCGCCCAGGGTTTGCACGCCCTGCACCAGCGCAATCAGCACCAGCACCACGGTCGCCATGACTTCCGGCATGAAGCGCTGGTAACCGTAGCGAATGCCGAGATCGCCCAACCCACCGCCGCCGACTGCGCCCACCATGGCCGAATAGCCGAGCAGGCTGACGACGGTCAGCGTCAATGCCAGCGTGACCGCCGGCATCGCTTCCGGCAACAGCACCTTCTGCACGATCTGCAGGGGACTGGCGCCGAACGCGCGGGCGGCCTCCACCAGTCCCTGATCGACCTCGCGGATGGCGGCCTCGATGACGCGGGCGATAAAGGGAATGGCGGCAATGGTCAAAGGCACCACCGCCGCGCGGGTGCCGATCGACGTACCCGCGATCAACCGGGTCAGCGGAACAATGGCGACGACGAGAATGATAAAGGGCGTAGAGCGCGTCGCATTGACGATCAGGCCGAGAATGCGATTGGCCGCCGGCGCCGGAAACAGCTCATTGGCCCGACTCGTCGCCAGGAAGATACCGAGCGGGAGTCCCAACAGCGTGCCGAACAGGCCGGATAGTCCCACCATCACCAGGGTATCGACGGTCGACCAGACAACGAGCTGGAATATCTCAGGAGACATAGCCGAGGTGCTCCACGCTGTTCTGGCCCGCCCGCAATTCTCCGATGATCCCGCGCAACATCTCCGGTTCGGCCGACACCGAGATGAACAGCGACCCGAAGGGATGATCCGCTATCGTCTCCACCTGGCCATGCAGGATGTTGACATCGACGCCAAGGGTTCGCGCCAGGCGCGACAGCACCGGCTGGTTGGCGTCTCCGCCGACAAACGCGACGTGCAATACCGCGCTGTCGCCGTCGCGGCGCTCAGGTCTCAGCTTCGCAGCCAGCCATTCCGGCACATTGCCGCCGGTGATGGAGCCGACAAATCGCCGCGTCGTCTCGTGGCAGGGGTGAGCGAATATTTCATAGGTCGTTCCCTGCTCGACGATGCGTCCGCTTTCGAGCACGGCGACCCGGTCGGCGAGCTTTTTGACGACCGACATCTCGTGGGTGATGAATACGATGGTCAGCTTCAGCTCGGCATTGATCGTCTTCAACAGCGACAGGATCTGGTCGGTGGTTTCCGGATCGAGCGCGGAGGTGGCCTCGTCCGACAGCAGGACCTTCGGTCTGGTGGCGAGCGCGCGGGCGATCCCGACGCGCTGCTTCTGCCCGCCGGACAATTCCGCCGGGTACCGGTCGCGCTTGTCGGACAGTCCAACCATCGCCAGCAGCGGTTCGACCACGCCCGCTATCTCGCTTTTGGCGACACCGGCAATCTCCAGCGGCAGCGCGATGTTCTCGAACGCCGTTCGGGACGACAGCAAATTGAAATGCTGGAAGATCATGCCGATGGAACGGCGGGCCTGACGCAAGCCCCGTTCGTCAAGCCCGGTCACATCGGTTCCGTTGACCAGCACGTGACCGCTGCTTGGATGCTCCAGACCGTTGATCAGGCGGATCAGCGTCGATTTGCCGGCGCCGCTCTTGCCGATCACCCCGACAATGGCGCCCTCAGGCACCTCCAGACAAATGTCATCGAGCGCCACCACCCGCGCCGATTCATTTCGCGAAGGATAAACCTTGCTGACATTGGCGAACGCAATGATGGGGCGAGTTTGCGCCTCGCTCGGCCGCGGCACGGGCGCTCCGGACTGGAGGGGAAATCGAGCGTTCATAAAAGGCTAATTCGACGTGGATGGGAAGATCAAGCCGGCAAATAGCCAGACAGAGGCCGACAAAGCAACCGCGCTCGCGCGGCGCCCCCGCCGGCTCTCCCCGGCAGATCCGGGTTTGCCGCTAAAATTTGATCGGGACGAAATGATTGACGGCGATCAGCACCGCCAGCAACCCGATACCTAGCCCGAGACTCCAGCCGATCAGCTTCTTCTCGATCGGCAGCAGCGGCTCGACTTCGGCGGCATTGATTTCCTTCTCGAGATCGGATTGCGACATGCGGTTTTCCTTATTAGCTGACGAGCGGCGGCTTGAAGCCGCTGAAGAACAGCCATGAAATCAAGAGCCCGACCCAGATCACAAAGCCGAACAGGCTGACGAAATAGACCGCCGCGAGCTTGCCAAAACCCTGCTGCCACAGTTTCCGGAAATCCGACATCACGCCGATCGAAAAGAACGTCAGGACGAAGAAGATTACCCGGAACACATTCGCCTCGCCGGCTGCGGCCGGAAGCGCTTTGGCGATCTGCGGCGTCGAACCGACCGCGAGCCACAGCGACACCACAAAGACGAGGATGAAACCGAGAATGAATTTCGGGAATCGCTGCCAGATTTCCGACGGCTTTGCCTTGTCCGGCCCCTTGTCGATGTGGTTGGTCCAGATGTAGCCGAGAATGAACGCCCAGATGCCGATGAAGATATCGATGAAGATCTTGACCGTCGCCGTGGTCGCGAGAATCCAGCCCGGCTGATAGTTGATGCCTTCCGCCGCGTTCTTCGCCATGATCAGCGACTCGGTGATGCCGCCGCCGGCGACCGCCGCGCCGTCGGTCTTGATCGCCAAACCGATCCAGGCGCCCGCCACCAGCGGTTCCTGCCACAGGAAGGTTTGCGCCAGAAACGGCAGAATCAGAACCTCGACGACCGCGAACACGACCACCAGCGATGACACCAGGATCGGCACCGCCGGCCTTGCTCTGATGGCGCCGCCGGTGGCGATCGCCGCCGCCACGCCGCAAATCGAGATGCCGGATGCAAGGGGGACCGACCATTCCCGGCTGAAGCCGAACCATTTGCGCGCGATGTAATAGATCACGGCCCAGTAGATCAGATAGGCCTCGACGATCGCGGCCGCACCCCGCAACAACAGCGAGGATGCAAGGTTCAACCGGCCCGCCGCGGTGACCGCGACGGTGGCGCCGAGAATCACGATCGCGATCTTGATGTAGAGCTCGGGCCGGATCGCCTCCTTCAGCCATTCGGCGAAGCGGGGAAAGAAATTGGCGATCACCAGTCCCGCAAGCAGCGCCACGATGAAGCCGCCCTCATTGGTCAGCTTCAGCGACCAGGAGAGCCCGAATTTCTGCTGCTCGGCCGGCGTCACCGCGGCGACATAGGCGTAGCTGCCGAAAATCCAGCTCGCATAGGCGATCGCGAACACCACCGTGAATGCCAGCGCAAATTTCCTGACATCCGCGCCGAGGGTGGCCACCCCGGCGCTCAGCACAACAAGCAAGGCGGCGTAGGTCGCGAGCAGCGCGCCGCCGCCCCCGAGCCACGCATAGGCCTTGGCAAAGGGATTCAGGGCCTGCGCAATGTCGGTATAAACCGAGGTGGTGACCGCCCAGCCCAAAAGGTCGGTGCCGCCGATGCTGACCAGCGCCGATCCGAACACCAACAGACCAATGACGACGGCGAGCCAGTCCTCGTTCAGCCGCGCGCGCAACGTGATGGGTTCCGAGACCTTGACCGCGATATCCGACATTGCACTTCCTTAGGGTCGCACTTCCTTAGGGCCGCGCCCCGAACAGAGGGTTCCGCGCCCGATTCAAACCATTTCAAGGATGATTCTAGCTCAGGAGCACGGCGCCCGCGACGGATATCGGGGGATCCGGCAAAAATAGCGATATCCGGCCTGCCGCATCGGCGGCGGACGCAGCGTTTGTTCCAATGATTCGATCAATCGCAGCTTAATTCTTTCCACTGACGGCGGTGGGCTCCCGCGCCAGGAGAAAGCCGCTATTCCGCCGCCGCGGCCGCAGACCTCGCCGGCGCGACCTCGGCCGCCAGTTTGCCGTAGCGATCCGTGAATGCTTCGGTGTCGATCTCCTCGAGCTGGATCGCGCCGCTCATGACGCCCGCCTTCCAGGCCTCGTGTTCGGGGTCCTCGCGGAATTCCGGCATCACCTCGCGCGCGAACAGCTCAAGCGACTCGCAGATGTGCTCGTGACTGTTCTTGCCGGCCTGGTTGAGCAGGATGACCTGGTCGATGTGGGAGGTACGGAACCGCCGCAACTTCCTGGCGATGGTTTCGGGCGAGCCGATCAGGCCGCTGCGCAGCGCCGCCTCCTGCGCTTGCGGATTGTCGCGTTTCCATTTGTTGTATTCGTCCCACATATTGACGGCACCGGGCGCCGGACGCTGGCGGTTCTGCGAGGCGCCGTAAAAGCGCAGCGCGAACTGGAAAAAGGTGGCGCCGTCGGCGCGTGCCCTCGCCTCCTCGTCGGTCTTGGCGCACATGAAGAACGACACCAGCGCCATGTTCGGATTGATCTCGTAGTCCGCGAGCTTCTTCAGTCGTTTGGTGATCGCGTTGTAGTAGGCATGGACCCAGGCATGCGCCGCATCCGCGCTGACGAACTGGAAGCCGAGCGCGCCAAATCCATTCTGGCCCGCGCGCTCGATGGTCGGAAGCTGCGAGCATGCCATCCACAGCGGCGGGTGCGGCTTCTGGACGGGTTTCGGCACCACATTGCGCAGGGGAATATCGAAATACTTGCCGTGATGCTCGCTGCCGCCCTCCCTGAACATCGGAAAAATGGCGCGGACGGCCTCCTCGAACACTTCCTTCTTGGTCTCCATGTCGCGGCCGAACGGCACGAGTTCGGTGATCGAGGCGCTCTCGCCCATGCCGAATTCGACCCGGCCATTGCTGAGGAGGTCGAGCACCGCGACGCGCTCGGCGACGCGCGCAGGATGATTGGTGGTGAGCTGGAAAATGCCATGGCCGAGCCGGATATTCCTGGTGCGCTGGCTGGCGGCGGCGAGAAAGGATTCCGGCGACGGCGAGTGCGAATATTCCTCCAGGAAATGATGCTCCACCACCCAGGCGTGGTCATAGCCAAGCCGGTCGGCGGTCTCCAGTTGCGTCAGCGCGTCCTGATAAAGCCTGAGCTCATCGCCGGCCTGCCACGGGCGCGGCAGCTGCAGCTCATAGAAGATGCCAAACTTCATGACGTCTCTCCCGCGACCCAGCTTGTTGTTTTCCCGCAGTGTATTCGCGGCAAAGACCAAGTCCAGCCTCGGACCATCCTCCCCGTGTTTTGATCCAGATCAACGCCGCGGCCGATTCGGCGCTTATTGATATTGCAGGCAACGGCCCTGACGCCGTCCAATTCCGAAATTCGAAACAATGAGACACAGCATGTCCGCCGCTGGCGACGACACGCATGGACGACCGCGCCGCAGGCGCATGGAGATCTTTGCGTTTCTCTTTCTGACCGCGGTGCTGATGCCGGCCTTGGCGATTGCGGCTGTCGGCAGCTACGGCCTCGCCGTGTGGGTCTATCAGATCGCAGCCGGTCCTCCCGGCCCTCCCGCGCGCTGAACACCCCCCTTCAAGGACTACCGCCATGACCCAACCTCGCACCGCAATCGATCGCCGGGCCCTGATAACGGGGCGCCTGCCCAGGGTGGACCGCGTGGTCGCACCGCCGGGTGGAGAAATCGCCAGCATTCTGGTGCAGGCGCGGCCGGAGCGTCTCGCCGCCGTGGAAAGCGCCATCCTGGCGCTGCATGGATGCGAGATTTACGGCCGCGACCCCAAGGGCAAGCTGGTCGTCGTGGTCGATGCGGCGGATGCCGGCGCACTGGGAACGACGCTCAACACCATCGCGCTGCTTGCCGACGTCTATTCCGCCTCCCTGGTCTTTCACGCCATAGACGCCGGTTAGAGCAACACGAAATCCGTCGGGAGAATTCCAATGACCGCATCCAAGCTCGACCGTCGCCAGGTTCTCAAGCTGGAGGCTGCCGCGATGGCGGCGCTGGCCGGGGGCATGCCGGCGGTGGCCGGCGCCGCCAACCTCGTCACCGAGCGCGAAGTCAGCGAGTTGAAATGGGACAAGGCGGCATGCCGGTTCTGCGGCACCGGCTGCAGCGTCATGGTGGCGACCAAGGAAAACCGCGTGGTGGCGACCCATGGCGACATCAAGTCCGAGGTCAATCGCGGCCTCAATTGCGTGAAGGGCTATTTTCTTTCCAAAATCATGTACGGCCACGACCGCCTCACCCGGCCGATGCTGCGCAAGACGGGCGGCAAATACGACAAGAACGGCGAGTTCACGCCGGTCAGCTGGGACGAAGCCTTCGACGTCATGGCCGAGAAATTCAAGGCCGCGCTGAAGAAGCGCGGACCCAGCGGGGTCGGCATGTTCGGATCCGGCCAATGGACCATCTGGGAGGGCTACGCCGCGCTCAAGCTGATGAAGGCCGGCTTTCGCACCAACAACATCGATCCGAATGCCCGCCACTGCATGGCCTCGGCCGCCGCGGGCTTCATGCGCACGTTCGGCATCGACGAGCCGATGGGCTGCTACGACGACATCGAAGCCGCCGACGCCTTCGTGCTGTGGGGCTCCAACATGGCGGAGATGCACCCGATCCTGTGGACCCGGGTGGCCGATCGCCGCCTCAGCGCGCCGCATGTGCGGGTCGCGGTGCTCTCGACCTTCGAGCACCGCTCGTTCGATCTTGCCGATATCGGCATGGTGTTCAAGCCGCAGACCGACCTCTACCTCCTCAACGCGATTGCCAACCACATCATCCGGACCGGTCGGGTCAACAAGGATTTCGTCGCGGCCCACACTGTGTTCAAGCGCGGCCAGACCGACATCGGTTACGGCCTTCGTCCCGAGCACCCCCTGCAAAAGAAGGCCACCGGCGCCGCCAAGGCCAACGACGCGACCGACATGAGTTTCGACGAATATGCCAAGTTCGTGGCCGACTACACGCTCGAGCAGGCAGCCGAGATGTCCGGCGTGCCACTCAACCGCGTCGAGGCGCTGGCCGAACTCTATGCGGACCCGAAGATCAAGGTGACCAGCTTCTGGACCATGGGATTCAACCAGCACACCCGCGGCGTCTGGTGCAACAATCTCGTCTACAACATCCATCTGTTGACCGGCAAAATCTCCTCGCCCGGCAACAGTCCGTTCTCGCTCACCGGCCAGCCTTCCGCCTGCGGCACCGCGCGCGAGGTCGGCACGTTCACGCATCGGTTGCCCGCCGACATGGTGGTGACCAACAAGGCGCACCGCGACAAGGCTGAACAGATCTGGAAGCTTCCCGAAGGCACCATTCCCGACAAGCCCGGCTACCACGCGGTGCTGCAGAACCGGATGCTGAAGGACGGTCTGCTCAACGCCTATTGGGTGCAGGTCAACAACAACCTGCAGGCCGGCGCCAATTCCAACGAAGAGACCTATCTCGGCTATCGCAACCCCGAGAATTTCATCGTCGTCTCCGACGCCTATCCCTCGGTGACGGCACTCGCCGCCGACCTCATCCTGCCGACCGCGATGTGGGTGGAGAAGGAAGGCGCCTACGGCAACGCCGAGCGGCGCACCCAGTTCTGGCATCAATTGGTCCCCGCCCCCGGCGAGTCGCGATCGGATCTGTGGCAGCTGATGGAGTTTTCCAGGCGCTTCAAGATCGAGGAAGTCTGGCCCGAGGAACTGCTGTCGAAGAAACCCGAATACCGGGGCAAGACGTTGTTCGACGTGCTCTACAGGAACGGGCAGGTCGACCAGTTCCCGCTGTCCGACATCGAAGCCGGCTATGCCAACGACGAATCCAAGGCATTCGGCTTTTACGTGCATAAAGGTCTGTTCGAGGAATATGCCTCGTTCGGGCGCGGCCACGGCCACGACCTCGCGCCGTTCGAAACCTATCATCGCGAACGCGGGTTGCGCTGGCCTGTCGTGAACGGCCAGGAAACCAAATGGCGCTTCCGCGAGGGCGCGGACCCCTACGTCAAGCAGGGCGCCGAAATTCAATTTTACGGATTCCCCGACGGCAAGGCGCGCATTTTCGCACTTCCCTATGAGCCGCCCGCGGAATCGCCCGACGCCGAATACCCGTTCTGGCTGTCGACCGGCCGCGTGCTGGAGCACTGGCACTCCGGCACCATGACGCGGCGCGTCCCCGAACTCTACAAGGCGTTTCCGGAAGCCGTGTGCTTCATGCATCCCGATGACGCGGCCGAACTCAAGCTGCGGCGCGGCGACGAGATCAGGGTGCAGTCGCGCCGTGGCTTTATCCGCACCAGGGTCGAAACCCGCGGCCGCAACAAGACCCCGCGCGGGCTGGTGTTCGTGCCGTGGTTCGACGAGGCGCAGCTCATCAACAAGGTGACGCTGGACGCCACCGATCCGATTTCGCTGCAGACCGATTACAAGAAATGCGCCGTGCGCATCGAGAAGGTGTGAGAGCGATGGTTCGAAAACCGGTCATCCTGCTACTTGCGATCCTTGCGATCGCGGCCTCCCTCCCCGCGTCGGCCCAGACGGTCAGTTCGGCGCTGCGCGGCGCTACTCCGCTCAACGAGGAGGGCCCCGCCGCGCCGATGACGCCGATGCGTAATACCGCGGAACGGGAAATCCGCAACTATCCCGAACAGCCGCCGGTGATCCCGCACTCGATCGACGGCTATCAGATCGACATCAACGGCAACAAATGCCTGTCCTGTCATGCAAGGGCACGCATCGCTGAATCGGGGGCGCCGATGGTCAGCATTACCCATTTCATGGACCGCGACGGCCAGTTCCTCGCCTCGGTGTCACCGCGCCGCTTCTTCTGCACCGAATGCCACGTTCCGCAAAATCTGATCACCCCTCCGGTCACGAATGATTTCGTCGACATCGACACCATGCTGAGCCGCGCCAGCCCGGGTGGACGGCGATGAGCACGGCGGAACCGGCGGCGCCGCGCTCGTCACGGCTGGCACGGGCATGGCGGTTCGTCCTCGAATTATGGGACGTGCTGCTGCGGCCGAGCTCGGTGTTCGGACTTGGGGTGCTGGTGCTCGCGGGGTTCGTTGCCGGCGTGATTTTCTGGGGTGGGTTCAACACTACGCTGGAACTGACCAACAGCGAGAAGTTCTGCACCGGCTGTCACGAGATGCGCGACAACGTGTTCGCGGAACTGAAATCGACCATTCACTTCTCCAATCGCTCCGGCGTCCGCGCCAGCTGCCCGGATTGTCACGTTCCGCACAACTGGACCGACAAGATCGCGCGCAAGATGCAGGCTTCCAAGGAAGTCTGGGGCCATCTGTTCGGCAGCATCAACAGCCGCGAGAAATTCGTCGATCACCGGCTCGAACTGGCGTTGCACGAATGGGCGCGATTCAAGGCCAATGATTCGCTGGAGTGCCGCAACTGCCACAGCGCCGAGTCGATGGACATCACCAAGCAGTCGCCGCGCGCCTCGGTGGCCCATCAGCGCTTCCTGTTCACGGGCGAGAAGACCTGCATCGATTGCCACAAGGGGATCGCCCACCACCTGCCGGATATGCGCGGCATTCCGGGCTGGCAATAACAGCCCGGTTCCGCGAGCCGGCTTGCACGAGGCGTATGAATGGTTAGTTTTGGGGCTCGTTGAGTCGTCGTTCAGCGCACGACCCTCCCCACCCGAGACCTCATGACCACCTTTACGCCGCACCAGGATTCCGCGCTGAAGGCCGTTGCCGACTGGCTCAAGGCCAAGCCCGGCAAGAATGGCACGCCCCCGGTGTTCCGGCTGTTCGGCTATGCCGGCACCGGCAAGACCACGCTGGCCCGCCACATCGCCGACGGCGTCGACGGCGAGGTGAAATTCGCCGCCTTCACCGGCAAGGCGGCGCTGGTGATGCGCAACAAGGGCTGCGACAACGCTTCCACCATCCACTCGCTGATCTACCGCGCCCGCGAATCCGGCGTCGAACAGCCGAGCTTCGAGCTGTGGGACGACGCGCCGGCCTCGAAAGCAAAGCTGATCGTGATCGACGAATGCTCGATGGTGGATGCCGAACTCGGCCGCGACCTGATGTCGTTCGATTGCCCGCTATTGGTGCTCGGCGATCCCGCGCAGCTGCCGCCGATCCAGGGCGGCGGTTTCTTCACCGATTGCGAGCCCGACGCGATGCTGACCGAAGTGCATCGGCAGGCCAAGAACGATCCGATCGTGCGGATGTCGATGGATATCCGCGAAGGCCGCGAGCTTGAAATCGGCCGCTACGGCGAAAGCGAAGTGGTGGCGCGCGCCGAGCTCGATCCCGACCGGGTGATGCGCGCCGACCAGGTGCTGGTCGGCCGCAACAACACCCGCCGCGCCTACAACATGCGGGTGCGGCAGAAGCAGAACATCGAGGATCCGTTGCCGGTCGCCGGCGACAAGCTGGTCTGCCTGCGCAACAACCGCAAGAAGGGTCTGTTCAACGGCGGATTGTGGCGGGTGAAGTCGCGCGCACAGTCGAAATCGAAGATCGTCACCATGCGGCTGTCGCCGGATGAGGACTTCGGCCACAAGGTGACGAAGGTTTCGGTGCGCGGCGACTGCTTCGGCGGCGCCATCGAGACCATCCCGTGGGAACAGCGCAAGCCCTATGACGAGTTCGACTATGGCTACGTGCTCACCGTGCACAAGTCGCAGGGCTCGCAATGGGACGACGTGGTGCTGTTCGACGAGAGCTTCGCCTTTCAGGACAGCCGCGCCCGCTGGCTCTACACCGGCATCACGCGGGCGGCGAAGCGGCTGAGCCTGGTGGTGTGAGGTAGCACGTCATTGCGAGCCAGCGGGTCGCGCGAATGCGCGCCCGATGACAGGCTCCGCGAAGCAATCCATGACACGGCAAAAAAGTGTGGATTGCTTCGTCGCTAACGCTCCTCGCAATGACGCCGGGTGTCACTTCCCCGCGACAAAATAGAAATCCTTCCGCCCCGGCGGCGAGCCACAGTCACGCATTCTTGCTGCAACAGCCCGCAAATGCACCGATTCTACTCACGAACTCGTGTGCATCGCGCGGTAACAATACCCGTTCCGCCGCGTATCTTGGGGGACCGGGCAGAGGGCCGATTGCGAACCGCCACTGCCGCTCTAGACTGACTTTCATCCGCTGAGCCCCAAGAGGAAACCCCATGTCCCGTATCCGATTCAGCCGCCTTTCGCGTTGCGCTGCCGCCGTCGGTGCGCTGGCGCTCACCGCGTTCACGGCCGCGCCCGCGCTGGCCGCCGAAGACGCGGTCATCGTCCCCGCGCCCGCCGTCGACGTTCGGGCCGCCAGCGGCACCCAGACCGCCGTGCTCGCGGGCGGTTGTTTCTGGGGCGTGCAGGGCGTGTTCCAGCACACCGCAGGCATAGTCAACGCGGTGTCGGGTTATGCCGGCGGCAGCAAGGCGACCGCCGACTACAACATGGTCTCCACCGGCACCACCGGCCATGCGGAATCCGTCGAGATCAAGTACGATCCGAGCAAGATCAGCTACGGCAAGATCCTGCAGATCTTCTTTTCGGTGGTGCACGATCCGACGCAGTTGAACCGCCAGGGACCGGACTCCGGCACGCAATACCGCTCGGCGATCTTCACCACCAGTGACGAGCAGAAGAAGGTCGCGGACGCCTATATCGCGCAGCTCAACGCTGCCAAGGTCTACAAGAAGCCGATCGTGACCAAGGTCGGACCGCTGGAGGGGTTTTATGCGGCGGAGGCCTATCATCAGGACTACCTGACGCTGCACCCGACCCAGCCCTATATTGCCTATAATGACATTCCGAAGGTCGAAAATCTGAAGAGGGTTTTTGCCGACAATTACATCGAGAAGCCGACGCTGGTGAGCGCAAAACTCACCAACTGACGGCGGAAATTGAGACAGGAGTTTCCATGCCCGACACCAAAACAATGCCGAAGGTCGAAAAGAGCGAGGCCGAGTGGCGCCGCGAACTGACGCCGATGCAATATGCGGTGCTGCGCGAGAAGGCGACCGAGCGGCCGTTCACGGGTGAATATGAGCGCGAGCACCGCCCCGGCGCCTACATCTGCGCCGGCTGCGGACAAACGCTGTTCGAATCCGACGCCAAGTTCGATTCCGGCTGCGGCTGGCCAAGTTTCACCCAGCCCGCGGTGGAGAGCCATGTCGCCGAGGAGCGCGATATCAGCCACGGCATGGTCCGCACCGAAGTGCTGTGCGCGAGCTGCCACGGCCATCTCGGCCACGTGTTCGAGGACGGCCCCGGCCCGACCGGATTGCGCTATTGCATCAACTCGGCGGCGCTGAAGCTGCAGCCGAAATAGGCCAAAGTGTCATTCTGGGATGGTGCGAAGCACCAGACCCGGAATCTCGGGATTCCGGGTTCGATGCTTTGCATCACCCCGGAATGACCCGGTCCGCCGGTTCCTTCTATGGAACCAAAGGCCGGGATATGCTGTTCTCTACGGGCGGGGTGGCGGATTTCCGTCCGCCGGCCGCCCGTTGGGGAGAACGCCATGTCGATCGGACTGATACTTATCATTCTCGTGATCATTTACCTGCTCGGCGGGTTCAGCGGCCGGTTTGGCGGTTATGGCTACGGCATGGGCCATTCCGGCATGGGCATTGGCGGCGTCATTTTGGTGGTGCTGATCATCCTGCTGCTGCTCGGCAAGCTGTAAGCCACGCAAGTCATTGTAAGTACAGGACTTATTCCTGATCCGGGGCCGCAATACGCGGATTCATCATCAGCCCCGGCAGGAGTCGCATTTCTCGCAAACGAGCCTATATTAGGGGCTGTCCTGAAATGACGTGCACCGGCGCCCGCTTGATTGCGCCCGTGCGACCTGTCCGCGATTTCCCTCGCGTTCTCACTAATAAGATCAGAGGTCCCTGACCATGGCTTCCTTCAGCTTCAACACTGCTGCCGAATTGTTTCCCGCCGCGATTCGCAAGAAAAAGCGCGCGGGTTTCGCCTATCGGCGATTTGGCACCGCGGCCGAAGCGGTGCGCTTCGCGATCGAGGAATTGCCGGCGGATTCGCTGAACGGCGCCTATCTGCAGGTCGAAGAGGCCCGCTTCGATCAGAGCGGCATCCGCACGCTGTATGAGAGCCAGGATTTTCCGCTGCAGCGCCGGCCGCGCGCGCCGGAGCCGGTGCCTGCCAGCGACAAGGCCGACACCGAGGCGGCGTAACTTCACGCACGAGACTATCAAGCCCTCGGATGAGATCCGAGGGCTTGCTGTTTCATACCATGCGTCTTGTTTTTTGCGCACGATCTTGCCGGAAAACCGCACCGCACTTTTCCGGATCATCCGCTAGCGCGGCTGCTTGTCCATCCAGCGCCGCAACAGCCGCACATTGCGGATGTTGGCGCGGAACAGGACGTCGAAGGCGTCGCCCGCGATCGGCACCATTCCGACCACGCCATCGACCGCGACATTGCCGAGCATCCGCGCGGTGACATGCCAGGGCGCGCCAAGCGCGCGCGCCTCGCGCACCAGCCACAACGAGAACGCGGTCGCAAACAGATCGCCGATCACCGGGATCAACCGGATGATGCCGTCGATGCCGTAACGGATGCTGGTGCCCGGCAGGATGAAGGCGATGTCGAGCAGCTTCGCCAGCGCTTCAATTCGCGCCAGCCGCTGCTCGCGGGTCAAATCGCCGAACGGGTTGGCGCTGGAATGGCCGAAATCGAACCGGAAGCGCTGGAACTGCTCGCCCAGGGTTTCGGGGCGGATTTCGCGCCCGTCCTGATCGATGATCGGGCCATGCGCCTTCCGCGGCGAACTGTCGCCGCCGAAACGGGTATCGCCGGGCCTGAGGATTTCTTCGTTCGACATCGCCATCACATGGGTAACGCGCAAGGCCAACGCAAGTTGCCTCGGCGAACGCTAGTTGCGTCACGCTGCCGCTGGCGCGTCGATCGCCTCATGCGCCAGCCATGACGAGACCGTCGCGGGGATAAAGCCGACCAGGCCGTAGAGCATGAACTGGGCGATGCCGCTGTCCGGCCCGCGCGAGCCATAGAGCAACTCCGCGGCCGCAAACGCGATCAGACCAACGATCAGCATGCGGATGACGGGGCCGATTCTCTTGACGTGAAACAGAATGTCATCCACCGCGCCGATCATCAGCGCCGGCAGGAAGCCAAACAGATAACTGTATTGCAGCGTGGTTGCGAACACCGCGAGCAGCTTTTCCGCCTCCGCCAGGCTCGGCGGATGGCTCCAGTAGCCGGACATCAGGGTGGTCGTCAGCAGCAGAAAAAACCCGCCGAGCAACGGCCCCAATGCTGCAAAGATCACATACCGCTTCATCCCGCACCTCGCGCGTTTTGATCCCGCACTGATAATGGCGAGAGAGCAGGCAGATTCACAGCACCGGCAAGGAATTTTCCATCGGAACGGGACTTGTCGGAAAGCCGGACGTAGGCGCTTTGCGTCCCCTTACTCGCCCCAGGCCGCGAAGGCGTCGTTGAAGGCGCGCTCGCCGGGAGCGCCCTTCTCGATGGCAATGATGGCGCGGCGCTGGTTGACATAGACCAGCGGCACGTCGAACCACGAGCGTTCCTTCAAGAGCTGCAGGTTGCGCGCGCGATCGGTATCGACGTTGGACAGGCCGACCAGGAAGAAGCCGTCGGTGACCTTGACGGCGAGGCCGGCGAGCGGCGTGCCGCGCGCCTGCTCGTTGGATTTCATCAGGATGCCCGGCACGTTGCTGACGCCGCCGCCGGCGAAATCCGGCGGCAGGATGAAGGTCAGTTCCGCGGTGTGGCTCGCCGGCAGCGAGGTGTCGGTGTTGCGTCGGAACGACATCGTCATCTTGAACTTGCGGTCGGGTATCTCGATGTCGGCGCGCACGGCGATATCCGCCTTCTGGTTGCCCGACGCCTTGATCTGCTCGGTGCGCCAGACCACCGAGCCGACATATTGCTTGCCCTTGGGATCGGCGGGGTCCTCGTCATACAGCACCACGCGCTGCGCCACCGGGGCGACCTGATCGCTCGACGATGGCTGGCC
>NZ_SSNA01000049.1 GCF_004799445.1 Bradyrhizobium sp.
CACCGGAATCACCCGGCATTCCCCGCGCAATGGTTTTACGGTTTCCTTCGTGCTCTCCCCGGTGATCGGCTTGTTGACACCGTCACTGGCGAAGTGACCTCCGCCAATTTGACGCCAGCACCGAGGCGTCAGGACCACACGACTTCGCCGTCCGCTTCAGCGCCATTCGTCAAGAGCGCATCCACGTCCACCGCATCCCGCTCCGCGTCCGTGACGTTGCGCAACGCCCCTCTGAGGAGCGGGACGGGGCGAGTTTGTAAAGATGATTTGCCCGACGGCGAAAGCAGAATATTTTTCGCAACAGGACTGGACAGCTTTTCAGGTGATTTGCCCGTCGGGCAAATTGGTCCCCCCTTCCGCCGCAACCTCGAAGCCGGTAGCAACCATTAACCGCTGGGCGGCTCTTCGGTCGGACGAGCGTGCTGGCGTGGATCGGGCGCTTCGTGCGCCGACGACAAGTGCCGCGCAGCACCTTCAAATTTGACGCGGTTCGACACCAGCGCTATTTGTTCGACCTCTCTGCGGCTTCAGTCGCCGTTGATCGTGAGCATCGCGCAGAGGAGGCAGGAATGGTGAAGACCATCGTTCGACTGGCCTTTGCGGCGAACCGGATGACGCGCCATCGTCCGATGCGGGGCGCAGATTGGCTCCTTGCCCTGCTTGCGGTTCTCTTCGCTGCGGGGTCTATCCAAGCGAGCCGTGCTGAAGGGTATCCCGAAAGAACGCTCAAGATCGTCGTTCCTTTCCCCGCCGGCGGGCCCACCGATGTTGTCGCTCGATTAATTGCTCAATCGCTTTCCTCCAAACTTGGCAAAGGCGTCATTGTCGAAAATCACCCCGGCGCCGGTGGAAGGATCGGTGCCAAGGTCGTCGCTACCGCGACACCGGATGGCTACACGTTGTTGCTCGGCGGAACCAACGTCAACGCGATCACCGGAGCAATCTATCGGGATATCGGCTTTGACCCGATCGAATCCTTCGTTCCGATCGCAGCCATCTGCGTCGACTCCCTGGTCCTGGCGATATCGCCCCGCGTGCCCGCGCAGACGTTCGGCGAGTTTGTCCAGTACGCGAAGGCCAATCCCGGAAAGCTGAAGTACGGCGCCTCTCCGGGCATATACACTCACTTTGCCGGCGAGTTCTTCAAGCTCAAGACCGGTACCGACATCCTGTTCGTGCCCTACAAAGGAGGCGCGCCGGCGGTTACCGATGTGCTGGGCGGGAACATCGAGATGGTGGTCAACAACAAGTCGAACCTGTTGACGTACCTCAAGGACGGAAAACTGAAGGCGCTGGCCGTGACCAGCCGTGCCCGTTGGCCGGAGCTGCCGCAGACCCCGACCATGAACGAGGTAGGAATCTTCGGCTTCCCGTCAGAAGTCCTATTCGGGTTGCTCGCTCCGGCAAAAACACCTGCGGCAATCATCCAGCTACTTAGCCGCGCCACCAACGAAGGACTACAGTCAGCAGAGCTCCGTTCCAGCCTGGATGCCGTCGGCGTGGAAGCGAGAATTGGAAGCGCAGAGGAGTTTTCCGCAGCGCTCGCCGAGCAGGCGCGCGAATGGAAAGCGGTTATCGACGAAACCGGCATCCAGGTGGAATAATCCGCTCGGTGCGCGTGCTCAATCAGTGTCCGCGACGGAACGAAATATTTGCGGTTCGAATTTTTCGGATTCCCGAACTGGTTTAGGCCGTCACCCTATCGCGGCCCACGCTGGAAGCGACACCGTCAGCCACTGTCTCGCAGCACGAGCTCGAAGCCGAGGTCGATGTGGCGCGGCCCGGTGCGCGTGAGGATAAGCTTCGCGGCGGTGCGCCCGATGGCGTCGCCGTGCACGCGGATGGTGCTCAGGCTTGGCTCGATCAGCCGGCCCATCTCCAGATCGCCGAGGCCGATGACGGCGACGGGCTGGTCGACGGCGGAACCAGGGCGCTGCAATCCGGCCCTTCGCAGCCCGGACATGAACCCGATGGCGTGGGCGTCGTTGGCCGCGAACACGGCGTCGACCCCCGGCAGCTCCGCGAGCGCGGCCACGCTGCCCGACGCGTTGCGCTCCAGGATCAGGCGGCGCGGACATTTCGCTCCGGCCTCCATGGCCGCGTCCCT
Source organism: Bradyrhizobium sp. (assembly GCF_004799445.1). GTDB lineage: Bacteria > Pseudomonadota > Alphaproteobacteria > Rhizobiales > Xanthobacteraceae > Bradyrhizobium. The sequence continues at coordinate 2,108 of NZ_SSNA01000049.1, forward strand.
GAATCCAAGCCAGCGGCGCGTGCCACGCGGATCGTCGCCGCCGATGAAAGCCAGGTTCTGGCGGCCCTGCGCCACCAGATGCCGCGCGACCGCAGCACCGGCCGCATAGTTGCTAAATCCGGCGACCGCATCGATCGGCGTCGCCGGAAGATCCCAGGTCTCCACCACCGGAATGCCCGCGCGCTGCAGCAACCGCGTGCCATCTTCTGTTGCGGGCGAACCCACCATGATGATCGCCTCGGGGCGGCGCGACAGCAACGCCGCCAGCATGTGATCTTCCCTCGCATCGTCATAGCGCGACTGCGCCAGGATCACGGCGTAGCCGAGCGGCTCCAGCTCGTCGGACAGGCCCTGCACGGTATCGGCGAAGATCGAATTCGCGATCGTCGGCACCAGCACGCCGACCGAGCTGGTACGGCTGCTCGCCAGCGACCCGGCCACGAGATTGGGCACATAGCCCAATTGCCGCATCGCCGCCTCGACCCGTCCCCGGGTCTGCGGCGCGACGAGGTCTGGCAGCCGCACCACGCGGCTGACGGTAATCGACGATACGCCGGCCAATTTGGCGACGGCGGAGAGGGTCGGGGCGGAACGGGATTCGCTGGGTTCGGCGGGGTTCATTGTTGTCAGTCTACCGAAATCCCCATGGGGAAAAAAAATGAGCGCGCCTTGCGCTAGATCAATGACAGCGCTAACATTGCCCGAAATCGAGCCATTATGCTCAATGACAACGCTATCATTTCCAGCGGCCTAAAGGAAGAAAATCGGGGGGGTGCCAGACCCCACCAGGCAGCAGCCCCCGCGAGGCAAGGAGACGCCCACGATGATTTCGGAACAGGATGTGCAGGCCTACAAGCGCGACGGCGTGGTCATCGTCCCCGACGTTCTGGGCGCGGCGACACTTGCCGAGGTGCGCAAGGTGATCGCGGAGCTGGTCGCAGGCTCGGCCGCAACGCTGGAGCACACCGACGTCTACGATCTCGAGCCGGGCCACACCGCCGAAAATCCAAAAGTCCGCCGCATCAAGGCGCCGCAAAAGGTGCACCCGATATTCGACGAGATCGTGCGCTCACCCGCCGTACTCGACATCCTGACCAAGCTGATCGGCCCCGGCTTGAGGCTGCACGGCTCCAAGCTGAACATGAAGTCGGCGCATTACGGATCGCCGGTGGAATGGCACCAGGACTGGGCGTTCTATCCGCACACCAATGACGACATTCTGGCGATTGGCGTGCTGCTGGACGATACCGATTTGTCCAACGGGCCGATGCTGGTTACGCCCCGCACCCATACCGGCGAGGTCTGGAATCACCACGGCGACGACGGCTGTTTCGCAGGGTTAATCGACCCCGACACGATCAGGAACGAGATCGAGCGTGCGGTGCCCTGCATGGGACGGGCCGGCAGCATGTCGTTCCACCATGTGCGGGCGCTGCACGGATCGGCGCTCAACACCTCGGATCGCTCGCGCAATCTCCTGCTCTATGAAGTCGCCGCCAGCGACGCCTGGCCGCTGATGGGGGTCAAGGATTTCGACGAGTTCAACAGCCGCCTGCTGTCCGGCGACGTCGTCGTGACGCCGCGCCTGACCGACGTTCCGGTGCGGATGCCGTTGCCGCCTGCCAAGCGGCAGGGATCGATCTACGAAACGCAGTCGGCGGCCAAGAAATCCTACTTCACCCGCGCGGCGTAATCTTCGCCAGAGCTTCCGCGCCACGCGCGGACGCCGACGGCTTCGATCAAAGAAAACAAAATGACAAAAAAGCAAAACGGGGGAAACGATGACGGAGATCAAGGCCGATAGTGCGACCCGCGCGCGGCTGCGCGTTATCCTGGCGGCCAGTATCGGGTCCGCGCTCGAATGGTACGACTTCTTCCTCTACGGCACCGCCGCGGCGCTGGTGTTCGGCGATCTCTTCTTTCCGAAGAGCGACCCGATCGTCGGCACCATGCTCGCCTTCCTGACCTTCGGCGTCGGCTTCGTGGTGCGGCCGATCGGCGGCATCCTGTTCGGCATCATGGGCGACCGGTTCGGCCGCAAGCCGGTGCTGGTGGCAACACTGCTGATGATCGGCATCGGCACCACCGCGATCGGTTTGTTGCCGACCTTCGCCCAGATCGGCTACTGGGCGCCGCTGGCGCTGGTCGCATTGCGTGTCGTACAGGGGCTCGGTGCCGGCGCCGAGTATGGCGGGGCGGTGATTTACCTCGTCGAGAATGCGCCGCCGAAGCATCGCGGCTTCTGGGGCAGTTTTGCGCCGCTCGGCGTGTCGGTCGGCAATCTGCTCGCGGCCGGGGCTTTCGCGCTGGTCACCTTGCTGCCGCGCGACGACCTGATGGCTTGGGGCTGGCGTCTGCCATTCCTCGCGAGCTTCCTGCTCATCCTGATCGGCATTTTTGTCCGGCTGAGGGTGGCGGAAACCCCGGTCTTTACCGAGGCGGTTCTCGCGCGCGGCAAGGTCGAACGCAACCCTGCGATGGAAGCGCTGCGCCGCCATCCGCGGAATTTCATGGTCGTGCTCGGGGCGCGACTGGCCGAAAACGGCCTGGGCTACCTGTTTCCCGTGTTCGGCCTGAACTATGTCGTCAATACCCTGGGCGTGCCGAGGGCCGACGCGCTGAGCGCGCTGATGCTCGCCTTCGTCGTCGAGCTGTTCACCATCGTGGGATTTGCCACGCTCTCCGATCGCATCGGACGGCGTCCGGTCTACATGTTCGGCGCCCTGGCGGGTGTCGTGTTTGCTTACCCCTTCTTCCTGCTGGTCGGAACCAAGGAGTGGATCTGGATCGCGGTCGCCTTCGTCGTCGCGCGGGCGGTGGTGACCGCGGCGATGTTCGGCCCGCAGGCGGCGTATTTCGCCGAACTGTTCCCACCGCAGCGGCGCTTCGCCGGGTTTGCTTTCGCCCGCGAACTGGGCTCGCTGCTGGCCGGCGGTCCGGCGCCTTTCGTGGCCACCGCGCTGGTGGCATGGTCCGGAACCTGGTGGCCGGTGGCGTGCTACGCCGCCATCCTGTCCGCACTAACCGCACTTGCGATCTGGGCAGGGCCTGAGACCTATCAGGAAAGCATCACGGTCGATAATACTGTGGATGGCAGGCTCCAGGCCGTGGCTGTGCCGATCCAGGCTTAGGCCATGGCGCAACAATTGCGCGTCCTGCAGTCGCTCTGGGCGATGGAGCGGCGGCGAGCCGATGGAATCGAGTGGCCGCTGCAGACACAGCTTGCGATGATCCGCGATGCCGGCTTCGACGGCGCCGGCGTCCGGTTCATTGATCCGGCCTTCGCCACCAAGGTGACCTGCTTCCTGCGCCAGCACGGCATGATCTGGCAGGCGCAATGCTATCCGACCTGCATCGATGACTTGAAACCGGTGCTCGAACTGGTGGCCAAGCTCGGCGCCGACCACGTCAACCTGCAGCCGAATGTCCGGCCACAGCGGCTCGAGCCATGCATTCCGCTGCTCGACGGCTGGCGGCGGCTCGCCGACGAGGCCGGCATCGCGCTGCATGTGGAAACCCACCGCGACCGCATGACCACCGACCTGTTCTTCACCTTGCAATTGCTGGACTGCTTTCCCGACCTGAGACTCACGGCGGACGTTTCGCATTATCTGGTCGGGCGCGAATTCGCCTGGCCCATCGACGAAGTCGATCACGCCTTGATCCATCGCATCCTGGACAATTCCTGGGGCATTCATGGGCGGATCGCGAGCCGCGAGCAGGTGCAGATCTCGCTGGGCTTTCCGCAGCACCAGGGCTGGGTCGCGCTGTTCATGGACTGGTGGGAATACGCCATCCGCTCGTGGCGGAAACGGGCGAAGCCGGACGCGGTGCTGACCTTCCTGTGCGAACTCGGTCCGCCGCCTTATGCCATCACCGGGCCCGATGGCAGCGAACTGTCGGACCGCTGGCAGGATGCGCTGGTCATGAAGGACATGGTGCGCTCGCTCTGGCAACGCATCGCTGATGAAGCCGGTCCCAAGCCAACCGCCTGATCAGGTATCCTGCTCGACGCCCGCTTCGTGCGGCGTGAATTGGTAGACCGACGAGCAGAACTCGCAGGTCACCACCACCTTGCCGTCCTTGACCATGGCGGCGCGGTCATCGGGCGCGAAGTTCTTGAGCATCGCCGACACCGCGTCGCGCGAGCAGGAACATTGCGCGCGCAAGGGTAGCGGTGCAAATACCCGAACGCCGCGCTCGTGAAACAGCCGGTACAGCAGCCGCTCACCCGACAGATCGGGATCGATCAGTTCGACATCCTCGACCGTGGAGATCAGCGACTGACCTTCGATCCAGGCATCGTCTTCCGCGACCGTGTGGGCAACAACGCCCTCCGGCGCATCGCCCGGATGCAAATCGGGCTGCCGGGCGCGCTCCGGCGCCTTGGGAAGAAATTGCAGCAGCAGGCCGCCGGCGCGCCAGCGATGTCTGGGGCCGCCGTCGCCGCCGCGCCACTCCTCGCCGACCGCCAGCCGCACCCGCGTCGGGATCTGTTCCGAGCGCAGGAAATATTCATGGGCGGCGTCCTCCAGGCTGCCGCCCTCCAGCGCCACCAGGCCCTGGTAGCGGCTCATGTCCGGCCCTTGGTCGATGGTCATGGCAAGATGACCCTTGCCGAGCAGCGCGCCGGAATCCTGACCGTCCTTGAGCCGTCCGGCATCGAAGCGCGCATAGGCGCGCAGGCGATCCGGGGCCTGGAAGTCGACGATCAGAAACGACACCGGACCGTCGGTCTGGGTCTGCAGGATGAAGCGGCCGTCGAATTTCAGCGATGAGCCGAGCAGCGTCGTCAGCACGATCGCCTCGCCGAGCAGCCGGCCGACCGGGGGCGGATAATCGTGCTTGGCCAGGAGATCGTCGAGCCCGGGACCGAGCCGGGTCAAGCGGCCGCGGAGATCGAGTTCGGCAACCTCGAACGGCAGCACCGCGTCGTCGACCGGAACCGCCGACGGCGCCCGGATCGGGGCTTGAGGCAGGTTTTTCATGACAGGGAATTGTGAGGTCATGGCGCTTTATCTGGGGTCGGCGGTCGCGAAACGAAAGGGGCCTGGGAGGCGTGAAAATATCTCCGCGAGTCGTCCCTGCGAACGCAGGGACCCATAACCACCGATGGCAGTTGCTGCATCAAGCCGCGGCTCCAGCTGTTGCTATAATAGACGCTTGTGGCTATGGGTCCCCGCGTTCGCGGGGACGACGATGGTATCTTTGCGCGGTGCCTACCCCACCGCCTCGAAACACCACGCCAGGATGCCCTTTTGCACGTGCAGGCGATTTTCGGCCTCGTCGAACACCACCGATTGCGGGCCGTCGATCACCTCGTCGGTGACTTCGTCGCCGCGATGGGCGGGCAGGCAATGCATGAACAGCGCGTCACGTTTCGCCAGCGCCATCAGCCTGGCGTTGACCTGATAGGGCTTCAGCAGATTGTGGCGGTGCTCGCCGTCCTTGTCACCCATCGAGAACCAGGTATCGGTGACCACGCAATCGGCGCCGCGTACCGCGGCTTCCGGATCGCTGCCGAGCACGATCGGCGCGGCCGTCGCCTTGATCCAGTCCCGCATCGCCTTGTTCGGCGCGAGCTCGGGCGGAGTCGCGACGTTGAGTTTGAACTTGAACCGCTCCGCCGCGTGCGCCCATGACGCCAGCACATTGTTGTCGTCGCCGGTCCACGCCACGGTGCGGCCCTCGATCGGACCGCGATGCTCCTCGAAGGTCATCAGGTCGGCCATCACCTGGCAGGGATGCGAGCGCCGGGTCAGCCCGTTGATCACGGGCACGGTGGCGTGGGCGGCAAGCTCGAGCAGCGCATCATGGTTGAGAATCCGGATCATGATGGCGTCGACGTAGCGCGACAGCACGCGCGCGGTATCGGCGATGGTCTCGCCGCGGCCGAGCTGCATTTCCGCCCCCGTCAGCATGATCGCCTCGCCGCCGAGCTGGCGCATGCCGACGTCGAACGACACCCTGGTGCGGGTCGACGGCTTTTCGAAGATCATGGCCAGGGTCTTGCCCTCGAGCGGCCGTTTCGGCTTCTCGCCCTGGCTCTTCGACGCCTTCAGCTTCGCCTTCATGGCGACGCTGGCCGCGAGCATGTTGCGCAACTCCTTGGTCGGGAGCTCGTTCAAATCCAGAAAATGACGCAATGCCTTGCTCATCGCCCCGCCGCCCGTTTCAACTGATCGCCGGACAGCGCCGTGCAGGCGCGATCGAGCCGCTGCACCGCTTCCTCGATCTCGGTCTCGGTGACGATCAGCGGCGGCAGGAACCGCACCACGTTTTCACCGGCGCCGACCGTGAGCAGGTTTTGCGCGCGCAGCGCCGTCACCAGATCGGCCGACGGCACCACCGCCTTCAGGCCGATCAGCAGCCCCTCGCCGCGGACTTCCGCCAGCACGTCCGGGTGACGATCAATCACGGAAGCGAGCTTCTGCTTGAGCAGCAGCGACATCTTCTGCACGTGCTCGAAGAAACCCGGCTTCAGCATGACGTCCAGCACGGCATTGGCCACGGCGACCGCGAGCGGGTTGCCGCCGAAGGTCGAGCCGTGCGAACCCGGCGTCATGCCGGCCGCGGCATCGGCGGTCGCCAGACACGCGCCGATCGGAAAGCCGCCGCCGAGCGCTTTCGCCAGCGGCATCACGTCCGGCGTGACGCCGAGGCGCTTATGGGCAAACAGCTCGCCGGTGCGGCCCATGCCGGTCTGCACCTCGTCGAAGATCAACAGCAGGCCCTTGTCGTCGCAGAGCTGGCGCAGCGCCTTGAAGAAGGCATGAGGGGCCGCGCGCACGCCGCCCTCGCCCTGCAGCGGCTCGATCAATATGCCGGCGGTGTGCGGGCCGATGGCTTTCTTGACGGCATCGAGATCGCCGAGCGGCACCTGATCGAAACCATCCATCGGCGGGCCGAAGCCCTCGAGGTATTTGGCCGAGCCGGTGGCCGCCAGCGTCGCCAGCGTTCGCCCGTGGAACGCGCCCTCGAAGGTGATGATCCGGTAGCGCTCCGGGTTGCCCTTGGCGGCGTGATATTTGCGCGTGATCTTGATCGCGCATTCCATCGCCTCGGCGCCGGAATTGGCGAAAAACACCAAGTCGGCGAAGCTCACCTCGCACAGCCGCGCCGCGAGCCGCTCGCCGTCGGGACTCTTGAACAGGTTCGACATGTGCCACAGCTTGGTCGCCTGCTCCTGCAGAGCCGCGACCAGATGCGGATGGCAGTGGCCCAGCGCGTTCACCGCGACGCCGGAGGTGAAATCGAGGTAGCGCTCGCCGTTGGTCGCGATCAGCCACGCCCCTTCGCCGCGCTCGAAACCGAGATCGACCCTGGCGAATACCGGAAGCAGATGCGACGTCGCGCTCTTGGTCATGACAATCACTGAGGGTTAGGACCGGCCGCAATGCGCGCATTGGCGCCATCGCATCGACAACCCGTCCCGGAAAACAAAACGTGCCGCCTTTTAGGGGCGGCACGTGGAACTATTCTATGCGCACGGCGATAACTGTCAACCGGTCGGTGCCCGGCCCGTAAACACCCGGTGTCGCGGAAAGATCGCATTGCAAGCCTTAAGTGACGGAACATGTGGACGCACCCACGCCTACTCTTGCGCGGGAGTCACGCCATATTGTAGCTTCTTCCCTGTCGGGTACGACATCTCGTGCGGTAGTGCTATTCCTCTAAGTCTCAAATGTTAGGCGTAAACGTTCGGGCGCGCTTTCCGCGCCCGACGAGGGCTAAGGGATTCTGCTGGCAGGGATTTTTTAGAGCTTTGGCATCGCAGCGCTACCCCGAAATCGGCCGGCGCGAGCGAAGGAAAGAATGCGATGACGGTATTGACCTGGTCCGACGATCGCGTCGAGCAACTGAAGAAACTCTGGGAAGCCGGGCTGTCGGCGAGTCAGATTGCCGCAGAACTCGGAAATGTGACCCGAAATGCCGTGATCGGCAAAGTCCACCGGCTCGGCCTTTCCGGCCGCGCCAAGAGTCCGTCCTCGGCGGCGCCGCGCCAGCGCAAGGCCCGTCCGGCCCAGCACATGATGCGGGTGTCGCGCCCGGTCTCGCGCGGCAATACCGCGCTGGCCCATGCCTTCGAAGTCGAACTGGAGCCGGATCCGGTCGCCTATGACAACGTCGTGCCGATGAGTCAGCGGCTGTCGCTGCTGGAACTGAACGAGGCCACCTGCCACTGGCCGATCGGCGACCCCTCCAGTTCGGAATTCTTCTTCTGCGGCGGCAAGGCGCTGACCAGCCTGCCCTATTGCGCGCATCACTCGCGCATCGCCTATCAGCCGGCCAGCGACCGTCGCCGCCAGATGCCGAAGCCGACCAGGTAGATATTCCCTCACCCCGCTCCTGCGGGGAGAGGCAAGAAAACCGCCGAAAACCGAAAGGTGGTTTTCCGTCATTGCGAGGAGCGTAAGCGACGAAGCAATCCAGCTTTCCGCTATGCCGTGCAATGGATTGCTTCGCTGCGCTCGCAATGACGACGGCTGAAGCAATCCCCCCTGGACTATTCCACCTTGGCGAAGCGATCGTCGAGCGCATAGCCGGCGCCGCGCACGGTGCGGATCGGATCCTGCTCGCGGCCCGGGTTGAGCAGTTTGCGCAAACGGCCGATATGCACATCCACGGTGCGCTCGTCGATATAGATATCGCGACCCCAGACGCTGTCGAGCAACTGCTCGCGGCTGAACACGCGGCCGGGATGCTCGAGGAAGAACTCCAGCAGCCGGTATTCGGTCGGACCGAGATCGACCGGACGGCCCGAGCGGGCGACGCGGCGCTTCTCGCGATCGAGTTCGATGTCACCATAGGTGAGCACGGTTGCAAGGCGCTCGGGACTGGCGCGGCGCAGCAGGCCGCGCACCCGCGCCAGCAATTCCGGCACCGAGAACGGCTTGACGATGTAATCGTCGGCCCCGGTGGCAAGCCCCCTGACCCGCTCGCTTTCCTCGCCCCGCGCGGTCAGCATGATGATGGGAAGCTGCCGGGTCTCCGGGCGCGCCCGCAAGCGCCGGCACAGCTCGATCCCCGACAGGCCGGGCAGCATCCAGTCGAGTACGATCAGATCGGGAACGCGCTCCTTCAGACGGGTGTCGGCGTCATCGCCGCGCCCGACCGTTTCGACGTCATAGCCTTCGGCGTCGAGGTTGTAACGCAGCAGCGTGGTAAGCGCTTCCTCGTCTTCCACCACCAGAATGCGCGCGCTCATGTGCGTAGCCTTCTCTCGTGTTTCAATTTCCGGGAACAGTCGTGGCAAAGGTTGTCATGTCGCCCTTCGGGCGCTTGTCGAGTATCTGCTGGCCTTCGATCATGTAGAACACGGTTTCCGCGATATTGGTGGCGTGATCGCCGATCCGCTCGATGTTCTTGGCGCAGAACATCAGATGGATGCAGAAACTGATGTTGCGCGGATCTTCCATCATATAGGTCAGAAGTTCGCGGAATAGCGAGGTGCAGATGGCGTCGACCTCCTCGTCGCCCTTCCAGACCGTCATCGCCGCGGGCAGATCGTGCGCGGCGTAGGCGTCGAGCACGGATTTCACCTGCGACTGCACGAGATCGGTCATGTGCTCGAGGCCGCGGATCAGCTTCAGCGGCTGAAAATCGCTCTCCAGCGCCGCGACCCGCTTGCCCATGTTCTTGGCGAGGTCGCCGATCCGCTCGAGATCGGTTGCGACCCGCATCGCGCCGACGATCTCGCGCAAATCCACCGCCATCGGCTGGCGCCGCGCGATGGTCGATACCGCGCGCTCCTCGATCACGCGCTGCAGATTGTCGATTTCGGCGTCGGCGGCGACGACACGCTGGCCGAGCGCGACGTCGCGGCGGATCAACGCATCGACGGATTCGACGATCATACGCTCGGCAAGACCGCCCATTTCCGCGACCAGCCGGGTCAATTCCTGCAGGTCGCTGTCAAACGCCTTGGCGGTATGGTCTGATTGCATTCCAATTCTCCCGCGATTTGCGCGTCAGCCGAACCGGCCGGTGATGTAGTCCTGCGTGCGCCGATCGTTCGGCGAGGTGAATATCTTGTTGGTTTCGTCGAATTCAATGAGCTCACCGAGATACATGAAGGCGGTGCGGTCCGACACGCGGGCCGCCTGCTGCATGTTGTGGGTGACAATCACGATGGTGTAGTCGGTCTTCAACTCGTCGATCAGTTCCTCGATCTTGGCCGTTGAAATCGGGTCGAGCGCGGAGCACGGCTCGTCGAACAGGATCACTTCCGGGCGCACCGCGACGGTACGGGCGATGCACAGCCGCTGCTGCTGGCCGCCGGAGAGGCTGAGGCCGTTGGCGCTGAGTTTGTCCTTGACCTCGCTCCACAACGCCCCTCGCTGCAGGGCCTGTTCAACGCGGCCGTCCAATTCGGATTTGGGCAGTTTCTCGTACAGCCGGATTCCAAAGGCGATGTTCTCGTAGATCGACATCGGAAATGGCGTCGGCTTCTGGAACACCATTCCTATCCTGGCCCTCAGCAAATTCAGATCCAGCCCGGGCTCGAGGATGTCCTTGCCCTCGAACAGGACCTGACCTTCGGCACGCTGGCCGGGATATAGATCATACATCCGGTTGAGAACGCGAAGCAGCGTTGACTTGCCGCAGCCCGACGGGCCGATAAAGGCGGTGGCCTTGTTCGCATAAAGCGGAAGACTGACACCCTTGAGTGCCTTCGTCTCCCCGTAATAGAAATTCAGGTTTCGGATCGCGATCTTTTCCTTAAGCACGGAACCGTCCCCCGGGTGTGGCGCGGCGACAGGCGCGGTTTTGGCGGTTGCGACGTTCATGATGCTTTCCTCGTTCCTGTCAGCGAGCGCGCCACGATGCTCATTGCCAGCACCGCGAGCGTGATGATCAGCGCTCCGGTCCAGGCCAGATCCTGCCAGTCCTTGTAGGGGCTCAGCGCGAACTGAAATATGACAGACGGCAAACTCGCCATCGGCGCATTCAGATTCGTGCTGTAAAACTGGTTGTTGAGGGCGGTAAACAGCAGCGGCGCGGTTTCACCGCTGATGCGGGCAATCGCGAGCAGCAGCCCTGTGATGATTCCGGATCTCGCCGCCCGATAGGCGATCTGCCTGATCATGAGCGACCGCGGCAAGCCGATCGAAGCCGCCGCTTCCCGCAGCGTATCGGGGACCAGCGTCAGCATGTCCTCGGTGGTTCGAACCATCACCGGGACCACGAGCACCGACAGCACAACGGCGCCGGCTATTCCCGAAAAATGGCCCATCGGACGAACCATGACGTAATAAATGAACAGGCCGACCACGATCGACGGCGCGCTGAGCAGGATATCGTTGATGAACCGAACCAGGCTGGTGAGGTAGGTATGGCGGCCATATTCGGCCATGTAGGTTCCGGCGAGGATGCCGATCGGAGCGCCGATCAGAAGCGCCAATCCCGTCATGATCAGGCTGCCGACGATGGCGTTGAGCAGTCCGCCCACCGCTCCCGGCGGGGGCGTCATTTCGGTGAAGACGCGAAGCGATAGTCCGCCAAACCCATGCCAAAACAGCACCCCGAGAATGAGCGCCAGCCAGGTCAGACCAACGAACGTCGCGGCATAGGACGCAACGGCGGCGAGCACGTTGCGGCGGCGCCGCGACGCGTAAAGCGAGGCGTCCATCAGCCGATCCTCCGATTGATCCGGAGCAGCAGGTAGCGCGCGATCGCCAGAACGATGAAGGTGATGATGAAAAGAATGAGACCGAGAGCGATCAGCGACGACGTATAGAGATCGCCGACCGCCTCGGTGAATTCGTTGGCTATCGACGCCGAGATCGTGGTGCCGGGCGCAAGCAGGGACGTCGAGATCTTGTGGGCGTTTCCGATCACGAAAGTGACCGCCATGGTTTCGCCGAGCGCCCGACCCAGCCCCAGCATCACGCCGCCAATGACGCCGATGCGGGTGAACGGCAGCACGACATAGCGCCAGACCTCCCACTGGGTCCAGCCCAGCCCGTATGCGGCTTCCTTCAGAACCGGCGGAACCGCGTCGAAGACGTCACGTGAGATCGACGTGATAAAGGGCAATACCATGATCGCGAGGATCAGGCTCGCTGTCAGAATTCCGATGCCGAAAGGCGGCCCTGCGAACAGAGTGGAAAGGACCGGTATATTTTCAAAGGCCGCAATTATTGGCGGCTGGACATATTGCTGCAGGAAGGGTGCGAATACGAACAGGCCCCAGATCCCGTAGATGATGCTCGGGATGCCCGCCAGCAATTCGATGGCGATGCCGATGGGACGACGCAGCCACATCGGACAAAGCTCGGTGAGGAACATGGCGATCATCAGCCCAAACGGCACCGCGATCAGCATGGCGATCAACGAGGTAACGATCGTGCCGTAGATCGGCGCCAGAGCTCCGAATTTGTCGGTAACCGGGTTCCAGCTCTGTGTCGTGAGGAAACCAAATCCAAATTCCTGCAGCGCCGGCAGCGCGCCCAGAAACAGCGACACGATCACGCCGCCAAGGACCATCAGCACCAATAAAGCTGCGGTCTTGGTAATGCGATGGAAAACGATGTCACCGATCCGGAGCCTGTTGAGTACCCTGGCCCGCTCAGCCACATCCTGCACGTCCACCCCGGTCTCCTGCCAAGCCACATCGACCACGTTGCACCTCCCATGCACTCACTGAAAATCAGGAACCCGGGCAAGCCGAACCGAAGCGGCTTTCCGAATGTGAGAGCGGGGAGGCATCGCGTCCCCGCTCTCGTTGACTTCAGTTGGAGGCGGAGAACAGCGGCTTGCCACTGCCGTCCTTGATTTCGGCCGTCCACATCTTCTGGATGGCCGTCACCACCTTGTCCGGCATCGGAACGTAGTCCAGTTCCTCGGCCATCTTGGAGCCCTTCTTGTAGGCCCAGGCGAAGAACTTCAGCGCCTCGGTGGCGGCGGCTGGATCTTGCGGCTGGGTATGGATCAGAATGAACGTAGCGCCGGCGATCGGCCAGGATGTGGCGCCCGGCTGATCCGTCAGAATGACGTAGTAATGGTCAGCCTTTTCCCAATCCGCGTTCGCCGCGGCAGCCTGGAACGCCGCTGCACTGGGCTCGACGGCCTTGCCGTCCTTGTTGATCATGCTGACCGAGGTCATCTTGTTTTGCTTGGCGTAGGCATATTCGACGTAGCCGATGGCGCCCTTGGTGTTGGCGACGTTGTTGGCCACGCCCTCATTGCCCTTGGCGCCAATGCCGGCCGGCCATTCAACCGAAGTGTTCGCGCCGACCTTCGATTTCCAGTCCGCGCTGACCTTCGAAAGGTAGTCGGTCCAGATGAAAGTGGTGCCGGAGCCGTCCGAGCGATGGACGACGACAATCGCGTGCTTGGGAAGCTTCGCGGAGGGATTCAACTTGGCAATCGCCTCATCATCCCACGACTTGATGTCGCCCAGGAAAATCTTCGCCAGCGTCACACCGTCGAGCTTGAGATCGCCGGGCTTGACGCCTTCGAGGTTGACCACCGGCACGTCTCCGCCAACGACCGTCGGAAACTGAACGAGTCCCGATTTGGTCAGGTCCTCCGGCTTCAGCGGCATGTCGGACGCGCCGAAGGTCACGGTCTTGGACTGGATTTGCTTGATCCCGCCGCCCGAACCGATCGACTGATAGTTCATGCCGTTGCCGGTTTCCTTCTTATAGGCATCGGCCCATTTGGCGTAGATCGGGTAGGGGAACGTGGCGCCCGCGCCGGAGATATCCAGCGCGCGGACGGGTAATGTCGAAGCGGCCACAAGGCCGGCAGCAACAAGGCTTTTGAGGAAATTCACGGGCTTTCTCCATGTTGAGCGGGGCGCGCTGTGGGGACCGGTCGCGCTCCGAGGCCGCTTCTATAGAGGGGCGTCGTAGACCTAATATTGCAGTTACATGACAGTCATGTGACGGGAACTCGGCCACGCTTTTGCCGGGCGTTTATGTGATTTGGGCCTCGAAAAGCACCGGAAATAGCGAAATTTCACCGGTTTGGAACCGGATCGGCGCATTTTTTCGGCTTGCGATGGATGACCCACCGAAACGGCGGCGGAGCGGAAGGGTCCCGCCTCCCCGTCCGGGGACGGCATTCCGGGCGGGTGCAGGTTGCAGGGGTATGGTCCGGTAGCCGATCCGGGCGCAAAATGAGATCAAGCCGCCCGCACGTTCGACAGGAAGCCCTCGACCGCGGATTTCAGATGATTGCTTTCGGTCGAAAGCGACCGCGCCGCCTGCAGCACCTGGGTCGACGCCGAGCCGGTCTCGACCGCCCCGGTGTTTACATTCGTGACAATGGACGCCACGTCGGCCGTTCCCTTTGCGGCCTCACCGACGCTGTGCGCAATTTCACGGGTCATCTCAGCTTGCGCTTCCACCGCCTCGGAAATTTCGGTCGCGATCGTCGAAATCTGACCGATCGTGGTACTGACGTCCTGGATCGCCCCCACAGAGTCGGTGGTTGCCGCCTGCATCCCGGTGATCTGGGATTCGATTTCCTCGGTCGCCTTGGCGGTCTGGGCCGCAAGCGCCTTCACCTCCTGCGCCACGACAGCAAAACCGCGGCCGGCTTCACCCGCGCGCGCGGCTTCGATCGTTGCATTCAGGGCCAGCAGATTGGTCTGCTCCGCGACCGACGAAATCAACTGCACGACGTCGCCGATGCGAGCCGCAGCCTGGGTAAGGTCCGCGATGCGTGCATCCGCTTTTCCTGCGCGCATGACGGCTTCGTCAGCGATCTTGCGCGATTCGCCGACCCGTACCGCGATATTCTGGACCGAGGACCTCAGCTCGGACGCCGAAATTGCCACCGATTGAACGTTTGTCGAGGCTTCCTCGGAAGACGCGGCGACCGTCGCCGAAAGGCGCCGGGTGTTTTCCGCCGTCGTCGTCAACGCATGCGCGGCGCTTTCGAGCATTGTCGCGTTCGAGGACACCGCCTGGATGATGGCGCCCAATGTCGTCTCGAATTCGTCGGCAAGCCGTTGCATCGTCAGTTTGCGCTCGGCGCCAGCCTGCTCATCGGCAAGACGCTTTTCATCCTGTTCGGCCTTGGCCTTCTCTACCGCCATCACCTTGAAATTTTCGACCGCCTTGGCGATGTCGCCGATTTCATCCAGACGGTCGATCCCCGGCAGCACGACATCCAGCCGTCCGGTCGCAAGCTCGCGCATCGCCTCGGCAAGCCGCAGCAGCTGCCGGGTCGCCAGACGAGCGCCGAAGAAGGCCAGCGGCAAAACGACGACAAGGGCCAAGAGCGCCTTGAGCGCAAGCGACCAGGCGAATGCGAGCTTCGCCGCTTCGATCTCCTTCAGGCTGGAGACAAAGGCCACCGTCATTCCTTCCCCGACGTCGCTCGGCAGATAAACCACGCGAGCCTGAGAGGGCGTGTCGCCGACGGCGAAATCGACGGTGGTTGGCGAACCGTTCGAGGCGGTCTGGAGTGCCTGAGGCGGCAGGACGATCGGAATACCCTTGCCGAAGGTCGATGCCGTCACCTTGGCGTGGGAAACGAAGACGACCTCCATGCCGGTTCGCTTCTTTAATTCTTCGGCGGATGCCTCGTTGAAATACGAGCCAACCTTCACGGTCCCGATGACGCGGTCCCCGGAAATGATGGGCCGGACGCTGTCTTCAGCCGCCTCGCCCGATGTCGGCGATACCGTCAGGCCGCCGGCGGGTTTGCCTGACAGCGCCATCCGAATCTGGGGCTGGGAGGACTTGTCGTCGCCCCGCTTTGCCGGGTTATGCCCGCGTTGCAGGACGATACCTTTGTCATCCGTCAGCTCCAGTGCGGCCAGGGCGGGATCGGCGCCATGGATGGCCTTGAATTCGCGCAGGGTCACGGCTTCGAGTTCTTTGGCGTCGCGTTTTTGCAATGCACCGACGATATCGGGATGACGGCCGAGAATGTCTGAGTACACCTTCATGCGGTCGCCGACGGCCCCCAGGGCTGCAAGACCATCGTCTGCCGCAGCCTTCAAGACGTCCCTGTGGCCCTGATCGAGCGTCTTGCTCATGGCGTCATAGGACAGGGCGCCAGCCGTAATCACCCCGGCGGTGAACATCACGGCGGCGGCGGCGCCGGCCTGTACCTTGAGCGACCGAAGAGAGGAGGCCATCTAATTAACCTTCGTTAAAAAAAACTTCTGTCAAAACAGACCCAGATTAGACACCAAACCTTAACAAAGGCGATCTGGCCGGACCGGGCAGACCCGCCTTCATACCAGCGTCACCGAGCGGCAATATTTGTCGTCAGGTCCGGCACAAACATAACGGCCTCGAAAGCTCGATGGATTGGACAACGGGGTCGCGGCAGCATGAATGGACCGGGATTTGTCGCGGCTGCGTGCCCGAGGCCATGACCGGCGCAGCCGCCATCGCGACGGCCAGCGCAATCCCGGCTGCTGACTGCTGCAAAATCCTGCACCTGCGACAGCAAACCATCAAGCGCGCAAATCATCGCGATCTTTCGCCGGAAATTCGCGCGATGTTTTACTTTTCTTTCGCCCGTGCTAGTGGGGCGAACTCTGGCATGCACCCACGCGTGAGATAGGAATCATATGCTTCGCATCATCGTTCTTTCGGCGGTCGCTGTAGTCTCGGTTGGCCTATCGGCAGCAAATGCGGAGTCATTGCCTCGTGCATCGGCAAAATCTCCCGGGGAAATTGCAGTCGCCAGCCGGCTGATGGCGGAGAAACAGGAGGGCTGCCGACTTGAGGCCAAGCGGCAGAAATTGACGTTTTTCAAACGCCGCGGTTTTATTCGCCGATGCATGAAGAGTAAGTCTTAGCCATTTCGGGCGTGACAATCAGCGCGGGGGCGCGCGGATGCGTTGGCACGCCGCCAAAGGCGGATCGTTTCACATTCGGCGGTGTGGCTACGCCACTCTTTGTTTGGGCAGAAATATATTTTGCAGGTCGAGCTTGGCGATTGGAACGGGCCGGCCAAACAGATAGCCCTGCACCAGGTCTACCCCAGCCCCACGCATGTATTCGAACTGTTCCTCGGTCTCGACCCCCTCGGCCGTGGTAACGGTGCCGAGACCCTGGGCCAGGGCGAGCGTCGAGGCCACCACGGCCTTGCAATCACGGCGGCTGAGAACGCCCTGTGTGAACGACTTGTCGATCTTGATCTTGTCGAAGGGAAAATTGGTCAGATAGCTCACGGAAGAATATCCGGTGCCGAAATCATCGAGCGCCACGGAGACCCCGAGGTTCTTCAGCTGCCGTATCGTCGTCAGATGCGCTTCCTGGTTTTCAAGAAGGGCGGTTTCCGTGACCTCCAGTTCCAGCCGTCCGGGCGCAAGACCGGTCTCCAGCAGGGTGCGCAACACGACGTCGAACAGGTTTCCCTTTTTGAACTGGACCGCCGAGATATTGACGGCGACCTTGACGTTCGCAGGCCACGACGTCGCATCCGTACAGGCCTGCCGCAGAATCCATTCCCCGAGCGGCGCTATCAGGCCCGTTGATTCCGCAAGGGGGATGAACCGGTCCGGCGCAACAAGACCCTCGATCGGGTGCTTCCAGCGAACCAGCGCCTCAACGCCGCAAAGCAATCGCGTCTTGGCGTCCACCACCGGCTGGTAGTGAAGCTCGAATTCATCTCGCGCGATCGCGCTCCGCAGTTCGCTTTCCGCCAATTTCTGCGTATTGGCAGCCTCGAGCATTTCAGGCCGGAATACCCGGAAATCGTTTCTTCCACTGGCTTTGGCGTCATAGAGTGCAAGATCCGCTCTCTTCAGCAGCCCCTCGGGGTCAATCTCATGTTCCGGGGCCAGCACAATGCCAATACAGGCTCCTACGCTGGCCTGATTGCCGTTGAGATCAAATGGCTGGGTAACGGCGCTGATGATTCTCAGCGCGAGCGCAGTAGCCCCCTCGTGCTGATCGGATTCACCCTCCTGGATGATCGCAAATTCGTCGCCGCCCAACCTCGCCAGCACGTCGGTTTCCCGAATCGTGGACTGCAGACGTCTGCCTACCTCGACGAGCAATTGGTCTCCGGCGGGATGTCCCAGCGTGTCGTTGACCTCCTTGAATTCATCGAGGTCGAGCATCATCACGGTGACCGCACCACCATTCCGCTTGAGGCGCTTGCATGCTTCTTCGAGCCTGGCATTGAATTCTGCGCGGTTTGCAAGGCCGGTCAGCACGTCGTGCCGCGCCAGGTGAATGATCTCGGCTTCCGCCCGCCGCCGATCGGTGATGTCCTCGTGCGTCGCGAGCCACCCGCCGTCAGCCATTGGCTGTCGGGTGATGAGCATGAAGCGCCCATCGGCAAACTCGTCGACCCTGCTTGTTGTCGCGTCTTTCGGAATCTGACTGAGTGAGGCAATCTTGGCCTGGGTGGCAGAATCGCTTGTCTCGCCCTTGAGAATGCCGCGGGAGATGCGATCGGCGATGATCGCGTCGTGGGGCGTGCCGACCTTCAGCAAATCCGGCGATATTTGATACAGCCGCGCATAACGTTCATTCCAGACCACGAGCCGCTTCTGGCCGTCGAACATGCAAAGCCCCTGCGTCATATTGCTCAAAGCCGCGTCGAATTGCATGTTGATGCGCGACAGTTCGGTGGCCTGCCGAAAGATATCGGTCTCGCGGCGTAGCCGTTCGGTGGTATCCTCATGGGTGGCTACCCATCCGCCATCCGAAAGCAGACGGCTGGTGATTTGAATTGAACGTCCGCCCCCAGCGCTAATGGTGATGGATTCCCCGCGCACCGCACGCTCCAGGAGTTGGGAACAATGTTCATCGATATCGCCCAGCAACGATCCCGTTTGCTTTCGATGCGCCACCAGATCGCGAAAATCGCAACCCGGCTTCGCCGTGTCGGGCGACAGACCGTACATCTCGATATATCGCCGGTTGCAAACGACGAGCCGGTTGGATTGATCGAACAGCGTCAGGCCCTGCGTCATATTGTCGACGGCAGTGTCGAGACGCTGCTTTTCCAACGCCAGTCGACGCTGGGCTGATTGGTGCTGCCACGACAGCCGCCGAACGATCAGAACCAGGAGGACGGCGACGATGATCGCGGAAAGACCGGCGGCGACAACCATGAATTTGGTTTGCGCCCGCCAATCGGCAAGTGCGGAAGCCACCGTCGTCGTCGCTATAACAGACAGTGGAAATCGACTTAAGCTCTGAACGGCGGCCAGTCGATCCTGGCCATCGACGGGACTGATCAGCCGCCTGGTGCCGTGATCCAGATCCAGCAAAGCCGCTGCCGCGGGCACCGTCCTGAAATTCTTGCCGATCGTCTCTTCGACGTGGGGATAGCGCGCCAGTCTCGCTCCATCATGATGGAACATGGAAATCGTGGCATCTTTTCCCAGCGCCACCGAGGAAAAAAATTCTTCAAATTTGGCCGGTGCAACGGCCCGCGAAACGACGCCCAGAAACTCACCGCTCGGCCCGCTCACCTTGCGGGTGATGAGCGTTCTCCAGCCCCCGGAAAACCGGCTCCGCACCAGTTCGATCTGGGGCTGTGTCGCCTCCGAGCTTGATTTGAGAGCCTTGAAATACGCGCGATCGGCGATGTTGACGGCCGGGACGACCGACACTTCCGACGAATTGATCAGGTCTCCCGCGGAGTCATAGATATTGAAACCAGCGATTTTATGGGAATCACCAACCCTGGCCTTCAACAGCAGGTGCATTTCGCTCGCGGACATCTGGCGCTTGAATTCGTCTGCAGACGCGATTCCGGCCTGATGTACCTGTGCAATGATGTCGTTCAAGGGAACTTCGGCATCGCCGAGTTGCTGATCGAAATGATGAGCGAGCAGCCAAACGGTATTTTCCAGCTCGCGTTTGCTGCTTTCAAGCGCCTGATCGCGGAAATTGCCGACCATGATCACGGTCCCGATCGCGATTGCCGCGATCAGCAGGATGCCGCAACCGACAAGCCAGCGAATTGGATCGCGTCGGCCCGGCAATTCACCGTCGCTGAAATCGGCTGTTCCAGCCACGGCTTCGCGGCGCGCAGGGCTGATATCTGGAAGCGGCTTCTGCATTTTCGCTCTCCCCGGCAGACTTCAATACAGTCCGTGGGTAGAGGTCGCGTTAGCAATATGGGTTAGCTAGATGTTAATCCGGAGCCTTTCCGGGCAGCGCGAGGCGCGATTCAGGTCGAATCCGGGATCTTGGCCTGGGGAAAGCAGGCGGTAAAAGTGGCGCCGTGTTTCAGCACGCTCTCGATCAAAAGCCGGCCGCGATGACGGTTAACAATATGTTTGACCAGCGACAGACCAAGCCCGGTTCCACCCTGGGCGCGGCTGTCGCCGACATCCACCCGATAGAACCGTTCGGTGAGCCGCGGCAGGTGCTCGGGCGCGATGCCTGGGCCGAAATCGCGCACGATGACCCGTACCTCCGGAGCGCCCTCGCCGGACATCGCCGAGGTGAGGGAGACGATGACCTTGCCGCCGGACGCGCCATATTTCAGCGCGTTTTCGATCAGGTTCTCGAACAGCCGCAGCAACTCCTCGCGATCGCCGGCGATCGAAACCGGCGCATCCGGCAGATCGATGTCGATGACGACCTGGCGTTCGCGCGCCAGCGGCTCCAGCCCGTCGGCGACCTGCCGGATGATCGGAACGATATCCACCAGCGTATCCGGGCGGACGTGGGCCGAGAGTTCGACCCGCGACAGCGACAGCAGATCGTCGATCAGCCGTGCCATCCGCGTCGCCTGGGTATGCATGATGCCGAGAAAACGTTCGCGCGCCTTGGCGTCGTCCTTGGCCGGCCCCTGCAGCGTATCGATGAAGCCCGACAGTGCCGCCAGGGGGGTACGCAATTCATGGCTGGCATTGGCCACGAAATCGGCGCGCATCTCCTCGACCCGACGCAGCGGCGTTTGGTCGTGGAACGTCATCAGCATGCATTTATCGGTGCCGCCGAACAGCGTCGGGACCGGGACCGGGGTGATGATCAGTTCCATCCAGCGATCCACCGGCACGTGATCGAGATAGGTCGCGCGACGGGCTTCCGTCGTCGCGATGGCTTCGCGGAGCGCGGTGATGATCTCGGGCGAACGCAACGCAAATTGGGCGAGCTCATTCCTGCGCAGCGCCGGCGCCAGCTGTGCGGCGGCCGCATTGAGGTGGATGACGCGGCCGGCGCGGTCCAGCAAGACGGCCGGATCCGGCATGCCGGCGACGATGGCGCTGACGGCAGCGGTTTCAACCGGGTTGACCCCGCGGACATCTTCGCGGGACGCAGCGGCATTGTGTAGTCGCCACGGCACCAGCGCCGCCGCGGCGATACAGGCAAAAACGGCGGTGGCGCGCAGCGGTGACAATCCGCCGAACGCGACCAGCACCGTCAGAGCCAGACCGGCGGCGAGCAGGATGATCGCCGAATGCCTCAACCGATCCGGCCACGGCGAAAAGAAGGAAGAAGGAGAATCGTCTATAGCCATCAGGCCGGCTCCCATCCCATTCGGGTCCGTATCGTCAGGAGCCGGTATCCCCACGCTCTCGCACGTAAACGGCTTCGCGCTTCGGCTCGGCGCCAGCGCCTGGCGTCACCCGCGGCAGGCGTTTCAGCCGCGCACTGAGGATAACCTCCCGAAACGTCAGTAAGATTACAGATATGACGAATGGAGCAAGATAGTAGAGGAGGCGGAACAGCAGCATTCCCGCAAGCAGGTCTTCCCGGTCCATCTGCCACAGACCGACCAGCATGGCGGCGTCGAAGACGCCGAGCCCGCCAGGGGAGTGGCTGGCGAAGCCCAATAGCGTCGCCGAAACGAAAATCACCGCCACAACGACGAAGCCCAAATTGGGTTCGTCCGGCACCAGTTCGTACATCGCCAGGGCACAGAAGCCCAGATCGACGATTCCAATCGCGATCTGCAGCAGCGTCAGCGGTCCGCCAGGCAGCCCCACCGTCCATGGCCCGCGGCCAACGTTGCGCGGTCGCGTCCATACCCAGACCACATACGCCACCAGGGCGATGATGATGGCGAAGGCGGCCAAGCGATTGAACCAGGGCGGCAGCTGATCGATCGCCGCGGCGGCTTCCGGATGATAGGCGATTCCCAGCCCCAGCACCGCGGCATTGCCGAGCCAGAACGTCAGGCCAGCGAGAAAACAGATCTTGGCGACGTCGATCGCGTTCAGCCCCCAGGCCGAATAGATGCGATAGCGTACCGCGCCGCCGGTAAAGACGCTGGCGCCGACATTGTGCCCGATCGAATAGCTGCTGAAGGCTGCGAGCGCGTTGATGCGATAGGGGATGTCGTTTCGGCCGATCGCGCGCACCGCGAACAGATCATAGAAGGTCAATGTGAAATAGCCCGCGGCCACGAACAGCGCCGCCAGCGCGATCGAACGGGGCTCGGTCCCCTTGATGGCCTCGATGACCTCGCCGACATCGATGCCTCGGAGCATGTGATACAGCACGTAGCACGCGATCCCGATGACCGTGACGCTGATCGCAACGCCTAACTTGTGCAGGATTTGCCTCTGGCGCAGAACCGAGATCGCCCTGCGTATTGCTTCCAGCATCTAGACCTCGAACTACGATCCCACGACGATAGCGCTATGCGGACCTTGCCGCCACCGCGCCATACTTGCTCCCCGGCGTCATGTGGTAGCTTGTTTTGGGCCGGAGTGGAATTCGCTTGATGCGAATAAAACGCGTTCCTTCAATATATTAGGGGATCGCTGGCGGCGGAATCCGTGGTTTTGCTGCATTCGCTCCGACAGCGCCGAAATCCCCACGCGCAAGCCTGCGCGCGAGGGGTGAAGTTTTCGTGATTTCAGGCGGCCGGTCTTGCCGGCAGCCGCTGAAAAAACAACAGATCGAGTTCCGGCGCCTCACCGACCAGCCCGGTCAACACCGCATGGACCTGCCCGCGGTGGTGGGTTTGGTGATTGAACCAATGCGCCAGCGCCGGGGCCAGTTGCTGCTCGAATGGCTCGGGCGAGGAGACGCGGCGGTATTTGATCGTCCTCGCGATGCGTGCGTCATCGAGGCCATCGACAAAATCGACGATCCGGCGATCCTCGACCTCGCGCGCCGCAAGAAGTTCGTCGAACGTCTCGAACAGGATCGCATCCAGCCGGCCGGGTGCGTCGCCCACCCCGGTGAACCGCTGCATCCAGATCCGGTCGGTCACCAGCAGATGGTTCAAGGTACCGTGGACCGATTTGAAGAAGGCGCCGCGGTCGGCGCGGTATTGCTCCGGGGAGAGCCGGGCTGCGGCCGCATAAAGTCGGCCATTGGCCCAGGCATTGTAGTGACCGAACATCCGATAATGAGCTACGGGGCTTATGGGCATCTCGGTTAACCCCGGGGCACTGGAAGGCTCAGGCCGCCTTCGCATGGCCGGAAAGCACCCGGTCGCGCAGCCACGATCCCACCGCGCAACCGGCCAAATAGAGGGCGAACATGATGAGGCCGAGGTCGAGCCAATAACCGGCGCGGCCGGGAACCACGCGGGCAAGCGCCGCGGCGACGAGTGCCGCCGCCAGCACCGCCAGCCACCGCGCAAGCGGCTTCGACACGCCCTGGCCGCGATGAACCACGGCGATCCAGCCCATCGCGAACCCCAGCAACAGCGACGCCAGCAACCAGCCCCAATGAAATGTCGCCAGATATGTCATCGCTATTCCTTCACCACGAATTCGATGCGGCGGTTCTGCGCCTTGCCTTCGTCGGTATCATTGGTCGCGACCGGCCGCGCGCTGCCATAGCCGATCGCGGTGAACCTGCCCGCGGGCAATCCGGCCTTCACCAGATACTCCATCACCGCCTGTGCCCGCTTTTCGGACAGCGTCTGGTTGAAGGCATTCTCGCCGTCGCCGTCGGAGTGCCCCCCGATCTCGATATTGGCGGTCGGGCAGCGCAGCGCGGTTTCGATCAGGCGATCGAGCAGGCCGGCGGAATCCGGGTCAAGGTTGGCGCGCCCGGACACGAACCGGATGGTTGCCTTCCCGAGCAATTCCGAAAACAGCTGCTGACACACGGTGGCATCCACGGGGGCTGCCGCAGGCTTCACCGAAATTTCCGCCTTGAGCTGCCAGCCTTGCTGGAAATCCTTGACCAGGTTGCTGCGGATCTGAGCCGGCGCCGTTTCATACAATGCGTCGCCCGAGAGCTTCACCTCGCGGTCAGACACCACCAGCGTACCGGTCGACAGCCGCGACAACGCGCCCAGCGCCGGCACCACGGCGGCGGCGAATCCGGATGGCGCCCCGACGCTGGCCTTGAGATTGTCGACCACCTTCTCGCTGAAGAACTTGCGCGCGGCTGCCGCCACGATCGCCGCGTGGACGCTGTTGTCGGGGACGTAGCCGGTCAGCGTCAGCGTCACCGCGACCGGGTCCTTGTAGGCCTGGAATATATAAGGCGGCGCCTTGATCTCATTGGCGGCCACCGAAAACCCCTCGGGGAGATTTTTCAGGGCGGCCGCGATCGCTTCCCTGCCGCCGAGATCGCGCGCCATCCCGGAAAGGCTAACCTTGGTGTCCGAAATCGTGATCTTGCCGTCCTTCAGTTTCCCGACCTGGTCAAGCAGCAACAGCGCCGCATTGTCGAAACGGGGTGGCGCGCCACGCGACAGGTTCATCTGATCGACCACCTCGACGCCACCGAGAGCTGCGCGGGCCGCCTCCAAGAGCTTGCCCTTGCTCGCCGGCAAGGGCGAACTGCCCGACAGCGTGACCCTGACCACGTCCCGCTCGGCCGACCAGACGAACGGCTTGGCCTCGGGGACCAGGCGGGTTTCATCGTTGACCAGCCGCACGCCCGGCACGGCTTCGACCGCGGCTACCGCGCTGCGACGCCCCTCTTCGGAGAACGCATCCGCCGCAAACGTGACGTCGCGGCCGGCGACCGCTACTCTGCTCTTGTCGAGCACGGTATCCTTAAGGGCGGCGGTACTTCGGGCCGCAAGGTCGGATTCCAGGGGCCCGGTACTCGTCCACGCCGCAATCGCCCAAAACACAACCAGCGGAATCACGCCCGGCCACCATTTGCTGCTCCACCTGAAAAATCCGTGCATTCGCTGTCCCGCGGGACCTTGCGCCCCGTTTTCCGAAGTTCGTGAACTCTCGTGGCGTCCCCTGACACGAACTTCGGAAAACAAAGGGAACTGGCAACACTATGATCCGGTGCTGATTTTCGGATTTGCGCTCCTGACGCGAATTCGCGAAAGCCCATCCGTGCAGCACTGGAAACAGAGAGAAAACAAACCCTTGCGGGGCTGTCAAACCCGAAATGATAGGAAATGGTCAAGCGGACTATACGGCCCGACTAACCGTTTGTTCAGGGGTCTCCCACTAGCTTCAAAAAACCCGTCCAAACCGGTCGACCAGTCCCGATGAAGCAGTTACGCAACCACGTCATCCGCGCCGGACTGGGAGCGCTTTACCTTACCGGCGCACATCATCTGCTCCGTCCGATCTTCGCCGGCATCGGCGCCATCTTCATGCTGCACCATGTCCGTCCGCGCCGCGACGGCGAATTCCAGCCCAATCGTCATCTCGAGGTGGCGCCGGAATTCCTGCGCGCGATGCTGTCGCATCTGCGCTCGCGCGGCGTCGACATCATCACCATGGACGAGTTGCACCGGCGGCTGACCGAACGCGACTTTTC
Organism: Bradyrhizobium sp.; assembly: GCF_004799445.1. Lineage (GTDB taxonomy): Bacteria > Pseudomonadota > Alphaproteobacteria > Rhizobiales > Xanthobacteraceae > Bradyrhizobium. The sequence continues at coordinate 27,700 of NZ_SSNA01000049.1, forward strand.
GCGGCGCTTTGCCTGCTTCACCTTCGACGATGGTTATCGCAACAACAGGGATTTCGCGCTTCCGGTGATGCGGGAGTTCGAGGCGCCGTTCACGGTGTATGTCGCCAGCGATTTTGCGCAAGGCGTCGGTCATCTGTGGTGGATCGCGCTGGAAATGGTGATCGCCAGGGCTTCCTCGGTCGAAACCGAGATCGGCGGCGTTGCCACCCGCCTCGACACCTCTACGCCGGCCGCCAAGCAGGCCGCGTTCGACCGTTTGCACGACTGGCTGCGCGCCTTGCCGGGCCGGCATGATCTTGCCCGCGAAATCGGCGCGTTGTGCACGCGTCATGGCGTCGACGAAGCCGCGATCTGCCGCGAGCTGTGCATGTCCTTCGATGAGCTGAAGCGGTTCGCGGATGATCCCCTGATCGGTATCGGCGCGCATTCCGTCACGCATTGCAATCTTGCCAGCCAGCCTGCGGAAGTCGCCGGCCAGGAGATGGCGATGAGCCGCAAGCGGATTGAAGATGTGCTGCAGCGTCCCGTCGTCCATCTGGCCTATCCCTATGGCGACAGGATCGCGGCAGGCCACCGCGAATTCGCGCTGGCGAAGACGGCCGGATTCAACACCGCGGTGACGACGCGGCCGGGCATGCTGTTTCCCGAAAGCGCGGAACACCTGACCGCGCTACCGCGGGTCTCGCTCAACGGCAACTATCAGGACGAGCGTATCCTGCCGGTGCTGACCTCGGGGGCTGCGACCGCGATGTGGAACGGCTTCAGGCGCGTCGACGCGGCGTAGGTTTTATTCTTCGTATCTCTTTCGGCATTCACAAACCTCATCCTGAGGAGCGCACTCTTGTGCGCGTCTCGAAGGATGGGCCGCCTCGTCCTTCGAGACGGCGCTTCGCGCCTCCTCAGGATGAGGGCGGGTCTAAGTTCCCTTCCTTGACTCATCGAATTCCCGCGCCCAGAACCATGGGCAAAATCAGGGAGCACCGCATGTTCAAGGATCTGTTTTCGCTGCAAGGCCGCATTGCACTGGTGACCGGCGGATCACGCGGCATCGGAAAAATGATCGCTGCGGGATTTCTCAGCCAGGGCGCGGCCAGGGTCTACATCACGGCGCGCAAGGCGGCGCCTTGCGAAGCCACCGCGAAAGAACTCACGGCCGAATATGACGGCGAATGCATCGCACTGCCGATCGATATTTCCACCATGACCGGCATCGAGATGCTGGCAGCCGAGATCAAAAAACGCGAACCGCGGCTCGATATTCTCGTCAACAATGCAGGGGCTGCGTGGGGCGCGGATTTCGACGAATTCCCGGAAAGCGGCTGGGACAAGGTCGTGAACCTCAACCTCAAGACGCCATTTTTCCTCACCAAGGCGCTGGCCGCGTCCTTGCGCGCCGCCGCCTCCGCCGAGAGACCCTCGAAAGTGATCAACATCGCCTCCATCGACGGCATCTTCGTCAACCCGCTGGAGACCTACTCCTACGCCGCGAGCAAATCGGGACTCATTCACCTGACACGCCGGATGGCCGCGAAACTGATCCGCGACCACGTCGTGGTGTCGGCGATCGCGCCGGGACCGTTCAAGTCGGACATGAACAAGGCGGCGCGCGACAACGCCGATGAAGTCGCGACGCGCGTGCCGTCGGGACGCATCGGCACCGATGAGGACATGGCGGGGGCCGCGATCTATCTTGCCTCACGCGCCGGAGATTACGTGGTCGGCGCGACCATCGCGGTCGATGGCGGCATCGTCTATGCCAATCCCGGCATTGCGGGCGACGGGTGGGAATAGAGCAATCGGCGTTTTTTCCAGCACCCTCACGGCTCGGGCGGTGGGCTCTCTCCCCCCTTGCGGGGGAGAGTTGGAGAGGGGGTACCACGAACTCCGGCGTATGCGGCCTACCCCCCTCCCTAACCCTCCCCCACAAGGGGGAGGGAACGCATTGAGCGTGCCTCACGTTTCGATCTTCACATATTCGAAGTCGCCCGGCTTGTTGTCGATCCCGACCTTGGGCGGTGAAATCCACGGCGCGAATTCGCCGGCTTCGGTCACCGGCGTCATCAGCGACGCAATGAAATCGCCGTCATCGACCGACGGCAACCATTCATTGCGGCGCCTGTTCCAGGTCGCATCGTCGATCAGCACGCCATCCGGGGTGGCGTGGATATCCTTGAACTCGCCGATCGCGCGGTGGAACGCGACATTGGGCAGCGTCAGCTTGAAGTCGTAGCCGGCCGTCGAGATGATCTTGTTCCAGCGCAACAACCCCTTGACGCAATCCTGGGTGTAATCGTCGCGCAGCCGCATGTTGAGGGCGGTCAGCGCCGGCTCGTCGACCCGCTTGATCTGCCCGTCCACCAGCTTGAGCACCGGATAGGTGTCGTTCTGCAGGCGGTGATCGTCCTTGATCTGGGTCTCGTGGTAGCGGCCCTTGACGCCGGCATTGAAGGCGTTCGCGGCGTTGGTCGAGACTTCCGAGCCGAACAGGTCGAGCGACAGGGTGTAATGCAGGTTCAGCTTCTTCTGGATGGTCGGAAGGTCGATCACGCCGAGTGCACGGACCTTTGCGACATCCGAGGGATCGCTGATCCCGGCGGCGCGCATCGCCTCGCAGGTTCGCTGCACCACGCGGCTGATGCCGGTTTCGCCGACGAACATGTGGTGCGCTTCTTCCGTCAGCATGAAGCGGCAGGTGCGCGACAAGGGATCGAAGCCGGATTGCGCGAGTGAGTGCAATTGCATCTTGCCGTCGCGGTCGGTGAAGTAGGTGAACATGAAGAACGACAGCCAATCCGGCGTCGCCTCGTTGAACGCGCCCAGCATACGGGGGCTGTCGGCATCGCCGGAGCGGCGGCGCAACAGTTCATCGGCCTCCTCGCGGCCGTCGCGACCGAAATATTTCTGCAGCAGGTAGACCATCGCCCAGAGATGGCGGCCTTCCTCGACATTGACCTGGAACAAGTTGCGCAAATCATAGAGTGAGGGCGCGGTCTTGCCGAGATGGCGCTGCTGCTCGACCGAAGCGGGCTCGGTATCGCCCTGGATTACGATCAGGCGGCGCAGCATGGCGCGATGTTCGCCCGGCACTTCCTGCCAGGCCGGCTTGCCTAAATTCTCGCCGAACGGGATGACGCGGTTCTCCTCCTGTGGAGCGAGCAGGATGCCCCAGCGATAGTCCGGCATCTTCACATAGTCGAACTTGGCCCAGCCGCGCGGATCGACCGAATAGGCGGTGCGCAGGTAAACCAGCGATTGCTGGAAACCCTCCGGCCCCATGTCGCCCCACCAGTTCATGTAACCGGGGTGCCATCCTTCCAGTGCCTTGAGCACCTGCCGATCCTCGCTGAGATTCACGTTGTTGGGAATCTTGGTCGAGTAATCGACATTCATGATGTTCACGTTCATGGCGTGCTCCTTTGTCGGTCTCGTTTCCCGGACGCGGTACAGCGCAAAGCGGTGCGCCGCAGAGCCGGGATCGCTTCAGTGATTGGTACCGGTCCCGGTTCTGCAGCGCGTCACAAGCGTGCCGCGCAGCGCCCGGGACACGTTCAAACCCGCGTCATATCGAACTGCGCCTTCTGGCCGGTGCCGTAGCGGCGCAGCGCGCCCTCCTCGCCGACCGCGTTGGGGCGCTGGAAAATCCAGTTCTGCCACGCGGTAAGGCGGGAGAAGATTTTCGATTCCATGGTCTCCGGTCCGACGAAGCGCAGATTGGCTTCCATGCCAGTGAGGCTGTCGGGCGAGAAGCTACAGCGCTCCTCGAAGAACACCCTGATCTCGTCGTCCCAGTCGATATCGTCGAGCGCGAAGGTGATGAGGCCAAGCGCCTCGGCTTCCTCGGCATCGAGGGCGTCGCCGATCCTCCGCTGCGCGCGCGCGACATCTTCGGGCTCTGCCTGAAAGCGCGATTGCAATCGCGTCAAGCCGTGGCTCATCGGATAGGGTCCGAAATTCAGCGCGGACAACTCGATCGTCGGGGGGCTGCGGTTGTCGCCCTGCCGCGAGCCGATCAGCATGTAGGACCGGTCGGCCGCGAATACCAGCTCGGCCAGCGTGCCGGCAAAGCACGAGCCCGGCTCGACCAGCGCCACCAGCGTGCGCGAGGTGACGTCGATGCGCTTGAGCACCCGCTTCCAGTACTGCCTGATCTCGTTGACCAGCCAATGCGCCTTGTTGGCTTCCAGAAAGGCGTCGCAGGCCAGCACATTGGCGCGTTCGCCATGCGACTTGAACACCAGCATCGCGGTTTCGAGCTCGTTGATGCGCAAGTGCAGGATGGCGTCGTCGAGTTCGCGCGCCACCCGCAGCGGCCAGAACGAGGCACCTTGCGCGATCATGCCGTCGATATCGGCGGGCGGCGGCGCGTCCGGCGCCTTGATCGAAATGGTGGCGATGCGCGCCGGTCGGTCGATATCGACGCCGACCAGGCCGTAGCGGATGCCGCTGTCGTCGATGGTGCGGTTCAGCGGCGCCAGCGCAATGCCCTTGCCGCTGCCGTTGCGTTTCGAGGCGGCGGCGAATTCTTTTGAGCACTCGGCGACCCTTGCCTCCAATTTGCTGTTCGGCACGATCTCGTCGACCAGACGCCATGCGACAGCCCGCTTGCCCTTGATGCCTTCCTCGATGGTGCAGAAAAAATCGGCGTGGTCGCGGCGAACCTTGCGCTTGTCGACCACGCGGGTCAGTCCGCCGGTGCCCGGCAACACGGCCAGCAGCGGCACTTCCGGCAGCGCCACCGAGGCTGCGCCATCGTCGGCCAGGATGATGTGATCGGTGGCCAATGCGAGTTCGTAGCCGCCGCCGGCCGCGGTGCCGTTGACGACCGTGATAAAACGCTGCCCGGAATTCTCGGATGAATCCTCCAGGCCATTGCGGGTCTCGTTGGTGAATTTGCAGAAATTGACCTTGTGGGCGTGGGTCGCCCCCGCCAGCATGCGGATGTTGGCGCCGGCGCAGAACACGCGGTTCTTGGCCGATCGCACCACCACCACCTTCACGCCGGGATGCTCGAAGCGCAGCCGCTGCACCGCGTCCGCAAGCTCGATGTCGACGCCGAGATCGTAGGAGTTCAGCTTGAGCTGATAGCCCTCGAACAGCCCGCCATTCTCATCGACGTCCATCGTCAGCGTCGCGACGTCGCCCTCGACATCCAGCTTCCAATGCCGGTAGCGCGACGGATCGGTCTGAAAATCGATGAAGCTGGCGCCGCCAGCGAGAATGCGATCTTCACCGGCCATGGACCATCCCTGTGCGAGGTTTTGGGTTCACCTGTCTGATATGCACAATAATGCATGTTTTGACCGAGGTCCAGAGGCTTTTGGACCACAGAATCTGCATTTTGCTTCATGCTCGGCCAATCGAGCCGATCGCCACCCAGTCGGCCTTGGACAACGTCGTCTGCGCCAGTTTAGCCTGCAAGAGTGCGGCGAGCGCGGCCGTCGGGAAGCTATCGGCAAACCCGTCGCCGGCAGCGGTCGCCTTGCGCGCGCCCAGCGCATCGACCTCTGCCAGCGCCTCGCCCAGCAGCCGCGTGGCGGCGCGGGGCTTTTGCATCCGGAGCTTCAAATTGGCGCTGGCGATCTGGATGCAGGCCCGCAGCAGGATCCGTTCGCGCCCGCCCTGCGGCGCCGCCGCCCACACCGCTTGCAGCACCTCCTGCGATTCCCAGAAATATCCGGCGTCGTTGAGCGCAATCCCGTAACGCAGCGCCGGATGCCGCGCGGGAACGAAGTCGCGAAAGCGCGACGGCACCAGGGCCTTGGCCTGCCACAGCGTCTCGTGATCGGCTTCAGCGTCGGCGGTTTCGCCGGGCACATAGGCCCAGCCGGGCAGCGGCAGGTTGACCGCGCTGGAAGAAGAAATGCTCATTGGCGCAATGCCACGACCAATAATTTAGGCGGCTCGGCCTGCCGAGCCTTCATGGAAATACAAAATTCGTTCAGCAAATTCCGTAATCAAATGAAGCGTCGTCTCCGGTGCGTCGCGATGCGGCGAATGTCCGGCCCCCGGAATGATCGTCACATCAACCGGACAGTAGCACTCTTCCCCGGCGATCTCGATCTGGCGAATTGTCCCATACTGGTCGTCGGCGTCCTGCAGGATGGCCACCGGCACGCGAATATAGGCGAGATATTCGGAAATATCCCAGTTGCGAAATTTCGGATCGAGCCAGGCATCGCTCCAGCCGTAGAACGTGTTGTCGACATTACTGTGCCAGCGCGCGAGCTTTGGCTTGAGACCTGCGGTCTCATAGGCTTTCCTGGTGTCCGCGATCGCGGCAATCCCCATGTCTTCGACGATGAAATGCGGCGCGATCATCACCACGCCGCGCACGCGGTGATCGGCGGCACCACCGGCGTAAATCGCCGCGATCGAGGCGCCGTCCGAATGCCCGAGCAGGAGCCCGCGACGGAAGCCGATCTTGTCGAGCAGATCGGGCAGGATTTCGAGCGCCTCGATGCTCATATAGTCGAGCGGACGCGGCAGTGCTGCGGGACTCGAGGCGCCATAGCCCGCACGTGAATAGACGAAGACGCCCGCGCCGGTCGCTTGCTGCAACCGGTCCGGAAAATCCCCCCACAGCGCCGCCGAGCCCAGGCCTTCATGCAGCATGACGATGGTCGGCGCGTCAGCGGGCGTGGGCCCGATCATACGGTATTCGAGATCGGCGGCGCCGATCCGCAAGGTGCCGGAGGGGTTTAGGGCGGTCATGTAGGCCGCGCTCCTTGCGGCACGACGCACTCGGCCCTCTCCCCCCTTGCGGGGGAGAGCTGGAGAGGGGGGTAGCCACGAGCACCGTCGTTGCGGCTTACCCCCCTCCCTAACCCTCCCCCGCAAGGGGGGAGGGAACGAAAGAACGCCGTCCAGCGGACGATGGATGAAATGATACGAGCGAGAATGTTCGTAGCAACCACGTATCTACCGCGCTCCATCCCGCAGTTTGAACCTTTGGATCTTTCCGGTCGCGGTTTTCGGCAAGGCATCGACGACCTCGATCCAGCGCGGATATTTCCAGACCCCGATCTTCTGCTGGACGTGCTCTTTCAGCGCTTCCTGCAAGCCCTGGGTTTTCGCATCCGCGCGCAACACCACGAACGCCTTGGGCTTCAAAAGTCCTTCCGGATCGGCTTCGGGCACCACGGCGGCTTCCAGCACCGCCGGATGGGTGATCAGCGCGCTCTCGACCTCGAACGGCGATACCCAGATGCCGGACACCTTGAACATGTCGTCGCTGCGGCCGCAGAAGGTATAGCGTCCTTCGGCATCGCGAACGTATTTGTCGCCGGTCCGGGTCCAGTGGCCCTCGAAGGTGCGGCGGCTCTTGCTGCGCTGGTTCCAGTAGCCTTCGCCGGCCGAGGGCGCATCGACCAGCAGTTCGCCGACCTCGCCATCGGACACCTCGGCGCCGGCCTCGTTGACCAGCCGCACCTTGTAGCCCGGCACCGGGCGGCCGGATGTGCCGTATTTGATATCATCAGGCGAATTCGACAGAAAGATATGCAACAACTCGGTCGAGCCGACGCCGTCGAGAATATCGACGCCGAAGCGCGCCTTCCAGGCATTGCCGACCGACTCCGGCAACGCTTCGCCCGCCGAGGTGCAGATCCGCAGCCGTGTGCCGCCGCGCTCGTGCTTGAGCGCCTCATCGTGCAGCATCGCCGAGAATAGCGTCGGCACGCCGAAGAAAATGCTGGGATTGTACTTGTTCATCAGCGCGAACATGGTCGCCGGCGTCGGACGCTCCGAATTGAGCACGGTGGTGGCGCCGACCGACATCGGAAACGTCAGCGCATTGCCGAGGCCGTAGGCGAAAAACAGTTTCGCGGCCGAGAGGCAAACGTCGTCCTCGCGAATCCCGAGCACTTGGCTGGCATAGGTCTCCGCGGTCGCGGCGAGATTGGAATGCAGATGCCGCACCCCCTTGGGCATGCCGGTCGAGCCTGACGAATACAGCCAGAACGCCGGCTCGTCGGCATGGGTCGGCACGGTCACGAAGCTGTCGCTCTCGCCGGCGAGTTCATCGGACAATTTCTTGAAGCCATGCGCGTCGTTGCCGCAAACGACGACATGATCGAGGTCGGACAACCGCCCGACCATGTCCTTGACCACCGGCAGCAGCGCCTCGGAAATGAACAGCACCCGTGCGCGGCAATCCGCCAGCACATAGGCGTATTGATCCGAAGTCAAAAGCGTATTGAGCGGCACCGGCACGATGCCGGCGCGGATCGCGCCCAGGAACACCGCCGGAAAATCCGTCGTGTCGAGCATGATCATCGCGACGCGCTCCTCGCGGCGGACGCCGAGGCGGCGCAGCATGTTGGCGACGCGGCGGCTCTGCTTCTGCAGATCGCCATAGGTCAGCTCGGAGACGGTATCGGTGAAGGCCAGTTTGCTGGCCCGGCCCTCATCGACATTGCGGTCGAGCAGCCAGGTCACGGCATTGTAGGAACCGGTGTCGCTCACGCCACGTCCCTCAAGCCCAGTCTCTTAAGCATAAGCACGCCACGACGCTTCTCCCTGATTTTTTAAGAATTATAATTCATAGAAAGGCACCATGCGCGCTTGCTGTCAATCCTCTTCGGCATTATGATTCCTAGAGTTGGCTTCCAGTCTTTGTTTGACGCGTTTTCTTCCCGCGAACCGGCGCCCGCCCCCGGATCAAGTCCGAGGGCATGCTTGGCTCGAAAACGCTATCTAGGCGCGCGCGCTTCGCACGAGGATCATGACCCAGGATAGCGATCCCGAAACCGGCTTTCTCGAACAGCTCGGCCAACGTGTCCGCACCATGCGCGCGCTGCGCGGCATGTCGCGCAAGGTGCTCGCCAAGGTCTCCGGCATTTCCGAACGCTATATCGCGCAACTTGAAAGCGGCAAGGGCAACGTCTCGATCGTACTGCTGCGCCGGGTCTCGAACGCGATGGGCGCGCATCTCGAGGACCTCATCCCCGCCACCGAGCCGGCGCCGGACTGGGCCGTGATCCGCGATCTCCTGCGGAAAGCCTCGCCGAACCAGATCGCGCAGGCCAAGGATATTCTCGCCGGTCAGGGCGGCGCGGCGCGGCGCGGCATATCGTTTGCCGGCATCGCCCTGATCGGCTTGCGCGGCGCCGGCAAGTCGACGCTCGGCAAGATGCTCGCCAAAAAAATCGGCTGGAGTTTCGTCGAACTCAACAAGGAAATCGAGGCGCAGAACGGCCTGTCGGTCGCCGAGATCATCGCGCTCTATGGCCAGGAAGGTTTCCGGCGCATGGAGCAGGCCGCGCTCGGACAATTGCTGGCGCGCAAGGAATTGACGGTGCTGGCCACCGGCGGCGGCATCGTCTCCGAGCCCTTGACCTTCGACCTGATTTTATCCTCGTTCTACACGATCTGGCTGAAGGCCGAACCGGAAGAACATATGGCGCGGGTGCGCCGCCAGGGCGATCTGCGCCCGATGGCCGACGACCGCTCGGCGATGGCGGAATTGCGCACCATCCTGAAGAGCCGCGAGCCGCTCTACGCCCGCGCCGCCGCCGTGGTCGACACCGCGGGGCTCAGCGTGGATGCAGCAGCCGCACGCCTGATCGACGCGGTGGCGCCGGTGCTGCAAAACGAGTCGCGGATGTTCGCGCGGGGCTGAGCCTGGGATCCGCTGATTTTCGGATTTCCTGATTTCTGCACCTCGCGCTTTTTTGCTATTCGCGATACTCCTCAGCCATGAAACTGCTGTTCCTGCATGGCGCGCCGGCGGCCGGCAAACTGACGGTCGCCAAAGCCGTGCTCGGAACGGTGCCGGGGCGGCTGTTCGACAATCATGCGGCGATCGACCTGGCACGCACGGTGTTTGACTTCGGCGCGCCCGGGTTCTGGATGCTGGTGCATAACGTCAGGTGCGCGGCGCTCGACGCCGCCGCGGCGCACGGCGTTTCGCTTGTGGTCACCACCTTCTGCTATGCGGAGCCGGACGATCGCCCGCAATATGAGGATTTCGAAGCGATCATGCGACGGCGCGGCGGCGAATTGCTGCCGGTGTTCCTGCACTGCTCCCGCGAGGAGGCCATTCGCAGGATCGGCAATCCCGACCGCGTCGAGCGCCGGAAGATGACGTCGGCGGAAGCCCTGCTCAGAGACCTCGAGCTTTACAACCTTTCGCCGCTGCCGCGGGCCGACTGCCTCAGGCTGGATACCGAAGTGAGATCGGCGGAAGCGACCGCGCGCGAGATCGTCAGCCACTTTGGCCTATAGCGCCCAAGCGGCCGGCAAGGAATCCGCTTGCCCTGAACCGCCAGCCTAGTAATTTGATTTCAAATAACTTTTGAGCGCGCCACCGCGAGAGGACGCGACCGCCATGATGAGCCAGGAACAAAACGACCTGATCACCCGCACGGGACCCAAAGACGCGTGCGGGAAATTGATGCGGATGTACTGGCAGCCGGCGGCGCTGGTCGACGAACTGGGGGGGACGCGGCCGGTGCGACCGGTCAAATTGCTCGGCGAAGATCTGGTGCTGTTTCGCGACGAAGCGGGACATTACGGCCTGATCGAGCGGCACTGCGCGCATCGCGGCGCCGACCTTGCGTTCGGGCGGCTGGAAAACGGCGGCCTGCGCTGCGCCTTCCATGGCTGGCTGTTCGACGCCTCGGGCCAATGCCTGGAAACCCCGGCCGAGCCGAAGGATTCGCAACTCTGCAAGGGCGTCAGGCAGCGCGCCTATCCCGTGGTGGAAAGAAGCGGGATCCTCTGGGCGTATCTCGGCGAGGGCGAGCCGCCGGCCTTTGCCGAGATCGATTGTTTTGTGGCGCCCGCCAGCCACACCTTCGCCTTCAAGGGCCACATCAACTGCAACTGGCTGCAGGCGCTCGAGGTCGGCATCGACCCGTCGCATGCTTCGTTCCTGCATCGCTTCTTCGAGGACGAGGATACCTCAGGCGGGTACGGCCGCCAGTTCCGTGGTGCGTCGGCCGGCACGGATTTGCCGATGACAAAGATCCTGCGCGAATATGACCGGCCCATCATCAATGTCGAGCACACCGAATACGGGTTGCGGCTGGTCGCGCTGCGCGAGATCGACGACGAGCGCACCCATGTGCGCGTGACCAATCAATTGTTCCCGCATGGCTTCGTCATCCCCATGAGCACGGAGATGACGATCACGCAGTGGCACGTGCCGATCGATGACGAGAACTGCTACTGGTACGCGATCTTCACCTCCTATTCGACGCCGGTCGACAAGAACAAGATGCGCGACCAGCGCCTCGAACTCTACGAGCTGCCGGATTATCGCTCGCGCAAGAACAAGGCCAACGATTACGGGTTCGATCCGCACGAGCAGGCGAGTTCGACCTATACCGGCATGGGCAATGACATCAACGTGCACGACCAGTGGGCGGTGGAATCGATGGGTGCGATCCAGGACCGCACCCGCGAGCACCTCGGCACCGCCGACAAGGCGATCGTGCAGTATCGCCGCCTGCTGCGGCAGGAAATCGAAAAGGTCGCAGGCGGCCAGAAGCCGTTCATGTTCCTCGACGCCGCGCATGCCAAGAGCATCCAGGGGCCGGCGGCGATGGATGGTATCGGGCCGACGCGGGGTTGGGAAACCTTTTGGATGGAAGTCGACGTCAAGCGCCGCCGCGGCGCGCCGTGGGCCGCACCTGTGCCGCAGGAGATCGCCGACAAGATGCCTCATCTGAGAGCGGTCAAGTGATCGCATCTCTTCGTCATTGCGAGCGCAGCGAAGCAATCCATCGTCTGTCATTCCGGGGCGATGCGCAGCATCGAACCCGGAATCTCGAGATTCCGGGTCTGGTGCTGACGCACCATCCCGGAATGACGGCAGCTCCGAGGGAGTGACGCGTTGAGTTTTGTCAGGCGTCACGGTCTCTGGTCCGACCAGCAGAAGGAAGCCGCAGTTCGTCTTGCGCGCATCGTCGAGGAACAGAAGCTCGAAGTCATCCGGCTGTCGTTTCCCGATCAGCACGGCATCCTGCGCGGCAAGACGCTGGTGGCGGGAGAGGCGCTGGCCTCATTGGAAAGCGGCTGCACCATCACCACCACGATGTTCGCCAAGGATACCGCGCATCGCACGGTATTTCCGGTCTTCACCTCCGGCGGCGGTTTCGGGATGCGGGAGATGGAGGGCGCCGCCGATGTGCTGATGGTGCCGGACCCCACAAGCTTTCGCGTGCTGCCATGGGCGCCCGCCACCGGCTGGCTGCTCTGCGATGTGTATTTTGCCGACGGGCGGCCGGTGCCGTTCGCAACCCGCCATCTCTACAAGTCCGTGCTCACGAAGCTTGAGCAGCGCGGCTACGATTTCGTCGCCGGGTTAGAGGTTGAATTCCACATCTTCAAACTCGAAGATGCAAAAATGTCGCCCGAGGACGCCGGCCAACCGGGCCAGCCTCCCGACGTCAGCCTGCTGTCGCACGGCTATCAATATCTGACCGAACAGCGCTATGACCAGATGGAGCCGGTGCTGGAGATCGTGCGCCGAGATATCCTGGCGCTCGGCCTGCCGCTGCGATCGATCGAGGTCGAGTTCGGCCCGAGCCAGTGCGAATTCACGTTCAAGCCGACCAAGGGGCTTGAGCCCGCCGACACCATGGTGCTGTTCCGCAGCGCGGTGAAGCAGATCTGCCAGCGCCACGGCTATCACGCGACCTTCATGTGCCGCCCCAAGCTGCCGAACGCGTTCGCGTCCGGCTGGCATCTGCATCAATCGATCGTCGCGCGCGCCGGCGGCGAGAACGCGTTCATGAACAAGGGTGGCAACGAGGTGTTGAGCGCGTTCGGCCGTCATTATCTCGCAGGCCTGCTGCAGCACGCTCGCGCTTCGGCCGTGTTCACGACTCCGACCATCAACGGTTACAAGCGCTATCGGTCCTATTCGCTGGCGCCGGACCGCGCGATCTGGGGTAAGGATAATCGCGGCGTGATGGTGCGCGTGCTCGGCGCGCCCGACGATCCCGCGACAAGGCTGGAAAACCGCATCGGCGAGCCCGCCGCCAACCCCTATCTGTACATGGCCTCGCAGATTCTGTCGGGCCTTGACGGCGTCGACCGCGCGCTCGATCCCGGCCCCTCCGCGGACACGCCGTATGAGACGCAGGCTGCGCTGCTGCCGAAGACGCTGCGCGAAGCGGTCGATGCGCTGAAGGACGACCAGTTCTTCCGCGACGCGCTCGGCGCCGGCTTTGTCGACTATTACACCCACATCAAGAACGCCGAGATCGAGCGCTTCCAGGCCGAAGTGTCGGACTGGGAGCAGCGCGAATATTTCGAGATGTTTTGAGAGTTATGATTCCCGTCATTCTGCGGCGGTGCCAATGACGCCTTCGCAATAGCGAAGAGAAGCGCTCCGGCCCTCGCGAACAGCACGCGTGGGCGGTGCAGCATGCGGTGACTAGCGGGGATAAGTGTACCGCGGGCCGCGCCTCCAATTCACGTTCAGGTGTTGAGCGATTAGTGAGATCAGGAGGATCAGTCCTTACCGAGGTCAGACATGTTCGCACGCCCCCGAGATTTGGCGGACCGGATGTTTGCCGCTCCGCAGCCGAAGACCTTCACGCTGCCTGTTGAAGCAGCTCGCCTGAAAGCCCGCGAAATCCTCGGTCGATTTCCGCAGGCCGGGTACATGGCTGTGGTCGAAAACTGGCGACAGCTTCCCGACGGTCAGATCGAATTCACGATGCGGCACCTTCCGGCTGCGGACCGATAAGCTCGTCGGGATTCGCCCAACGCCGTCAAATCCCCAGATACCGATGCTGCAGATCGGGCTCGGCGATCAGCTGCGCCGACGTGCCGCTCCACACCGCCCTGCCCCGCTCGATGATGTAGTGCCGGTCGGCAATGCGGGTGAGATTTTCCACGTTCTTGTCGATCACCAGCACCGACTGGCCGCGTGCCTTGAGCATCGACAGGCAGTTCCAGATTTCCTCGCGGATCAGCGGCGCCAGCCCCTCGGTGGCCTCGTCCAGGATCAATAGCCGCGGGTTGGTCATCAGCGCGCGCCCCACCGCCAGCATCTGCTGCTCGCCGCCGGAAAGCTGGTTACCCATGTTGTTGCCGCGCTCGGCGAGCCGCGGGAACAGCGCGTGGATCTTGTCCAGCGTCCACGGATCGGCGCTGCCCAGCCGGTTGGCGGAGGCCGCGACCAGATTTTCGCGCACGGTGAGGTTTGGAAAAATCTGGCGGCCCTCGGGGACGAGGCCAATGCCAAGTTGCGCAATCCGAAACGAGGCAAGCCCGCGCACGTCATGTCCGCTGAAGCGGATCGTGCCTGATCGCGCCGGCGTCAATCCCAGGATGGAGCGGATAGTCGTGGTTTTTCCCATGCCGTTGCGGCCCATCAGGGCCACCATCTCGCCCGGAAGAATCTGCAGCGATAGGCCGAACAGCACCTGGCTCAGGCCATAGCAGGTCTCTATACCCTCGACTTCGAGCAAAGGCGCGGCTTCAGCCATGGCGGGTCACCACGTGCTGGTCGCCGAGATAGGCGCGCCTGACCTCTTCATTGCTGCGGATCGCCGCCGGCACGTCGGAGGCGATGACACGTCCATAGACCAGGACAGTGATGCGGTCGGCCAGCGCGAACACCGCGTCCATATCATGCTCGACCAGGATGATGGTGACCTCCCGGCGCAGCTCCGAAAGCAGCTTCACCATGCGCGCCGATTCCGTGGCGCCAAGGCCAGCCATCGGTTCGTCGAGCAGCAGCAATTGCGGCTTCGTCGCAAGCGCGACCGCGAGTTCAAGCTCGCGCTGTTCGCCATGACTCAATTTCGACACCACGACATCGGCGCGATGTTCGAGCCTGACCCTGGCGAGCGCGGAGCGCGCCGCCTCGCGGAGGTGCTTTTCCTTGCGGGCATTGCCCCAGAACCGAAACGAGTGACCGTCGCGGGCCTGCGCCGCCAGCGCGACATTGTCGGAAGCAGTGAAGTCCGGCAGCAGTGAGGTGATCTGGAACGAGCGCGCCAGCCCGAGCTGGCTGCGCCGCCACGCCGGCAGTTGGGTGATGTCCTGACCGGCAAAACCGATGGTGCCGGCGCTCGGACGCAATTGTCCCGTCAACTGGCTGATCAGTGTGGTCTTGCCGGCGCCGTTCGGCCCGATGATGGCGTGCAATTCGCCGCGGCTGACATCGAGCGAGAGCTTGTCGGTCGCGACGATCCCGCCGAACCGCCGCACCAGATTTTCAACGCGAAGCAATGGTTCAGCCACGGGTAAGCCTCCCGACCAGCCCCATGATGCCGCCGCGCCCGAACAACACGATCAGCAACAACAGCGGGCCCATGATGAGCGCCCAGTATTCCGTGACCTGCGACAGGAATTCTTCCAGCACCAGATAGACGATCGCGCCCAGCACCGGACCGAACAGCGAGCCCATGCCGCCGAGGATGACCATCACCATCAGATCGCCGGAGCGGGTCCAGTACATCACGGCCGGGCTGATGAAGTCGGTATTGTTGGCGAGCAGTGCACCGGCGAGGCCGCACAGCATGCCGGCGATGACAAAGCAAACCAGCCGGTACCGGTTAACCGGAAATCCGATCGCCTGCATGCGCTGCTCGTTGGAGCGCAGCCCCTGAACCACCAGGCCGAAACGCGAATTGACGATGCGCGACACCAGATAGATTCCGCCGAACAGGCAGCCGAGGCAGAGATAATAAAACTGCACGCGGCTCGACAGGTTGATCAGGCCGCCGAAATTGCTGCGCTTGTAGATCGTCAACCCGTCGTCGCCGCCGTAGCGTGCCAGTCCCGAGGCGACGTAATAGGCCATCTGGGCAAACGCCAGCGTAATCATGATGAAATAGACGCCGCGGGTCCGTAACGACAGCGCCCCGATCACCAGCGCGAACAGCGCAGAGCAGGCAATCGCCACTGGCCATTGAACGAAACCGGAGCCGATGCCCTCAGCGGCTAGAATGCCGACAGCGTAGCCGCCGATCCCGAGATAGGCGGCATGCCCAAAACTCATCATCCCGCCATAGCCCATGATGAGATTGAGGCTGACCGCGGCGAGCGCGAAGATGACGATGCGGGTGAACAGCGTCAGCACGAAGACGTTGCCGCTGAGCTGGGAATAGACCGGAAGCAACAAAAGCCCGGCGATAATCAGCACCGCGATCGCGTTGCGGGAATTGAATGAAGCGGTCATCGACGGTTGGCCGGAAACAGCCCCTCTGGCCTGACCACCAGCACAATCGCCATCAGCAGATAGATCAGCATCGAGGAGAGCGCGGGCGCCGCGGTCGAGGCCGCGGCCGAACTCAGGATCTGCCGCAGCAAATCGGGCAGGAAGGCCCGACCGAGCGTGTCGATCATCCCGACCAGGATCGCGGCCACGAACGCGCCGCGGATCGAGCCGATCCCGCCGATCACGATGATGACGAAGGCGAGAATGAGGATGTTCTCGCCCATCCCGATCTGAACCGTCAGGATCGGCGCCTGCATCAGCCCGGCGAGACCGGCAAGGGCTGCCCCAAGCCCGAATACCAGCGTGTAGAGCAGCTTGATATTGATGCCGAGCGCCCCGATCATCTCCCGGTTGGATGCGCCGGCGCGGATCAGCATGCCGATGCGGGTTCGCATCACGACGATGTAGAGCATCAGCGCGACCGCGAGCGCAACCACGATGATCGCGAGCCGGTACGCGGGATAGAATACGCCGGGCACGATCTGGATCGGCACCGTGAGCCAGCCGGGCAGCGGCAGCGCCAGACCGGCCGGGCCCCAGATCAAGCGCACCGCGTCGTTGAAAAACAGGATCAAGCCGAACGTCGCCAGCACGTGGTCGAGATGATCGCGGCCATAGAGATGCCGCAGCGCCACCAGTTCCAGCACGATGCCGAGCACAAGCGTCGCGCCAAGCGCCAGCAGCACGCCGATGATGAAATTCCCGGTCCAGGCGACGAAGGTCGCCGCGAAATAGGCGCCCATCATGTACAGCGAGCCGTGCGCGAGGTTGACGAGGTCCATGATGCCGAACACCAGCGTCAACCCCGCCGCCAGCAGAAACAGCAGCAGGCCAAACTGCAGCCCGTTCAGGAATTGTTCGACGACAAGCAGCATGGGTACTCTAGATCGCCTTTCGGTTGAGACACATCATCATCGGGCATCCAAGGCGCCTCATGGTTCGAGACGCGGGGCTACGCCGCGCTCCTCACCACGAGGATCTGCAGGACCTCATCCGTGGGGAGCATCGTACCGCGATGCGTTGCGAAGGATGAAGCCACCGTTCTGAAATCATCACTGAA
>NZ_SSNA01000005.1 GCF_004799445.1 Bradyrhizobium sp.
GACTTGGCGATGTCTAAACCGATTGTCGTTATCATCTGCATGGCTCGCTCCTCTGAATCGTGGGAGCCTCAACAGCGCCCACATCCATGGCACCGATGTGCCGGTGGAGGAGCCGTCCACAGCATCAATACCGGAAGTGGGGCCCGCCGTACGGTTCGCGTGGTGGCTTCAGGTCTATCGCTCGCTTTGGCGAAGCTCGACTAAGTTAAATTGTGGACCACAAGATACGCCCCGAAAAAAAGCGAGCTCAGCACGAAAACTGACAGCATCGCTTTGCCGCCAACGCCTAACCAACCCGATTTTTCAACGCCGTACTTACGAGCCTGCCACGTGATCAACACGCCGCTGAGACAAAACAATATTAACGCCGACAAGCCGTCGATGACCGGCGCTGGTTTCAAATCGGGCTTGACGACCGTAAAAACGATTAGCAGAACGGTTGAGACAAAGATTGACCATCCTGCGATCAGCAATGCTTGGACGAAAGAGAGGCGCGGACTATATAGTTTAATAAACATTGCCGCGCATAACGCGAAGATCAGGACGAACCCACCGACCGAGAAAACCGCTATGATTGCTGGACTAGTAACCACAATTATACACCTTTTCTTGCGGCCCCAGTAAAGATCATGCCGGTGATGGTGACCGTGAGGCGTTGAATGCGCGGTTACACCACAAAAGAGAAAGCTAAGATAACCGCCAGTGCAGTGGCCGCGTTGGTCATTACAGGGTGGCTTGTCGTGCTTGCCCTCGCATTTCTTTCTGCGCGATAAAGAGGCCGCCTACTGAGGCGGGCTAATTGCCCCTGACGACCAGCACCCACGGCGAAGATGTTTCGTATTCAACTATGTACTGATCGACGTTATTGCACTTTGTGCATTCGAATGTTCGCAGATCGTAGCCTGGCTTGTCTGGCTCGATGCGAGCAAGCGTCATTTTCGCGCCGCACTTCGTGCATGGTGCTTCCATCAGGCGATCACGGAATAAGGTGGGGGCTCGGGGAGAAGCGGGCATGAATGCACTCCAGACTGGGTGGGGGCACAAGAGTCTTGTGCCTACAACCAGAAGTCCTCTCGTGAGGGTGCGAAGAATCAGCGCCTGAACAGAATGACCAAAAGGACGATCACGAGTATCAGGCTAAGGCCCCCGCCGTAGTAATGGAATGGAGGACCAGCATAGAAGCCACCACCACCGAAAAGGAGAATCAGAACAACAAAAAATAGAATCAGCCCCATCTTTTTGCTCCTATGGAATTGGAAGGCTCAGCGTCTTCCGAGGGACGTGGACATCAAAGCAAACCGAACTAATCATATTGAAAAATAGATGCTAGTTGAGACAGTGGAATTGATCTGAGTCAACGTGAGCGCCCGGCGAACACAATCATTTAAGAAGCTGCTCGATGTCAGGGGATGGGTCATCATGAGCTGACTAGGAGCTTCGTGTGCACCTAGTCCGCTTAGCGAAGAATTGTGGACGTGGCATCGGGCTTGATCCGAACGTGAACCTTGTGAAGACAGTTGGCGGCGCTTTATTGTCGTGGGCAAGCCGGATCAACTATCGCGGCGCTCGCGCTCGATTGCGGGGAGAGAATTAGAAATGTCCGCTCAACGATGCTATCCATCCGGGCCATTGACGCCCTGCCTCTCTAGCTCTTGATAGACCGCATCGCAACGCGGAGCTTCGTGCGCTTGTCCTTGATCGGGTAAACGACGGCCTGCATCTTCAGAGCGATTGGCGACGAGGCTTTCGGGTGGCTTTTCTTTTAGCGGCGTCAGTTGGCGGCCTCTGCGGACGATGTCGCATCCTGGCACTTTCCGGGACATGCCGCAGTAGTCGCCGAATGTCCGTTGTTGAGGGGATGAACGGACCTAGCTTTAACGCGCCCCGAGGTCCGAGTCTGACCCTCAGTGGCCTACTTTGAAATCAGCAGTGGCCTAGTTTGAATTGGCGAGTATCAAGGGATTACTGGGGCTCGGCAGCATATTCACTCGCACGGGATAGCCCTCGAAGGCAGTCTGTCCGAACTGAACCGTTTGAAAGAGCCCGGTGACCGTTTCGATTTTGCCGTCTTTCGCTAGGCCGGTGATCCTAACCGGGGTCTTGCCGCGGATATCCATCTGAACAAAATGCACGCCGATCTTCTCATTCGGACGATACGTTTGATGCAGATCAAGTTGAATTGTGTAGGAATTGCTATTTTTCGCTCGCCTACAGAGAAGACGGCGTGGAAAATCAGCCCCGCAATTAGTCAGTCTGTTGTAGAAATTGATATTTGGAAAAAGGGCGATCTTAAAATCGAACACCTGACGGTCTATCGCTCGGGTTGGATTATCGTTGACCAATTGCCGGATTTCAGCGGTTACAATCAAGACGAGGGTGTCAATATCTTTGAAGAATTTGAGTTCGAGGAGCATCAACTCCTGGATGGGTCCCAAGAAACTGCAGTTTTTCCAAAAGAGCTACCTTTAGAAGAATGCGATCGTCTTATGGCTCTTTCGGAGGCAGAGTTGGTGGACGAGGGTTGGACGATTGAATCAGCAACTCGTTTCAATGGACCTCTGTTAGTAGAACAAGTTTGAGCTCCTAACACTTACACACAGCCTTGGTGATCACCATGCGTTGGATGAACCGTCGCCACTTCTTGCAGGCCGCAGCCTCATTGCCGCTCGCCTCCGCGGCCGGCGGGCTCTTTACTCCTGCGCGTGCGCAGGCGACGCCGTTTGATCGCTCGATCGTCCGGCAATTGGCCCGCGATGCAGCCAGCAAGCCGTACAAGGCGCCCGATACCAACTTGCCGAACAATTTGAAGAACTTGGACTACGACCATTATCGGCAGATCCGGTTCCTGGCCGAACATGCGCTTTGGCGGGGCGAAAAACTGCCCTTCGAAGTGCAATTCTTCCATCGCGGATTCTTCTATGCGCCGCGCGTAGACATCTATGAAGTCGCAAATGGCCAGGCGACCAAAATTCCATATCGCCCAGACGAGTTTTCCTTCGGGAACAACCCGCTGCCCGATCCCCAGGCCGATTTGGGCTTTGCCGGTTTTCGGATTCACGCACCGATTAATAGGCCGGACTATTACGACGAGGTGTGCGTCTTCCTTGGTGCAAGTTATTTTCGCGCGGTCGCCAAAGGCGAAATATACGGCCTATCGGCGCGCGGATTGGCGATCAACACCGGTGAGGCCAAAGGCGAAGAATTTCCTTCGTTCAAGACTTTCTGGATCGAAAAGCCTGCGGTGAACGCCAATTCTATTGTCGTGCACGCCTTGCTTGACAGCGAAAGCACGACAGCAGCCTATCGCTTCACGATACGGCCTGGCGACATCACGGTGTTCGACGTCGAAATGGCAATTTATCCGCGTGTCGACCTCGATCACGCCGGCCTTGCGCCGATGACAAGCATGTTCTTCTTCGGGCCTAACGACCGGATCAATGTCGACGACTTCCGTCCCGCCGTGCATGATTCCGACGGGATGGGGATCTACAACGGTCGTGGCGAGGAGCTATGGCGTCCGCTCAGCAATCCCGGGGATCTGCAGATCAGTAGCTTTTCCGATCTCAATCCTCGCGGGTTCGGCCTGATGCAGAGGCAAAAGAATTTTCTCGAATATGAGGATATCGAGTCTGGTTTTGAGAGACGCCCAAGCCTGTGGGCTGAGCCGATCGGGGACTGGGGGGAGGGATCGGTTCAGCTGATCGAAATCCCGACCAAGGAAGAGATTCACGATAACGTCGCCGGCTTCTGGCTGCCGAAGAATCCGCTGCAGGCCAAGGGCGAGCATACCTACACTTATCGTCTGCATTGGGGACCAGATAACCCCAAGGCCACTTCCCTCGTTCGATTTGTCCGAACTGGCGTCGGCGCCCGGGGCGAAGGCATCAAAATATTCGTTCTCGATCTGACCGGCGACCGGCTGAAGTCGATAGATCCCAAAACCATACATGGCAACGTTACCGCGGAAAAAGCCGAAATCAAAAACATCGTCATCCAGCCAAACCCGGCGATCGGGGGCTGGCGATTGAGCTTTGAGGCTTCCGTCAAAGAGAAGACGCCGATCGAACTTCGCGCATCCCTGATGCAGGGCAATGATGCCATATCGGAGGTGTGGGTTTATCGATGGACACCCTGAGACAGGATCCCGATCTCGAATTGCCTCGCCGCAGGCTGCACGGGCAATTTCTCCCGCCGGAATCGCCGTTGGCGATGTCCAAACAGCAATTGCGAGGGGCTCAGCCACGCAAGGGCGAAGGGAGACCTGCGCTGGCGCCGGTAGTAGGCTTTCGGCGTGCCTGCATCTTCGTGGGCACTGCGTTAATGACGTCCGCCGGTTGCTACGAAATGTACCAAGTGCTTCAGGTCGGCGGCGTTACGATCCTCGAATGGATGGTGCTCGTTCTATTCGCGCTGCTGTTCGCCTGGATTGCCTTCTCGTTCATGTCGGCGCTGGCCGGTTTTGCCGTGCTGCTGTTCCGGATAAAGGATCCGCTCGGTATCGATCCCGACGCGCCACTTCCGTTGATCGAAAGCCGAAATGCGATGCTGTTGCCCACCTATAACGAGGACCCTTATCAGATCATGGCCCGGCTTCAGGCGATGTGCGAATCGGTCGAGCAGAGAGGCTATGGTGCGAGCTTCGACTGGTTTGTGTTGAGCGATACAACCGACCCTTCCGTTTGGATTGCAGAAGAGAAATGCTTTCTGCGGCTCCGGGAGGACCTCGGGACCGGCAACGTTTTCTATCGTCATCGCCCCGAAAATACCGCCCGGAAATCCGGTAATATCGAAGACTGGATCAAGCGGTTCGGAGCCGCCTATGATCATATGATCGTGCTGGATGCCGACAGCCTGATGACCGAGGATACCATCGTGCGGCTCGTGTCCGCGATGGAGGCGCATCCAGGCGTCGCTCTGATCCAAACGTTACCTGTTGTCGTAAATGCGAAAACGCTGTTCGCCAGATTGCAGCAATTTTCCGGACGGCTGTATGGTCCGCTGATCGCTGCAGGCATTGCCTGGTGGCATGGCACCGAAGGCAATTATTGGGGCCACAACGCCATCATTCGACTGCGCGCGTTTGCGCAGGACGCCGGCCTTCCCGACCTGAAGGGCAGCAAACCCTTTGGTGGGCATATTCTCAGTCACGATTTTGTGGAAGCCGCGCTAATGCGGCGAGGAGGGTGGGCGATCAGGATGGCGCCTGCTTTGGGAGGCAGCTTCGAGGAGTGCCCGCCGTCGCTTTTGGATTTCGCCGCCCGCGACCGCCGCTGGTGCCAGGGCAACCTTCAACATCTCGCGGTGCTGCCAGCGCGCGGGCTGCATTGGGTATCGCGGCTTCATCTGCTTATGGGGATTGGCTCATATCTCACGGCACCGCTCTGGCTTTTATTTCTGGTTTTCGGAATCCTGATCTCGTTGCAGGCGAAATTCGTCCGGCCGGAATATTTCCCGAAGGGCTTTTCCCTGTTTCCAAAATGGCCGGCGCAGGATCCAATCCTCGCGGCATGGGTCTTTGTCGGCACGATGGGTCTTCTGATCGTGCCCAAAATACTCGCCTTCATTCTGCTCGGAACGCAAACCCGAAACCGGAAGCTATTCGGCGGAAGCCTGCTGGTTTTTGCGGGCCTCATCATCGAAACACTTTTGTCAGGGTTGATTGCACCCGTGATGATGGTCTTCCAATCGGTCGCGGTCGGGGAAATCCTGTTGGGACGCGACGCCGGTTGGCAGGTTCAGCGCCGAGACGATGGCGAACTGCCTCGCGATGAACTGATGCGCAAATACGCCCTGCCGACCTTTTTCGGCGTAGCGATGGCCGGCAGCGCCTACGCGGTATCTGCGTCTTTGCTGCTCTGGATGGCACCGGTCATTATCGGACTGCTGCTTTGCGTTCCGATTGCGATACTGTCGGCAAGGGTTTCCAACCATAATTCCAGATTGTTCTGCACCCCGGAGCAATCCGCTCCCCCTCTGGTCCTAGTTCGTGCAAACGAACTGGCAAACGTCTCCAATGAAGTTCGGTCGTCTCCGCTACTCGAACTCCACGATGATCGCCAATTGCTGGAAAACCATCTCTCGAACTTGCCCGGTGACAAACGTCGCGAGCGCGGCCAGATCGACCCACATCTGGCGATTGCGCGGGCGAAGATCGAGGACGCGGAGACATTCGACGAGGCGCTGGGTTATCTGACGGCGCGCGAGACATTCGCGGTTCTCAACTCGCCAACGATACTGCGGGCCGTGTGCGCTATGCCGCGCGGTAACGGGTGAGGGAAGCTCAAGCGGCTCCAACCATGTGTGGGTGCTTGCCCGGACCACCGGGATTCCTCCTCCACCCCGCCCTCCGCGTCGCTCTATGTGAGCGTATCATTTTAACCGGCTGAGCAGTCTGGCTCTCCCAAGAACGTACGTACTCGCGACCGACTGCTCCTGGCGCGAAGCGGTCATCGACCGACTTGAACAAAATTGTATCGACCGCTTCGCTCAGAATATTGCTTGGCCCAGCACAGCGACCTCGTGCAGCACGCGATCGAACTAGCGTTAGGTCAGCATGGATGCTTCCCGGATGCGGTTGCGAGAACGCTGCCGCCACAAAAGGGCAAATACCTGCTGCTTATTGCTGGATGACTGTATGCCTGTGAAGCGGCGCTGGACCCCTTTCGGCGTCCATCCATGACCCCAGCACCGCCAGCTCGCCGCCCTGCTGCAGTGAAAAGCTTACGCCGTGCAGGCTATGGCTGTCGCCATAAAACGTATGCACATTCGTCAGACTGAGTGCGTCAGGCGCCAAGGTACAACTCGCGCGTTCGCTCGTCTGCGATCACGGCATCGCGCTGGCCGTCGACGATGACGCGACCGTAATTCAACAGCGTCACGGTCTCGGCAAGGTCGAGCGCGGTATCCATGTCATGTTCGATCATGATGACGGTGGTTTCCCTCGGGATCGAGGCGATCAGCGACTTGACCTGGGACCGCTCGGTATTGGAGAGGCCCGCCAGCGGTTCATCGAGCAGCAGCACGCGCGGCTTTTGCGCCAGCGCCATCGCCAGCTCAACCCGGCGTTTCTCGCCATAGGCGATATCGGACACCGGATGTTGAGCCAGATGCAGAAGTCCGACGGCATCGAGGGTCCTGCGGGCCTCGGTCGCGATATCGCCGTAAAACGACAATGGCCGCCACATCTGCCAGCGCGAGGAGCGCAAACCGAGCAGGCCGAGCGTGACGTTGTGCTCGAGCGTATCGCCTGAAAACAGCGTAATGATCTGGTAGGTTCGCGACAGTCCCAAATGCGCGCGTTTGTAGGGTGCAAATAGCGTAACGTCGGTGCCGAACAGCTTGACCTGTCCTGAAGTCGGCCGCATGTCGCCGCTGATCTGGTTGAACAGCGTGGTCTTGCCGGCGCCGTTCGGACCGATGATCAGACGGCGCTCGCCCGGCCTTATCGCGAGAGATACATTTTGCGTGACCGTAAGGCCGTCGAACGCCTTGTTCAGGTTGACGACCTCAAGGGCATAGTCGCATGCGAGCGGGGTCATCGCGGTCCCCTGCGCAGCGCCGTCGCCAGCTTGCTTAAGCCAGGAACGATACCTGTCGGCATCACCAGAACGATGAACAGCAACACCAGCCCCAGTAGCATGTTCCAGCGCTCGATATACGCCGAGGATCACTATTCTGGGCAAAGACGAGATTGGGTGCCGCCATGCTGGCGATGCCTGCGTCGGCAACGCCTGAGACAAATTGTCGTCGCGATATCGTCATTAGACCCTCCCTTGCACGCTGCAACTCAACATCAGCGTCTGTTTTTTTGATTTGAGTGATTTATCGGACGGAAGCTGTAAATGATCAAGTGATAACTACGCCGCCAACCTGACTGCCGAGTTTGTGGGAAGCCGCGGGCGGCGGGACCGCCCGAAATCCACAGAAGCCTTTGGTGCAGTGCGGTTATCAAAAGCGCGCGTGTCTTCGGGCTCCGGTCATTGCAATCTCAGATTGATTGATTTGAAGACGCCCCTATTCCCGCTTCCGAGTACCGGATTTGGGATCGGTGACGATGGTTTTCTTCAAAACCTCGAACACCGCCGCGATTTCCTGGACGCCAAGCCCCATCGCTTCCGTGTCGGCGGGCTGCGTCAGCGTAAACAGCGGGGTCGGGCAGCCCGTTCCACCGGCACGACGAGGAAGTGGCATGATTGAGCTGGCACGGAACGCTTTAATTTGATTGGGCTCCGCCTCGGTCCGTGAATGAGCAACGTAGATAATTCAAGGCAGCGACGGCGTGCTTATCCGCTTGAGAAAATCGGTGGGCACATCGCCGGCGCGTTGCGAATGACGCGCAAACCTGAAACGAAAGATAACAGACGCACCGTCGCCGTGCGCCTTGACAAAGTGATCAAATGATCATTAACGTGAGCCGGGAAACGCACTTCCGGTTAGAGCCGGGTCTTATGAGAGGGTCGACTAATGGCAAACTTCGGCGCGGTTGGAATGGATTGGCAACAGCGCATCAACTGGGACAGGATGCGAACATATCGGCTGGAGCGGGCCCGCGAACGGATGAAAGCTCATGGCCTCGGGGCCATGCTGCTGATGTATGACGAAAACATTCGTTACGTCACCGCCACTCTCACGCCCGGCTGGTGCAAACTCAAGCCCGGCCTGCGCTACGCGCTGTTGTGCGGCGATGATGCGCCTGTGATGTTCGAACAGGGCGACGTCGGCTTCCAACTCGAACGTCACAGCCCCTGGATTCCGAAGGAAAACGTCAAGCACGCGTTCCCCTGGATCAAAGGCGCCGCCGGCCCCGCCTCCATCATGCAGGTGACCAAGTTCACCAAGGGCATCAAGGAGCAGATGAAAAAGAGCAACGTTTCCGGAATGAAACTCGGCGTTGACTTCGTCGACATCAACATGGTTCAGGTCTTCAAGGACGAAGGCATCGAATGGGTCGACGGCATGACCCCGATGATGGAAGCGCGCGCGATCAAGAACGTCGACGAGCAGGAATGCATGCGAATGGTCGGCGCCATCGGCGACGCGGCGCATTGGGAATGCATGAAATTTCTCCGGCCCGGCTTGACCGAAAATCAGGTCACCGCGCACATCATGGAATTTCTCTACAACATCCCGGGCATCGAGGACGTCGAGGACGTCATCGTCTCGTCCGGCCCCAATACCTGGCCGAACTGGCGCAATTTCTCCGATCGCATCATCAAGCCCGGAGATATCGTCTTCATCGATTTGGCCGCGCTGACCTGGAACGGTTACAAGTCCTGTTACTACCGCACCTATTGCGTCGGCCGGGAGCCGACCCAGGAGCAGAAGGACGTCTATGCGACAGCCCTCAAGTGGCTGTACGACGCCATCGAGACGGTGAAGGTGGGCGTTACCACCCGCGACATCGCTTCCAAATGGCCATCCGCCATGGAGACATGGGGCTACGAGGACGAAGATCAGGCCGCCGCGAATTTGTGGGGTCACGGCCTCGGTCTCGCGCAGTACGACACGCCGGTTATTTCGCGCATCTGGTCACTTGATTTCCCGGTCGAGATCCGGCCCGGGATGGTGTTCGCGCTCGAAACCCAGCACGGCAAGAAATTCGAGTGGGGTGTACGGATCGAGGAAATGCTGATCGTCCATGAGGATCGGATCGAGCTCATTTCGGGTTTCCCGGTCGAACAAATTACCGTGGTCGACCCGGTGCCGGGCTACTCCAAGTTTCTGAAATAGCAACGTCACCAATAGCCAGTGTCCCGGGTCGCCACGCGTGATCCGGGACAGTGGGCCGGGAGCGCGATACCTTCGTTCGCTGCTAGTCTTCTTCTGGCAGAGCGAACAGAAGTGTGAAAGATGTCTATGGAACAGTTTATTTTTCCGACGACGGATCTGGCCGCATTGGATGTCGATCGGGTTGGGCCGAAGGCCGGCAACCTGGCAGCGCTCGGTCGCGCCGGTTTACCTATTCCCGATGGATTTTGCATCGACTCAGGTGCTTACCGTCGCCAACTGGCATCGTTCGGATTGGGTGCGGTGCCGCGCGGCGGCGATAGCGATGAAGAAATCATGGCGGCGCGCCGGCACGCCATCGAAACCAGACTGGCGCTGTTGTCGCGGCCGATTATTTCCGAGATTTTCGAGCCACTGATGGCGGCGCGGCAGGCGATTATCGAGCGGTCGGGCGGAGCGCCTCTTGCCGTTCGCTCCTCCTCGCTCGTCGAAGACAGGTTCGGATCGAGTTTTGCCGGCCAGTTCGAGAGTTACCTCGGTCTCGACAACGAAGAGGATTTTCTGACCGCTGTGCGAGCCTGCTGGGCGGCGCTCTGGGCGCCGCGCGTGCTGCGTTACATGCAGAATCACGGCGCGAGCCCGGCGGACACCGCGATGGGCGTCCTGGTTCAGCCGCTTGTGGCCGCGCGCGTTTCCGGCGGTGGCCTGAGCCAGACTGGCGACGGCGATATGCTGATAAACGCGACATGGGGGCTTGGCACGGCCATCGCTCAAGGTGAGGTTGTGCCCGATCGCTACGTGCTGACTGCCGGCGGACAGATGTCGAGCAGCGAAGCCGGAAGAAAGAATCGCAGCGACGGCTGCCAGCATCACAAGCTTCGCTACCGGTCCGTGGAAACCAGGCCGCTGCGGGGCGATGTCGTCTCCGAGATGTGCCTGACAGACGCGCAGGTCATCGAACTGGGCGGTTATCTGCGCAAGGCCGCGGATCTGATGGGGGCGCCGGTCGAAATCGAGTGGGCGCTCGGCGATAGCGGAATCAGGCTGCTTCAGTCCCGCCCGCTCCACATCGGGCCTGCTCAGGTACCTGATGAGATCTGGCTGCGTCACCCGAAACTCAATGGCCAGCCCGCCGGCATCGGTTGGGGGACCGGCCGGGCTTGTGTCGTCAGTTGCGAATGCGAATTGTCGCGCGTCGGTCCGGGCGACATTCTCGTGACCAAGGTCGCTGGGCCGGCGCTGAGCCGCATTCTTCCGCGTGTCGCCGGCGTTGTCGCCGAACTCGGCGGCAGTACGTCGCATCTGGCCTCGCTGGCGCGCGAACGCGGCATCCCGATGGTGCTCGGCGTGCACAATGCCACCCAGCGCATACCCAATGGCAAGCATACCGCCGTCGACGGCGTCGCCGGCATCGTGCGTTGGATGAACTGATGCGTCCGCGCATTTTCATCACCCAACCCGTTGCGCGAACCGCGATCGAACGTCTGGCTGATGTCGCCGAAGTCGACCTGAACTCCGATCCCTTGCGCATTATGGACAACGATGCGCTTTGTGCGGCGGCCGCGAACAACGACATCCTGTTCTGTCTTCTTCACGACAAGGTCGATCACAGGGTAATCGCCGCCAATCCTAACCTTCGCGCCATTGCGTCGATGAAGATCACTCCCTCCGACATCGACGTCGGCGCAGCGACCGCGCGCCATATTCCGGTCACCGTCATCCCGGCGATGGTTACCGAAGCGACCGCCGACATCAACTGGGCGCTGCTGCTGGCGGTGGCCCGCCGCGTCGTCGAAGGCGATCGTCTGGTGCGCCAAGGAATCTTCCCGGGCGCCCAGTCGTCGTATCTCGAAGCCGCGATGGTGTACGGAAAAACCATTGGTCTGGTCGGCGGCGGCGGACGCATTGGTCGCGCGGTGGCGCGGCGGGCCCGCGGATTCGGAATGCGAGTTCTCTATTGGGGGCCGCGCCGGCTTGCCGAAGCCGACGAGCAAGAATCCGGTCTTAGCTATGTCGGTCTCGATCAACTTCTCGCCGATGCCGATTTCGTATCCTTGCATTCCCCGCTTCGGCCGGAAACCGTCCACCAGATCGGCGCCCGGGAATTGGGCCTGATGAAGCCGACGGCGTTCCTCATCAACACCTCGAGGGGCGGGATCGTGGACGAGGCTGCGCTCGTTGAAGCGCTCGCCGAGCGGCGCCTAGCCGGCGCGGGGCTCGACGTGTTTGAGAACGAACCGCGCGCCACGCCTGCATTGCTAAAAATGCCCAACACCGTTTTGACACCCCACCTCGGCAGCGCCGTCGTCTCGCTTCGGGAATCGATGGCGCATGTCGTGGTGGACAACATAATGGCGATCCTGAAGGACCAGCGTCCGCCCAATTGCTGGAATTCGGAAATCTACGCTACGGCCTAGACGCATTGCCCGACACGACAGCCTAAGCGGTCGATCCAACGCGGGTCCTACAGTCGCTCCTTAGCTTGAAAAGAGGAAAAAATGAGTGTAGCGGCCAAAGTAGTCATCACCGACTATGTCTGGGAATCCCTGGATGTTGAGCGCAAAATTCTCGATGGCTTGGCGTGCCTGACGCCCCTGCAGACGAAAACGCCTGAGGAATTCGTGGTGCAGGCGGCTGATTGCGACGCTCTGCTAAACACCTATGCGGGGCCGATCTCAAGCGAGGTGATCGCGAAGATGCCGAAGTGCAAGATCATCGCGCGCTATGGTATCGGCGTAGACACTATCGACCTCGAAGCGGCGACGGCTGCGGGAATCATCGTCACGAATAATCCGAGCTATTGCATCGAGGAAGTCGCCGAAGATGCGTTGGCGTTGCTGCTCGCCTGTGCCCGCAAAATTGTTGTCTTCGACAGGCTGGTTCGTAACGGCCGCTGGGAGCTTCCGCCGGGCAAGCCCATCTTCCGCATGTCCGGCAGCACGCTCGGTCTCGTAGGCTTCGGCAACATTGCGAGACTGGTCGCGACGAGGGCGGCGGCCTTCGGCATGCGCGTGCTTTATTTCGACCCCTTCATCAAGCAGGGACAGTTTGACGTGCCCGGAACGAAAGTGGAATTCGACGAGCTGCTCCGCGAGGCGGATTACGTTTCGCTGCATCCTCCGCTGACGGCGAATACCCGCAAGATGATGGATGATGCCGCGTTTTCGAAGATGAAAAAGACGGCATTCCTCATCAATTGCGCGCGCGGTCCCGTCGTGGACAGCGAGGCGCTGATCAGGGCGCTCGATGCGAAATCGATCGCCGGCTGCGCGCTCGACACCACCGATCCCGAGCCTCTGCCAAACCCCCATCCTCTGCGCGGCCGCGACAACGTGATCATCAACCCACACGCCGCTTGGTACAGCGAACAAGCGATGGCGGGACTACGGGCCGGCGCACCGAACGAGGTTCGGCGCGTGCTGTCAGGCGAATGGCCGGTAAACGTGGTCAATCCGACGGTAAGAGGCAAAACCCGCGCAGGACTGTGATAGCTTCAGCTCCTCGCCAATTGCGAGGCTAGTTTGAAGCTGTTTCTTTTCGGGAGATCGGCGTGGCTCTTAGCCGCCTGATCGAGCGGGACGCCGCCGCGGTTCAAGTGTTTCAGGCTCTCGATAAAACCTTCGACGAGGACTTCGATCACCGAATTGATCTTGCTGGGAATCTTTGTTTTATAGACCCATTTGCGCATGCTGATATAAAAAATAGAGGCATGCAGCGACCAGACCAGCTCAAGCTCAAGCTCTCTTTTATCTTTATCCCGATCGATTGACGTCGGGCTCGGAAAAGCGTGATGGAATTCTGTTATGACAGTTGTAAAGATGCTGTCGTGCAGCAATTTGAATAATCGGTCGTTTATCCCTTCCTGCTTCAGCCCGGCGAAAATCAGAATGCGCACCCAGTCGTTCCTGAGCACGTTCTGCGCATAATCCAAGTAGTATTTTTTCAGGCGAGCCTCGAATGGCACGTCTCTATTACGCAAATCAGATTCCCAAAGCGGGTTCCATCGCGCGAGGTATACTTCTTCATAAACTTGATCGAGTAATAATTCCTTCTTGGGAAAGTAACGATAAACGAGCGATTGTGCTACGCCGATCTCGCGAGCTAGATCCCGCGTGCTGCCCTCGAAGCCATTCTTGGCAAAATACTCGATCGCTTTTTCGACGATCATTCTCTTGCGCTCGCCCGAATCCATTCGCGGTGCGCGGACCCTGCGGGCAGCCGTTTTTTTCTTGGCCGCAGCATTTTGCGAAGTCACTAAGCGCAATTCCCGTGTCCTTGCGTTGAGATGGCAGACCGATATCAAGTCGCGCGATAAATTTCCAGCCGCCGGATGGCAGGAAGGCCGCGTAACTTCGGTCGAAGCATCGAAGTGCTCGTATTTATCAAATGACCACTATATCGTGTCTCAATCGATAAAGCGACGAAAATAGCGGCGCCCTGCATGCCACAAAATGTTGGCGTCGTCGGGTTGGGCGTCATGGCGGCGCTATCAGCCGATCAAGCCCCGCGTGATGGCGGTCTCGATTCATCCGTACATCGCCGGCGTTCCGCGTCCTGGCCGCTCCCTCGAGGAGTTGTTTGAATTGGTCGCGGTCGTGAGACCGCTCCTCAACGGAGGGCGGAAAAGCGGTTGATTGTTCCCTGGCACGGTGAATGTGGAAATTCCTTACTGAATTGCCGCTTGCATTAACATCCGGAGTCCGATAGTGATCAAACGATCAATAAAAGCACGACGCCGTCCGCCGCTCGGATTCCGCGAGACGTTCAATTGGAAGTTGTGTGTCTCATTCCGAATGAATTCACCCGGTTTCAACGAGGTGAAAAAAAGATGAATGGAGGAGACAATGAAAAAGCTATTCGCTTTGGCTGCGGCGCTCATAATTTGTGGCGTCTTGGGTCAGTCCGCCGTTCGCGCGGACGAGCCGACCAAAATCAAGGTGGGAATTCTGCTGCCGCTGACCGGAACCTTTGCCGCAGTTGCCGAAACCCAGAGGGACGGCGCGCTGCTGGCGGTCGAGACCATCAACAGGAAGGGCGGCCTCAGCATGCCCTGGGGCAAGGTTCAGGTCGAAGGCGTCGTCGAGGACGATGAAGCGAAATTGGACGTAGGCGTTCGACGTTACCGGTACCTGGCGTCCGAAGGCGTCAAAGGCGTCGGCGGACAAACCTGGGCGCCGCTGGCGTATGCCATCAACTCCGTGGTCGCCAAAGATCCGATGCCGTATTTCCCGACATGCGTCATGTCGAAAGACGCATACATGAAGGGCAAGCTCGCGGGGTCGACATTCTCGACCGCATACAGCCCCTGGACGGTTGGATATATGGCCGGCAAGGCCGCCATCAAGGACCTCGGCAAGAAGCGCATCTTCTTTCTGGCCCGCACCGATAGCTGGGGCTGGGATATGAGGGACGGCGTCACCGCCGCAGCCAAGGAACTCGGCGCCGAAATCGTCGGCTATGACGAGGTTTCGCTCGGAACAGGCGATTACACGGCCACCTTGCAGAAGGTCCGCGCGGCAAAACCGGATGTTTTCATCGGGTCCCAATTCGGCGGCGACGCCGTAGCTCTGCTGAAGCAGGTACAGCAAATGGGACTCAACAAGGAAATGACCATTTTCAGCGCGTTCATGACGAACGTGGTTGCTAAAGGCGTTTCCCCGGAAGCGCTCGATGGCGTCTATGCGATGCACTACTTCTACTACGACCTGACCGGCTTTGCCGACCAGGACGTGGTGAAGAGCGCCAAGGAATTCACCGATCTCTACCGCGCGAAATACGGCGTGCCGCCGGATTCATATGCGGTGATCGCCTATACCGCCTACATGGAAATGTTTCGCGGCTTCGAGGCGGCCAAGTCCTTCGACCCTGCAAAAGTGACGTCGGCGCTGATGGCGAACAATGGCGAATTCAGCACGGTCAAGGGACCCTCCAGATGGCGCGAAGATCATGTCGCCGAATATAAGTACGCGGCCTTCCTGGTGAAGGGAAAATCGCCTTCTGAGCGAAGAGACGAATGGGATCTCTTTGCCGTCAAGGGCTCCCTTGGTGCGCAAAACGGTGAATCAGTTCTGCCCTCGCTAAAATCGCTCGGCTACTGAAGCCCGATACGTTCCAATGAACTCGAGACGTCCCGATGAAGATGGCATCGGTTCGTCGGGACGCATCATGAGACAAGGCGACCCGATTGTGAATTCAGATCCGCGTCCTGTCATTCTGAGAGCCGAGGGCGTAACCAAACGCTTTGGACCTGTCGTTGCTGTCGACCGGGTCGATTATCAGCTTCGCCAACACGAGGTCGCGGGAATTCTCGGATCGAACGGCGCGGGTAAAACGAGTTTCTTTAATCTCCTGACGGGCTATTACTTTCCGACCGAGGGAAAGATTTTCTACAAAGGGCAGGATATCACCAATTTGACGCCGCAACAGCGGGTGTCGTTGGGAATGATGCGCACCTTCCAGCTGACTTCGACGTTCGACAATCTCAGCGTAACGGACAATCTGGTACTATCGTTCTTCAGAGCGCATCGAAATTCGTCGCTGCTGAATCTCTTCTTCAGCACGCGCAAGAGATATCGCGACGACGAAAATATTCACGCCGCTTTGGATCAATTCAATCTCCGAGCCCTATCAGACAGGTTGGTCACGCATCTCAGCCTTGGTGAAAAGCGCCGAATGGAAATCGCCATGGCGGTTATTGCAAAACCCGAGGTTCTGCTGCTCGACGAACCCCTGGCAGGCCTCGCAGAGCCTGAAATAAAAGGGGTTCTCGATGTCCTGCGCAAGCAGGTCGGCAAACAGACGATCTTGATCGTCGAGCACAAGATCTCGCATGTAAAGGATTTCCTGGAGCGACTGATCGTGATGCACGAAGGCAGGATCATTGCCGACGGCGGTTACGAGGAGTGTCTGCGACATCCGGAAGTGCGCAAGAGCTATTGGCAAATCGATACGCCAGAGGAAGACGACGACCAGGACATCCTCCATGACCACTAACGCCGGCGCAACGACCAGCAATCAGGAGATACTGAAGGTTACGGGCTTGAGCGCCTCGTATGGCGAAGCGAAGGTACTGTTCGACATAGAAGTGAGCGTCAAGCCGGGACAAATCGTTGCCTGCGTTGGTCGCAACGGCGCCGGCAAAACGTCTCTTCTGCGAAGCATCTCCGGCTTTCTGAATCCGACCGCCGGCTCGGTCTTTGCAAATAACAAGAATCTCGTTGGTATGAAACCGTACGACATCGCCAAATTTGGCGTCAGATATGTCCCGCAGGACAAAAAAGTTTTCTACGACCTGACCGTTCGGGAAAATCTCGAATTGGCAAGCTACGCCACGAATGATCACAATTGGGACCGGGTGTTCGAATATTTCCCGAAACTGAAACAACATATGGATCGCAAGGCCGGCTTCATGAGCGGCGGCGAACGCCAGATGCTTATGATCGGCCGCGCGACATTGGGCAGCCCGAAGGTTCTGCTGATCGACGAGCCGACCGAGGGACTCGCGCCGGGCATCGTGACCCATCTGCGGAACGTCTTCAAGGAACTCGCAAAGAAGACCGCCCTGTTGATTATTGAGCAAAACCTACCCTTGGTCTGCGCTATCGCCGATAGGGTCTATGCGATCAGGGACGGGCGTGTGGTCGCCGAATTCTCCGATAAGGACTCGATAACGTTTGATGCTTGTGAGCAATACCTATGAGTGCCGCATAACCAGATGGGGAACGTATTCGTATGTTAGACACGTTCGCGTGGTGGCGAGGAATAGCGCTGATGATCGCCTTGTTGTGCGGGTTGTCGCTCGTATTGCCGCTGCCCTTTATGAACGAGGTGGTGATTTTCACAATCTACGTGGTCGGCTGCAATTTTATGATCGGCCGCCTCGGTTACATTTCATTCGGTCAGCCGGCCTATCTGGCGAT
This sequence comes from Bradyrhizobium sp., assembly GCF_004799445.1. Taxonomy (GTDB): domain Bacteria; phylum Pseudomonadota; class Alphaproteobacteria; order Rhizobiales; family Xanthobacteraceae; genus Bradyrhizobium. The sequence continues at coordinate 17,646 of NZ_SSNA01000005.1, forward strand.
CGGGGCGTATTCCACGGCGTTCTATCTCTTCTACTTCGGCTCCAATCCACTTGTCGGCATTTTGTTCGGCGTCCTTGGCGGGCTGATCGGGTCCCTTCTCATCGGCCCGTTCTTCGTCCGGCTGCGCAGCGACTATTTCGCCATGGTCAATCTCGCGCTTGCGGTGGTGGTTTTTTATCTGACTGAGAAAGTTCTAGTCTCCATCACGCAGGGCGATAACGGGCTGTGGTTTATGACGCAGATGACCTCGACGCCAGTGCTCGATCTGACCATTCCGGCCCAGTTTTTGGCATTTGGGATCATCGTTACGGCTTTTGTTTTCGCGTTTTACAAATATCTTGACGGCACGATTTACGGTTCTTGTTGTCTCGCGACCAAGCTGAATGAAGATAAGCTGCAATTTATCGGTTATAGCAATTTCAGCATTCGTTTTCTCGGATTTGTCATCGCCAATACTACGACCGCTTTGGCGGGAGCGATGTATGCGGTCTACCTTGGTTTTGTGAGTCCGGAAATGGGCAGTCCGTCGCGGGCCGCCGATCCGATCATCGTCACGCTGCTCGGTGGGGTGGGGACGCTCTTTGGACCAGTTGTCGGCGCCATCGCCTACACCGGCATGAAAGACGTAATCAGCAAACTGATCGGCAACTGGGAATTGTTCATCGGATTCTTGCTGGTGTTCATCATGCTGGTCGCCGACAAGGGAATTTGGGGCACATTGGAGCCCATCCTGACGCGAGTCGTTTCTCCAAGAAGCCGCAATACGGATAAATGAGAGGCGATAAGAACCCATGATTGACGCTCAGCTGTTGATTTCCGGGGTGATATTCGGCCTGAGTCTGGGCAGCATCTACTTCCTGCTGGCCATCGGGCTCTCGTTATGCTTCGGCCTGATGCGGATCATTAGTCTGGATCAGCTGCTCTATTATTCGTTCGGGGCCTATATGGCCTATACCGTAGGTCTCGCCACAGGCAGTTTTTGGTGTGGCGTGGCGGCTGGGACGGCCGTCGCTGGACTGATGAGTTTCATTGTCGAACGGTTTATTTTTTTGCGGATCTACGCGCGCGATCCCACGTTCAGCATGATCACGTCGTTCGGACTATTGATCGGCGGGATAGGCATAATCAAGTTCTTCTGGGGCGTCGTGCCGCGTCCGGTTGAAGCTCCCACATTGATCCAAGCCAACATTTTCGGAACGGCGGTTCCCGTCTACCGCCTGATCGTCATCGGCTTTGCGATGGGCGTTTACGCCGGCATCTGGCTGTTTTTACACCGAACGATCGTTGGCAAAGCGATTCGGGCCGCTATCGAAAGTGTGGAGCATGTGGAAGGGCTGGGCATCAATGTATCGCGCCTGTTCACAATCACATTCGTCATCGCGGGCGCGCTGTCTGGTTTAGGTGGAGGCTTGCATGCGCCGTTGATCATGGTGGACCCGATGATGGGGCTCGAGACGATGGCGTTCGTCTTCATGATCGTCATCATCGGCGGCCTAGGAAGCATCAAGGGCACACTGATCTCAGCGCTCATTGTCGGGCAGGTGGTCTCGCTGGGCTCGATCATCTACGCGCCCATGGCACAAATGGCTCCGTTCGTCATGATGCTGCTGGTGCTGCTTATAAGACCGACCGGCCTGTACGGTAGCCCTTTGTATAAACGATAGGGCTTCGTGAGGAAAACTGACCGACCAAAGGTACGCTTAGCGACGTTTCAAAAAAGCTGCTCGCTGTGTCGCCTCGAGGCGCGCACGCAGTCCGTGCCCGAACGGCATCAGTCTCGGCTCTCACGGCCGGAAAACCTCACGGAGCATCGACTGATTGGGTTGAACACGGCAACGCTGGAGATCGCGACAGTTTGGATTGACGACGCTTATTGAGCCGCGTTCGCAAATTCCGCCCAAACCAAACGGGCCTATTTTGATGCACACCATAACGTTGAGCATGATGTTTTGGCTTCCGCCGATGCTGAAGCTGATTTTGACCGCTTTCACCGTCGTTGCCGCTTCGACCGCCGTTGAGCGCGCAGGGCCCGTAATCGGTGCCTTGGTGGTAACGTTGCCGGTGACAATGTGGCCCTGTGTGTACCGAAAACCTTATTCGAGTTGATGCCGTGATGGAATCACCTAAGCTGGCCGAATGATCGGTTTGCTCTGTTTCGTTCTGGCCGTCCTGGCCTCGCCAT
>NZ_SSNA01000050.1 GCF_004799445.1 Bradyrhizobium sp.
AGGCGACGGCGGCGGCGGCCGAAGCCGACAAAGACGACGAGCCAGCGGCTTGGTCAGTGCAGCCAAAACATGCGCCCGATAAACACGGGTGACCCGATTGATCTGCAATGTCAGCTATCGTCAGAAAGCGACTTCGCCGCGGCTAGGTCTTAACGTTCTTCGAAGCTCTGGCAACGTGCCTGATACCATTGGGCGCATGTGTTGACGAAGCTGGGCCATGAGGTCCGTCTGATGCCAGCGAAGGATGTGAAGGCCTACGTCAAGCGCGCCGACGCGGAGGCAATCTGTGAGGCGGTGCGGTGCCCGACCATGCGTTTCGTGCGGATTAAGTCAGCCGAGCAGCAGGGCCAGTTGATGCTGCATCGAGCACGCGATCTGCTGATGCGCCAATGCACGCAGTTGATCAATGCGTTACGGGCGCATTTGACCGAGTTCGGCATTGCCGCTGCACAGGGACGCGAAGGGATCAAAGAGTTGTTGGCGATTGTCGCACAGGATGAGGGTTCGCGCTTGCCGGTCGACGCCTACGCCAGCCTGCCCGTACTTGCGGCGCAGCTTCAGGTTGTGCAGACGATGATCGGATCGCTCGAGAAACGGATCGTTGCGCAGCATCGCTCGAACGAGGCAAGTAAGCGGCTCGAGACCATCCTCGGTATCGGGATTATCGGGGCCACCACGATCCCTGGTTGTTAGTCGCCAGATCAACCTCACATTCGGTCGCCGTTCGTGACGGCTGCACCAATATCCCGCTTGCGGCGGGCAACGCTCTTTTGGACGAGACCATTCTGTCGAACGGCTTTTCAGGCCACAGGGATACGCGGTTCGTCCACCGGATCCGCCAGAACTGATCCGGTTCCGGAAGATTTGAGAATCGGTCAGCGCCTATCGTCAAGCGGCGTTCATAACGGCTCCCTCGATGGCGACATCAGAGGTCACATATTTTCATAGCGCCACAAGCAGCTTGCGTGCCTGCGCCACGATCGGCGTCTTCTCGATCGCGCTAACACCGGATCGGGTTGTGGATTTTGCGATGCGCTGGATCCATCCCCATCGAAAAGGAGTGACGACTAGTGTCGTCAGGTCGGAATATTCAAATTGCATAGGCAAGCGCCCCTAAATGGGATGGATTTTTATGCAACCAAGCGCCGGACTGTGAAGCGGAACGAAGGCGAGGCGAGCGGGTTTATTGTTCGTATAGTGGGAGAACGCCAATGCCAAAAGAAAACGATCTGGAAGGCCAGCAAGATCAGGGCGGCAAGCATGGCGGGCAGGCCGGAATGCCGAAGCCGGAACAGTCACCACCGAGTCTGAAAACTGAGATCCCGGGCCGGGACCGAAAGGGTGAGGTCGTGGGCGATCCCAGCACAAGCCGAAGCGTCCCGTAAGGAGCTGATTTTGGCAGCGAACGGCGGTTTGCTTCTGTTCCATGATTCGAGGCGGGTGATAAGGTGCGAGCGAAGTCAGACGTTGGCGCTCGTGGTATCCAGGAATTCTTCGGCGTTGACCAATGCTAAGTTAATCGAAGAAGCCGCTCGACGTGAACGTATTGAAGAACAGTTTCGCCAAAGCCAGAAAATGGAAACCGGCGGACAACTAACGGGTGTAATTGCTCACGACTTCAATAACATGCTGGCTATTATTATAGGAAGACTCAATTATCCTGAAGCGTCGACTACCCCGTGGTCAAGGTGGTGTTGAGCGTTTCATTGACAGCGCACTTGACGGGGCTGAGCGGGCTGCACTTCTTACACATCGACTTCTTGCCTTTTCTCGTCAGCAGCCACTTGCCCTTGAAGTAGTAGACATCAATAAGGTTGTCGCCGGAATGTCCGAAATGCTTCGGCGAACGGTCGGCGAAAATCTTCACCTGGAGACGGTTTTGGCCGGCGGCTTGGCGGTGCCGCGGCGATGGGACATTGGAAACAAGCCGAGCCGATTTCGATCGGATCAGACACAATGACATTTCCGGGCGCAATCCTGCTTTCCACCAATCTGGATCGCTCGGGCGAGACCGTCTCCGGCGGTCTGGACCTGCGCGGCGACGAAGGCCTGATCATAGGGCTGAGGTGATCGGGCGCTATTCGGGATGATTGACGTTCACACCGTCAATGTCGCTTCGTTTGAGCAGATAATCCAGTCCGCCAACGCGGTACCAACGATAGCCGTACGCCTCCAGTACCAACGTGTGCTTGCCCCGATCGTTGGCCTCGCTGTGGTCTTCCGACAGAAGGTTGATCAGGTGTTTTCCCTCGTCACCGGCAAGCCCAACAGAGAACGAACTCTCGCGCGGCTTTTCGTCGAGATTGTGCACGAACAGCACCGAGTTATTCCGCCAATCGTAGCGAATAGCCAGAATGGCTGGATCGCGCGTCGCGATCACGCGGAAGTCGCCCCAACCGATCTCCGGGACCTCCTTGCGCATCCGGATGATGCGCTCGGTCCAATTCAGCATCGAGTTGGGATCGCGGCGCTGCTTGGCAACATTGATGTGCTCGTAACCATAAGGGCCTTCGTCGATGACGGGTAAGCAGGGCTTGTCGCTTTCGGTGAATCCGGCTTGTGGTTCGGTCGACCACTGCATCGGCGTTCGGGCGCAGTTGCGCTCGGGCAGATCGAGATTGTCGCCCATCCCGATTTCGTCGCCGTAGCGGATCACGGGCGTACCGGGCAACGTACACATCAGGCTATAGGCGAGTTCGAGTCGCCGGCGATCACCCCCGAGCATCGGGGCGAGGCGGCGTCGGATGCCCCGGTCGTAAAGCTGCATATCCTTGTCGGGACCGAAGCTTTTGAAAACGACGTCACGTTGGGCTTTGGTGAGGCGGCCGAGATCGAGCTCATCGTGATTTCGCAGGAAAAGCCCCCATTGGGCGCTGGCTGGGCGCGGCTTAGTCGCGGCGAGCGCCTTGGCAAGCGGACGTGAGTCGGCCGACGCCATTGCATAAAACAGATTCTGGTTGACGTGGAAATTGAACATCATATGCATGCGGTCGCCATCCTTGCCGAAATATTCCATATCGGTTTCGGGCAGGACGTTGGCTTCCGCAAGAATGATCGCGTTGCCTTGCCGCCATTGCAGAAATTCGCGCAGCGAACGAAGCATGTCGTACTGCTCGACCGGCGTCTTGACCTTCGCGCCTTTGGTAGCAATCACGAAGGGGACGGCATCCATCCGGAAGCCGGACACGCCAAGCTGAATCCAGAACCCCATAATCTTGAGAATCTCAGCCTGAACATATGGGTTCGAGGTGTTGAGATCGGGCTGGAAGTCATAGAAGCGATGAAAGAACCAGGCCTTGGCCTCCTTGTCATGCGTCCATGTCGATTTCTGCACCCCCGGAAAGACCATGCCCTTGCTGGCGCTGGCGGGTCTCTTGTCGGCCCAGACGTACCAGTCGCGATGTTGCGAATCCGGCGAGCTTCTTGCGTCGCGAAACCAGGGGTGGGCATCCGAGGTGTGATTGACGACGAGATCGATAATGACGCGAATGCCTCGCTGCTGGCAGCCGTGAGTAAATTCCACGAAGTCGCCGAGCGTGCCGTAGCGCGGGTCGACACCATAATAGTCGGCAATATCGTAACCGTCGTCCTTGCCCGGCGACGGCTGAAACGGCATCAGCCAGATCGCGGTCACTCCCAGTCCGTGCAGATAGTCGAGACGCCGTAACAACCCTTTGAAGTCACCGATCCCGTCCCCATTGGCGTCCATGTAGGTCCCAACGGAAAGGCAATAGAATACGCCGTTCTTGTACCAAAGGTCATCAATCATGAGAAATGGACCGGCTAGACGATGAAAGCACCTGCGGATTAGGAATCACGATCGGACCTATTTTGGTTTCATTAGTCGATACCTCTATTGGATTCGGTCTCGGGCCCCAAAGGCTGCCGAGCAGTTCTGCATTACCAACCAGCGGGCAGCGCTTGTGGGGTCGCTCGATAAGCCGCGATTCGCGTGGATCGGGCTTGTGTAGCGACCTTGCGCTTCGCTCTAACCGGCCCGGGATATTCTGAGGCTTTCGTCAATGGAGAATTCAACTGGGCTAACGCTTCACGCGGCTGGTTGATGAGCGGAGCTTTTGCCAGAACCGGCAGCGGTGGGACAATCGTCGGCAGGCTGGTATCGATAACTATGGGTTCAGGCCATTTATGTGCCGATTTGATGCGGATAACTGACTTGTCCACTCGCGCTTCCTGAAAGAACGTTTGAGAGGACGCGCTCGGTAAATACCAGTCTACAATGAATAGCATCACGAGAAGCGAGCTTCCGGCAAAAGCGAAGTAGCGACCTAAAGGCACGTGATTAATAACCGCGCAATTCTTGGAGTGACTGAAGGCACTCGTGACCGTGTTGCGCGAAGATAAGCGGTAAGCCGAAATTCAGTTCCCACCATTGTGACTAGCGATGGATTGATCCGGAATACGAGAGCGAATGACTACCAACGCGCGCGGCGTGGTTAACCGCTCGTGGGCCTAAACCGAATTTGGTGGTCATCTGGAAAGTGAGCAATATTGACCACCGGGTCAGAGCCGAGGTTGGGGAAAACTTCTCGACCAGAGCGTAGCGTTGGCAATGATTTGTCATGCGGCATCTAGGTGAAGGCCGCCTTCGGGCGGCTTTCTTCGTATCACCGATCCGAAGATGGCGACGACGGAACAAATCATCCACGAACGGAATTAGCCTATATCAAGGGAGACACGATGCGTCACGCCAAGCCGCTGGCCAATCGTAACAAAATTGACCTTGCTGACCCCAGCCAGATTCGAATTCTGAGAAGGCGGCTTGGTATATCCGCGGACGATTTGCAGCGCGTTGTCGCGAAAGTGGGTAACTCAATTGCGGCGGTCTGCAAGGAAATCGAACCTCAAAAAACGCTTCAGGCGACCGAACCGGCGCCGGTCCAGATCGAATCCCCCTCGCCATCGAAAATTGGCGTGGCCGCGTCGGCGGCCTAGTGCGTATTCTTGCGCGTTCATTGTTTGGAGAGCACTAAGCTGGTGTCCTCCACGCCCGTCGTTCGCTGTTGGAACGAAGTTTGTCATCAGCGATTACTCAAAAAGCCACGTTTTGGAGAGACTGCCATGAAGAAATTTATCATTTGCACCGCCGTTCTCGGACTTGCCTTTTCTTCTTCGGCCCTGGCCAAGGGATGCATCAAGGGCGCAATCGTTGGGGGTGTCGCGGGTTCAGTCGCCGGTCACGGCAAGGTTGGCGCTGCTGCTGGTTGCGTGATCGGTCACCACGAAGCCAACAAGGCGGCCGCGGAAAATGCCAAGGCGCAGGCTCCGATCTCTGCCTCAAAAGGCGACGGCAAAAATTAGTGGCGAATGGGTATCGCAAGATCGGCCCGGTCAAACATTAGTGTTTTCTTCTTGGCTACCGAGATTCTCGAAAGTGTTCAAAACTGATCAGTGCTTATCAGCCTACCTAATCATCGACTGCGTCGCGAATGTCGCGGGCCGTCACGCGGCGTTCTATCGGCGGCCTCAGCGTGTCACCTCACGTCGGGGCCGTTCTTCTGCGCGCTATTTGAAAAGGTGAGCAATATTGACCAGTGGCTCTCGAGCCAGGGAGAGTACGCTAGTCTCATCACCGCCCCTTGTCGGCAGTTACCGGTGACTGAGAGTATTACGCTCCCGCCTGATCTATAAGGCGAGCATCGTGCCATCCACCCATCCCGACCCACTCTACAGCCGTGCTGAAATCGGAATCCTTGCGTGCTCCAAGTGCGGCAACCCCATGAGGCTGTCCCAAATCGAACCAGCCGCACCTGGTTATGACGCGCGCACTTTTGAATGCGCGAAGTGCAATTCCAGCGAGCGGTTTTCGGTCGCTATCTAAACGCGATTTCTACGCTGTTTTGGAATAAGTCGGCACCTCGGAAAGCTCGGCCGTGAGACTGCGGCGGATCGCCGGGTTATATCCAAGCAAGAGCACGATCAACATGCCGATGAACCCGCATCCGGCAAGGAAGATCAAACCCGCAACGTCGCTGCCGGTATGATCCCGCAGGAGGCCAAACGCCTGCGGCCCGAAGTAACCGCCAAGATTACCGATCGAGTTGACGGCTGCAATGCCCGCCGCCGCACCGGCCCCGCTTAGAAATGCTGTCGGTAGCGTCCAGAAGATCGGCAGGACCGCGAAGAAGCCAAATCCGGCAACACACAGAAATAGCATCTTGATCGTCGGATCATCGACCGTAGAGGCAAGACCGAGACCAACAATGATAAACAGGAAAGCGATCACCGCATGCCATTTGCGCTCGCCGGTGCGGTCCGAGTGCAATCCCCAGACGATCATGCCAACGGCACCGACGAGATAGGGCACTGCAGTGATGAAACCGGCCGTTACATTCGACACGCCAAAGGCCTTGACGATTTGAGGCAGGAAGAAGCTCAACCCGTATTGGGGAATATTGCAGCCCATATAGACAAGGCCAAGCGCGATAACGCGCCAGTCCATCATCGAGCGAAACCAGGAGAGATCCAGGATGCGTTGGCGCGCTGCGCGCTCACTATCGAGCCTGCCCTGCAGCCACTCGCGCTCCTGCGGTTCGAGCCAATTTGCGTCAATCGGTCGGTCAGTGAGAAAGTAAAGAACCGCAAAGGTCATAATCAGCGCCGGAAAACCCTCGATCAGGAACATCCATTGCCAGCCATGTAGTCCGGCGACGCCTTCGAGACTGAGGATGAGGCCGGAAATCGGGGCTCCGATGACCGTCGATATCGGAATGGCGAACATGAACCAGCCGACAATTCGGGCGCGATAGGCGGTCGGGAACCAAAGTGTCAGGAAGAAAATGATGCCGGGGAAGAAGCCGGCCTCGGCGACGCCTAGCAGCAGGCGGACAATGTTGAAACTCAGTTCTCCCGAGACGAATGCCTGGGCGCCGGAAATGATCCCCCAAGTGAACATGATCCGGGCGATCCAGCGGCGCGCGCCAAAGGCATTCAATGCAAGGTTACTTGGCACCTCGAAGAAAAAGTAGGCGAGAAAGAAAATCCCGGCAGCTCCGCCGAAGGCGGTTGCGGAGAGATTGAGGTCGGCGCGCATTGTCGCACCGGCGAAGCCGATATTGACCCGGTCCAGATAGGCAATGAAATAGCAAAGCATGAGAAACGGTACGAGCCGCCAGGTCACCTTGCTCATCGTTGTGGATTCGATATCGCTTGGTTTCACCGCCTGGAGGCCAACCATCTGCATTCCCTCGATGTTGGTTTTGGTCCGTAAATTCCAATTCGATGGTCAATATCGCTGTGACTGTACAAATGCTAGTGGCGCTCTCGACCGGTCTATGTCTTGGGCATTCGATCGATGTCCCTTAGGTGCAATTTTCGCGACTTGAGCTCAATCTGCCAACCTGCGCCAAATGTTCAAGCGTGCAGCCCGAAAAAGCCTGCGACAAAGAGAACGACGACGATGACGCCGATGATATAGAAAATGTTCATGGTGTACTCCGATGGAGGCATGCGCGATTTCAAATGAAAACACGGCGCTCCAACAGAAAACGTCCCGGTCCGCAAGTAAGTTCCATGCAGGGCATTTTTTGAGGCTCGACGGAGCAACATGGGGTGTTGGCTTCCATCGACTGCCGCAGAGCATGTCAGGTTTTACTGTCGAGTGAGCAATTCTGCTCATTTCTTCATCTCAGCATGGGCGTAGCTTGGCTGACGTAGGCGCCGGTTTACCCGTGTCTGTCCGGGAAATGCCGACCTTCTATCTGAACGCACCGATCCCCCGTCGACGTCTTGCGTGTCGCGCAGGTTTCAACGATATGACGCAAAAGTTCCTGGCACTCCCGACCAAATAGAACATAGGACTGTTCTTAGCTTAGTCGCGTCTAAAGATGGCACGAGGGCGTTTCTTGAAAGTCCTGTTCGTCACTCCGGAAATAGATGACTTCATCCGGGTGGGAGGTCTTGCAGCGGTTTCGGCCGCTCTTCCCCGGGCGCTGCGGCTGTGGAGCGATGTAAGGGTTTTGGTGCCGGGGTATCACCAAATGTCACGTTCGGTTGAAGTTTCTGACGTTGAATTTAATCGTGACGGCGCAGTGAGATTCCTAAGTAGGGGTGGTCATCACGAACCCCAATAGGAGAATGCCAGTGACTAATCTGAAAACACTAAGCGCGATTGCTATTCTTACCGCTGCTATCGCCACGCCGGTGTTCGCTCAACCGACCCATCATAGCCGAGCCTTGGATCGGTATCGCGGGGCGTACAATCAGGTGATCGGGCCCTCCTATGCCACCCCACGAACGCACGGCGGGCGGAACTTAGAGAACTTCGAATTCAACCGGTCGTTTCCGGGCGGTGAAGACCCGTCGAACAATCCCTCAGGAAGCTGAAATCAAACCCCGGCGGGAGGCTCGCGGATGCGGTCGAGGCCCCCGCGGCGGTACTCATTGGGGTTACCGGTTGGGCTGGCCGGCCGGCGGCGCGGCAGGCTGTGGGGCCGTCAGCTACAGCGTAAGCGGTGTTCCGCGCACTGAAATAGCTTATCACGTATGAAGCTAGTCTCCGAGCGCGGTGTTGGTGGTCCGCGACGGTCTTGCGGGGACAGGAGTTTCGCTGGAGTAGCGAGTTATCTTCAATGGATCGCTGGCTGGAAATGTTCCATCCAATTCAAACTGCGTGGCGTCCCGAAAATAGATTGTGATCGGTCGGGAATTGATCCAGCGATTTTGTTTAACATCGGTGATCGCGCTGAACGGAACACAAATCTCTCGAAAGTAGTTGGACACATAGAGCTGTCGTTCGTCCATGCGCACCCGCTTCAAATCGGCGTAAGCCCACAGGATGGATGTCGTTCCTGCAATCCACACAACCCGAAACACAAACTTCGTCTGCGGGGGGCGCCTGACCAAAAAAAGGTCACGTATCCGAAGGCTAAGATCCAGATCGCTGGGAATAAAAATTTCGTCTAAAATGTCCAGGCCGATGATAGGGTTCTTTCCTGCACGACGTTGCCTTGTTTCAGTCAGGTTGCGGCAACGATTTATACCGAAGTCGCCTATGAGTTTAGCCTGAGGCGACGAGATCCCTCAGATATCTATACGAAAACCGCGCCTGCGGCCCTCAGAAGTTTTGACATCTTCGGCAAAACGACTTTTGCAACACTATAGGCGCGAAGCGGACTTCGCATAATGGGCGGTTATGAGGGGCTGTTGCGATAGTTTCAACGTTTAGCCACCCCGACACTAACCTTGGTCTCTGGCTGACTAGTTTTGAACGCAGCTAAAGCCTTATCAGCGGAGACCACGCGGTTTCTTCCGGTATGTTTTGCAGCGTACAACGCTTGATCGGCGTGTGCTAACAAAAACTCAGGATGTGCATTCTCCTCGGGCACCTGCGTCGCAACACCAATGCTAATGGTGACGAATGCTCCTGCTTCGGGTGCGCCATGTATCAATCGTAACTTTGAGATCGAGTCACGCAATCGCTGTCCGATCTTTAACGCAACTACATGATCCGTGTCCGGCATAAGAACCGCAAACTCTTCTCCGCCATAACGCGCCGATACATCGGCAGGGCGCAAGGCGTTCTTGGCCATGGCGGCCGCTACGTTTCGGAGACAATCATCCCCCTTCTGATGACCATGGAGGTCATTGTAGAGCTTGAAATGGTCAACATCTACAAGCAGTAAGGAAAGAGGCGTTTGGGTACGTTGCGCGCGGGACCACTCGATGATCATGGCCTGATCGAACGAGCGTCGATTGGCAAGGCCGGTCAGGCCATCGCTGCTTGCCAACGTTTTTAACGCCATTTCGGCACGCTTTTGGTCGGTCATGTCACGAAGGGTTTCCACAACCGCAATTAGATTTCCATCTTCGTCGTGAATCGGCCCAGCATCGATGGCCAAATACAATTGGTTGCCCAGCTTTGGCATCACGCACCAGTTTTCGGCACTGAAACCAAATCCATGCGCCGAAATTGTAAATTCCGGGTAGAGGCTGCCCAATTTATCCGGTCGCTCAAGTGCAACGAGGTCGGCAAGACAATATCGCTGACGTCCGTAAAACGCACGCCAATGTTCCCGCGTCCCCATGACATCATGGGCTGTTACACCTGTTAACCTTTCACAAGCACGGTTCCAAACAACCACTCGTCGCTGCGGATTGAGTACAAAGGTTGGCACGACTAGGTGCTGCATCAGCCGAACGGCATAGGCTTGCGCGACACCGGCATTTTTTAAAGCGTCAGGCCTTTTCCGCGGGTTCGGTTTGCTCATGATGTGATCCCAGCGGCCAGACAGTCTTCTTGCTATGAATGCCGTATGGTAGGGTACTGCTTCCGGACAAAGATAAGCTCCGATGAATGGACGCGCAGTTAGAAATTCAAGTTAACAAGAGATAAACGGCTGCGCGGCACCTGCGCGTGCTGAGCAGTCTGGACCTCACCCGAGCTGAATTCGCGACCGACTAGTACTGGCGCAAAGCGGCCGGTTGGCAGCCCCGCGTGTCTTCCCTCGATCATGCTCTATGACGTTCTGGATCGTCCGCGGGCAACGGCATCCGCCAGCGGCTTGATTGCCGTAAATCGCCTTAGGCTTCCATCAACTTCTGAGCGTCAGCGCTCTTGATCAGCACCACATTGGGCTCTTCGATCGGCCACGAGAGATATTTGGTACGGGTCATGCGCTCAATCTTGGACCTGTTTTTCAGAAAGCACTCAAGCCGCCCCTCTTGCCCGAGACCGTCTGCTCCGAAATGGTCGTCGAGCGTTTCACGACTGACAGCGCATTCGACGGGGCCACCTAGGGACGTTCCTGTGAACAACACGATGTCCCGACTGAAATCGTAGCGTGCAGGTGGATTATTGAAATTCAAATCGAGCCCGGGAATGATTGAGCGTCGAACGTCGATGACCCTGAGCGTCAAATCTCGAACGGAAGCGCGAAGGTGGCCGAGACCTTCCGCGAGTAGTTGGCGCCAAGTGCGACCGCGCTCATAGGCTTCCTGCCAGGAAAGTTTCAAATCATGGGGGCGTTTTTCTACAAGCGCCTCGAGCAATGCCTCGGCCTGTTGAAGGTCTTTGTCGCGCTTGGCAAATCCTTCGGGACGTCGTCGCGAAACGATCAGCTTCTGGATCGCGTACCGCGCCGGTGACGGAACCTGAACATAGATGCCGGTATCGTGCAGAATTACGGCCGGCTCAGGATCGTGAATGAGATAATCGAGAAAACGCAACGGTTGTGCATCTGTTTGGAGTGCGGGAAGCGCCTGGGGCTTGCCTGTTTCGCCTCCTTCGTTCGGCGTGAGAAAATCCACGCGCAGTCCGCCTTTGGCGGCATAGCTTGTGACCCGACGGCCATCTACGACGTGAGGGACGGGCCGAAAGCTCTTATCAACCTCCTTCAGAACGTCGAGTACCGGTGGGGTGCTATCCCCGATTGCGACCGATACGTTCTTGAATTGGGCGATATCGACATCACCGGTCTGGAGGGAACCGGCAGAGAGTCTAACGCCCAGCATCGCTGAATAGGTTTGATAAGCGACAGTGCCCACAAGAACACCGCGAAGCCGGAATACGCCCGCCTTAGCGAGCGCAGCGACAATGTTACCGATTTGCGGGATGGGACGAGGAAGATTGAAGGACCGCACTAGCGTGGAGACCAGAGTACGGCGTTCGCGCTCGTCGTCGCGAGCCTCCCGATGGTGCGCGATCCGTTCCAATAGTTCGGGCGTTTCTGGTCCGACATATCGTTGCGTGCGCGAGTCGCCTGTCCCGGCCTGAAAGTACCAGTAGCGGCGTCCCTTGACGGTTTTGGGGGTAAAGGCGCCTTCTTCTGCAAATGCGTCGGTGAATGCTGCGCCCGCGCAACGCTCCAGGAGTTCGGCATAGGTCGTTTGGGCGACCAGGGGGGCTGCAACCATGGTGGTTTCCTGTGTTATACTCGTTTCGCAATTTGAGTATAACCAACATTACGCCGCAATTCAACCTAATATACTCAATCCGCGAAACGAGTATAACACTTTAAACCGAGTGGGCTCGAACAGCCACTGGCGATGACCGATTCCACCTCCCGCATGACCGCCACCGCCTCCTCCGGCTACGCGGATCCGGATCTGCTGTTGGCCGCCTTAATGAGCGCCAACCCTCCACCTGTGCGGGCGCGGGTCGGAGAGACGCTCAGCGCCCTCCAGAGCGGCCACTGCGCCCGTCGCCAAAGGGATTCCGGTGATCCAACGCTGCGAGCACCTATGGCGCCCCGGCGCCTTAAACGGCATTAATGCGTGGAGTGCTCTACCGCAATCCCGAAAGCCGCAGGCGTTCATTTGGTAACGGGGGCGGGGGGCGCAATCCATATCTGGAGCCGGTTTCCGAACTTGCAGGGATTCTTACGGTAACGGACCTCAATGATTTCAATGGTCCGGCCCAGACTACGAATCTGGGGGTCAGGAGTTCGAATCTCTTCGGGCGCGCCACTTGCGTACAAAACCACGAACATTTTCGTTCGCGGTCTGTTTGCCTGCAATGACGGCTTGCAGGACATCCTTACTGCCAACGATCCGGACAGCCTTGTCGTCGACTTCGACCGCGTCGATTATCGAGCGGATGTAGCCCTTCCCTGCGTTGGTATCCCCGTTGTCGAGCTTGTCGGCAAACTGGACGCTGCTCCGTCGTCGGAAGCGTATGACTTATTCTTGGAGTCGTATCGCCTGGAAGAGCAAAATGGTCAGGATCACCGCGTGATCGGCGATATCTGGTGCGGAGCCGGATCGGTTGCTGAAATACTTGAGAGGGTCTTTCATCAGAAAGCCCAAGCGCCATCCCTTCGGTGATGTTGGCTGGGCATGCGTGACCGCAGTTTCAAAATTCTGGAGCGTCGTCGTCCAGGCTAGAGCTTCGCGGCCCTGGCGAGAATGTTGACGTGTGTAACCCAAAGCAGAAGATTGCAGAACTCACACCTGTGCAGCTGTGGACAACACGAGGCGAGAATTCGCGCTCCTTAACCTTTGCCCTGCGACACTGTCGCAGTGCTTCTGTGACCTGGACGCAATGGGATCAGCGCTGACGCGAGCTACGGAAAGGAAGCCAGTAGTGAATTAGGCGCCAGCGACGTAGTCGCGCTACATGCCCATCATTGTGCTGGCGTTGCCGCGACCAAAAGCGGGCCCGAGGGATGCAACCGACTGCTGGATCGCGGTCACGCTACGATCGAGACGCTCGTATCCTGTCGCATAAATAGCTACGGCTGTCCCCAGATCCATCAAGAACGCTATTCTGCCGCACGGCGTCAATGAAGAATTGGCGGCGTCCTCCACATAATCTGAGCAGTGAATTGGCTCACCGGCACTTGCGCATTCTTCACTCGACCTCGAGGTCGAATCAAGAAACTCATGAATGATCGATGGCCGCGGCGGCCCTTCCGAACGCACCGGACCATATCAGCGCCACCCGGAATGCGGCGCCACCGATAGCTCCGAAGCAGCCGAAATGGACTAGAGACCTGACGCAGGTGATCCACCCTGCGGCTATGATTATTCCGTTTGTGAATGTAGGTACGCCGTCGGCCGGCGCGCTCGTATGAAGTTCGGGATATTGCATAGGCCAGATTATGGCGCCGATCGGCGCGGCACCGACGACAAACCCGAAGGCGATGCAAGTGATGACGTTGATCCACCTTGGCCGAAAGATCAACGTCGGCTGACATGGTCGCAGTGCTGAACGGCAGAGCTGTCGATCACGGCTGCCTCATGTTCGTCTGCCGCACGTTGTGGCGATCGTTGTCGATCGGCTCGACTTGTACCATCACGAGCGCGGAGCCCGCTATCATGTGAATGTGTGATGGAAACCGTTGCGGCGGTGTGGCCAGACTTCGGCTCGCGATAAGAGCATCTGGAGGATGGTATGACCAAACTTGACACCGCGAACCGTGAGGGAGCCACGCTGGAAACTGCGTCCACCCGCTACGTCGAAGGCCGCGGTATTCGCTTCGCCTACCGCCAGCTCGGCCCGTCGACCGGAACGCCGTTGGTTCTGCTGCAACACTTTTCGGGCAACATTGACGCCCGGGACCCCGCCGTCGTGAACGCCCTGGCGGTCGACCGTCCCGTGATCGCCTTCGACAACGCCGGCGTCGGCCGCTCGACCGGCCAAACCCCCGACAATGTTGCGGCCACGGCCCGCGACGCCGTCACCTTCATCGAGCTGCTCGGCTTCTCCAAAGTCGACCTACTGGGCTATTCCCTCGGCGGCTGCGTTGCCCAGCAGATGGCGGCCGAGCACGGCCCGCTGGTCCGCAAGCTGATCCTCGTCGGCACCGCGCCGCAGGGCGGTGAGGAGCACCTGCTGGCGGTCCTCAAGGAGGCCTTCTCGCGCACCGAAGCGCCGGATCCACGGCTGCCGCTGTTCTTCACCCAATCAGCTGCCAGCCAGGCCGCCGGAAAGGCGTTCCTGAACCGGGTCTATGCCCGCAAGGAAGATCGCGACACTGATAGCGGCAGTGCCGTGACCGATCCGCAGGCCAAGGCGCTGATCACCTGGTGCGCCACGCCCGACCCCGAGCACGCCATGCTGCGTGCCATCAAGCAGCCCGCCCTCGTGGTCTGCGGCAGCAGCGACACGATGCTGCCGCCGGAGAACGCCTATGCGATGTTCAAGGCCATGAGCAATGCGCATTTGATGCTCTATCCAGACTCGGGCCACGGGGCCCTCTTTCAGCACCACAAGGCTTTTGTCAGCCATGTGCGGACTTTCCTGGATGCGTAGCCGATAGCCGTTCACGGCTGCCCGGCTCATGACGTGACCGGGCCGCTCAGGCGGCGGGAACGATCAGTTCGAGCGAGGCGGTTACCGATCGGGTGATCCTGGATCGAGCTTTAGATCAAGCAATTTCGCAAACAGACGTCGGCTCCACCGCCAGCGACTCTGTCGGAGGGCCAAATCGGCTGATGCCGAATCCTAGTTTTTCAATCTGTTGGAGTGGAATATGAGCCAAACCTCAATCTTTGACCGGCTTGATGCGGAATTCGCCCGCGAGGTCGAAGAAAACCAGCTTCGACTTCGCGGCGCTGTTCGAACGACTTACGACTTTATCGTCTGCGGGGCCGGCTCATCCGGTGCGGTCGTGGCGCGGCGGCTGGCCGAGAATCCGGATGTCTCGGTGTTGCTGATCGAGGCCGGCGGTAGCGACAACGTACCCGAGGTGGAAATGGCGGCTGCCTGGCCGCTCAATCTGGGCAGCGAGCGCGACTGGGGTTTCACGGCATTGCCCAATCCGCATCTCAACGGACGTGCCATCCCGATGAGCATGGGAAAAGTGCTTGGAGGAGGCTCGAGCATCAACGTCATGCTCTGGGCCCGCGGCCACAAGAGCGATTGGGATTATTTCGCCGCCGCGGCCGGCGACTCCGTCTGGAGCTACGACTCCGTACTAAGCATCTACCGCGAGATTGAAAACTGGCAGGGCACGCCAGACCCGGCCCGACGCGGACGCGATGGTCTGCTCTACATCACCCCACCGATCCAGCCGAACCCCGTCGCAACCGCGATGCTCGACGCCGCCACCGAACTTGGCATCCCTGTCTTCGACGATGTCAACGGCTCCATGATGGAAGGCCCAGGCGGCGCGTCCTACTTCAACCTGCGCATTCGCGAAGGCCGGCGGCAGTCGATTTTCCGGTCCTACACATTCCCGCTGATGAACCAGCCAAATCTGACGGTGCTGCCCGGCACCCTGGTCACGCGTGTGCTTATTGAACGGGGAGCGACAAGTGGCGTGGAGTGCCTCCTCGACGGTCGGCTCCATCGCTTCCGCGCTTCTCAGGAAGTGATCCTGTCGCTCGGCGCTATCCACACCCCAAAGGTACTGATGCAGTCTGGCGTTGGCGATGCTGAAACGCTGGCATCGCTGGATATCCCGTTGGTCCAACATCTTCCGGGAGTAGGAGCCAACTTCCAGGACCACATCATGGTCTCAAGTTGTATCTGGGAATATCCGGAGCCGATTCCTCCCCACGACAATGGCGGCGAAGCTACCATCTTCGCCAAGAGCACGCCGGAGCTGGATAGTCCTGATATCCAATTGCTCCAGGTCCAATTCCCCGTCCCAACTCCTGAACTCGCGGCACGACACTCCATACCGGCCGGATCCTGGGGGATCTTTCCGGCGCTGCTGCGTCCGCACAGCGTCGGCCGTCTGCGCCTGACAGGTGCCAAACCCGAAGATCCGATCCAGATCGATTCGCAGATCCTTTCCGATCCGGCCGACCTTGCCGCATTGCGACGGTGCGTGGAGCTCGCACGAGAGGTCAGCAATGCTCAGGCGCTTCGGCGCTTCGTGAAGCGGGAGATCATGCCGACCGCGCTCGCGCCGGCGGCGATGGACGATTTTATCCGCGATGGCGTGACGACCATTTGGCACCAGAGTTGCACCGCCAGGATGGGGCAAGATGACATGTCCGTCGTGGACAGTCGCCTCAAGGTCCACGGCATCGACCGACTCCGCATTGCCGATGCCTCCGTGATGCCGCGGGTTCCCCTGGCGAACACCATGGCTCCGAGCGTCATCATCGGCGAGCAGGCAAGCAGGGCAATCGCCCGTGAACGTCGGCTTTAATCCCCATCCTTTCAAACCAGTAAAGGGACGCTTCGATGAGACTTAACACCCCCTCAAGATCAAAGAACGATCAATCATGATGATTGCAATGCAAGTGTCCCGGGCGGGCGGCAAGTTCGAACGAGTGGAACGCGAGGTTCCGACGCCCGGCGCTGAAGAGCTTCTGATTCGGGTTTTTGCCTGCGGCGTTTGCCATAGTGATGCGGTGACTGTCGAAGGTCTTTTGCCGGGTCTTCAATATCCGCGCGTGCCCGGCCACGAGGTCATCGGCTCGGTAGAAGCGGTCGGGGCCAACGTGCGTGGGTGGTCCGTAGGTGATCGGGCAGGTGTCGGCTGGTTCGGAGGGTCGTGCGGGCACTGCCGGCGCTGCCGCCGCGGGGAACAGTTCGCTTGCGAAAATGGCTCGGGAGCAACCGGCGTTACGCGGGACGGCGGCTATGCCACCCATATGCTCGCCGAGGCTTCGGCGGTGGCCCATGTGCCATTGGATCTCGACGAAGTGGAGGCTGCGCCGCTGCTTTGCGCGGGGCATCACCACCTTCAACGCGCTCCGGAACAGCGGCGCCGGGCCGGGCGATCTCGTGGTGATCCATGGCGTGGGCGGTCTCGGCCACCTTGGCATTCAATTCTCCTCACGCCTCGGCTTCCGAACGGTCGCGGTCAATCGCGGCCGGGAAAAAGAAGCGCTCGCCCGCGCTCTCGGCGCCCATGACTATATCGACAGCGAGGAAGGCGATGTTGCCGAAGCTTTGCAGGCACGAGGGGGTGCCAAGGCGATCATCGCAACCGTAAGCAATGCCGACGCGATGAAAGCAATTGTGGGAGGCCTCGGGCCGAATGGGACGCTGATGGTAATAGGCATGGTCGTCCCCTTCGACATCGACACATTTTCTTCCCTGCTTATAAAGCGTGCGGCGGTGAAAGGCTGGTATTCGGGTGTCGCCGTCGATTCCGAGGACACGCTTGCCTTCAGTAAGCTTCACGGCATCAGTTCGACGAATGAGATCTTTCCGCTTGAGGAGGCTCAGGCGGCGTATGATCGGATGATGAGTGGCAAGGCGAGGTTTAGAGTCGTCCTCAAGATGAATTGAGCCGCCGACCTGTTCGATATTGCTCGATGGGATGGGCTTGCGCCGGGCAAGCCTGTTCCGAACCGTCAAGGCGATCTGGTTGCAACGGCATGACGGACGAGCATTCAACGATGGGGAGGGCGCCACATGTCAACACTTGGCGCGCCGCCGCTGCGCCCGGTTAGATTTCGCGGCGTGCGCGAGTGTTTTCCATATGCGGTTCCCCCGCCTTGGAACGGGAGACCTCTGTCGAGTGGCCTTATCCGCGGATGAACGCCAGGAGGTCTGGATTGATCACGTCGGCGTGTGTGGTCATCAAGCCGTGGGGGAAGCCGGGATAGATTTTCAGCGTGCTGTTCTTCAAGAGCTTCGCCGAGAGCAGGGCCGCATCCTTGTAGGGGACGATCTGGTCGTCGTCGCCTTGCATCACGAGCGTCGGCACGTCGATGCTCTTGAGATCTTCGGTGAGATCGGTCTCCGAGAACGCCTTGATGCCATCGTAGTGGGCCTTCGCGCCACCCATCATGCCCTGGCGCCACCAGTTCTGAACCACGCCTTCGATCGGCTTCGCGCCAGGACGGTTGAAACCATAAAACGGGCCGGCCGGTAGGTCGCGGTAGAATTGTGCCCGGTTGGCTGCCAGGCCTGCGCGTAGCCCGTCGAATACCTCGATAGGGAGGCCGTCCGGATTATTCGGCGTCTTCAGCATGAGTGGGGTGACGGCGGAAATCAGCACGGCCTTGGCGACGCGACCCCTGCCGTGTCGCGCGACGTAGCGCGCCACCTCACCGCCTCCCGTCGAATGGCCGATATGTACGGCGTTCCGTAGCTCCAGATGCTCGACCACGGCCGCCGCGTCGGCCGCATAGTGATCCATGTCGTGCCCATCCGACACCTGGCTTGAGCGCCCGTGCCCGCGGCGGTCGATGCCAATGACGCGATAGCCGTGCTGGAGAAAGAACAGCATCTGGGTATCCCAGTCATCGGAGCTCAGGGGCCAGCCGTGATGGAAGACAATCGGCTGACCGTGGCCCCAATCCTTGTAAAAGATGTGGACACCGTCCTTGGTGGTGATCGTGCTCATGGCGTTCGTTCCTTTGCCTCGGTTTGAAGTTGGAGTTGCCGCGCTCACCGGCCCCGTGAGGGGCGCTGGTATAGCCGTGGCCACAACCGCGATGGCGCTGCCGACGATTATGTCGCGGCGGGAAGCTCCAGCGGTGCAGCGTTGATTGGTAGTAATCATTTCGATTCTCGCTTTGACTCATCCACTGAACAGCTGATGGCTGTCGGGGTATTCAGGCCCGCGAAATCAGCTTCGCATGTCGTTGAACGGATCATCACACAGGGGCAGCAATGCATATTGCCATGGTAGGCGCCGGCTATGTCGGGCTGGTGTCGGGGGCGTGCTTTTCCGACTTCGGGCATCATGTCGTCTGCATCGACAAGGATGAGGAGAAGATAGCCGCGCTCAAAAGCGGCGAAATCCCCATTTACGAGCCCGGATTGGCCGAGCTGGTGACCAGCAATGTGAGGCAGGGCCGTCTCGCCTTCGACGACCAGCTGAAACCGGCGGTCGGCAGTGCCGACGTGGTTTTCATCGCCGTGGGAACACCCTCGCGCCGGGGCGACGGGCACGCCGATCTGTCCTACGTTTTTGCGGCAGCGCGCGAGATTGCGGCGGCGCTTTCGAAATTCACCGTGGTCGTGACCAAATCGACGGTTCCGGTCGGGACCAGCGACGAGGTTGAGCGCCTGATGCGCCAGGAGAATTCCGAGGCGGAGTTCGCGGTGGTCTCGAATCCGGAATTTCTGCGTGAGGGCGCGGCGATTCGTGACTTCAAGCATCCCGACAGAATTGTGATCGGTACCGATGACCCGCGTGCGCGCAAGGTCATCACCGAAGTCTATCGGCCGCTTCATCTCAACGCACCGCCCATTCTTTACACGGACCGCCGCTCCGCCGAGTTGACCAAATATGCGGCAAATTCGTTTCTTGCGACCAAGGTCGCGTTTATTAACGAGATTGCCGATCTTGCGGAGAAGGTCGGCGCCAATGTTCAGGAAGTCGCGCGAGGGATCGGGCTCGACAATCGTATCGGCCCGAAATTCCTGCATGCGGGTCCCGGATTTGGCGGATCCTGTTTTCCAAAGGACACCATGGCGCTGATCAAGACCGGACAAGATAACGAGACGCCGTTGCGGATTGTCGAAGCCGTGGTCGCCGTCAACGACCAGCGCAAGCGGGCGATGGCCCGCAAGGTCGCCAATGCGATTGGCGGCAATCTGCGGGGCAAATCGATTGCGGTGCTGGGGATCACGTTCAAGCCAAATACCGACGACATCCGCGACGCGCCGTCGATTCCGTTGATCACGGCGCTGCAGGATATGGGCGCGCGGGTTCGTGCGTTCGATCCCGTCGGTATGCCGCAGGCCAGGAAGGTTCTGGAAAACGTCACCTTCTGCGACGACGCGTATGATTGCGCAAAGGGGGCGCACGCGCTCGTGGTCGTGACGGAGTGGGAGCAGTTTCGAGCGCTCGATCTCAAAGAAATGGCGTCGATCATGGCGAGTTCGGTAATTGTGGACCTTCGGAACATCTACTCGCCGGAAGAAGTGATGCGAAACGGCTTTCACTATTGCGGAATCGGACGGCCCAAGCCGCTGGCCTACTAGCGTGCCGGATAGCAGGCAGACGGCGTGCTCTCAGGCAATGGCGTTGCGAATCAGGCGATCCTGGCTGCCGAACCCGGCACGGCGGATTTCCGTCGCAGCTTGACCAGCATCAAGGAGGACCGTCTAGTTCCGGCCCACTATCTCATGGGGCGGCGTTGACCGCCTTTTCTAGTTGGCCGGAGGGCAATTGTCCCAAGCACAGTCGACGAACCGCGGCGATAGCATGTCGTCGCGCCGGATATTCCCCAGGGCCATCGCGGAGGTTATCGCGCCTGCCCTTGCCGAATCCCAACCCGGAAGTCACGTCAAAGTGCCGAATTATCTCACCATGCATTACTGGTGGGCTTATGTGCACCCAAGGGCCGTCTGGTTCTTCGAACGGCAATGGCTGGTCAACCTCATTCTGTGGGGAAATTATGAGCGGCTGCGCGATGCGGCGGCGACGGAATTGGGAGATGTCCTTTCCGGAGCGACCCTGCAGGTCGCGTGTGTCTACGGTGATCTTACCAGCCGGTTGATCGGCCGCGTTGCGGCTGGCGGCGGCAGGATCGATGTCGTGGATGTTCTGCCGATGCAGCTGAGTAACCTGCGTCGAAAGCTGCCGCCCGGTGCGCCGGCGCGATTGCTGGCAATGGATTCTGCCGACCTCAACATTCCCGACGCCAGCTATGATCGCGCGTTGTTGTTCTTCCTGTTGCACGAGCAACCCGGTTCTCATCGCGAGCGTACCCTGAGCGAAGTCTTCCGCGTCGTCAGACCGGGAGGCAAGATTGTCATCGTCGACTATGCATTACCGCATTGGTGGCATCCGCTTCGCTATTTGTGGCGCCCCTTGCTCGCCCTGCTTGAGCCTTTCGCGCTGGATTTATGGCGCCACGAAATCACCCGCTGGCTGCCGGCGGCGGCGCGGACCGGATTGCGCAGGCAATCCTTCTTCGGCGGGCTCTATCAGAAAGTCGTCATCAGGCGCTGAGGCTGTCGCGCGCGTTTAGCCGAGGCTGCCGGTCTGAACGGGCCCGCGTCAAGCGGACGCTGGAAAGCGCACGCCAAGCCTCGAATCGCTCCGGTCTCGGCTCACCGCTCCTAGTAGCAGGGCGGGTAGGGATAGAAGATCACGGAATCGATGCAGCGTGGAATCCGATCGGCGGGAGGGCCGTTATCCGGCGCGACGACGACGGCGGACGCCACCACGGGGGGCGCCGCTTTGCCGCGCTTTTTGGCAAAGGCGTCGGTTGCAGTAGCCGACATCGACGCGGCTCCGATGATAACAGATGCGGCCAATAGAAGGAGGGTGCGAGGCGCCATTGCTAAAGCCTTTCTCAACAGTTCGGTTCAAGTCTCCAAGCAAGAAATGCAATCTCTTGTAAACTGTATGATGGGGCAGGCCCATCCGTCGCGTGCTAGGGCCGGTGTGAACTCATCAGATCAGTTGTTCTTCGCGCCCTCGCGAATCCAGGCCCTAATCGCGTCGCGATCGCAGGTCGACAGTTTCTTCTTGCCCAGCGGCATGTGGGTTTCGGGAGCCCCGCGCCAATCCAGCAGCCACATCAAATTGCTGCCCTCTGCGTCGCCGGGAATAACCATTTTGCCAGACTTGGTGCCCTTCATGACACCTTCATAGGTGCTGAGGTCGAGCCCGCTCTTTTCGTTGCCCTGTCCCCCTGGCTTGTGGCAGCTAAAGCAACGCCCGACGAAAATCGGCATCACATCGTCGGCGAAACTGGCTTTTGCCTCGGCGGCGCACACCTGACCCGAGGAGCTTATGATTTCCTCGCCGATGCTGCCTCCGATCGCCAGGAAGATCGCTCCGCCCAGAATTAACAATCGCCGCCTCATGTGAATGTCCTTCTCTTAACTCGGCATTTCGTCCACATTAGACGATCATACGAACGGAATAAACATAGAGCTACAAATGCGTCCGACATTGACGCAAGTCAAATAATAATTCCAGGCCAAGCCGATCCGCGCACAGCATCGGGAGGTTACCTTGCAGATGCAAGCAGCGCGCTGCAAGCGCGTCGCCGCGATCAATGGTGTTGCGGAGGTTTTGACCTAGCTCAAGGAAGGCCGGAGCAGGGCCGCTAAAATAAATCGTTGCGTCGAGCACCGCCTTTCCAGGGAAGCAGATATTGAACTTGTTTGGGGCCAATCACGTGACCGGGCGCGATATCTGGTACGTTTCCTATCGTTCGAATATAACGCCAAAGCGCGAAAACGGCGATCACATCGTTCGCGCGACCCGAAAATTCAAGGATGAAGCCGAAGCGCGGCGGTTTGCCCAGGAAGTGATCGAGAAGGGCTGGAGCGCGATTGCCGGGACTTTGAATCCCCATACGCCGAAGCGGACGGTGTCATCGACGCGAATTCTCGACTGGATCGCCGGCAAACACTGAAAGAATAGTGCGCGGGCCTATGCGCGCTTGCCTGCATTTGGCGCGTCCCATGATGCGCCCCGCCGAATCAGCTCGGATCCGTGTCTGGCGGACGAAATTGCGGTCAGCTGTGCCGGAGCTGCAGCCGCGCCAGGCGGGCATAGAGCCCGTTTTGCGCCACCAGTTTCGCATGGGTGCCCTGTTCGACGATTCGCCCCTGATCGATGACCAGGATCCGGTCGCAGGACAGCACCGTGGCGAGGCGATGGGCGATCACCAGCGTGGTGCGGTGGCGCATCAATTCTTCCAGCGCGGTCTGCACCAGCATTTCGCTTTCCGCGTCCAGTGAGGAGGTCGCCTCATCCAGCAACAATAGCGGCGCGTCGCGCAGGATGGCCCTTGCGATCGCGATGCGCTGGCGCTGGCCGCCGGACAAGGTGACGCCACGTTCGCCGAGCTCGGTTTCAAACCCCTGCGGCAGCCGATCGATGAATTCGGTGGCGTGGGCGAGAACCGCGGCACGTTCGACTTCGGCGTCATCGGCCTCCGGTCGCCCAAACCGGATGTTCTCCCGGGCGGTGGTGGCGAAAATCACCGGTTCCTGCGGCACCAGAGCGAGGCGGCCACGCACATCGCGCGGGTCGGCGTCGCAGATATCAACGCCATCGAGCGAAATCACGCCGCTGCGGGGGTCGTAGAAGCGCAGCAGCAAATGAAACAAGGTACTCTTGCCGGCGCCGGACGGACCGACGATGGCGACTTTCTCTCCGGCCTTCACCGCAAACGAAATGCCATCCACGGCATCGGTTTCCGGCCTGGTCGGATAGGCAAACCTGACATTGGCAAAGCCGACGTCGCCGCGTGAAGGCGTCGGCAATGCCAGCGGAACGGCCGGGGCGGCAATCGCGGGGTTCAACCGCAGAATCTCGAACAGCCGTTCGGTCGCTCCGGAGGCTGCCGAGACGTCGCCCCATACCTGGCTGAGTTCGCTGAGGGCGCCGGCGGCAAGGGCGGCGTAAAGCAGGAACTGGCCAAGCCGGCCGGCGGTCATCTGGCCGTTCAACACATCGTGAGAGCCGACCCACAGCACCGCCACGATGCTCGAGAAAACCAGAAAGATCACGATCGCGGTCAGGTACGCGCGGGCGCGGGTCGAGTTGCGCGCCGCCTGATAGGCGCGCTCGACTTCCCGGCCGAAGCGGCCGGTCGCAAGGCGCTCGTTGGTGAACGCCTGCAAAGGGCGCATCGCGCCGATCAATTCCGAGGCATAGGAGGAGGCGTCGGCCAGCGTATCCTGGGCCCCGCGGGACAGCGTTCGCACCCTTCTTCCGAACGCGACCAGGGGCAGCACGATCAGCGGGATCACCGCGATCACGGTCGCGGATAACCGAGGGCTGCTGACCACCATCATGGTGGAGGCGCCGGCAAACAGCATGAAATTGCGCAGCGCCGTCGAGATCGAAACCACCACGGCGGCCTTGATCTGGGTGGTGTCGGCGGTCAGCCGCGACACCAGTTCGCCGCTGCTGGCCGAATCGAAAAACACCGGCGACAGCGATGTGAGATGCGAGAACACGTCGCGACGCAGGTCTGCAACGATTCGCTCGCCGAGCGTGGTGACGAGATAGACGCGTGATGCGCTGGCGAGCGCGAGCACGGCCACGACCACGATCATCACGCCGAAATAGCTGTTGATCATCTCGACGCTGTCGGCGGTGAAGCCAAAATCGATCATCCGCCGCACGGCGGCCGGCACGACAAGCGTGGCGAGCGACGCCACGGTGAGCGCGACCAGCGCGGCGGCGGTCTTGGCGCGATAGCGCCCCAGATAGGGGACGAGGGCAAGCAGCGGACGCAACCGTTCACCGCGAACGGAACCATCCCTCGCCTGGATGGTTGGAATGCCCTGTTGCGCATCGGCCCGCGGTTTCGGAACTGCGGCGATTCCCGGCATCGCGACATTGCGCGGTAGCGCAATTAGCGTATCCTTATCGTCTATCCGTTCCACTGCGCTCATCTGCTCACCTTACCGCAATAAGAATGCTGTCGTTCGTTGCCCGGTCGTAGGCTGAATAGCCGAGTTGTTCGCGCAGCGATGTTGATCGAAATCAAATCTTTCGCATGAAAAGTCGAATACGGCTTTTGCTGTTCGTTCCCACTAACGGAGATGACAAATGAACTTCAGAATCCTGGGAGCCGTTGTCGCGGCGCTGGCCATCGGCGCAGCGTTCACGATCGCTGCTCCCAAATCCGCGGATGCGTTGCCCGCCTATGCCGCGTCAACAGGCAAGGCGTGTGGTGCGTGTCACCAGAATCCAGCCGGTGGCGGTCCCCGTAATGCTTTTGGTGATGCATTCGCGGCCAACGGCCACAAGCTGCCCGGGAAGAAATAACCCCAATATCTTCCACGACATAACTTCAATATCTTCGACGACAAGGTTCCGGTGCGCTGTTCGGCTTTGCTGAGGGTGGAGCGGCGCCTTGTCAGGTTCACGAGCTCCGTCAGCGCCGGGCAAAAGCAGCAAGAGCTGCACCGGCGCCGGCGAGCGGCAAGGCGGGGACGGAATGAAACAATCGGCTGAAGCGAATCTCGCCGGGCTCGGAAGCCGTGAGGCCGCTCGCCGGCCACCACGGGCCGGCTCCTCCCTCTCGATGCTGGCGTTTGTCGGAGGCGTCGCCGGGCTACTGTTCTCGGGGGCCTATTTCGGCGCATCCGCTCAACCGCGGACGATGGTCGAAAGCGGCGCCGAGTTGAAAACCCTGTACGCTACCCCGGAAGATGTCGCGCAAGGCAAGTCTCTCGCGGAGTCGAGCTGCGCCGGCTGCCATGGCGCAGACGGCATCAGCGACACCGCCACCGTCCCGCATCTTGCGGGACAGCGCTCCGCTTATCTGTTCCTCGAGCTGAAGGCCTATCAGTCCGAGGCGCGCGGCGACAATGCCATGAACAGCCAGGTCAAGTTTTTGAGCGACGACGCGCTGTACAAGGTGTCGGCCTATTATGGCAGCCTCGATCCGCCGCAGGCACCGGCGGCCAATCGTGCGAAAGTCGCGGCCGATCCGGTTCAGGCCGGCAAGACCGCTGCGGCTGCCTGCGCGGGATGTCATGGGGAATCCGGAGTCAGCACCACGCCGGGCATGCCGAGCCTTGCCGGACTGGATCCGAAATACACCGTTGCGGCGATGAAGGCGTACAAGAGCGGTCAGCGCGACAGCGAGCTGATGAAGTCGATGCTTGCCAGCCTCACCGACGCCGGCATGGAAAATATCGCGCTGTATTATGCGCTGCAAAAGCCGGCGCGAAGCCAGGCTGCCGCCGCCGGTGACAAGGCGGCGGGCGCGGCAGCTGCCGCGGGCTGTGCGGGATGTCACGGTTCGGACGGCGTCAGCGCAAACCCTGCCTTCCCCAGCCTCGCCGGCCAGGACGCCGGCTATCTTGCCAGCGCGCTGGCAGCCTACAAGCAGGGAACCCGCAAGGATGAGACGATGAAGGGTCTGGCGGCGGCGCTCGACGCTGCCGCCGGCAAAAACCTTGCGGCCTTTTTTGCAGGCCAGGAACCCCGGCAGCCCGACGTTCGCAAACCCCTGACCGCGGTGGAGTGGGCGCAGAGATGCGATCGCTGCCACGGCATCAATGGCAACAGCACCGACCCGCGCTTGCCCGCGCTGGCTGCCCAGCGCGCGGACTATCTGGAGAAGGCGCTGGATGATTATCGGACCGGCACGCGCAAGAGTCCGCGGATGTCGGCGATGTCGGAGGGGCTGACGGACCAGGATATTGCCGGCCTTGCGGCCCTCTACGCGCACAAGACGGCCCGCGCGGTCGTATTCTTGACGGTGCCGCCCAAATGAATCAAGTGAACCAGGTGAACAACGAGCGCACGCCGGATCGGCAGGCAAAGCGAACGACGGGTACTTCTGGCATGCCGCATCGCCCTCGCATCGGGGGCCTGAAAGATCTGAAGGAACATCACCATGGCTGAGCAGCCACCCCTCCACCGGCTCTATCATCATTATTCGGAGCTGCCCTACAGCGTACGTATTCTGTACACGGCGACGCTTCTGGTTCTCGGCATGGCCTACCTGTTTGGCCTGATCTACGTTTTTCACACCTATGCCGGCCGCGGCACCGGCAACAAGATGATGCTCTCGTATGAAGACCTTGTGGTCGCCTACAGCGGCAGCGGGCATGGTTCGCGCCTCGAATCGGCGCTGCAGGGGCCGATGTCGAACATGTTGCCGTCCGAAGACGGCCAGGCCATCATTGCCTGGGTGAAGGAAGGTACCGATCGGGCGACCTACGACAAGACGATCAAACCGATCCTCGACAAGCGCTGCATGGGTTGCCATGACGGCAGCAACCCGCATCTTCCCAATTTGAGCAGTTATGACAACCTGAAGAAGGTGACGGAGCAGGACACCGGAACGGATGTCTTCACCCTGGTTCGGGTGTCGCACATTCATCTATTCGGTTTGACCTTCATCTTCTTCATTGTCGGCATGATGTTCAGCCACGCCTATGTGAGGCCGGTATGGCTGAAATGCGCGATTGTCGCGCTGCCCTACCTGGCGATCGTGATGGACGTCAGCTCGTGGTACTTTACCAAGCTGTTTCATCCTTTCGCTTGGGTGGTGTTGCTGGCAGGTGCCCTGATGGGGGCGTGTTTCGCCTTCATGTGGGTGGTCACGATGTACCAGCTGTGGTTCTCGCCACCGCCCGCCATGGTCACCGCGCGAGCCGGCGGCGGCGGCGACGCGCGCTTCGTCGGCTGAAAGATCACGCAATCTCGGATTGCGCCGGGCGTAACGATGCGCCCGGCGCAAGCCTTTGAGGGGATGCGAGCTTCACCGCGCGGCAAAGTCGATTGACGCCATGCACAAATTTGCGGCGTCGATTGACTTGCGTCAAAGCAATCGGCCCAAAAACCGGCGTAAATGAATTCATGACGGGAACGCTCCCGCCATCCGGCGATGCTGACTGGCGCAAAGGCCACTGGGCACGATTCAATGCGGCGTGTGAGCAATTTTGGACAGCCTGAGTTTGCGCTCTGGGGTAACCTTTCGTAAGGTGTACCCTAGGGGAGATGGCTGCGCGATGTCGGTGACCGCGCGCGTTGTCTAGAGAACACCTGTCTAGAGATTGAGCTTGGGGGCTCAACATGGATGAATCTGGCGGAGCGGGCACCAAGACCCGATTACAGCGGCTGTGGGCGTTTTTCCGACGCCCGTCGTCGCTGTCCTGGAGCGTCCTTGTGGTGCTGGGAGGCCTCGGCGGGATCCTGTTTTGGGGCGGCTTCAACTGGGCGCTGGAACTGACCAACAGCGAAGCGTTCTGCATTTCCTGCCACGAAATGCGGGATAATGTTTACCCGGAACTGCAGCAGACCATTCACTGGAAAAACCGGTCCGGCGTGCGCGCGATATGTTCGGACTGCCACGTGCCGAAGGTCTGGATCTACAAGATCAAGCGAAAGATCGAGGCTTCCAACGAGGTGCTGCACAAGATTCTCGGCACCATCAGCACCCGCGAAAAATTCGAAGCGCATCGGCTCGAACTCGCGCAGCACGTCTGGGCGACGATGAAGGCGACCGACTCGCGCGAATGCCGCAATTGCCACGCGGTCGACTCGATGGATCCGCACAAGCAATCGGCTGCCGCATCAAATGATGCCGGAAGCGATCAAGGCCGGCGCGACCTGCATCGATTGTCATAAGGGTATCGCGCATCACCTTCCGGCGGAGCCGGCGGGAACTGACGAGCCGGAAAAAAAGTAGGCGTTATGTCGACTTCTCGACGAATAGTTATGAGTGTGGCTTTTTAGCAATATCAAAGGTGGCATCGACGGCCCACACATCAATTAACAATGAACGGTTGCCGACAGATGAACGCGGGGGCGTTTCGAATGAGCAGGTTGGGCGATTTTAACGGATGCTTCGGCTGGGGCGCGCGATACGCAAGAGCGTGTTATGCGCAGCCTCTGACCAAGCTTCTCTCGCTTCTCAAGTCGGCGCTGGTCGGTGGAGCGGTACTCGGGCTGATTCAGCCCGCGATGGCGGTTCAGATCGTCTCCGACCCCGGCATCAACCCCGCGACAGGGCAAGGCGTGTACGCCGCGCTGCGCGATCTCGACAAATCCGATTCGAAGCCCGCAGCCGTTCAACGCGACGATGATTCGTTCACTGCGCTCGCAGGTTTTGCCAATACGGTCGCGGCTGGATCGAAGCCGGCAAGCGAAGCGGCCGCCAGGCCCCGTCAGGTCGAGGATGCCGTCTATTCCGAATTGACCGAATTCGCTCAACGCCTCGGTGCCGCCCGGCCGGTGCAACGCCAGGGACGCCAGCAGTTCGCTGCGGACAGCGCTTACGAGGCGCTGCAGGAGTTTCTCAAGGGAGACGCGGCGCCAGCGGCTCCACAGCCGAAAGCCGCACCCGCGCCTGCGGCGATTCCCGCCAAGACAAAGGGCGGGGCTCCGATTGAAGCCAGCTTCGTCGGCGAGAAGGTCTGCATGACCTGCCATGCCGGCCACGCCGAATCGTTCTCGAAAACCCTGATGGGGCGGATCGGCAAGAATCAGCCCGGCAAGTTCGCATGCGAGAACTGCCACGGGGCGGGTTCGCTGCACGTGAAGGCGGGCGGTGGACG
>NZ_SSNA01000051.1 GCF_004799445.1 Bradyrhizobium sp.
TCACTTCGCCAGTGACGGTGTCAACAAGCCGATCACCGGGGAGAGCACGAAGGAAACCGTAAAACCATTGCGCGGGGAATGCCGGGTGATTCCGGTGTGACCTGACTAACGCGTGTGCGTTCTACTACTCACATTGCACACGCGGCGGCGGGCGCATCGGGCGCCCGGCATTCCCTGCGCCCTCTGATTGGAGAGGGCGGAACGAGCAGGCCAAAACTCGCGCGAAACGCGCGGCGAGATCGCGAAGGCGTGCCTAGCCGTCATTGCGAGGAGCGCAAGCGACGAAGCAATCCGCGCTTGCTTGTTGCACGATGGATTGCTTCGCTTGCGCTCGCAATGACGGTTTCAATTATACCCTCAAACTCATCATTCTCCGATGTGCGATTGCACATCGTAGATGCGCCACTTGGCGCAGGCCCGGAATCCATACTCATTATCGTGGTTATGGATTCCGGGCTCGCGCTCTGCGCGCCCCGGAATGACTACATTTTGTGGAACGGCGAAGCCCGCTCGTCAATTCAACACCCGTTTGTGGTCGGGGCTGTCGAGCGAAAAGGTCGGCACGTCGATCTCGAACTTCTCGCCGCTCTCGCTGACCATCTGATAACGCCCGGTCATGAAGCCCGACGCGGTCGGCAGCGGCACGCCGCTGGTGTATTCAAAGCGTTCGCCCGGGGCCAGCACCGGCTGTTCGCCGACCACCCCTTCACCGCGGACTTCCTGCTTCCGCCCGGTCGCATCGGTGATGATCCAGTGCCGGGTGCGCAGTTGCACCGTCTCGGCGCCCGAATTGGTGATGACGATGGTGTAGGACCAGAAATATTGACGGCTTTCGACCGACGAGCGTTCCGGCAGGAAGTTCGGCTCGACGGTGACTTCGATCTGGCGGGTGACGGCGCGGTACATGCGAGTTGATCTTTCGGAATCCTGCACCATCATAGCCAATAGTTCCGGCAGAACCAATCGCCGGGCCGGCATCGACCGGCCCCCTTCCGATTTGGTTCCAATCGTCGTTTCACCACAGTTCTGGGCCAGAGCATGATCCGGACCCGCAGCGCCGCGCTGGCGCAAAGTGAGCAGGTTTCTTGCGAAAAGATCATGCTCAAACAAAGAGATGATATCTTGATCCGTTCCACCCCAATCGGATCGTGATCAGGGCCCGGGCCTGCGGGCGCGCAACTTGCTTGCGGCATCGGGGCCTATACTATCTACAGGCCATGCAGGCCTAAAGGCCGCTTGCTCAACACGGTGTTGGATGACCTCGATAGCCGATCGAATTGCCGGACCACCGCTCGCGGCCGAAGCCGGCGTGATCGCCGGCGACGCCGCGCAGGCCGTTCCGGTCCCGGCGATTTCGCTGCCGGTTGCCGGCGAGCGCGAACTGCGGCTCGATCTGTTCCGCGGGCTGGCGCTGTGGCTGATCTTCATCGATCACCTGCCGCCCAATCTCCTGACCTGGCTCACGATCCGCAACTACGGTTTCAGCGACGCCACCGAAATATTCATTTTTATTTCCGGCTACACCGCCGCGTTCGTGTATGGCCGCGCGATGCGCGAGGCCGGCTTCGTGGTCGCGACCGCGCGCATCCTGCGGCGGGTCTGGCAGATCTACGTCGCGCACGTGTTTTTGTTCACGATCTTCCTTGCGGAAATTTCCTACGTCGCCACCAGCTTCGAGAACCCGCTGTACTCGGAAGAAATGGGCATCATGGATTTTCTCAAGGAGCCGGACGTCACCATCGTCCAGGCGCTGCTCCTGAGATTTCGTCCCGTCAACATGGACGTGCTGCCGCTCTATATCGTGCTGATGCTTTTCCTGCCGGTGATCCTGTGGCTGATGAAGCGCAGCGCCGACCTGACGCTGGCGCTGTCGGTCATGCTCTATGCCGCGACCTGGGAATTTGATCTTTATCTGTCGGCCTATCCGAACGGCGTCTGGGTCTTCAATCCATTCGCCTGGCAATTGTTGTTCGTGTTCGGGGCGTGGTGCGCGCAGGGCGGCGCCAAGCGGATGTCGCGGATCCTTTCATCGCCGATCACATTGTGGATTTCGTTCGGCTATCTGCTGTTCGCGTTCCTTGTCACCCTGACATGGTACTGGCCGCAGCTCAGCCATCTGATGCCGCGCCGGCTCGAGCAATGGATGTATCCCATCAGCAAGACCGATCTAGACGTGCTGAGGTTTGCGCATTTTCTGGCGCTGGCCGCCGTCACCGTGCGCTTCCTGCCAAAGGACTGGCGCGGTCTGAAGTCGCCCTGGCTGCGGCCGCTGATCCTGTGCGGCCAGCATTCGCTGGAGATCTTCTGCCTTGGCGTTTTCCTGGCATTCGCCGGGCATTTCCTGCTGGCGGAGCTGTCCGGCGGCGCCGGGTTGCACTTTGTTATCAGTATTTCCGGAATCCTGATTATGTCCGCCGCGGCATGGCTGTTTTCGTGGTACAAGCATTCTGCCGACAAGAATGCGCCCCGGACGAAGGGCGGCGGCGGCAACGCCGATATGGCGGGAGGGGGGGCATGAAGTCCAACTCAGGACTCATCCTGGGCTTGATAGTGCTGGGCGGTCTTTTGACCGCAGCGCCCGCGCGTGCCGAGGATGCTCCTGAGAGTTGCGAGGTCCCGGACTATCTGCTGACGAGCGAAAGTGCCCTTCCCAAAGTCGCGGACGTCATCAAAAACAACCGCTCGCTGGACATTCTGGTGCTGGGCAGCCGCTCGTCGACCATCAATGCGCCGGTAAATAGTCCGGAGGCGAGCGCCTACCCCGGCAGGTTGCAGGTCGCACTGAAAGAAAAACTTCCGTCGCTGGCGGTCAACATATCCGTAGAAATACAGGCCAAGAAAACTGCCGAAGAAATTGTTGCGGGTTTGCCCAAGTTAATGGAGGGTAAAAAGCCGACTTTGGTGATCTGGCAGACCGGCACGGTCGATGCCGTGCGATCCATCGACCCGGACGATTTTCGCACCGCGGTCGACGAGGGAGTTGTTGCGCTGCAAGAAGCCGGCGCCGATGTGATTTTAATGAATCCGCAGTATAGCCCACGTACAGAGACGATGATTTCCGCGCCGCCCTATCTGGATAATATGCGGGTGGTGGCGCAGCAGCACGACGTTCCGCTGTTCGACCGTTTCGCCATCATGCAGCACTGGAACGAGTCGGGAGAGTTTGACCTGTTCAGTACATTCCATGGCGTTGAGCTGGCCAAGCGGGTCCATAACTGTATCGGCCGGGCGCTGTCGCAATTTGTGATCGATGCCGCCCGCCTCAACCCCGCCCAGCAGAATTGAGGATCCACTCTTTATGACGTTTATGAGTTGTCACCGCCCTTTTTGCAGAACGACATTGCTGGCCGTGTCCGCGATCGCGGCGCTCGTGCTGCTGACGCCGTCCACGATCGCGCCGGCGCGCGCGCAGGCCGCCCAACAGGCCGCATTAGCCGGTAGCGCCAAGCCGGACACCGCTAAGCCGGACACCGCCAAGTCTGAAAGCGCGAAGCCTGAAAGCGTCAAGTCTGACGACGCCAAATCCGACAGCGCGAGGCCGGCCGCGCCGACGACCGATGCGACCGCGGCCGTCAATGCCGCGCCCCTCGATCCGGCCAATCCGTCGCAGCCAAAGAGCCTCACCGACAAGGCGATCGAAAAGGTGAAGCAGGTCGCGAAATCGGCCAGCGACGTATTCAGCCGCGTTCCGTGCCTGCCGCCCAAGGGCGGCGCGACATCGATGGGATCGCTGCCGCATGTGGCGGGCAAGCTGGCTGCGGGGCAGCCGGTGGTGATCGTGGCATTCGGATCGTCTTCGACGTCCGGCTACGGCTCGACGTCACCCGAGTTCACCTACCCCAACCGGCTGGCGGCGCAGCTGCGCCGGCAATATCCGAGCGCCGACATTACCGTTGTCAACCGCGGCAAGGGCGGCGAAGACGCGCCGGAAATGATGAAGCGGCTGCAGGTCGAGGTGCTGGATATGAAGCCGGATCTTGTGATCTGGCAGGTCGGTACCAATGCCGTGCTGCGCAACCTCGATCCCGGCGAGACCGCCCAGCTGGTGGAGGACGGCGTCGCGCGCATTCAGGCCGCCGGCGCCGATCTCGTATTGGTCGATCCGCAATACTCCCCGAAGGTGAATGAGCATGCCGAAAGCGCGAGCCGGCTGATCAAACTGC
The DNA here is from genome assembly GCF_004799445.1 of Bradyrhizobium sp. Lineage (GTDB taxonomy): Bacteria > Pseudomonadota > Alphaproteobacteria > Rhizobiales > Xanthobacteraceae > Bradyrhizobium. The sequence goes on from NZ_SSNA01000051.1 coordinate 4,164, forward strand.
TCGGCAGGGTCGCGCGACTTCGCCATGTCGGCGTTTTTCCGCGCTTCGAGGTGATGCGCCAGTGGCATGAGAACCAGGCGCTGCCGATCGACAGTTTCGTGATTGCCGATGGCCTGCACATGAACGACTGGGGTTACGCCTGCTTCGCCCAGTTGCTTGGCGATGACATCATCAAGTCGGTCGGCCAGATCAAGCTTGGCGTCAACGTGCCGTCCAACGTGCAGACCTACCGGCCGATGTGACTGCTGTCATTGCGAGGAGCGTTAGCGACGAAGCAATCCAGCTTCAGGTCCGTGAAGGGATGGATCGCTTCGCGGAGCCTGTCAACGGGCGCGCATTCGCGCGACCCGTTGGCTCGCAATGACGCCGGTGGCTAACTCACGCCTTCTCCAGCGCCGCCTGCAGGTCCTCGATCAGGTCGTCGGCGTGTTCGAGGCCCGCCGAGTATCGGATAAAACCTTCGCTGATCCCGAGTTCGGCGCGGGCCTCCGGCGCCAGCCGCTGATGCGTGGTAGTGGCCGGATGGGTGACGAGACTCTTGGCATCGCCGAGATTGTTCGAGATCCGCGCCAGCTTCAGCGCGTTGAGCGTGCGAAACGCCGCCGCCTTGCCGCCCTTGACCTCGAAGCCGACCAGGGTCGATCCGGCGCGCATCTGCTTCTTCACCAGGGCGGCCTGCGGATGATCGGCGCGGCCGGGATAGATCAGCCGCGAGATTTTCGGATGCTGCGCCAGCACCTCGGCGATGATGGCCGCGGTTTCGGTCTGGGCGCGGACCCTGACCGCCAGCGTCTCCAGCCCCTTGAGCAAAACCCAGGCGTTGAACGGGGATATCGAAGGCCCGGTCTGGCGCATGAAGGTGTGGATGTGCTCGGCGATGAACGCTTCCGACGACAGGATCATGCCGCCGAGGCAGCGGCCCTGGCCGTCGATGTGCTTGGTCGCGGAATACACCACGACGTCGGCGCCGAGCTCAAGCGGGCTCTGCCAGATCGGCGTCGCAAAGACATTGTCGACGATCAACCGCGCGCCGCCCCGGTGCGCGATCTCGGCGATGGCGCCGATATCGAGCACGTCGAGCGTCGGGTTGGTCGGGCTTTCCAGGAACAGGCTTTTGGTGTTGGGCCGCATCGCGCGCTGCCACTGGTCAAGATCGAGGCCGTCGACCAGCGTGGATTGAATGCCGTAGCGCGGCAGCAGGTCTTCGACCACGTAGCGGCACGATCCGAACATCGCTTTCGCCGCCACCACGTGATCGCCGGCTTTCAGCGGCGCGAGTATCGCCGTGGTGACTGCCGCCATACCGGTTGCGGTCGAGCGGCCGGCTTCGGCGCCTTCGAGCTCGATCATCCGGCGCTCGAACATCGCGATGGTCGGATTGGAATAGCGTGAATAGATGTAGCCGGGATCTTCGCCCTTGAAGCGCGCCTCGCATTGCTCGGCGCTGTCATAGACGTAGCCCTGGGTGAGAAACAGCGCCTCGGATGTCTCCCCGAATTCCGAGCGGATGGTCCCGGAATGGACCAGCCGGGTTTCCGGGCGATAGCGGGCCGTGGGCGAAGCCGGCGCAGCAGACGTGGACGTGGTAGACTTGGACATGTGACCTCCGTCGTGACCATCCATTGAAAATGGTCACAAAAAAACCGGCCTGGAAAAATTCCACAGGCCGGGATCACACTGTCCCCGGCCTGTTTAGCGACTTGTTTAACGTGGCTGCAAGCCGGCCGGCTCAAATCACCACGGGATAAGTCATGCTGATATTCCCTCGCGCCCTTTCCGTCAAGGCAACCATCGGATAACCGATAAAAGTCCATATTTTCAGCGTCTGGATGGCCTGGTTCATCCTGAGGATCCACCCCGTGACCTTCGCGCTCGCACCCGACGCCAATGGCATCCTGCCCGACCGCATGATCGCGGCGATGGCGGATGCCGGCCTGATCCTCCCGGCCTATCCGTTTGTCGAGAGCCAGATCCAGCCGGCGAGCCTCGATCTGCGTCTGGGCGACATCGCCTATCGGGTCCGGGCAAGCTTTTTGCCGGGGCCGGGCGCCACGGTGGCCGAACGCATCGACGAGCTGAAGCTGCACGAAATCGACCTCTCCGACGGCGCGGTGCTCGAGACCAACTGCGTCTATATCGTGCCGCTGCTGGAGTCGCTGGCGTTGCCGCCGGAAATCGTCGCCGCCGCCAATCCGAAGAGCTCGACCGGGCGGCTGGATGTGTTCACCCGCGTGATCGCGGACGGCACGCGGCGGTTCGATATGATCGGCGCCGGCTACCACGGCCCGCTCTATGCCGAGATCAGCCCAAAGACCTTCCCGGTGCTGCTCCGCGAAGGCTCGCGGCTAAGCCAGGTGCGTTTTCGCACCGGCGATGCCATTCTGACCGCCGATGAACTCGACGCGCTGCATGATCTGGAGCGGCTGGTCGATGCCGACGACGCCGATCTCAACAACGGCGTGGCGCTGAGCGTCGACCTCTCGGGCGAGAACGCCAGCGGCTTCGTCGGCTATCGCGCCAAGCGGCATACCGGCGTGATCGATATCGACCGCCGCGGCGGCTATGCGGTCGATGAATTCTGGGAGGCGATATCCGCGCGGCCCGACGGCAGCCTCATTCTCGATCCCGGCGAGTTCTACATTCTGGCCTCGAAGGAGGCGGTCCAGGTGCCGCCGGATTACGCCGCGGAGATGGTGCCGTTCGATCCTTTGGTCGGCGAGTTCCGCGTGCATTACGCCGGCTTCTTTGACCCGGGCTTCGGCTATGCCGGCGCCGGCGGGCAGGGCTCGCGCGCGGTGCTGGAAGTACGCTCGCGTGAGGTGCCGTTCATCCTCGAGCACGGCCAGATCGTCGGCCGCCTGGTTTACGAAAAAATGCTGGCGCGGCCCGACGCCCTCTACGGCCAGCGCATCGGCTCGAACTACCAGGCGCAGGGCCTCAAGCTCTCCAAGCATTTTCGGGCGTGATCGCCGGCCCTCCTGCCCTAAGGCGGCGCAGCCAGGCGCCGCCCCAGGGAACGAGGCGCGAAGGCAGCCTTGACCCAATTCTCCTGCGGCGCACCAATCTGGCTGTCTCCGGCAAGATGTGTCTTTCGGTAGCTGCGCGCTGATTGTAGCATCGCTCCAAACAGAACCGCCGAGAGCCGGTTCGCACGGGCAAGGAAACGACCAGACAGGGGACAGTTCAATGGCTATGGCAGTCACACATGAGACGTTGTCCGCATCCGATCACAGTGCGCAGTTGCGCAAGGCGGTCATCGCGTCAACCATCGGCACCGCCATCGAGTGGTACGACTTTTTCCTCTATGGCACTGCCGCCGGGCTTATTTTCGGCAAGCTCTACTTTCCCAACGAAGATGCGTTGACGGCGACGCTGGCGGCCTTTGGCACCTATTTCATCGGCTTCGTCGGACGCCCGATCGGGGCTGCGATATTTGGTCACTACGGTGATCGGATCGGCCGCAAAGCGACCCTCATCGCCACGCTGCTGTGCATGGGCATCTCGACCTTCCTGATCGCATTCGTGCCGACCTATGCGTCGATCGGCATCTGGGGCGCGGTCATCCTGACGGTGCTGCGGATGCTTCAGGGTATCGGCGTGGGTGGCGAGTGGGGCGGATCGGTGCTGCTGGCGATGGAATGGTCGCGCACCCACGGTCAACGCGGTCTGGTGGCATCCTGGCCGCAATTCGGCGTGCCGTGCGGCCTGTTTCTGGCAAACCTTGCAATCCTGGCGTTCAGCCAATTGTCAGGTGACCAGTTCGCCACCTGGGGCTGGCGAATTCCCTTCGCGCTCTCGATTGTGCTCGTTGGCATCGGACTATGGATTCGCCTCGGCATCCTCGAGACCCCGGTGTTCCAGCAACTGCTGGACAACAAGAAGATCGAAAAGGCTCCCATCATCGAGGTCTTCAAGAAGCATCCGAAGGAAATATTGCTGTCGGCCTTGCTGCGGATGTCCGAGCAGGCGCCGTTCTATATCTTCACCGCGTTCATCTTCGCCTACGCGGTCGGCACCCTGCACATGTCGCGCGATCTGATCCTGATCGCGGTGCTGGTCGCCTCGTGCGTCTCGTTCGTCACCATCCCGCTGTCGGGCCACATCTCCGATCGCATCGGGCGCAGGAAGATGTATCTGATCGGCGCGGCGACGGTGGGCCTGTTCGGCTTCCTGTATTTCGGAATGGTGGACACCGCATCTCCATTATTGGTGTTCATTGCGATCGTGCTGTCGCTGATCCCGCACGACATGCAGTATGGGCCGCAGGCGGCCTTGATCGCGGAGGCCTTTACGCCGCGATTGCGCTACAGCGGTGCTTCACTCGGCTATCAACTCGCCTCCGTGATCGCCGGCGGTCCGGCGCCGCTGATCGCCACCGCCCTGTTCGCCTCCTATCACTCCGGCTATGCGATTTCCATCTACATCGCCGGCTGTTCGGTCATCAGCCTTGTCGCGGCGTCGTTCATGCCTGACTACACCGGCCAGGATATTTCGATGGAGTATGACGACTGACGCGGAGGGCTCTTCACCGGGGCCGTGATCATCGCGCCGCCGACTTGGCCGCCGGCGTCACGCGCCACACCGCGTTGCCGACGTCGTCGGCCACCAGCAGCGCGCCCTGCCTGTCGATCTTGACGCCGACCGGCCGGCCCTGCGCCTCGCCGTCAGCGTTGAGGAATCCGGTCAGCACGTCCTGCGGCTTGCCGGAGGGTTTGCCGTCGGCGAACGGCACGAAGATCACCTTGTAGCCGGCGCGCGGCTTCCTGTTCCACGAGCCGTGCTGGCCGATGAAGGCCCCGTTGGCCATCTCGGGTGGAAACAGATTTCCGGTGTTGAATGTCAGCCCAAGCGAAGCCGTATGCGCACCGAGCGCGTAGTCCGGCGCGATCGCCTTGGCCACCAGATCGGGCCGCTGCGGCTGGACGCGGACGTCGACATGCTGGCCGTAATAGCTGTACGGCCAGCCGTAAAACGCGCCGTCTTTCACTGACGTCATGTAGTCGGGCACGAGATCGTTGCCGAGTTCGTCGCGTTCGTTGACGACGACCCAGAGCGCGCCGCTCTGCGGCTGCCATGACGGACCGTTCGGGTTGCGCAGCCCCGAAGCGAACACGCGCCACTTGCCCGTGGCACGATCGACTTCGAGCACCGCGGCACGATTGGTCTCGGCCTCGATGCCGTTTTCGCCGATATTGCTGTTGGAGCCGACGGTGGCATAGAGCTTCGTCCCATCGGCACTCGCGACAAGATCCTTGGTCCAGTGATGGTTGATGGTGCCAGCGGGCAGGTCCGCAAGTTTGACGCCCGGCGCGGTAATCTTGGTGTCGCCGGCATGATAGGGGAATTTCATGATCGCATCGGAATCGGCGACATAGAAGTCGTTGCCGACCAGCGCCATGCCGAACGGCGAGTTCAACCCTTCGAGAAAGACCGATCTGGTTTCGGCGACGCCGTCGCCGTTGGCGTCGCGCAGCAGCGTGATGCGGTTGGCGCTCGACGTATCGGCGCCGGCGCGGCCCATGACCATCTTCGTGATCCAGCCCTTGATGCCCCTGGTATCGTCGGGCTTCGGCGGCGCGTTGGTCTCGGCCACCAGCACATCACCATTCGTCAGGACAAAGAGCGTGCGCGGATGATCGAGCCCGGTGGCAAAAGCATTGACCGCCATTCCGCTGGCGGCGACCGGTTTGCCGCCGGTGGGCCAGCCGATCGCTTTGGCGACATTGACCGTGGGGATCAGGGAGTTTTCCGGCGCCGGCAGGGTGGGCGAGGGTCCAAACGTCTGTTCGGTCGCGGCGGTGTCCTGCTCGTTGCAGGCGGCGAGCGGAACGGCGATGCCCGCGATACACAGCGCCAGCAGGAGATGCCTGGTCAGCAGAAGATTGTTGCGCATGCTTGTTCCTCGAATATGGCGGTACAATACGAGAAGCCGGCGCATGTTCACGGCGCCAGCCATGAATTTCGCGTGAATGAGATGTGCGGCCTGACGCGCCTTGCAAACCGGACCAGAATCCGGCGTGAGCATGACCGAAGCGCACGATCGCGCAAGAGCCAAGATGGCTGCCATGGCGAGCCGCCGGCCTCCGTTGGCTAGTGCCTGATGGCTTTTAGTTGAATCGACGCATGCGCGCGAGTTCGGTCACCTCGCTCCGCCTGCGGGGAGAGGTCGATCACGAAGTGATCGGGTGAGGGGGACTATCCGCGAGTCCGGCTTTGACAAAAGTCCCCGTCACCCCAACCCTCTAAGAGCGAGCTTCGCTCGTCTCGACCCCGCAAGGGGGGAGAGGGAGCAACGGCTGATCGCCGCCGCCACGATCGAGCGGAAAGGCCGGAACTATCCGACGCGCCTGGCCACAAATTCGACGTTGAGGCGCCATGGCGCGGCTTGGTCGGCCGAGATTTCGCCCCGCCAGCGAAAGGAATCGGGCGTGATTTCGCAAAAGCGCCATCGGATCAGAGTCCCGTCCGGTCCGGTCCCGAGCTGAACGATGTCGTCGCCTTGCTTGCGGCCGATCATGTGGAGAAAATTCTGGGTGACCGGATCGGTCCACTGGATTTGCCATGCATCGATCCGGGGATCGTAGACCCGCAGCGTCGTGCCATAGGAATTGACGTTGGCCGCCGCGTCGCCGCGACGCAATTCGCCGCGCGGCGGGACAATCCAGACGTCCTGGACCGCGCGGCCTTCCAGCGCCCAGCCGAAATGCCACTCGCCCTTGCGCCGGCGCTGTGAGCCGTCCTGGGCAATTTGCATGACGTCGAGCTCCCAGGAGCCGACGAAGCGTCCGTAAAGGTCCATCTTGCCGGCACGGTCGGCCGCGGGGCCCTCGGCGCCGAGCGCGTCGAGAAACGCCGACGCGGTCATGCGCCCGCTCCATGATTGCGCGCGCGATCCGACGCAAGACCGGATTCCACTCTTGCCGATCGCGCCAATGTTTTCTGCATCGCGAGGATCGACAAATCCATCTGGCCGGAGATATAGGGCGCGATTTCGTTGGGCAATACGTCGACGACCCAGGTCATCCGGGTGCGTGCCTCGCCATCGGTGATCACTTGCACCGAGGCGCTGTAATGTTTCACCCGCTCGCCGCTGATCGCATAGGCCAGCCGCCGCCGCTCATCGTCGCAATCGACCAGCAGCTCGCGCGCCACCGTGCCGTTGTGGAACGTCACGATGCGCGTGTCGCCCTCGAGGCGCGCGTCGGTGACGAAGCCCGGCGCCAGCCGCTGATGCACGGCGCCGAAATCACGCACCGCCGCCCAGACGTCGTCGGGATGGGCGTCGATCAGAATGTCCTTGTGGATGGAAGCCATGGGTTTTGCCTGTTTCAGGAGGTGTGTGGCGTCATCCTGAGGTGCGAGCGTCAGCGAGCCTCGAAGGATGACTGTTGCGGTGTTCGTGGCGATCCTTCGAGGCGCGCAAGAGCGCGCACCTCAGGATGACGACGGCGTATGCGGCCGCGGTTACGTGCAAACCGCCTCGACATTGTTGCCATCGGGGTCGATCAGGAACGCGGCGAAATAGCTCGGGCTGTAATCGGCCCGCGGGCCGGCCCCGCCATTGTCGCGGCCTCCGGCCTCCACGCCCTCGGCGTGGAATTTCCGGATCGCGGTGTGATCGGGGGCACGGAACGCAATATGGGCGCCGGCGCCGACGGGCCCCTTGTGCGGATAGAGCCACAGCGCCGGCTCGCCCTTGGGTCCAAGACCCGCGCCGCTGTCGTCGCGGGAGCACAAGACATATCCGAGCGGCGCCAGCGCGGCCGCATAGAAGCGCACGCTGGCGTCGAGATTGCCGACTTTCAGTCCGATGTGGTCATACATGGTGGTCTCCGGTTCAAGGCGCGTTGCAGAACGCGCGTTCCGGAGACGACCCTAGTCAGTGCAGCGCCAGGCGTTCTTGGAAAATCTTGCGCTTGCCGCGCGAGGCCTCGCGGAACCTGCGCGGCGAGACACCTGCGGCGCGGTGGAAGGTGCGCACGAAATTCGACAGATCGCCGAACCCGACATCATAGGCGATGTCGGTGACGGGCCTGTCATCGTCGGCCAGCAGGCGCGCCGCGTGCCGCAGCCGCGAGCGCACCAGATATTGGTGCGGGGTGACGCCGAGCGCGCTGGCGAACAGGCGCAGGAAATGGAACGGACTGATACCGGCCTCCCCGGCGGCCCGCTCCAGGTCGATCTCCTGGTGCGAATTCGCATCGATCCAGAGCGCGGTTTCCACCGCGCGGCGGCGGTCCCGGGCCTTGGCCGGCGCGGGCTCGCGCGAGCGTCCCGACACCACCTCGACGAAGCGGCTGGCGAATAATTGCCCGACCTCGTCAAGGCCGATGTCGCTGCGGCCATCGGCGGCGGCCTGCGCCAATTCGCCCAGCACCATCAATTCCGGCAGCGGCGGTGCGGCGCCGACCCGCCAGATCTCCGTCCGGTCGCCGATCGCTTCCACCAGTTCCGGGCTCAAGAAGAACGACAGGCACTCGTCGCCGCGGACGTGATCGTGGCTGCAGATATATTCGTCGCCGGGAAAACCGACCAGGATCGATCCCGCCACCAGCTCGAAGCTCCGGCCGCGGGTCCGGCAGCCGAAGCTGCCCTTGCGGACATAAGAGACCGAGTGGCAGCGATACCGCTCCACGAACGGCGTGTCGCCCGGCACGGCGCTGCAGCGGAAGTCGGACACCGAGATGGACTGGCGTTGCAGCAGAGGCGTTGTCGTCATGCGGGAAAATTAACCCGGCAGACGCGGCGGCGCAACCGGAAGCAACACGTCGAACAGGGTCTTGCTGCTCGGGCCGCCTGCGCCCTCGATCGAGAGCAGCCGGCGCTTGGAAATAACGCCGCCATGCGGGGAAATCTTGTCCGCATAGCCGCCCGCTTCGAGCACGCGATGACAGGGAATGATGATCACAAAGGGGTTACGGGCAATCGCCTGCGCCACCGAATGCACGGCGCCGGAAGCCCCGAGCCGCGCCGCGATCTCGCCATAGGTCCGGGTCTCGCCGCGGGGAATCATCTGCGTGATCTGGTAGACGCGCTGATTGAAGGCATGAATGCCGGCCATATCGAGCGTTACGTCGGAGAAATCACCGCTTTCGCCCCGCAGCAGCGCGACAATGCCCTCGATCGCCAGTTCGACGTTCAGCGGCGGCCGCGTTTCGCGGGCCTCGGGGTAAAGCTGAAACAGCCGTTTGCGGGTTTCGATCTCGCGCGCCTCGGGGAGCTGCACGCCAACAACGCCGGCCTGGCCCCATGCGATGCCGCACCGGCCGATGCCTGTGTCAAAAATGGTGTACGCCCGCCCCGTCATACGCATTTACCCCAAAAGCATCATAGCACCGTTGCAAACGGCTGCACCTGGAAAATTCGGTCTCGGTTAAGGCGGGGCGCGTCGGGGACCACGCATTCCGCGGGGGGCGGGACGGCCGCCGATCGGGATGAAGTCTAGACGGGGACAGGCCGAGCAGCCAAGTGCCGGGCTGGAGCATTCCGGCCGCTTGCCGTTTCAAATCGCAACCAGACAGGAAACGCTCTGGCAATCTGCAGGTCGCCATCGAGCTGCAGCGCAGTGCCGGCGGCGTCGCTCCATTTGGTTTGGCCAAGATAGACGTCGACGTAATCACGGATATTGCCGCGAAGCGTAAGATCGACGGCAAATCCCGGATCCTTCATGCAGACATCGACGCCGAATCGTCGAAGGATCAGCCACATGATTCGGAATTTCGTTCGGCTCGCCGGCACGCCTGAAAATTCGAAACGCAGCACGACGCGGCGATCCGGCAGCGCGTTCAGATCAACGCGCCCGCGCAATCCCCACATCAAGAGCGCGGGATCGAGATCGGAACGCTTGATCCGATCCTGGGTGTAGGTCATTCCCCACTGGCCGAGCGCATCGATTACCCCGCGCAAGCCCTCGCCCGCAGGCGTGAGCCAGTATTCGTGACCGCCGTCGTCGTCGCGGGAACGACGTTCAATGATACCATGGTTCTCGAGCTCACGTAGCCGCGCGACAAGGACGGCCCTGGAGATCAGCGGCACGCCGCGATGGATGTCGTTGAAGGCGTGCACGCCAGACATCAGTTCGCGCACGATCAGCGGAGTCCAGCGGGTGGCGAAAATCTCCGATGCCTTCGCGATCGGGCAAAACTGACCATAGCCTTCTGACATCGCCTCGATTTAGTCACCCCGGGCCGGAACTGCCAGTATGAAAAACAGACTTGGCCGCGCGAGGCGCCCCGTCCACATGTCGGCGCGACGCCGCGATTTGCGGCATCGTTTCTTTCATGCCCGGGGCGCCTCGTATCACGGCGCCGACATCGCAAAAATCGGATTCATAATGGCGAGTGGCTTTGAAGGTCCTTTCGGCCAGTTTTACGCCGTCGCAAGAGCGCGCGGATGGCGGCAGGCGGAGCTTGCATGCGGGCATGATGTAATGCTCGACATGCCCAACGAACTCGCGGCGTTGCTGTTGCAGTGGACGTAGACAGCCCCCATCGTTTGGAGGCCAAGGCAAGCTTGGCGCGTCTCGGAATCCCGGTATAAGATATAGCGGTCAGCATGGGTCAGGGTCGCAGATCATCATCCAGCTGACACGATGGTGACCGGTCGAAACCGGTCTAAGTCATTGAGATCGCGGGCGTAGTTCAATGGTAGAACGGCAGCTTCCCAAGCTGCATACGAGGGTTCGATTCCCTTCGCCCGCTCCAAACCTCGCTCCCCGAGCGAAGTAGGTATTTCTGGCATCGCGAAGCCGTCCGGGGATCTGTTGCGCTTCCCTTCGGGCCAACGATCGTGCCGCGGGCCATGTTGGCGCTTCGGGCAGCAGTAGTCTGGATAGAGCGCCCAACACCTAAAGCTCGGGTCACGCCACCACTTCGACGACGCCCATCATGCCTTTGTCCTCGTGGTCCACGGCATGACAATGATAGACGAACTTGCCGACGATCACCGGATCGGTGAAGGGGATGACCACCTTCAACGAACCCGGTCCGATCTCGTTGGCAGGGGGGACCGAGAACGTATCGCGCAGGCTATCCTCGTCTTGCGGCACGCCGTTGATCTCGGTCACGAGGAACGCCGTCTGGTGGATATGGAAGCTATGGTATTGCTGGTCGGTATTGACGACCGTCCATTCCTCCGTGTCGCCCAGCTTCACGGTCTGATCGATGCGTTCCTCATCCACGACGTGGCCGTCGATCATGAACATCTGCCTGTCCTCGGTCCGCGAATAGTCGAGTGTCCGACGACGCGCGATCGGGGTTTTTCGTATCTCGTCGATCCACCGCATTCCCTGCACCCGCTGCCCCAGAATTTCAGCCTCGCCTGCCTGTGCGGCCGCTGGCGCGCCCGAGGCGACGACAGTGGCGATCTGCTGGGCAGGATCGGAGGCTTTCCAGGCCTGGTTCTGAAACGGCAGCGTCCGCATGACGTATTCGCCAGCCGGCGGGCCGATCACGATCGCATCGATCCTCTGACCGGGCCCGATGAAGAACTCGGTCAGCCGTTGAGGATGGGACAAGGGGTGGCCGTCGGTGGCGATCACGTAGAGGGGCATCCCCTCGATCCGGAACTTGATGAACAGCGTGGCGCCGATATGGGCGATACGCCAGAACTGGACTTCGCCCGGCCTGATCGGCACGACGGGATTGACCTGCCCGTTGATGGAAATCAGCTCGGCCCCGGCACGCTCGACATGCTTGATGAACAAGAACCGCTCCGGCAGGCCTGCCAGGATGGGGAAGTATTTGTCGGAGCCGTCGATGACGAGCCCACCCGACATGCCACCGAGCATCTGCTTGGCGACGACGCCATGCGCGTGCGGGTGATACCAGAACAGGCCCGGACCCTGACCGTCACGTGTCGGGATATTCACCTCGTATTGGAAGTCGTGGCCGGGGTGTACATGAACAAAGACGTTGTCGCTGTTGCCCCTGGGCGAAACGCCCATGCCGTGGAAATGCAGATTGCTCGGATCGTCGGGCAGATCGTTCTGGAATCGAATGCGCATGACGTCGCCGGTGCGTGCTCTCAGCAAAGGCGGCAGGTAGGCGCTGTTGTAAAGAAAGCCGGGGAACGTCATGTCGCCGAGCCGAACCATGTTTGGGGCGGCAACGAGCGTTGCGTTGAGGACGCCGTTCCGGCTGCGGATCTCCGACGGTTGAACCAGGATACCGCCCGTTTGCGCTCGAGCCCCGGCGGGCAACAGCGCCGCACCGGATGCAAGAATGCCGGGACTTGCGCCAAGCAGCCGCGTGGCAAGCCAACTCGTTGCCGGCGCGGCCGGCCGAGGAGAGAAACGCGCGCCGGTGAAATATCTTCTGACTGTCCGTCATCAGCTATCCCGTCGTATTTCGCGCCATTGCGGGTTACTGCCGTTGTCCGCCAACGCCCGCGCGCTATAAGTTCACGCCTTGGCGGAACGGCTCGAAGAGGATCTTCCCAGCAGGAAACTACGCACCGTATCCAGGATATCATCGGAGAGGCTATCATCGGATACCGCACGCGCAACCCGCCATAGTACCGAAGGCAACGACCGCTTTGGCCCTGGCGAGCGGCGCGTCTGCCCCATTTAGTAAATTCATGATGCTGAAAGCCATGACCTCAATCTCTCGTTTTCCGGATTGGTGTTCACTCCCCGAGCGGGATCATCCGGCTGCCCTTGCGCAATGCCGGCAGCGGCTCGCCCGCATTGGGCGCGAGCTCAATGCGGTGGAGCAGATTTTTCCGGCAGATTTTTCGAGCCGCGGCCCGCTGTCGGGCATGCCTTTTGTGGCCAAGGACATGATCGCAACCGGCCAGAGCGAGCCTTGCTGGGGGTGTTCCGAGCCCCAGGCGGCGGCGCTGCCGCGCGCATCCGTAATCGATCGTCTGGACCAGGCTGGAGCCTGTCTGATCGGGACGGCGACGATGACGGAACTGGCCTACGAGCCCTCAGGCATCGGCCGCCGCGGTGCGCTCAATCCCTGGGGATCGGATGCGATCCCGGGCGGCTCCTCGACGGGGTCTGCCATCCTGGTCGCGTCCGGCTGCTGTTTTGCCGCACTTGGCTCCGACACCGGCGGCTCGGTGCGCATTCCAGCGCACTGCTGTGGCGTCACCGGCCTCAAGCCGAGTTACGGCAGCCTGCCGCTTGACGGCACCATGGCTCTGGCGCCCAGCATGGACACCATCGGGATCATCACCCGGAGTGCCGCGGATCTTGCGCTGATATGGCCGCTGGTTTCCGGGGACGCAGGCGCGGCAGAGGAACTTCCGTCAGCCACCGTATTGGAAGATGCGTTCGGCGCCAGCGATCCGGAGATCGCCCGGATTTGCCGCGGCGCCATCGGCGTGCTGGCCGAAAGCGGCATGGCGATCGCGCCAAGGTCTGGATTTCCCGAACAAACCGATCAAAACGCCCTGCTTGTGTTGCAGGCGGAGGCCGCCCGTCAGCATGGGAAGCGGATCAATGATGCGCGCATCGATGCAAGCTTGCGAAAACGCATCATGAGGGGCCTCGCGATTTCCGATCAATCGCTGGGTGCGGCGCTTGCTGCCCGCGACGAGCTTCGTCGTCAGTTTCTGTCGCATTATCTTGGCGATGCCAGCGTGGCGCTGCTTCCGGTGATGCCGATCGCGACACCCCGTATCGAGCAAGTCGATCCCGCCTCGGCGCATTTCAATCCGCGTGCGCTTTATGCGCTCAGCCGCTTTACACGTTTCGTCAACTACCTCGGGTTGCCTGCGCTCGCCGTGCCCGCAGGCTTTGACCGAAGCGGCATGCCGGTCGGTCTTCAGATCGTCGGACGGCCGGGCGCTGACGCGTTGCTGCTCGACATCGGCGTCAGGTTGCAGGCGAGGTCCGATTGGCACGGCCGCGTGCCGACGGCAATTGCATCCGAGATCGCCGGCGAAAAATGACTGGCTGGGTGGTGTGCCGCAGAGTGCGCCATCGAGGGTGTGACATGGTGCCGTTCTTGCATATGATAGGCATATGATACGACAATAATCTTCGGGCCAGTGACCAGGATGGAGAGCGGATCGTGCAGGTAGCAAGAAAAGTCATGAAGCTTCTCTGCGTTGCGGAAGCCACGCTTGCGGGCGCCCTCGGATTGCTGCCGCTCCCCGCCGGCGCCGTTGGACCTGAGCCGGCGCCATTGGCGCAGCCGGTTCAATTGACGGTGGGCTACCAGAAGGTCGGTCATCTGGCTCCGGCGATCCTCATTGCCGACGAACTGAAGAAGCTCGGTGTCGATCTCAAGCTGGTCGAGTTTGTTCGCTATGCCGACGCGCGCACCGCGCTGCTGGCCGGTTCGCTCGACGCCGCTTCGGTCGGACCCGCCGATCTCGCCATTTCGCTGGCCCAGGGTTCGACCACTGTCGTCGGACTGATGGGCGTCGGCTCGTCGCCGAAATATGTCATCGGCCGAAACGGGGTGAAGTTCGATTCCTGGGACGATCTGAAAGGCAAGAAGATCGCGATCGCGCCCGGCTCCGCCGTCTGGTTTCAGTTCGCGGCCACGCTGGTCGAAAAGGGCATTCCCTATAACAGCTTCGAGGCCGTCAATATTCAGGGCGGCGGCGCCAATTTCGATCAGGCCTTGAAGAAAGGTGACGTCGACGGCCTCGTCACATGGGAGCCCTTCGAGTCGATTCCGGCAATGGGTGGATACGGATACTTTGCCAGGGGCCTCGAATATGGCTCGTCGAAGGCGGTCGGCGCCGAGCTCGGAATGTTCATGACGACGAAGCCGGCCGTCGATGCCAAGCGTGCCGCGATCGAGCGCTTTGTCTGGGCTTACCTGAAGAAGCAGGAAGAGCTCGCCAAATCGCCTGCGGAATTCGCCAACGCCTATGCGCAGCTCTCCGGCATGGCGCCCGACATCGCCGCCCAGGCGTCGCAGATCATCAAACTCGGAGAGGTGATTTCGCCCGATCAGATCAAGCGGCAAGCCAAGGCCTTTGCCGAGCTTGGCGTGATCCAGAAGGACGTTTCGGACCAGATCGATGCACATTGGGACGGCTCTTTCGTGGACAAGGCGCTGGGCAAGTGACGACAGGCGCGAATCCCGCCGCCCTCGTTATGTGTCGTGAAAAGTTCTGCGTCGTGAAAGGATCGGGGTGACATGTCGCTCTCGACCGAGCGCCTCAGCTCTAGGCCGGCCACGTCTCCCGCGCCGGGCTTCGCCTCGCTGATGCTTTCGCCAGCCAGGCGCCGGAGCTTGCGGCAAGGCTTGCTGGCGCTTGTTCTGCCGGCCGTGGTGATTGCCGTCTGGCAGATGGCGGGAACGGACGGTTCGCTGTTCGGCGGCGTGCTGCCGACCCCGGATCGGGCCTGGCAGGCATGGAAGGTCTGGGCTTTCGGCTCAACCGGTCTGAGTCTCAATCCCTACAGTGGAACATGGCTTGCCAACCTGGTTTTTTCGGCTGAGCGCGTCGGCAAGGGATTTGCTGCGGCCATCCTGGTCGCGGTGCCGGTCGGGCTCGCCATTGGATGGAATAGAATTGCGTCCGGCGCGCTCGATCCCACGGTTCAGCTGTTGCGGCCGATCCCGATCACCGCCTGGCTGCCATTTTCGATCGCTGTCTTTGGCATCAAGGATCTCGGGGCGGTCTTTCTGATTGCGCTTGGCGCCTTTTATCCGATCGTGGTCAACACCGCGCAGGGCGCGCGCGACGTCGAGCGTAATCTCATCCGCGCCGCCATGATGATGGGGGCCGGACGGTGGACGGTGTTGAGGCGGGTGGTTTTTCCGGCATCATTGCCGTCGATCTTCACGGGACTGCGGATCGGTCTCGGCATCGCCTGGACGGCGGTGATCGTCGCGGAAATGGTCGCGGTGAAATCGGGCCTCGGCTATGTGCTGTGGGATGCCTATTACGTCGGACGGATGGACGTCGTCATTGCCGACATGGCGTCGATCGGCCTGCTCGGCCTCGTCAGCGACCGCGTCATCTTGCTGATCGAGCGGTGGGCGCTGACATGGCGCCGGCTGCAATCATTCCAGTCCTGAAACAGCGGCCATGGCAACGATCACCTTTGAAAACGTAGCCAAGATATATTCGGGCCAGAACGAGGTCCGCGCGCTGGACGGTATCAGTCTGACCATCAACGAAGGTGAATTTGTCGCGCTGCTCGGCCCGTCGGGTTGCGGAAAATCGACGCTGTTGAACCTGCTTGCCGGCTTCGAGAAGGCGACGGAGGGCACACTGCTGTTCGACGGTGAAACCGTGACGCGTCCCGGTCCCGACCGCGGCGTGGTGTTTCAGGAGGCCGCGCTCTTCCCGTGGCTCAATGTCTGGCAAAACGTCATCTTCGGGCCCCAGGTTCAGGGCGTTGCGCGCGCCGATTACGAGCCGAGAGCGCGCGACCTGTTGAAGCTGGTGGGACTGGAGGCGTTTGCCGGGGCGTTGCCGGTGCAACTGTCGGGCGGCATGCGTCAGCGCGTCGGCATTGCCCGGGTGCTGGCAATGTCACCGCGTGCCTTGCTGATGGACGAACCGTTCGGGGCGCTGGACGCGCAGACGCGGCTCTCGATGCAGCAATTGCTGCTCGACGTATGGCAGTCGCTCGGTACCACGGTATTGTTCGTCACCCACGACATCGACGAAGCGATCCTGCTGTCAGATCGCATCTGCGTGATGACGGCCCGTCCCGGCCGGATCATGCGGACCATTCCGATCGCGCTGCCGCGGCCGCGCTCGATTGCGAGCCTCACCAGCCCGGAATTCATGGCCTACAAGGCCGGGATCATGTCCGATATGAAGGTCTAGCACATCTCCTGAAGAAGTGAACCCCGAGAATGGCAAATCCGCGTATTCCCTATTTGCTTTCGTCAGATCGCGCGGCTTTGCCGGCGTTGAACGGAAAACGCATCCTGGTCCATCTCGTCGTCAACGTCGAGAACTGGCAATTCGACCAGCCGATGCCGCGCACCATCATCACGCCGCCGCACGAGCGCGAGACCGTGCCGGACGTGCCGAATTTCTCCTGGGCCGACTACGGCATGCGCGCAGGCCTGCCGCGTATTCTGAAAGCCCTTTCGTCGCGCGAGCTGCCGGCGTCGACCAGCTTCAATGCGGGAGTGATCGATGCCTACCCGCAAGCCGCCGTCGCCATGCGCGATGCGGGCTGGGAATTCATCGGTCACGGCATGCATCAGAAAGCCATCAATCACGTCGAGGGCGGTGAGGAAGCGGTCATCCGTGCCAGCCTCGACAAGATAGCGGAGTTTACCGGACGGCGTCCGCGCGGGTGGTTGTCGCCCGGGCTCCGCGAGACCGTCGATACGCCCGATATCCTCAAGCGCAACGGCATCGATTATCTCTGTGATTGGGTCGTCGATGATCGGCCCTCATGGATGAAAACCGCGGCCGGGCCGTTGATCGCGCTGCCCTACAATCTGGAGGTCAACGACTCGATCATCTACGCGGTCGAGCGGCATGCCACCGGCGAGATGGCAAAGCGGCTGGAATTCACGCTGCGCCGGTTTGAGCGGGAATGTCGCGACAGCGCGATCGTTCTGGCGATCGGACTGCATCCGCATCTGATATCGGTGCCGCATCGCATTCACGAGCTGGAGCACATGCTCGATTTGCTGACAGCCTCAATCGACGTCGGCTTCTTTACCGGCAGCGAGCTGGCGGACTGGTATGCGGCGGCCGAGCCGGCGCCGGGGTTCCATCGGGTGTGACAGGGGGCGGCAAAATACGGCTGACCCCGACAGCGGTCTATCTTTCGCCGCCGATCGTGCCTATATCTGGGGTGTCGAAAGACGATGGCGCTGAAACTTAGAGCGGACTGCGGGCAGACCCGGGGGCAGTACCCGGCGCCTCCACCTGAGCAGCCCTTGAGCTTAAAGGTCTCATTTCGGTAGAGCGATTTTGCCGGTGAGATCGATTCTGTCGCAAGGCAGAATCCTTAGGGCTGCTGAGGCGGGGGCGAAATAGGATCGATGGTCGCGAAGAAGCTCTGAATTGTGCCCGGCATGATACCGCCGTTATCGGGTCAAAAACCTAAATGCAAACGATAACGTTGCATTGAACGAAGTGCGCCTCGCGGCGTAACCTGTTCGGGGTAGGTACCACCTGGCAACAGAACGGCCATCGCCGCGTCAACCCTCGGGTTGGCGCGGCTTTATTTTTGGCTCTGGACTTGGCCGAGGCACCCTGACCTCATCTTCAGTTGCTTCAAGATTTCGTGCGCTGCTCCGCCCCTGGCTGAGCGTAACAATGCGCCTCAGCCAGCGAAGAAGGTGGACCGACCATTGGAGGACCGCCATGCTCTCGCGCGTTGTCATGTCACTCGGGCTGATCGCCAGCCTATCTCCTGTCGCCAGCCTTGCCGCCGAGCGGCTCGTCGTCGTCGAGCTGTTCACCTCGCAGGGATGCTCGTCCTGTCCGCCGGCGAACGCCTATCTGAACGAGCTGTCGAAAGAGCGTGGCGATGTCCTGGCGCTGGCCTTCCACGTCACCTACTGGGATCGTCTGGGTTGGAAGGATCCGTTCTCGATGCAGGCTGCCACGCAGCGCCAGGATGTGTATGGCCATCGCTTTGGCGATGGATCCTACACGCCGGAGATCGTCGTCGATGGCGCCGCCAGCATGGTCGGTTCGGATCGCGGCGATGTCGGCTCGGCCATTGAGAAGGCCGAGCGCAATGGCCGTACCGCGGCCGCGGTGAGCGTGACCAGGAACGGCGGGCAAGTCTCGATCCAGGTCGGCGCCGGCAGCGGCAGCGGCGGGATATTGCTGATCGGCTTTGACCACGAACACACCACCGCGATCGGCCGCGGCGAAAATGGCGGCCGGACATTGACGGAAGCCAACGTCGTCCGATCGATCCGGTCGGTCGGCCAGTGGTCGGGAACGCTGCTGCGCCTCAGCGAGCCATTCCCCGAAGGACAGGACGTCGCGGTGGTGCTGGAGGCGCCGGACGGTCAGATCGTCGGCGCGTCGCGGCTGGCGGGCGGATCAAGCTGATCGGCCACAACGGGCGTCGCCGCTACGGCGTGACCGTCAGCGTCGCCTTCATGTTCGGATGGAAGCGGCAATAATAGTCGATCGTGCCGGCCTTTTTCAGAACCAGAGTGACGGTCTTGTTCGGCGGCATCGTCACGTCGAAGTCGCCGTTTCGTGCGGTCGCGGTATGGGCAAGAATATCCTTGTTGATCCATTCGATGGTGTCGCCGACCTTGGCCGTAGCCTCGGCCGGCGAGATCACCAGGTTTTCCATCGAGATCTGAATGGTCTCACCATGCGCCGAGACAGCCGTTGCCAACGTCAGCGCAGCCAGAACCGGAAATATCCATCTCGGCATCATGAGCGACCCGTTATTTCAACGCCGCGGCAACGTGTTCGGCATGTTGCTCATGGCCCTGGAAAATCTTCAGGCCGGTCTGCAGCAGGCTCTTCAGCTCGGCGTTGTTGGCGGACGGAATAAGCGTCGTCTCCAGCGCGCTGTCGACCGCCTTGTGATAGGCGA
>NZ_SSNA01000052.1 GCF_004799445.1 Bradyrhizobium sp.
CTAAAGCGTTTTCAAGCGAAGTGGAGACCGGTTCGCGTCAAGAAAACGCGTCAAATCAAGAATCTAGAGCCCCGTTTCGATTCAATCGAAACGGAAAAGGCTCTAGGCCCTGGCGAGACCGTCCATCACCAGGCGATTCAAGCGGCTGGCGAAAGCCGCCGGATCCTCCGGCAGTTCGCCGTCCAGGATCTGCGCCTGTTCCAGCAGGAGAAAAGACAGGTCGGCGGCGGCGGCGCCGGCCTGCGCGATGGCTGCAACCAGCGGATGGCGGAGGTTGATTTCAAGAATCGGCTTGGTGCCGACGCCGCGATTCTGCCGGGCCAACAGCCGCTCAAGCTCGCGATCGGGACCGTGACTGCCGGCGACCAGGCACGACGCGCTGGCGGTAAGCCGTTGCGATGCGCGCACGTCGGAGACCCGATCGCCGAGGGTGTCCTTGATCACGGCGATGATCGCCGCTTCATCGGCATCGGACTTGACCTCTTCTTTCTTGTCGTCGAGCAGCGGGATCAGGCCAAAGTCGATATCGCCCTGGCTCAGCGACTTCAGCGGCTTGCCTTCAAAATCAAGCGGAGCTGACGTCCAGAACGCGTCAACGGGATCGGTCAGGAGCAGAACCTCGATGCCGCGGGCGGTCGCCGATTCCAGCTTGGGATTGGACTTGAGCCGCTCGATGCTGTCGCCGACCAGGAAATAGATTTCGGTCTGGTTGGGCTTCAGCTCCGCGATATATTGCTTCACCGTTCGCTTGTCGCCCGACGTCGTGGTGAACCTCGACAGCGCCAGCAATTTCTCGCGCCGCTCATAATCCTCGTAAATGCCTTCCTTGATTACCGGACCGAAGGCATCCCAGATTTTGGCGAAATTTTCCGGCTGCTTCTCGCCGAGGGTTTCCAGCTCGGCGATCACGCGGCCGGTTACGGCTTTTCGGATCTGCGCCAGTTGCGGATTGTTCTGCAGCATCTCGCGCGAGATGTTGAGCGGCAGGTCCTCGCTGTCGATCACGCCGCGGATGAAGCGGAGATAGGCCGGCAGCAGGTCGGCATCGTCGGTGATGAACACCCGGCGCACATAAAGCTTCACTCTGCCCTTGCGTGACGGCTCGAACAGGTCGAACGGCTTGGTCGAAGGCGCGAACAGCAGCACCGCATAGGAGTAGCGCCCCTCGGCGCGATAATGCAGGGTCATGGCAGGCTCGTCGAAGGCGCCCGCGATCGACTTGTAGGCCTGCGTGTAGTCCTCCGGCGTAAGCTCGGATTTTGGCCGCTGCCAGAGTGCGCTCGCCGAATTGATCTGGCGCGGCTCGCCCTCTTCCGGAACCAGCTCGATCGGGAACTGGATATTGTCGGAATACGCCCTGACGATGCGCTCGATCTCGTAGGCCTCGAGGTACTTGGCCGCGTCCGCCTTCAGATGCAGGACGATCTCGGTTCCCCGCACCGGGAGTTGCGCGCCATCATTGCCGGCAGGCGCGATCTCGAAACCGGACCCGCCCGACGACGACCAGGTCCAGATCTCGTCGCCGCCCGCCCGGCGGCTGGTGACGACAATGCGGTCGGCGACCATGAAGGCCGAATAAAAGCCGACGCCAAATTGTCCAATCAGCCCGGTGCCGTCCTTGGCGTCCTTGATCCGCGACAGGAAGGACCTGGTGCCGGAACGGGCAATGGTGCCGAGATTGTCGATCAGTTCCTGCCGGTCCATGCCGATGCCGCTGTCGGAAATCGTCAGCGTGTTGTTTTTCTTGTCCGGGAGGATCCGGATCTTCGGCGGCTCGCCATCCTCGATCAGCGCCGGATTGGCGATCGCCTCGTAGCGCAGCTTGTCGCAGGCATCGGAGGCGTTCGAGATCAGCTCGCGCAGGAAAATGTCGGTCTCCGAGTAGACCGAATGCACCATGAGGTGCAGAAGCTCGGAAACCTCGGCTTGAAATGGCTGTGCCTCGATGGCGCTATCAGTGGTCGTCATTTTGTTTGCTCACGGGGACGCTGAGGGTCGATATAGCGGGTCTGGTCTGAGATCAAGCTCACCCCCGCCCAGGAAGTCGTTTCTGGACGAAAAACAACTTAGAAAAGCAATGCCGATTTTCAAGGCCGCGGTATTACGCGGCGTCGTGAGCCGCGATGGGCTCGTTCCAGGCATCGTAACCGTAGACCCAATCCGGGTCCGTCCGGGTCTTGAGCCAGGTATTGGTGCGCGAGCTCAGTTGAATACGCGACGTCCGGGGCTTGCGGGTGGCCTCGAAGCGGCGGAAGGCGGCTTCGACGCCATCACGATCAACGCCATCCAGGCAGCGCGAAAGCACGGCGGCGTCCTCGATCGCCATCGCCGCCCCCTGCGCCATATAGGGTGTCATCGGATGGCAGGCGTCGCCCAACAAGGTGATGTTGCCTTTGCCCCAATGCTGTTGTGGATTCCGGTCGATCAGCGCCCATTTGTGAACCGACGGGCAGGCGGCCAGCACGTTGCGGGCTTGCGGATGGAAGCCGTCGAAGGCCCGACGCAGTTCATTGACGTCTCCCATCGCCGACCAGGACTCGACGGTAAACTCTGGCTCGGGCTGGCTGGTGACGAAATAAACTTCGCTGCGATCCGGCTTGACGTAGTAGATCACGATGTGACGGTCCGGCCCCCACCATTTGGTGCAATCATCGATTTGATAACCGTTCAGCAGCGCCGCCGGAAACACCGTGCGGTAGGCGATCCGGCCGGTGAAATTGGGCTCGTCCTTGCCGAACAACTGCTCCTTGACGAACGAATGAACTCCGTCGGCTGCCACCACGGCGTCCGCTTCGATCGAGTTTGCGTTGGCGAATGTCAGCTTCACGCCGCGGTCATGAAGTTGCTCGATGCCGACGAGGCGGTGGTCGAGGTGAATCAACTCGTCCGGCACCGCACTGGCGAGTGCGGAATGAAGGTCGCCGCGGTGACCGAGCAGATAGGGTGCGCCATAGCGCTGCTCCGCCGATTCGCCAAAGATCATGTCGAAGCGCACTTCGCCGGTGTCGTATTCCCTGTTGTTCCAGGAGCGCGGATAAAACGAACTGGCGCGCATCATGGGCTCGAGGCCCAGACCGCGCATCACCTTCATCGCGTTACAGCCGATCTGAATGCCGGCGCCCAGTCGGGTGAATTTTGTGGCCTGCTCGTAAACGTTGACGCCTATGCCGGCACGGCGCAGCGCGGCCGCTGTCGCCAGTCCGCCCATTCCGCCCCCAACGACTGCGACGGAAAGTTTCGTCATCATGCTACCTCGTTGAGATATGGCCTCAGAAAATCGCTCCGCGACGTTACTTCGATGACGATTTCGTTAGCGACGTTAACTAAACCTCTTAAGAAAACATGAATGAATCCCTGCAAATCTGGGAAAGTCCAGGAGGGAGATATGAGTGCCATAGGTCCCACATACCCGGCCCACATGGTCGTTGGCCAGGCGGAAGTCAAACTCGTCGCGGACCAAACATCCAACGCAAACCCCGCAACGATCAAGTCAGATCAGCAAAGCGTCGAAGCCGCCGAGGAAGTCGAAGCGGAAGAGGCCAAAGCCTCTCACGTGGATTTCGTAACCTAACGGGATTCCCGTGGCGATGACTGTCTGAACAATGCCAGCGAAGCCGGCTCCGGCGCTCCTTCGCTCTCACAGCCACAGGATTCGCTTGCGGTACGCGATATCGCTCAACAACGGTGCCGCGGGCCCGGTGTGAAATACCGCGCCGCGTTCCAATGCGAACACACGGTCGGCCAGCGCCAGCACCAGGTCGAGATTGTGCTCGACGATCACGATCGAGGTGTGCCGGCGCAGTTGGTCGAACACGCCAAATAGTTCAAGGATCACGGCCGGCGCCAAACCCTCGAAGGGCTCGTCCAGCAGCAACAGCTTCACATTGCCCGACATGGCGCGCGCCACCGCCACCATCTGCTGCTCGCCGCCGGACAGATAATCCGCCGCCACGTCCATGCGTTCCTTGAGGCGCGGAAAGTATTCGAGAATCTGCTGCTCGTTCCATACCGCGCCGTGGCTGCCATCGCTCTTGCGCGCCAGGCGGCCGAGCGCGAGATTTTCCCGCACCGTCATGCCCGCGAACAGACCGCGCCCCTGCGGCACGTAGCCGATGCCCAGGCGCGCGATGTCCGGGGCGGGCAGTCCGGCGATGTTGCCACCCTCATATTCGATCTTGCCGGAGGCCAGCGGCACCAGACCCGCCAGTGTCTTCAACAGCGTGGACTTGCCGGCGCCGTTGCGCCCCAACAGCGCGACGATCTCGCCCTCGCGCACATCGAGTGTTGCGTCGTTGAGAATATGGCTCTTGCCGTAAAACGTATTGACGCCTTCAAGGCGCAGAATTTGCGCGGTCGGCCGGCTCGCCTCGACGGTCCGGTCGTGCACGACTGCGGGGACGCCGGAGCCGGTATAGATCTCCTGCACGCGCCGGTCGGCCCGCACGGCGTCGGGTGTACCCGTCATCAGCACCTTGCCCTGGTTCATCACGGTCACGGCCTGCGAGAAACCAAGCACGCGGTCGATGTCGTGTTCGACGATCAGCACCGGAATGTTGGCGGCGACGCTCTTGACAAGATTCGACACGCGTTCCCGCTCGGCTGCGGCAAGGCCGGCGAGCGGCTCGTCGAGCAACAGCACCTGAGGCTTGGAGCCGAGCGCGATGCCCAAATCGACCAGACGCTGCCCGCCATAGGACAGCTCGCCAGCCTCGGTTCCTTCGATGCCCTCAAGGCCCAGAAATCTCATGAGCTCCGCGGTCTCGGCATGGACTTCGGGATAGCTGTCGATGTCACGCCAGATGTTGAAGCGCATGGAGCTTTGCGCCTGCAGCGACAGGCGCAGATTTTCGTAGATCGAAAGGCCGCGGAACAGGTTGGTGACCTGAAATGAGCGGGCAAGTCCCCGGTGGCAGATGAGGTCGGAGGGCACGCCCTGAATGTCGCGGCCATTGAGGCGAATGGTCCCGGCGTCGGTCGGGAACAGGCCGGATATCAGGTTGAACAGCGTCGTCTTTCCGGCGCCGTTCGGACCGATCAGGGCATGGATCTCGCCGGCGCCGATCTGGAGGTTGGCGTCGGATACGGCGCGGATGCCGCCAAAACTCTTGGAGATGCCCGTGACCTCCAGCACGGTCCCCTTGAGGCCTTCGGGCAGCAGGAAGCCGGGCAACGGCAGACCCTCGTAAATCCTGCGCTTGCTCATGGCGGCGGGCTCTTCCCTCGCGGGCCACCAGCGTCGAACGAGCGTGCCCCAGATCCCGACCATGCCTCCGGGCGAATACATCACGAAGGCGACAAAGATCAGCCCGAACCAAAGCAGCCAGTTGGGGGTCCAGATCGAAAACAGTTCGCGGAACAGGATGAAGAACAGCGCGCCCAGCGCCGGCCCCAGCATGCTGCGCATGCCGCCGATCACGACCATCGCCAGCAACTCGCCGGAAAAGGACACCGAGACCGCTTCTGCGGAAACCAGGTAATTCTGGAACGCAATCAGCGCGCCGGCCAGCCCCGTCACCACTGCCGAGATCACGTAGACCGCCAGCTTGTAGCGTTCGACCGGATAGCCCTGGAACGACGCGCGCAACTGGTTCTCGCGGATCGCCACCAGCACCTGGCCGAACGGCGAACGCGCCAGCCGCAACAGCATATAGAGTACCGCTAATCCGATCAGCGCGACGGTCACATAGTAAGCCAGCGCATGGTCCAGATTGAGCGCGCCGATGCTTCCGCGCTTCAGCCCGCCCAGGCCATCCTCGCCGCCGGTCACCTCGCTCCAGCGAAACGCGGTGGTGTAGGTGAGCGCGGCAAGCGCCAGCGTCAGCAGCGAGAAGTAGACGCCGCGACGACGCAGGATGACGATGCCGGCGATCGCCGACAGCGCGGCGACCACGGCCATCGACGACAGTAGTGGCAGCCATATCTCGTCGCCAAACCAGTGCAATTGGATCAGTGCGGCGGCATAGGCGCCGATGCCGAACCAGGTACCGTGGCCGAACGACACCAATCCGGTATAGCCGACACATAGATTGAGCCCCATGGCTGCGACCGCGAGCGCCACCACCATGGTGCCGGTATTCAGCGAGAGGCCAAGCATCTTCAGGGCAAACGGCAGCGCGATCAGTGCGAGGCCCGAAAGCAACAATGGCCGGTATTTCGAGGTCCACGGTGCTGCGATCATTCGAATTTCTCGATACGCTCGCCGAGCAAACCGCGCGGACGCACCAGCAACACCAGGAACATCAGGACGTAGATCGATGCTTCGCCGGCAGCGGGGACAAAATGAATGGTGATGCCGCGGACAACGCCCACCATCAGCGCAGCGATCACGACGCCCCAGAAGCTGCCCAGGCCCCCAATCACCACGACGACAAAGGCAACGGTTATGATCTCCGCCCCCATGGCCGGATGCACGATCGTGATCGGAGCAAAGAAGGCGCCGCCCATGGCGGCCATGCCGACGCCGAGCATGACGATAACGGTCATATAGGGCTGCAGCCGGATGCCGAGAGCGGCGACCATGTCCGGCCGCTGGATGCCGGCGCGCACGACGCGCCCGAACGATGTCTTGTGCAGCAGCAGCCAGATCCCGAGCAGCGCCGCTGCCACCACGGCAAGGATGAGCAGGCGGTAACGCGAGAACAGGAAATCGCCAAGGATCACCGAGCCACGAAACACCGGCGGGATCGACGCCGACAAGGGGGCTGCGCCCCACACGATGCGGATCGCCTGCTCGGTCACCATGGCGAGCCCGAATGTCACCAGCAGGCTCAGAATCGGATCGGCGTTGTAGAAACGGCGCAGGATGAAGCGTTCGAACAGAATGCCGAGCAGGGCGACCGCCAGCGGCGAGATCACCACCGCCGGCCCGAAGCCCAGATATCTGGTAATTTCGACCGAAAGGTAGGCGCCGAGCGCATAAAACGCGCCATGCGCGAGGTTCACCACACCGCCGACGCTGAAGATCAGCGACAGGCCGAGCGCGATCAATAAATAGTAGCCCCCGAGCACGAGGCCATTGACCACCTGTTCCAGCAAGAACCCGAACTGCATTCTCGATCCCGCAAGGCAACGGTGTTTCGGCTACGGCTGCGACCGGTAAGGGCCGACACCAGGCAGGTGCGCCGAACCGCCGCCGATCCCCAAGTGAACGACGTGTTGATTACATCGAGCAGGGATTCTGCTCTTTGGTGAGCGCGATGGATTCGAGCGGTTCGTTCGGCCCCGGAATCGCCGCCCCGAGTTCGAGCGTGTCCCACTGGTCCTTGGCTTTGCCTCTGGCCTTGACCGTGAAGGGATAGGCTTCCTGCATCAGTTGGTGATCCCACGACCGGAAATACCCCTTGCGACCCTTGAGAATGTCGAACTGGGTTTCCTTCTCGAAATAGCCGATCAACTTGTCCGTCTCGGTCGATTTGGTCTCGTTCATGGCCTGCGCCATCATTTTCAGCGAGACGTATTCGATCCAGGCATGGTTTTCCGGCGGCTTGCCGTGCTTCTTGATGAAGTTGGCGACAAAGGTCTTTGAGGCTGGAACATCGGAGGTGTGATACCAGACGGTCGGCCAGGTGCCGCTCAGATTGCCATCGCCGGCCGCCCAGGCATCGGCGGTGTTGAGGTTGAAGCCGACGATCGGGTAGGGCAGGCCGAATTCCGCATATTGCTTGATCAGGTTGGTGACCTGGTTGCCCGCGAGGTTCGAGCAGACGATGTCCGGCTTGGCCTGGCGGATTTTCAAGAGATACGGACTGAAATCGGTGACGTCGGTGGCGACCAACTCGTCGCCGATCAGCTTGCCGCCATTGGCATCGAAGAATGAATTGGCTGCGCGCGCGAGATCATGGCCGAAGATGTAGTCGGCGGTCAGCGTATAGAACCTCTTGTCCTTCATCATGTTGTCGCGCACCAAAGCCTTGCCGACCGCGTTGACCATCACCGTGCTCGGGATGTCGACATGGAAGGTGTATCGGTTGCAGTTCTTGCCCCGCAGCGCATCGGAGCGCGCGCCGATTTGCATGAACAGCCGCTTGTTTCGGTCCGCGACCTGCATGATGGTCAATGCGGAGGCGGAGCTGATCTGGCCCATCAAGACAGCGACGCCGTCCTGGTCGAGCATGCGCTGCGCCTTGGTCGCGGCAGTGGCGGGATTGACGGAGTCTTCCGACGTGATGTCGAGTTGGCGTCCCATGACGCCGCCGGCCTGGTTGATCTCGTCTTCCGCCATCCGGATGCCGAGCTGGGCATAGGCGCCGAGCGCGCCCAGAAAGCCGGTCAGCGGCGTCAGATGGCCAATCCTTATTTTTTCCGTCTGGCCGCTGACGATCGACGGAAATTCGAATGTTGAGACGCCGGCAAGGGCGGCGCTCGCCCTCAACAGTGCGCGTCGGCTACAGCGGGTCATCGTTGCTCTCCTCCCAGAGGCACGTCGCGATGTCCCCCTTCGATTCCGGCGTATGCGAGAATGTGAGAGACGCTTTTCTATTATTGGATGATATTTTCGGAGGTGGCAGCCGGTGTCAACGCCAAATGCGCTGCCGGGCTCAGGCCGTCAGGATTTTGCGACCTTTTTGGCGCCAAATTCGGCGGACAGGCGATTGGCAGCAGCCCGCACGATCCTGGCATGGGCTTGCAGCGCCTGGTTGGACAGCCGCCAGATCGGTCCGGAAATGCCCAGCGCCCCGATGATCTGGCCGGTGAAATCCAACACCGGCACGGCGATGCAGCGTACTTCCGGATTGAATTCGCCATCGTCAAAGGCGATGCCGGTACGCTTGATCTCGGCGATTTCGCGCAACAGAACGGAAGCATCGGTGATTGATTTCTTCGTCGACGGCTTCATCTCGACGCGTTCCAGAAACCGCTTGAGCTGATCGGGGCGAAGCGACGCCAGAATAATCTTGCCCAGCGCGGTAGAGTGCGCCGGCCGAACGACGCCAACACGATCGGTCAGCTGAAAGGCACCGGGACCGCTGGTGCGGGCAATCACGACGACGGCGTCGCCCATGCGAACCGCGAAATGGCCGCTTTCGCCGGTTTCCCGCGACAGATCCTCGAGCACCGGCGTTGCCACATTGACCATTTCGATTTCATCGAGCGCGCTTGCGGCAAGCGCAAACAGCGGCCGCCCGATGCGGTAACGCTTGGAATCCTTTTCCTGGCGCAGATAGCCCAGCGACACCATCGTCTTGGCAAGATGGAATGTGGTGGAGTTGTGCAAGCCGACCAGTTTGCTCAGTTCGGCGAGCCCGATACCCTCGCGGTGACGCGCGACCTCCTCGAGGATCGCGAAGGCGCGGCCAAGCGACTGGACGCCCACCCGCTGCCGGTCGTCGGCGTCGTCGTCGATATCGTGCTGGACGGGTTGCACCAGTTTGGCGATCGCGGCCTTCCGCAGACCCGCCGGCTTGTCGCTTGCCTTTTGTTTTTCGCGCGGTCTCACGGGGATGGGTCTCCAGGGGGCGGGACCGAACTGTATCAGGCCGCGCGCAATTGAACAGCAGGGCCGCATGGTCTGTCTTGAGAGCATACCACAATATAAATTGACGTACAGTATTATGGGAAATAGGGTTCCGCGCGCCCGGGCAGTTTCGGCGGCGAAGTGAGTGGGGGCCGATCTCCTGAAGAAGTCGAAATGATAAGGGAGAGATCCGATGTCGCCGCGCAACTCGCTCAATGGTGCCCAGGTTATTGTCGACTATCTGATCCAGGAAAAGGTGCCGCAGGTGTTCGGCCTGTGCGGTCACGGCAATATCCAGTTTATCGATGCGCTGTACGAGCGCGCCGACGAACTCAAGACCATCTCGGTGCATCACGAGAGCGTCGCCGGCTTCATGGCGGACGTCTATTACCGCGTCTCGGGGCGGCCGACCGCGACTTTCACCTCCTGTGGGCCGGGTTCGGCCAACCTGCCGATTTCGCTGGGCAATGCGTTTCTGGACTCGGTGCCATTCCTGGCGGTGACTGGAAATGTGCCGACCAGCCAGTTCAATCGCGGCGCGTTTCAGGAATTGTATCGGCATTACCAGGCCGACTTTCCCTCCACGGTTCGCGCTTATTGCAAGAAGGTGTTCCAGCCGACCCGTGGCGAGATGGTGCCGCTCGCAATCCGGCAGGCCTGGAAGACCATGACGACCGGCCGTCCCGGCCCGGTCGTGCTCGACGTTCCCTTCGATGTGTTCATGGAGTCGGCCGCCGAGGAAGCGCCGAACGCGAAGGCCTGGAACGGCAATATCTCGAGCCGCTGCGGCGCCGATCCGGAAGGCGTCGTCAAGGCCGTCGATATGCTGCTGTCCGCCGAGCGGCCGGTGATGATCGTGGGCCAGGGCGTACGCTATGGCGGTGCCGCGGAAGAGTTGCTGAGACTTGCGGAGCGGCTGCAGATTCCGGTGGCGGCGTCGGCCTCGGGCCTTGGCGCGATCGATTGCAATCATCCGCTGGCGCTCGGTCTTGTCGCGCGTGCCGGCCATTATCAGGCCAATCACGCGACGCGTCAGGCCGACGTGCTGCTGGCGATGGGCATGCGCTTTGACGATCGCACCTCAAGTTCATGGATCCCCGGCTATTCCTTCACCATTCCGCCGACCCGGCTTATTCACGTCGACATCGATCCGGAAGAAATCGGCCGCAACTATCCGGTGGCGCTCGGCCTGATGGCGGATGTCCGCACCTTCCTGCGGCAGATTCACGCCGAACTCGATCGCCGCGCCGACCTGACCAAGCGCGCCGATGGTCGCAAGAAATGGCTGGCAGAGATTGATACCTATCGCAAGGAATGGGACAAGTTCGTCGCTCCCGGATTTTCCGACGACACTACGCCGATCAATCCGCAGCGCGCGGCAGCCGAAATCGACAAGGCGTTGCCCGAGGATGCCATTCTGGTCAGCGACATCGGTGTACACCACAATTGGCTGTTGGGTTTCTGCAAGCCGAAACGCCCGGACTCGCTGATCGGCTCGATGGGTTTTGGCCCGATGGGCTTTGGCGTTGCCGGCGTGATGGGAGCGAAGTTCGCCGCACCCGACCGGCCCTGCGTGTCGGTATGCGGCGACGGCGCGTTCTTCATGCATGCCAACGTGCTGGGGACGGCGGTCGAATATAATCTGCCGGTGGTCTGGGTGGTCTGGAACAACTACGCCTATGCCTCGATCCGCGGCCTGCAGCGCGGCTATCTCGGCGGCCGCGAACTCGCCACCGATTTCCACGATCCGCAAACCGGCGCGCGTTATAATCCGGATTTCGCGGCGATGGCGCGCTCCTGCGGCGTCGAAGGCGTGCGCGTCGATCGCGCCGGCGATCTCGGCGAAGCCATCCGCAAGGGCATCGCCGCCAACAAGCCCTATTTGATTGACGTCGATATCGCCGCCGACATCAATCCCGTCGGCGCCGGCGTTTGGGAACTTCCGGGTCTTGGGCGAAGCAAGCCGGGGATCGGCACGCAGTTCGAGCCGACCTGATCGCCGTTGCTATCGGGACGGCGTCGGTGTCATCGTCACATAAACGGCCGAAACAAAATTTGAGGAAACGTCATGATGCTTACGGGCAAGAAAGTCGTCGTGGTCGGAGGCTCATCCGGTATCGGTCTTTCGACCGCTGAACTGGCGACCCGCGAGGGCGCCGACGTCGTCATTGCGTCGCGCAACGCCGACCGCCTGAATGCGGCCGCCGGCACTCTGGGCGCCAGGGCGATCGTGGCCGACGTCACCAGCGACGAAAGCGTCGAAAGTCTGTTTCGCGCCTGCGGCCCGGTCGACCATGTCGTGGTCACCGCCGCCCAGCTCCGTTCCGGTCCGTTCAAGACCGTGGCGATGGAAGACGTGCGCGCCACCATGGAAGGCAAGTTCTGGGGCGCTTGGCGCGTCGCACGATCAGCTGAGATCCGGCCCGGCGGATCGCTCACGCTGGTCTCGGGTTACCTGAGCATTCGTCCGCGGCCCAACGCCGCGATCGTCGGCGCCGCCAACGGCGCGATCGAGTCGCTGGCAAGGAGTCTCGCGCTCGAACTTGCGCCGGTCCGCGTCAACGCCGTGTCGCCGGGGATCATCGACACGCCGATCCGCGCGGCGATGCCGGAAGCCGCGCGTCGCGACATGCTCGCCAAGACCGCCGCCAGCCTGCCGGTCGGCAGGGTCGGCGTCGGCGAAGACGTGGCACGGCAGATTCTCGCCTTCATGACGATCGGCTTTGCGACCGGATCGATCGTCTATATCGATGGCGGCGCGCTGATCAGCTGAACCTTCAGGTTGGGGCCGTGATTTTTCGCCGATGACGCAGAACCCTCAACGACTGGTGGTTGTCGGACACGGGGCGGCCGGGCTTGCGGCAGCGCTCTCGGCGGCGGAGCAGGCGCAAAGCCTGGGCTTGCCGATTGACGTTACGGTCGTGGAAAAATCGCGCGAGGATGAAGCCGGCGGCAATACACGCTGGTCGCCGTCGAACATGCGGCTCGATGCCCCCGATCGGATCGACGCGAATTTCGCCGATGACATGCTGCGGGCGTGCGGCGGGCACGGCGATCCCGACTATTTCAGCACGCTCGCGGACAACGCCACCGCGACGATCGGATGGCTGCAGGACCACGGCGTCGAATTCGTCACGCCGCTCTATTATCTCAGCGCCGGTCCGGCCCGCATTCAGCCGGTCGGCGGCGGCGGCGCCATTGTCGCAAGGCTGCTCGAGGCCGCGAAGCGGGCGGGGGTGAAGTTTATCTACGACTCTCCAGTCAGCCGCCTGGTGATGGTGGAAGGTGACCAAGTGAGCGGCGTGGAGGCAAGGTCCCGTGACGCTGTCACCATGCTCGACGCCGATGCCGTGATTCTTGCCTGCGGCGGATTCCAGGGTAATCCCGCCATGATGCGCGCGCATTTCGGGCCGGGTGCGGAGATCATCAAGCTGATTTCGCCGGGAACGCGCTTTGACACCGGGGACGGAATCCGCGTCGCCACTGAGCGGGGCGCGAGCGTCTCCGGTGACTGGAACGGCATGCACATCGAACCGGTCGATCCGCGAGCTGCGAATTCGGCAGCCGTCGTGCTGGTGTATCCTTACGGTATCGTGGTCGATGCGGACGGCCGCCGCTTCTTCGACGAGGGCGGCGGTCTGATGCATGAGACCTGGGAGGCGCTTGCCCGCGATATCCATTTTGCCAGACCGAGGAATATCGCCTACGCGATCCTCGACTCCCGGCTGTTCGAAATCGACGGTTTCGAGCGCGCGATCCGGTCGGAAGTGCCGCCGTATCGAGCCCCATCGATTGAAGCGCTCGCGGCACAGATCAGAATTCCCGCAGCCAATCTTCGGCAGACAGTCGACGCCTTTAATGCGGCGGCGACGGGTGATCCCGCGCGCTTCGATGCCTCGCGCTGCGACGGGCTGGCGGCGGCCGACACGTTGAAGCCGCCGAAATCGAACTGGGCGCGCGCCATTATGAAGCCGCCCTTTTTGGCCTATCCGCTGGTCGGCGCGATCGCCTACACCTTCGGCGGCCTTGCGACCAACGCAAGGGCGGAAGTCTTGTGCGAGCAGGGGCCGATGCCCGGGCTCTACGCCGCCGGTGAAACCACCGGGCATTTCTACCGCACCGCGCCGAATGCGGTGGCGGTGCTGCGCGCGCTGGTGTTCGGGAAGATTGCGGGGCGAGAAGCGGTGGAATTCCTGCACAGGCGGTAACATTGTTCCCCAGGATACGATCTCGGAGAGGAAACAACGACCATGGCTTTCGAAAAGAGCGGTGCCTTCATCCGCAATATCGCCGAAGTTCCCTGGCGCGAATTTCCCAACCATTTTGGCGGCGCGCTGTCGAAGCCGTTGGTGATGCCGGACACCGCAGGCTCGCGTCACCTCGATTACCGGATTTCAATGTATCAGCCGATGGCGCACGTCGCCCGGCACAAGCATCAGGTTCAGGAGCAGATCTATCACGTCCTGGAAGGCGAGGCGCTGATGGAGATCGCCGGCGAAAACCATGTAGTGCGTAAGCACGATTTCATCTTCCTGCCGCCCGGGGTGGAACACGCCATCTCGAATTCAGGGCTGGTCGATCTGGTGTTCCTGGTGGTGACCTCGCCGGTCACCGACGACGAAAAGCCTGTTTGATCTGTGCTGGCCGTGGGGCCGGCCCCGCCGGGTTGCGTTCCCCGCTAGGTCATGCTCGCATCCGCCGGGCGTGCTTCACCTGGATGATCCGCGTTGCGTTCGGCCAGCGCGCGGATCAGCGATGCCTTGATGCTTGAGACGTGCTCGCGCATCAAAAGCTCCGCGCGCCAGGGTTCCCGCGCGACGATCGCTTCATGGATCCGGTGATGGTCGTCGTGCCGGCGGCGGACGTCGCGATACTCGAACGCCACGATGTTGCGGCTTGACGACATCGGAACGTGATGGCAGATTCGGATCATTTCGCCGAGCATGCGGTTGCGCGCGGCGGCGAGCAGGGTGTCGTGGAAATCACCGTTGATTCCGCGATAGATCGTGAGATCTCCGGCTTCGAACGATCCGCGCTCCAGCAGTTTGTCGCCGGCCGCGAGGCTGCGCTCGATCACCGCGTTTTCTTCCGGGCGCAGCCCACGCTCCGCCGCAAAGCGCGCCGCGACGCCTTCCAGCGACGCGCGGATGTCGTAGGCATCCATGATGGCGGGAAGCGGAAATTCGCGCACGGTGAAGCCGCGGTTCGGCGCATAGTCCAGCAGGCCTTCGCCGGCGAGCGCCTGTAGCGCCGCGCGCACCGGGGTGCGCGACACCGCCAGGTTTCGGCTGAGCTGGACCTCGTTGAGCCGTTCGCCGGCACCCACCGTGCCGCCGAGAATGGCCTCCCGGATCAGGTCCATCACCGACAGCGCGCGGTTACCGGCCCGCGATCCGCCCGCGGTCTCCGGCATGGTTCGGTCAGCCTGATCCGTCATCACGATGGGTCTGCCTTTCCCAATAAGTGAATACACTTTACTGGGCCGCGTTGGCAACTCAAGCATAATTATGATCATAAACCGGCGCTTTGGCATGCCTCAGTAACAGCCACAGCGCGGAAATGATAAGCAATCGGCATAAGTGTATGTAATTTAGGTTGACTCATTCGTCCGCCCGACGAACCATGGGATACCCAATCGACAGAAGGTAGCGCGCGTTCAATGGCGAAAGCGAATTCAACGATCAGCGAAAACGCCATTGAACTGATCACCGCGGATCGGGGTCCGCATTACGAGCCGTTCGGCTGGCACCATTGGCCTGAGCATCCCTGGCTTTCCTACCAATTCCGTCGTGGCCTGGGCGAGACCCAGGAGGGCGGCGGCAGCGCCAGCGAAGTGATGCAGGCCGCATCGCGGATGATTCCGGGCGACCTTGAGAGCTGGCACGCCGAATGGATGCGGATCGCCGATCGCAACTGGCAACGCGGGCTCGCCGAGGAGGCATCGGGCCATATCCGAACCGCGATGAACTGTTTCCTGCGTGCGGCGGACTATTACCGCCAGGCCGAATTTCACCTCGAACCTGACGATGCGAGACGGTTGCCGACCTTTGAAAAGATGGAAGCCTGCTCGCACAAGTTCATCGCCTATCTCAATCCGCCCGGCGAGGTGGTGGAGATTCCCTACCAGCCGGGCAAGCCGATCTGCGGCTATTTCATTCGCGCGCCGTTTCCCGGCGGCAAATTGCCGGTGCTGATCTGCATGGGCGGACTTGATTCCATCAAGGACGAGATGTGGTTCATGCAGGCGCATGGCTGCCTGCAGCGCGGCATTTCGGTGCTGATGATCGACGGGCCGGGGCAGGGCGGGACGCTGCGGCGGCACGGAATCGTCACCCGCGCCGACAGCGAGGTGCCGATCGGCAAGTGTATCGACTGGCTTGAGCGACGCGCCGACGTCGATTCCCGGCGTATCGCGGTGTGCGGCTCCAGTCTCGGCGGCTACTACGCGGCGCGCGCCGGCTGCTACGAACCGCGACTGGCGGCGGCGATTTCGCACGGCGCGATCTGGTCGGTGCACGACATGTGGGGCACCAAGGGTGACGATTTCGGTCTTGCCATGCATATCCGCTGGGTGTTCGGCACGAGCTCGATGCGCGAGGCCCATGAGCTGATGAAGCCGTTCACGCTCAAGGGGCATCTTGAGAACATGCGCTGCCCGTATCTGGTGATGCATGGTGGCCACGACGTGCTGACCGTGACCGCGGCGCGAAATACCTACGACTATGCGATGGCGCATGGCGTCGACGCGACGCTGCGGGTGCTCGATCCCGAGGAGACCGGCGCCGAACATTGCCAGCACGACAATCCGACCATCGGCCAGGAAGTGCTGGCCGACTGGCTCGCCGATCGCTTCGGCATCGACCAGCGGGCATTGCTGAAGACATCCTTCAATTCATTGATATGAGGCGTACCATGAATCTCGGTGTCGATCATCCCAGGGCCGCCGTGGTGGCCATCGACCTGCATCGCGGGCATCTCGACATGGCGGTGGCCACCATGCCGACCGCGCCCGACGTTGCGCTCCGCGTGATCGCAGCCAACAAGCGGCTGTTCGACTGGTGCCGCGGCGTCGGCATTCCCGTGATTCATCTGGTGACGTCGTATCGCGACGCCGATGAAATCCGCGCCAATCCGTTCTGGCGTACCTGCGCCGAAGATCCCACCGCGACGCGCAAGAACGCGATGCGGCACAATATCATCGGCGGACCCGGCTGCACGGTGATGCCGCAACTGCTCGACGCCGGCGACTTCATCGTCAATACCAAGAAGCGCTATGACTGTTTCCTCGGGACCGATCTCGATTTTCTGCTGCGCTCGCACGGCATCAACACGCTGCTGATCACCGGGGTCAACACCAATTCCTGCGTGCTGGCAACGACGACGGCCGCGAATGTGCGCGATTACGCGGTGATCGTGGTCGAGGACTGCGTCGACAGCATGGACGGGCCTGAGCTGCACGCGGCGGGGCTGGCCTGCATCCGCACGGCTTTCGGCTTTGTGATGGATACGGACGCCGTGATGACGCTCGAAGCGCTTGCCCCACCCAAGAGCAGTGCCGCATGACGATTAAAGTTTCTCAACCGACCTGAAGAGTACCCGCCATGACCGGCCCCATGATCCCGCGCGAGCGAAGCGACTATTCCGCCATCGTCGACCGTCCGGCGCTGAAGCTGCCGGGCGACGCCCGCATGGTGATCTGGACCATCGTCAATCTGGAAGTGTGGGATATTTCGAAGCCGATGGCGCGACAGGTGATTCCGGCGCCGACCGGCATTCCCTTGTTGCCGGATGTGCCGAACTGGAGCTGGCATGAATACGGCATGCGCGTCGGCGTGTGGCGGTTCTTCGATCTCTACAAGAAACTCGGCATCGCACCGACGCTCTCGATCAATGCGCGGGTCTGCGAGGATTACCCGCGCGTCGCACAACAGGCAAAGGACGCCGGCTGGGAGTTCATGGGCCACGCCTATGAGCAGGGGCCGATTCACAAGGAGCCGGACCAGAAGGCGATGATCGAGCGTTCGATGCGCGTGATCGAGGGCTTCACCGGCAAGCGGCCGGTCGGCTGGCTTGGACCCGGCCTGACGCAAACGTTGGAGACGCCGGAGTTTCTCGCCGAAGCGGGCGTCAAATATATCGGCGATTGGGTCTATGATGATGAGCCGACGGTGATCCGTACCGCCAAGGGGCCGCTGGTGACGCTGCCCTATACGGTGGAGCTGAACGATATTCCCATGATGATGGTGCAGCACCACGAAAGCGATCATTTGCTCAGGCGTTCGATCGACTGTTTCGATCGTCTTTACGCCGAGAGCAAGGACCGGCCGAAGATCATGTCGATTGCCATCCACCCCTACATCAGCGGCCAGCCGTTCCGGATCAAGTTTCTGGAAGCGATTTACGACTATGTGAACAAGCACGACGGCGTGGTGCACTGGAACGGCGAGCAGATTCTCGACTGGTATCAGGCCCAGACCCTGCAGCCGGGAGCAAGGGCATGAGCGCGATACCGCAGCGCGCGCTGCCGGCCATTCCCGTCACCGAAGTGGCGGTGGCGGGCGGCGGTTTCTTTCCGGTCCGCCGCGTCTATTGCGTCGGCCGCAACTACCTCGACCACATCCGCGAGATGAAGGAGGCCGACGAGCGCGATCCGCCGTTCTTCTTCCAGAAGCCCCGCGACGCCATCGTGCCGGACGGCGCGGCCGTGCCATATCCGCCGTTCACGTCCGACTTCCAGTTCGAGGTCGAATTGGTGGTGGCGATCGGCCGCGGCGGCCGCAATATCGCAGTGGCCGATGCAAACAGTCATATCTGGGGTTACGCCGTCGGCATCGATCTGACGCGGCGCGATCGCCAGCGCGACGCGCGCGATATGCGTCTGCCCTGGGAAGTCGGCAAGAGTTTTGATGTGTCGGCACCTTGCGGCGCGATCGCGCAAGGCTGCGATCCCGCACAGTTCGGGCACTGCGCCATCACGCTTTCGGTCAACGGCGCCGAGCGCCAGCGCGGCGACACCGGTCAGATGATCTGGAGCGTTGCCGAAGTGATCGCGCAATTGTCCAGGCAGGTCACGCTCGCCGCCGGCGACCTGATTTATACCGGCACGCCCTCAGGCGTAGGCCCGGTCGTGCCAGGCGATCTGATTACGGCTCACATCGACGGCTTGCCGCCGCTCACCATCACCATCACGCCACCGGAGGCATGACCATGTTGCCCACCGAACGCATCGTCTATTCCCCGATCTCGGACCGCCCGCCGCTGCAACTGCCGAACGGCGCCCGCATGGCGGTTTGGGTGATCGTCAATGTCGAGGAGTGGGACGCCAAGCTCACCATGCCGCGTACCGTGCTCACGCCGCCGGCCGGCGGTTCGCCCACCCCCGACATTCCGAACTGGGCCTGGCACGAATATGGCAACCGTGTCGGCTTCTGGCGCCTGCTCAAGGTGTTCGACGAGTTCAAAATTCCCGGCGTGCTCGCCATCAACGGCTCGGCGCTGGCCGCCTATCCGCCGATCGTTGCGGCTGCGAAGGCCCGCCACTGGGAATTCATGGGGCACGGCTTTACCCAGCGCAACATGCAGAAGGTCGAGAACGAGCGCGAGGATATCCGCAGGACCGCCGACGTGATCGAGGCTGCGACCGGAAAACGTCCGCGCGGCTGGCTCGGACCGGGTCTCACCGAGACCTGGGAAACGCCGGACCTGTTGAAGCAGGAAGGCTATCAATACGTCGCCGACTGGGTACTGGACGATCAGCCGGTCTGGCTCAAGACCACCACCACCCCGATCGTCAACATTCCCTACACCCAGGAATGCAACGACGTCGCCATGATGCTGATCCAGCATCACAAGGCATCGGAATATTACGATCGCGCCATCGACCAGTTCGAGCAGATCTACGACGATGCCGCCGATTCCGCCCGCATCATGGCGCTGGTGATCCACCCCTACATCATGGGCGCGCCGCATCGCACGCGATATTTCCGCCGCATCTTCGAGAAGATCCGGCAGAAGCCTGACGTCGCCTTCATGACGGGAGAACAGATCCTCGACTGGTATCTCGCCACGGGACCGAGAGCGCCTTAAGGCACCGATGAACACCTTTCAGCTTCTCAACGGACTGACCTTCGCCGCCCTTTTGTTCGTGGTGGCGAGCGGCTTTACGCTGATCTTTGGATTGCTGCGCATCGTCAATCTGGCGCATGGCGCGCTTTATCTGTTCGGTGGTTATATCGGCTTTGCGGTGGCGACCAAGACCGGCAGCTTCGTGCTCGGCGGCCTCGGGGCGATGGCGGCGATCGCGGCGATCGGCTTTGTGCTCGATCAAGGCCTGCTGCGTTTTGTCCGCGGCAATGAGCTGCGCCAGGTTCTGCTGACGCTTGGCTTTGCCTTCGTTCTCAATGATCTGGCTCTGGTGATCTGGGGCGGCGACAGTTTCACCGTGCCGATCCCGCAGATCCTTCGCGGCGGCATGCGGGTGCTCGGCGTGTTCTATCCGACCTACCGGCTTTTCGTGCTGGTCACCGGCATTGTCGTGTTCGCAGCGCTTTGGGTGCTGTTGAACCACACGCGGCTGGGTGCGCTGATCCGGGCCGGCGTCGACGATGCCGAGATGGTGGAGGCGTCGGGAGTGAATATCCGCAGGGTCTTCCTCGTCACCTTCCTGCTCGGCTCGGCGCTGGCCGGTCTAGGCGGCCTGATGGGCGGCGCGTTTCTGTCGCTGTATCCTTCGGCCGATGCCGAGATTCTCGTGTTCAGCCTTGCGGTCGTCATTATCGGCGGTCGCGGCAGCCTGGTCGGCGTCGGCGTCGGCAGCCTTCTGGTCGGCCTTCTCAATACGCTGGGTCAGGTCATGTTTCCGGAGTTCGCCTATTTCGTGATCTTCGGTCCGATGGCGGTGCTGCTGGCGTTTCGGCCGCTCGGCCTGTTCGGACGGGCGGTCTCGGCATGACGCAAGCGACGTCGCAGCCAATGAAGATCGCCGGCATGACGCCCCGTGCAGTCGTGGTCGCTTTGGTCGTGCTGGCGGTGGCGGCCGCGCTGCCTCTGGTGCTCACCAACTACCAGGTCGGGCTCGCCACCGAGATGCTGATCTTTGGCGTGCTGGCGATGTCGATCGATATTCTCGCCGGCTTCGCCGGGCGCACCTCGCTCGGTCACGGGGCGATCTTCGGTGTCTCCGGCTATGTCGTCGTCTATGCGACCGCGCAGGCCGGACTGCCGCCGCTTCCTGCCTTCGCGCTCGGCGTGATCGCGGCGACGCTGGTCGCGGCGATCTTTGCCCTGCTCGCGGTGCGCACGTCGGGCGTCTACTTTCTGCTGCTGACATTGGCGCTCGGCATGATCGTGTGGGGAATCTGCCTGCGCTGGACCCAGGTGACGGGCGGCGAGAACGGCATGCGCGGCGACGTCCGGCCGCCCTGGCTGGTGACCCACCAGGCCTTCTACTGGGCGGTGTTGGCAGGTGCGGCGGTGGTGAGTTACGCGATGTGGCGGTTTGTCCGCTCGCCGTTCGGCCTGACCCTGCTCGGCATTCGCGACAGCGAAAGCCGCATGCGCAGCCTCGGCTACAATGTCCCGCTGCACCTGTTCATCGGCTTTACGGTGTCCGGCTTTTTCGCCGGAATTGCCGGCGCGCTTTATGCGATGTTCAACAACTTCGTCAGCCCCTCGACCGTGGCGCTGGCGCAGTCGGTCGAGGGTGTGTTGATGATGATCGCCGGCGGCGTCGGCTCGCTGTTCGGCGGCTTTGTCGGGGCGGCTGCGATCATCGCGCTTGAGAATGCCGTCAGTGCCTACACCGAGCGCTGGCAGATGGTACTCGGTGTTACCTTCATCCTGATCATGATTTTCGCCCCCGAGGGCATCATCGGCACGCTGCGCGCCGTCCTGACGCGCAAGCAACGTTGATCGTTTCCACGAAAGGATATTGAAATGGACCGCAGGCAATTCTTGAAGACCTCCACCGCCGCGTTCAGTGCCGCCGGTGCAGCTAGCGCGCCCTGGCGACGCGCATTCGCGCAGGCGGGCCCGATCAAGATCGGCCTGTTGGCTCCGCTCACCGGCGTGGTCGCCTCAGGCGGCAAGGAAATGGTCGAGGGCGTGCAGTTCTATCTCGATTCCGTCAAGAACGAGATCGCCGGCCGCAAGGTCGAACTGGTGATCGAGGACGACGCCTCCAATCCGGACACCGCCCTGCAGAAGGCGCGCCGCCTGGTCGAGCAGGGCAATTGCCACATGCTGATCGGAGACCTGCTTGCCAATACCGGGCTTGCGGTTGCCAATTACGTCAAGGGAACGGGCACGCCTTATTTCATCCCGATCATTGCCGCCGACGACCTCACCCAGCGCCAGCGCATCAGGAACGTGATCCGGGTCGCCGGCTATTCGGCCAGCGCCTTTACTCATCCGTTCGGCGACTGGGCGCTGAAACAGGGCTACAGGAAAATCGCTACCATCAGCCAGGATTACACCTTCGGCCACGAGCAATGCGGCGGTCTCGCGCAGGTATTTACCGAAGGCGGCGGCCAAATCGTGCAGCAGTTCTGGCATCCGCTGAACACCGCCGACTTCAGCCCCTATCTTGGTCAGCTTGCGGATCTCAAGGTCGACGCGATCTTCGCCATGGAGACCGGCGCCGACGCCACCCGCTTGATCCAGCAATATGCAAGCTTTGGCCTCAAGGGGAAGATTCCGCTGCTCGCGGCGATGAACGGCACCGACCAGTCGGTGATCCGCACCCTCGGCGAGGAATGCGACGGCATCATCGCCGCCGCCCACTTCGCCGAGGGTTCGGACAATCCGGTCACCCAGAAATTCACCAGGGAGTATGAAGCCAAATACGGCAAGATCCCCTCGCTCTACGGATTCTCGATGTATTCCGGAATCATGTGGGTGGCCGAAGCCCTGGAAAAGATGGGTGGCAAGGTCGAGGACCGCGAGCTGCTGATCGACACCGTGCTGAAGACCGAACTTACCGGCTCGCCGCTGGGCAAGACTGTCAGGCTCGATGGCTACGGCAACCCGATCTACGACGTCCAGATACGGAAAGTCGTCAAACGGGCCGACGGCAAATACTGGAACGTCCCGGTGACGAGCTATCCGAACGTTTCGCAGTTCTGGACCTACGACCCCGAGACCTACATGAAGCAGCCGCCTTACTCGCGGGCCTTCCAGGGCATCAAGAAGACCTGATTTGGCCTTTGCGGGACGCGGGTCTTGTTCCCGCGTCCTCTTACCGGAATTTGCCGTGTCCGAGCCGATCCTGACGTTGTCCGATGTGGTCGTTGCGTTCGACGCCTTGCGCGCGGTCGACGGCGTCAGCATGACCGTCCCGCGCGGCCAGCGCCGCGCCATCATCGGCCCCAACGGCGCCGGCAAGACCACGCTGTTCAACGCCATCGCCGGAATGCTGCCGCCGACCGGCGGCCGCATCGCCTTCGACGGCCACGATGTCACGAGGCTGCCGCCGCACCGGCGCGCCCAGCTCGGGGTGTCCCGCACCTTCCAGATCACCAATCTGTTTCCAAGGTTGAGCGTGCAAGACAATATGGTGCTGGCGCTGCGCGGGCGATCGCCACGCAAATTCTCGCTGTTCGGCACACCGGATGTTGATTCGGCCGAGGCGCAGCAGATCGCGGGAGCGCTCGACGCAGTGAGGATCGCGGCACGCGCCGATGTCGCGGTGAGGGATCTGTCCTATGGCGAACAGCGCCAGCTCGAGATCGCGCTGTCGCTGGTGACCGCGCCGAGGCTGCTGCTGCTCGATGAACCCGCTGCCGGCCTCTCGCCTTCGGAGCGTTCGATGGTCGCCGGGATCATCCGTTCGCTCGATCGCGACATCACGGTCGTGCTGATCGAGCACGACATGGACCTGGCGCTCGGCCTCGTCGATCTCGTCACCTGCATGTTTGAGGGCCGCGTCCTGGTCGAGCAGCCGCCGGACGAGATCCGCCGCAACAAGCAGGTGCAGGAAGTCTATCTGGGGCGCCCGCGCCATGCTTGAGGTTCGCGATCTTCACAGCGGCTACGGCGAGGCGCATGTGGTCCGCGGCGTCTCGCTCGACGTCGGAACGGCCGAGATCGTCGCCGTGCTCGGGCGCAACGGCATGGGCAAGACCACCCTTATTCGTTCCATCATGGGCCTGACGCCGCCGCAGATCCGCTCGGGCTCGATCACATGGCGCGGCGAGAGCCTGGTAGGCTTGCGGCCGCACGACATCGCCGCGCGCAAGATCGCCATCGTGCCGCAGGGCCGCCGGCTGTTCGCGTCGCTGACGGTCACCGAACATCTGACGATGCTGAAAAGCGCGCGCGCCAAAACGGGGTGGACCGTGGAGCGTGTGTTCGGCATTTTTCCGCGGCTCGCCGAACGGCGGCATCACCGCGGCGGGCAATTGTCCGGCGGCGAGCGCGGCATGCTCGCGGTCGGCCGGGCGCTGATGGTCGATCCACAATTGATCCTGATGGATGAGCCTTCGGAAGGCCTCGCGCCGGTCATGGTGCAGCACCTTGAGGAAATCGTGCTCGGTCTCAAGCGCGAAGGCTTGTCGATCCTGCTGGTCGAACAAAACCTCTATAGCGCGCTCGCGGTCGCCGACCGCGTCTATGTTCTGGAGACCGGTCAGGTCGTGCACCAGGGTGACGCCGCGACCCTGACGCGGCAGCCCG
The DNA here is from genome assembly GCF_004799445.1 of Bradyrhizobium sp. Classification (GTDB taxonomy): domain Bacteria; phylum Pseudomonadota; class Alphaproteobacteria; order Rhizobiales; family Xanthobacteraceae; genus Bradyrhizobium. The sequence continues at coordinate 24,125 of NZ_SSNA01000052.1, forward strand.
AGCTGTTGTTTCAGCACCTCGGCGTGCAGTGAAGGCTGTCACCGAATCGATCCGCGTCAACGATCTGACATCGTGCCAGCGCCGAACGAGCCGCGTTCAATCAAACAAAGTCGGAGTCGATCAATTGAAAGCGGTCCAACCGCAGATCCGGCCGATCGGTGTCGAAGTCACGCATCTGGACCAATATCGGCGGCCGGAACCGGTCGGGTAATGCCAGTCCCGGAAGGCTGGGAAGGCTTTTGTTGACGCCCGCGTAGACAAAAATCCGATGTTTCCAGAAGCGGCACGCGGCGCGAACCAGTTTGTGGACCGCGCTTGATGTGACCACGGCGCCGGGTCGAGCAAAAAAGCCGCAGAGCAGGGCATGCCTGATACCCCTGGTCCTGCGCGACGAGGAGATCAAAAGCAAATCCGCCGTGGCATGAACGGCGTAGTCGCGGGTTGGATCGTTCATGCGGTCGTACAGGGTCTCGGCATCCCAGTGCGGCCCATTCTCGCTGGCCGGGGTGACGAAGTCCGACAATAGATCGACCGCCTCGTGCCTTGGCATCGATTTGAGGCGGCCTGAAAATTTCAGATTTGAAAGCCGTGGCCGCCAAAATCCGACGCCTACGCGAGGCGGCAGCGTGAGAAAGGGCCGCAGCTTGAGCAGGCGTTCATTGAGCCGCGCCGAGTTCGCATTCGGCAGAGTGAGGACCAGGCGGATCCTCCCGGCCTGGCAAAGGCGCTCAACCTCCTGGTAGATGCGGCGGACCAGTTGCGGAGAGCGGTAGGCCCGCAGGATGAAGAGGTCGACGAGCTGGATTGCCGCGACGGGCTTGCCGTCCAGATAGACCGTCTGATGAAGCAACGCGATTTGACCGACCTTCTTGTCGCCGTCGAAGGCGGCCACGATCGCGCTGCCCCCGCCGAAGCCGCTTTCGTAAAGCCATTTCATCCGCGATGCGGAAAAAACCACTTCCTTCGACTCGAACGCCTCGGTCGCAATGCGGGCCGTGATTTCGTAATCGACAGATTTTTCTTCCGAAACCGTCATCATCAAATGGACTTGCCCCGGCGCACGGCAATTTGCGCGATATCCGGCTCCCATCATAGCCAAAAGCCGGTCTCTTGCGAGGCCAAGATGCAGCTACCATCTGATATCCGAAGGAATTGACCATGCTGGATTTTACCCACGATACATTCGACGAGGACACTTCGCAGCCGCGCGCCAGCCGGGCGGCCCCGGCCAGCGATCAAGCCCTGCTCGACGCCTATTCGAACGCCGTCATCGGCGTGACCGAACGTGTCGGTCCCGCGGTGGTCCGTGTTGAAACCGGGTCAAAGGCACCGGGCGCGCGCGAGCGCGGCGGGCTGGGCTCCGGGATCGTGATCTCGCCGGATGGCCTGGTGTTGACCAACAGCCACGTGGTCGGATCGTCGCGGCAGATCAGGCTTCGCGATATTGAGGGCATTGTCACCGATGCCCGCGTCCTCGGCGTCGACCCCGACACCGACCTCGCTTTGCTGCGCGCCGACGGTGCGCGGGACCTGCACTATGCCTCGCTCGGCAACTCGCAAGATCTGCGCCGTGGCCAGCTTGTGGTGGCGATCGGCAATCCCCTCGGCTTCGAGTCGACCGTCACCGCAGGCGTGATATCGGCGCTCGGCCGCTCGATCCGCTCGGTGAGCGGCCGGACCATCGAGGACGTCATTCAGACCGATGCCGCGCTCAACCCCGGCAACTCCGGCGGGCCGCTGGTGTCGTCGTCGGCCGAGGTAATCGGCATCAATACCGCGATCATCAGCGGCGCGCAGGGCATCTGCTTTGCGGTCGCCAGCAATACCGCGCAATTCGTGCTCTCGGAGATCATCCGCCACGGCTATGTCAGGCGCGCCTATATCGGGGTGTCCGGTCAGACGGCGCCTGTGCCCAGAAGGCACGCGGTGGTCGCCGGCGTCGAAAACAAGATGGGCGCGCTATTGGCGCAGATCGAGCCGGAGGGTCCTGCGGCGCGGGCCGGGCTATTGCCCGGCGATGTCGTGATCAAGCTCGACGGCGTCGGCATCAATGGCGTCGACGATCTGATTCGCGTGCTCGATCGCGATCGCATCGAACGCACCGTCGAAATGGATGTGCTGCGGATGGGCCGGCTGCGGGCCATCGACATCCATCCGATCGAGCGCAAGCCGTCGGCGCGACAGGGGTCGGTGCCGTAGGACGTTCGGCTTGCGATCCCGCTGATGTCGTGGCCGGGTTTTGGCATGTCCGCTCCCCGGAACGGACATGGCACCCCGGACGCCAGGCGCCAGCTTATGACTTCCGTGTCCCCCAAGCAGGGTGCTAGAGTTTTACACCGATCCTTGGTCATCCGGGGAACGGGGGCGAAACGATTCGCCCGCTGTATGGCTCTGTTGGTTGAAGAATGCTTGACGCGCCCTGACTGCAATCAATAAACGGCGCGCATTATGTCCGGGGGGATTTCATGTCTGATCATGAAGGCGTGCGTCGACGCGACGTCCTGAAAAGCATCGGCATTACCGGGGCCGCGGTCGGCATAGCGACGACTGCCGCGCCGCTGGCGCCTGCTGAGGCGCAAGCGCAAGCGGCGCCGCACGCCCACACCCATCCACCGGAGCGAAACGGCGAAGGTGCCGATATTTTCCGCTATTTCACACCGCCGGAAGCCGCAGTGATCGTCGCACTCGTCGACACGCTGATACCCAAAGACGATGTCGGTCCCGGTGGCGTGGAGGTCGGCGTGCCGATTTTCATCGACCGCGAACTGGCCGGCGCCTATGGCCGCGGCGCCCGCATGTTTCTCAACGGTCCGTTCGGTGAAGGCACGCCGCAACAGGGCTATCAACTTCCGTTGCCGCCCGCCGATCTCTACCGCGTCGGCATCGCCGATCTCAACGCCTGGTGCTCCAGGACACGGGACGGAAAGACATTCGACCAGCTTTCGACGGCCGATCGCACGGCCGCGCTCAAGGCGCTCGAAGCCGGGCAGGCGGAATTCGCGCAAATCCCGTCACGTACTTTCTTCAGCATCCTGCTGCAGAACACCATGGAAGGATATTTCGCGGATCCGATGTATGGCGGCAATCGCAACAGCGCGGTGTGGGCGATGATCGGATTCCCCGGCGCCGTCGGTATGTATGCGGACCTCATCGAACAATATCGCAACAAGCAATACGTCGCTGCGCCGAAATCCATCCGGGACCTGAGCTGAGGGAAAACGACCATGTCAACGAAGCTCAAGGCTGCCGACATCGTCATCGTCGGTCTCGGCTGGACCGGCGGCATTCTGGCCAAGGAGCTTGCCGACACCGGTCTTTCGATCGTCGTGCTCGAGCGTGGCAAGCCGCGCGATACCAATCCTGATTTCATGTATCCGAATGTTCACGACGAACTCAAATACGCACAGCGCCACGAATTGATGCAGGACGTCTCGCGCGAGACGCTGACCTTCCGCAACAACTCGAGTCAGACCGCGCTGCCGATGCGCCAGCTCGGCTCGTTTCTGCCCGGCGAGGGCGTCGGTGGCGCCGGCGTGCATTGGAACGGCGTGACGTGGCGCTGGCTGCCTTGGGATCACGAACCGGAAAAGATGACGCTGGCGCGTTACGGCAAGTCCGCCATTCCGGAGGGCATGCAACTGCAGGACTGGGGCGTCTCCTACGACGAACTTGAACCTTACTACGACAAGTTTGAGTATCTGTGCGGGGTCGCCGGCAAGGCCGGAAACCTCGCCGGCAATAAAATTGACGGCGGCAATGTATTCGAAGGCTCGCGCAAGCGCGAATATCCCAATCCGCCGATGATCCAGTCGTATCCGGGCCAACTGTTCGAGAAGGCGGCGCGAACCCTTGGCTATCATCCTTTCCCCGGGCCATCGGCCAACATGTCTCAGCCCTATATCAATCCGGACGGCGTCGCGTTTGGCGCGTGTCACTATTGCGGCTATTGCGAGCGCTTCGGCTGCGAAGTGAACGCCAAGGCGAGCGCGCATTTCACGGTGATTCCGCTCGCCGCGGCGAAAAAGAATGTGGAGATACGCACCGACTCGCGCGTCATGAAGGTCAACCTCGATGCCGCCCAAAAGCGCGCCGAGAGCGTGACCTATCTGGACGCAGCCGGTCGCGAGTTCGAGCAGCCGGGCGGCCTGGTGGTCCTGGCCGCCTATGCGCTCGGCAATGTCCATCTGATGCTGCTGTCGCGGATCGGCAAACCCTACGACCCCGCGACCGGCACCGGTGTCGTCGGCCGCAACTATGCGTACCAGATCGGCAGCGGCGCCAACGTCTTCTTCGACGAGAAAACGTGGATGAACCCGTTCATGGGCTCCGGTGCGCTGAGCATGAACATCGACGACTTCAACACCGGCAGTTTCGATCACCTCAAGGAAGGCTTCATCGGCGGCGGCGGCATTTCGACGCCGAGTGCAGGCGGACGACCCATCGGCTTCCGGCCGGTGCCGCCCGGCACGCCGGCCTGGGGCACCGATTGGAAACGCGCGGTCGTGCGCCACTACAACCACACACTCGCCATCAACAACCAGGGCAGCGTGATGGGCTATCGCCAGAACTATCTCGATCTCGATCCGACCTATCGCGACCGCTATGGCCGGCCGCTCATGCGCATGACCTTTGACTTTCAGCAAAACGAGCAGAAGCAGGCGAACTTCCTCGCCGACGTCTGCGTGAAGATCGGGGAGGCGATGGGCGGCGAGCGCGTCGCGCGGCGCGGAGCCCCGCAGCGCTACAGCATCGTGCCGTATCAGAGCACACACAATACCGGCGGCGCGGTACTGGGAACCGATCCGACCAGGAGCGCGCTTAATCCATTTTCACAGACCTGGGACGTGTCGAACGTGTTCGTCACCGGCGCCTGCTCCTTCCCGCAGAATGCCGGCAAGAACCCTACCGGCCCCGTAGCTGCACTGGCCTTGAGGACCGCGGATTCGATCAAGCGTTATCTGAAGAATCCGGGACCGCTGGCACCGGCTTAGGGCCGCTCGGGTATTGGCGTCGACATCAACGGCGTTGACGATCTAATTTGTGCGCTCGTCCGTGACCGGATCGAGCGCAAGCCGTCGGTACGGCAGGGGTCGATGCTGTAAACGCTGTCCGCTTGGCGGAGCATCATGAAATCAGAGTATGATTCCATAACTTCAAAGTGGTTGACGGACGTCCGCTTTGATACGCATCCCGGACTCAAGTCGGACGTCGTGCGAGGTCCGAAAAGTGCCATAAGCGGTCATTTCTCAGCAGGTCACTTAACTAGGCGGTGGCATCCGATGACGGTAAAGCGGGCGATCGCGGCGACCGCCTGACGCATTGCTGACG
>NZ_SSNA01000053.1 GCF_004799445.1 Bradyrhizobium sp.
GGTTCCGCGGCTCTGGAATTCCTTGAGAAGTCGCTTGTAATCGATGTCGAAGCCGAGGGTCTTGGCGGTTGCGTAGAGGTTGGCGCCATCGATAAAGAGGGCGATCTTATTGGAAGCAGGGGACATTCCGTGTTCTCACGTGGTTGATACCGGTAAACTTTTTGGCGCAGTGGCGGTTCTGCGCATTCACAAGGACGATAGCGCCAAAGCCTGGCGGAACCGGTTGGACAGGCGCCGCCGCAATTGAAGAAAGGTCTGGGTAATCGAAAGTGGATTTTGACGACGCAATGAAGCGTTTTCTTGTCCGCCCAGCCGTTTGTGACGGCTCAAAACGCTCCGCTTCTAGGCCCCTACGATTGGTTAGCAGAGCAAATTGCGGAGGCCAAATCACAATTTTGTCTTGCAGAAAGGCCTCCGCCCCTATAACTACCCGTGAATAATCAACATATTCCGTCCCATTTAACGGAGCGACAGTCGATGGCGCGCGTCACCGTAGAAGATTGCATTGATAAGGTCGACAACCGGTTCGACCTGGTTCTGCTGGCGGCACACCGCGCCCGCATGATCTCGTCCGGCTCGCAACTCACGATTGACCGCGACAATGACAAAAACCCCGTGGTATCGCTGCGCGAAATCGCGGACTCGACGATTTCCCCCGAGGATTTGCGCGAGGAACTGGTTCATTCGTTGCAGAAATTCGTCGAAGTCGACGAACCGGAGCCCGATACGGTGCCCTTGATCGGGTCGGCCGGTGCCAGCGTCGATGCCGATGATACCGAGGTCGCCGTCGAACGCATGACCGAGGAAGAGCTTTTGAAGGGTCTCGAAGGCCTGGCGCCCCCGGAAGAGCAGCCCGAGGAGGACGAGTAGGTCGTCCACGTTGCATCCCAGGGGTTAGCGAACCTGCCATCCCGTTTACCAAAGGCCCGAACATTGGTTCGGGCCTTTGCGTTTATTGGCCCTTTCATGGTTACCATCTGCCGGGGTGCGGCCGAATTCTTTCGAGGGCTGTCCTCGAATTGATCGGAGGAGCGGCGGTTTCGCGCTAGACTGCACGTTACAGCCCGAAATCGAGGGTTTTCCGCGGGTCCCGGAAGGGTGCCGCTCCGCCCGAGATCGCACTAGATTATGTTGGACGGCGGCCCGCGTCCGCGGTCCCGCGCATGAAGGCATTGATTCGATGGCGTATTGGCGCCGCAGCCCGGAACAAATGCAGGCCGCGACCGAATCGGTCGCCGTGGCCTCGCCGTCATCTGGGCCGACCCCGGTGGAGGCCAGACCGGCCAAGACGCCGCGCCCGCGCATGATGCGGCAATATGATCTGGTCGAACGGGTCCGCTCCTATAATCCCGACACCAACGAAGATCTGCTCAACCGCGCCTATGTCTACGCCATGAAGGCGCACGGTTCGCAAACCCGCGCCTCCGGCGACCCCTATTTTTCCCACCCGCTGGAGGTCGCCGCGATCCTGACCGGCCTCAAGCTTGACGATGCGACTATCGTCGCAGCGCTGCTGCACGACACCATCGAGGACACCGAGGCTACCCGCGCCGAAATCGACCAGATCTTCGGACAAGAGATCGGTGCGCTGGTCGAGGGCCTCACCAAGCTGAAGCGGCTGGAACTGGTGTCGCGCGAGGCCAAACAGGCCGAAAACCTGCGCAAGCTGCTGCTGGCGATCGCCGACGATGTCCGCGTTCTCCTGATTAAACTCGCCGATCGCCTGCATAACATGCGCACGCTCGAATTCGTGCCGCCCACGGCGCGGCGGCGGATTGCCGAGGAGACGCTCGACATTTATGCGCCTCTCGCCGGCCGCATGGGCATGCAGGAGATGCGGGAAGAGCTCGAGGATCTTTCGTTCCGTACGCTCGATCCGGAAGCCTACGCGGTCGTGATGCAACGGCTGGATTCGCTGGCCGATCGCAACCGCAACCTGATCGGCGAGATCGAAACCCAGCTTTCCAAGAATCTTCAGAAAAACGGCCTGACGGCGCATGTCTATGGCCGACGCAAGCAGCCGTTTTCGATCTGGACCAAAATGGAGCGCAAGTCGGTCGGCTTCGAGCAATTATCCGATATTTTCGGATTCCGCGTCGTGATGAAGGACCTCGAATCCTGCTACCGCGCGCTTGGCGTGGTGCACACGACATGGCCGGTGGTGCCGGGCCGGTTCAAGGATTACATCTCGACGCCGAAGCAGAACGATTATCGGTCGATTCATACCACCGTGATCGGCCCCGGCAAACAGCGCGTCGAATTGCAGATTCGCACCGAGGAAATGGACCAGATCGCGGAGCTCGGCATCGCCGCGCACGCCTTCTACAAGGACGGCGTCGGTTCACCGACCGAACTCTTGAAGCGCGAATCCAACGCCTTTGCCTGGCTTCGCCACACCATCGGGATCCTCTCGGAAAGCTCCAACCCGGAGGAATTTCTCGAGCATACCAAGCTCGAGCTGTTTCACGACCAGGTGTTCTGCTTCACGCCGAAGGGAAAGCTGATCGCGCTGCCGCGACAGGCCAATGTGATCGACTTCGCCTACGCCGTGCATACCGACGTCGGCAACAGCGCAGTCGGGTGCAAGATCAACGGCAAGTTCGCGCCGCTGTCGTCCGAGCTGCAGAACGGCGACGAAGTCGAGGTGCTGACCTCCGAAGCGCAGGCGTCGCCGCCGTCGGCGTGGGAATCGCTGGCCGTCACCGGCAAGGCGCGGGCGGCGATCCGGCGCGCCACGCGCACGGCGGTGCGCGATCAATATGCCGGCCTCGGCCGCCGCATCGTGGAGCGGCTGTTCGCGCGCGCCAAAATCGAATACGCCGACGACAAATTGAAGGGTGCGCTGCCGCGGCTGGCACGCGCCTCGATCGATGACGTGATGGCGGCGGTCGGACGCAGCGAGATGAAGGCCTCCGACGTCGCGCGCGCGATGTATCCCGATTACAAGGAAGAGCGGGTCGCGCGATATGGCGCGAAGAAGGGCCTCGCAGCCAAGCTGAAATTGAAATCGCCGACCGACCCCGCGCGCAGCCCGTCGGCGATCCCGATTCGCGGCATCAATTCGGATTTGCCCGTCAAGTTCGCGCCGAACGGCGGTGCGGTGCCGGGCGACCGCATTGTCGGGATCGTATCTCCGGGCGAGGGCATCACGATCTATCCGATCCAGTCGCCGGCGCTGAAGGATTTCGAGGAGGAGCCGGAACGCTGGCTCGACGTGCGCTGGGACGTCGACGACTCAACGCCGCAGCGCTTTCCGGCCCGGATCCTGGTCGACAATGTCAACGAGCCCGGCAGCCTCGCCCAGGTCGCCACCGTGATCGCCGAGCACGACGGCAATATCGACAATATCAGCATGTCCCGCCGCTCTCCCGACTTCACTGAGCTCACCATCGATCTTGAGGTCTATGACCTGAAGCATCTCAGCGCTATTATAGCCCAGTTGCGCGCCAAGGCCGTCGTCGCACGGGTGGAGCGCGTCAACGGGTAGTTTCACCTCTGGTTTTCCCGCGAGTTCTCATGCCCCATCCTCCGCTGCGTCTCGGAGTCAATGTCGATCACGTCGCAACCCTGCGCAATGCGCGAACCGGGCGCAATCCCGATCCGGTGCGCGCCGCGCTGGTCGCGATCGAGGCGGGCGCCGACGGCATTACCGCGCACTTGCGCGAGGACCGCCGCCACATCCGCGACCAGGATATGGCGCGGCTGAAGGCCGAAATCTCAAAGCCGCTTAATTTCGAGATGGCGGCGACCGAGGAAATGCTCCACATCGCGCTTGCGACCAAACCCCATGCGGTCTGCCTCGTACCGGAGCGCCGGGAGGAACTCACGACCGAGGGCGGTCTCGATGCGGTCGGACAGCACAACGCGCTTGCGCCATTCATCAGCCGGTTGAGCGATGCCGGTGTGCGGGTGTCGCTGTTTATCGCCGCCGATCCCGCCCAGATCGAGATGTCCGCGAAGCTTCGCGCGCCGGTGATCGAAATCCATACCGGCGCCTGGTGCGACGCCGTGGTTGACGGCCAGGCGGCCAGGGCGGAATCCGAATGGCAACGCATCGTTGCGGGCGCGCGGCTGGCGCGGTCGGCCGGCCTCGAGGTTCACGCCGGTCATGGCCTCGATTATGTGACCGCGGAAAAGATCGCTTCCCTGCCTGAGATCGCCGAGCTCAATATCGGCTACTACTTGATCGGCGAGGCGCTGTTCACGGGCCTTGGCGAGACGGTTCGCGCGATGCGGGCTGCGATGGATCGCGGCCGCAACAGCCCGGGGAACCCCGCGAGACAGGCGAGCCGGGCATGATCATCGGCATCGGTTCCGACCTGATCGATATCCGCCGCATCGCCAAGGTCATTGAGCGTCACGGCGACCGCTTTCTCGATCGCATTTTTACCGACGCCGAACGTGCCAGGGCCGGACGCCGCGCCAAAAACGAGCAGATGGTGGTGGCGACCTACGCCAAGCGGTTCGCCGCCAAGGAGGCCTGTTCCAAGGCGCTTGGCACCGGTATCCGGCGCGGCGTCTGGTGGCGGGACATGGGGGTGGTGAACCTGCCGGGTGGCCGCCCGACCATGCAACTGACCGGTGGGGCGCTGGCGCAGCTGGAAGCGCTGACGCCGCTGGGTTATGAGGCGAGGATCGACCTCAGCATTACCGATGACTGGCCGTTGGCACAGGCTTTCGTCATCATTTCGGCGGTCGCCCCCGAAAAACCATGAGCGACCGGGGCGGTCGCCCTCCGGCGTGTCCAGCAAAACTAAAATATCATATTTCTCAGCGTCTTATGAAGTTTTGATGGGACCGTTGATTGCGCGGTTGCGAACAACCGTCTAAAATGCCGCAGGGTATATCGAAGCAGGGCGAATTCGGGCACGCGCCGGAACCAGCTCGCAACATCAGAAGCAAGACCATTTTCGTGACGTGGAGCGAACGACGATTCGCGTGAGGAAAATAGTCTGCCACCGCGCGGGAAATCGCGACGGGGAAGTGGGAAAGCGATGAGCGTGACATCCGGCACGAAATCCGAAAGCGGCTTGGGCGAAACCATCCGCGTCGTCATCCATGCGCTCTTGATCGCTCTGGTGATCCGCACCTTTCTGTTCCAGCCCTTCAACATCCCATCGGGGTCGATGAAGGCGACGCTGCTGGTCGGCGACTACCTTTTCGTCTCGAAATATTCCTATGGCTATAGCCATTACTCCTTTCCCTTGTCGCCGCCGCTGTTTTCCGGCCGCATCTTCGGCTCCGAGCCGGCGCGGGGCGATATCGTCGTGTTCCGCCTGCCGAAGGATGACTCCACCGATTACATCAAGCGCGTGATCGGGTTGCCCGGCGATCGCATCCAGATGAAGGAGGGGCTGCTCCATATCAACGACGTTCCGGTGAAGCGTGAGCGGCTGAGCGATTTCATCGGCGAGGACCCTTGCGGGTCGGACGCGACCGCGCGGGTGAAACGCTGGAAGGAGACGCTGCCGAACGGCGTCAGCTATGAATCGCTGGATTGCGTCGACAACGGTTTCTACGACAACACCATCGTCTACACCGTGCCGCCGGACCACTTCTTCATGATGGGCGACAACCGCGACAATTCGACCGACAGCCGGGTGTTGTCGGCGGTGGGTTACGTGCCGTTTGAGAATATCGTCGGCCGTGCCCAGATGATTTTCTTCTCGATTGCCGAGGGCGAACATGCCTGGATGTTCTGGCGCTGGCCCACCGCGGTGCGTTGGAATCGCATTTTTTCAATTGTGCGATGAACGACGACGCGCCTGATCTGCAGACCTCATCGTCATCAGGCGAGGCAAGCCTTCAGCCTGACGCCGGCCGCGAACCCGCGGCCGCGAAGAAAAAGCGTTCCAAGATCAGCGCCAAGGCCGCCACCGCGGCGCTCGAAGCGCGCATCGGGCACAAATTTGCCGATGCCACCCTGCTGGCCACGGCATTCACGCATGTTTCCGCGCTGAAATCCTCGCGCAAGCGCGGCGACAGTTACCAGCGTCTGGAATTCCTCGGCGACCACGTTCTGGGGCTGATTGTCTCCGACATGCTGTATCGGGCATTTCCCAATGCCGACGAAGGCGAACTGTCGAAGCGGCTCGCCGATCTCGTGCGCAAGGAGAGCTGCGCGGATGTGGCCAAGTCGCTCGGGCTCGTCGATGACATCAAGCTCGGCGCGGTCGGGGCGGGGGCGGGCGCCCGGCTGCGCAAATCCGTGCTCGGCGACATCTGCGAGGCGGTGATCGGCGCGGTGTTTCTCGACGGCGGCTACGATGCCGCGGCGGGGTTCGTCGAACGCAACTGGACCGAGCGGATGCACAAGCCGCGGCGGCCGCTGCGCGATCCCAAGACGGTGTTGCAGGAATGGGCGCAGGGCAAGGGCCTGCCGACACCGGTCTATCGCGAGATCGAGCGCACCGGACCGCATCACGATCCGCAGTTCCGGGTTGCCGTGGAACTGCCGGGGCTGGCGCCGGCCGAAGGTGTCGGCGGCAGCAAGCGCGCCGCCGAGAAGGTCGCAGCCTCGGTGATGATCGCGCGGGAAGGCGTCGGCGGCGGCAGCAATGACGGATAACATTCCAGGCGAAGCGACGGGGCCCGCCATGCGCTGCGGCTTTGTCGCGCTGATCGGCGCCCCCAATGTCGGCAAGTCCACGCTGGTCAACGCGCTGGTCGGCTCCAAGGTCACGATCGTCTCGCGCAAGGTGCAGACCACTCGCGCCCTGATCCGCGGCATCGTGATCGAGAACAACGCGCAGATCATCCTGGTCGACACGCCCGGAATCTTCCTGCCGAAACGAAGACTCGACCGTGCCATGGTGTCCACCGCATGGAGCGGAGCCCACGACGCCGATCTGGTCTGCGTGCTGCTCGACGCCCGCGAAGGCATCGATGAGGAAGCGGAGGCGATTCTCACCAAACTGGCGACCGTTCGTCACGCCAAGATTCTGGTGCTGAACAAGATCGATCTGGTTCCGCGCGAAAAACTGCTCGCGCTGGCCAAGGCCGCCAATGACCGTCTGGGTTTCGAAAAGACCTTTATGGTGTCGGCGCTGTCGGGTGATGGCGTCGACGATCTGCGCCACACGCTGGCCGAGATGGTGCCGCCCGGACCGTTTCACTATCCCGAGGACCAGATGTCGGACGCGCCGATGCGGCATCTGGCGGCCGAGATCACCCGGGAAAAGATCTTCCGCCAGCTGCACCAGGAATTGCCCTATCAGTCCACCGTCGAGACCGACTCGTGGACCGAGCGCAAGGACAAATCGATCCGCATCGAGCAGACGATTTTTGTCGAGCGCGAAAGCCAGCGCAAGATCGTGCTCGGCAAGGGCGGCGCCACCATCAAGTCGATCGGCGCGGACTCGCGCAAGGAGATCGCCGAGATCGTCGGTGTTCCCGTGCACCTGTTTTTGTTCGTGAAGGTGCGCGAGAACTGGGGCGAGGATCCCGACCGCTACCGCGAAATGGGACTCGAGTTCCCCAAAGAATAATCAGGCAATAATCAAAGAATAATAACGGAATGGCCGGCGTTGCGATGAACATACCCCGAAACGTGATGTGGTTCGAAGTGCTGCTGTACATGTCGCTGGTGCTCGACGCGCTGTCGATCGCCTTTCAGGACCGGACGCCGAGCGGCGACACCACAGAAGCGGTGATCATGGTGGCGAACGTGCTGGCGGCGTGCCTGATCCTAGCGATGTGCTACTTCGTCTGGCTTGCCGCGCAGCGGCGAAAGAACTGGCCGCGCTGGGTACTGGTCGCCTCGCTGGTGCTGTCGGTGATCTCGCTGTTCCAGATCGTCGGCGAGGACGGACTGCACGTGGACAGCGTCATCGAGGTCGTGTCCTGCGTACTGACAGCGGCCGGGCTGTATTTTTCCTTTACCGGTGACGCGCAGGGCTGGTTCAACGGCTGAGAGTTTCATGCCGTCATTCCGGGGCGCGTCGAAGACGCGAGCCCGGAATCTCGAGATTCCGGGTTCGCTCGCTATGCTCGCGCCCCGGAATGACGACGGTTGAATAGCTGCGCCCCTTACCGGAATCCTGTAAGCTCCCGTCCATGGAATGGACCGACGAAGGCATCGTGCTGGGGGTGCGGCGGCATGGCGAATCCTCCGCCATCGTCGAGCTCCTGACGCGCGGCCACGGCCGTCACCTCGGCTTGGTGCGCGGCGGCGCGGGCAAGCGGATGCGCCCCTTGCTGCAGCCGGGCAACAATGTCACTGCGGTGTGGCGGGCGCGGCTCGACGAGCATCTCGGCTATTACGTGGTCGAGGGGACGCGCCTGCGCGCGGCCACCGTGCTGGCGTCTTCGCACGCGGTCTATGGCGTGACGCATCTGGCCTCGCTGGCGCGGCTGTTGCCCGAGCGCGATCCGCATCAGGATATTTACGAGATGCTGGAGCGCATCCTGAACGATTTCGACGACATCGGCGGAGCCGCGGCACATCTGATCAGATTCGAACTCGCCATGCTCGCCGAACTCGGATTCGGGCTCGCTCTGGATAGCTGCGCCGCGACCGGGGCCACCGCCGACCTGATCTATGTCTCGCCGAAATCCGGCGGCGCGGTATCGCGGGCTGCCGGCGACCCCTGGCGCGACCGGCTGTTGCGGCTTCCGGCGTTCCTGCGTCAGGGCGAGGGGGGGGCGAACGGTTGGTCGGACCAGGACCTGCAGGACGGCTTCCGGCTTACGGGGTTGTTCCTGCTACGCCATGTGCTGGAACCGCGCGGGCAGGGCCATTCCGACGCCCGCGAAGGCTTTATCAACGCGGTAGCGAAACCGCGGACGCGGGTGGTGGAGGGTCTAGACTAGTAACTGTTTTCGAAACCTTCTGCTGCGAACGTGCAAGAAAGGGATGCCCGCCTGCATTCAGTCCGTCTCGCTCAACCGCTTGTAGCGGAA
>NZ_SSNA01000054.1 GCF_004799445.1 Bradyrhizobium sp.
GATCCCTACGGCGTCATGATGTCGAAGGGCGACGGCGAGTTCAAGCAGCTGGTCGATGACGCGCTGAAGGAGGCGATGAAGTCGGGCCTGTACGACAGGCTTTACACCAAGTGGTTCGAGAGCCCGATTCCTCCCAAGAACATCAACCTGAATTTCCCGCAATCGGAGAAGCTCAGGGAATTGGTCAAGGCCCCGAGCGACAAGGCCAACGGCCAGTGACCGGCAACATGCCGAGCGCCGATCGACCCCTTCTCCCTCTCCCCACTCTTCGCGGGGAGAGGTGAATCGGAGTCTTGTGCCGATTCCACGCCATCATGCTCTAGGTGCGTCTTAGGAGTGCGGTCGCCCATGTCCTTGCTGTTCGAGCCGACCCCGCGATGGCGCAGGACGATATCTCGACTGGATCGTGAACGGCCTCGGCTGGACCCTCTCCCTTGCGCTCGGCGCCTGGACCATCGCGCTCATCGTCGGCACGCTTGTCGGCGTTGCGCGCACCTTGCCGAGGGGAATTCTCCCCAGGCTGGGTCGCGTCTATGTCGAGACCTTTCGCAATATCCCGCTGCTCGTGCAGATGTTCTTCTGGTACTTCGTGCTGCCCGAGCTGCTCCCGGTTCGCGTCGGCATGGCGATCAAGCAGATGGATCCGCCCTGGGGCAGTTTCGTCCCGGCGCTGATCTGTCTCGGCCTCTTCACCGCCGCGCGGATTGCCGAGCAGGTTCGCGCCGGGATCCAGGCCTTGCCGTCGGGGCAGATGCAGGCCGCGTCCGCGCTCGGCTTCGGCCAGGGCAACATGTACCGCTTGATCCTGTTGCCGCAGGCGTTCCGGATCATCCTGCCGACCCTCACCAACGAGTTCATGACGATCTTCAAGAACACCTCGGTGGCGCTCACGATCGGGCTTGTCGAACTGACGGCGACCGCCCGCGAGATCAACGAAAACACGTTCCGCACCTTCGAAGCGTTCGGCGTGGTGACGATCGTCTATCTCGTGATCGCTCTGCTGGCCTGGCAAATCATGCACCGGATCGAACGGGCCGCGCAATTGCCCGCTCTGGCCGGCGGAGGCGCGCGGCCATGATGGTCGACCTTTCCGCCATCGCGTCCGCAACGCCGTATCTGCTGAGCGGCCTTTGGTTCACGGTGCAGATTACCGTGGTCGGCGTTACCGGCGGCATTGTGTTCGGAAGCCTGCTTGCGGTGGCGCGGTTGTCGCGCAACCGGCTCGTCTCGACGCTGGCGACCGCTTACGTGAACCTGATGCGGTCGATCCCGCTCATCCTCGTGATCTTCTGGGTTTTCTTTCTCGTTCCCTGGGCGATCGGATGGATGACCCGCAGTGGCCGCCCGGTGGCGGTCGGGGCGTCACTGACGATTTTCGTGACCTTCGTCCTGTTCGAAGCCGCCTATTACGCCGAGATCGTGCGCGCCGGCTTCCGTTCGATCTCGCCCGGACAGTATTCGGCGTGCGAAGCGCTCGGGCTCTCCAAGTTCCACGCTTACATCTATATTCTGTTTCCGCAGGCGATCCGCAACGTGCTGCCGATCCTGCTGACCCAGACCATCGTGCTGTTCCAGGATACCTCGCTGGTCTACGTCATATCGGCAACCGACCTCTTGGGTGCGGCGACCAAGATCGCCCAGCGCGATGGCCGGCTGGTGGAAATGTATCTGACCGTCGGCGTGATCTATTTCGTGGTCTGCTATGCCGCCTCCCAATTCGTCAAACAGCTGCAAGGTCGTCTCGCCTACGGAGCCCGGTGATGATCGAGATCAACAGCGTTTCGAAGTCTTACGGTTCGTTCCAGGTCCTGAAGAATTGCTCCGCCAGCATTGCCCGCGGCGAAGTGGTGGTGATTTGCGGGCCTTCCGGTTCCGGAAAAAGCACCTTGATCAAGACGGTGAACGGGCTTGAGACCATCGACTCCGGCGAGATCAATGTTGGCGGCTTTCGGCTGGCGCCTGAGGTGACCAACGTCGCGGCCTTGCGCCGCTCTGTCGGCATGGTGTTTCAGAGTTTCGAGCTGTTTCCGCATTTGACGGTCCTGAGCAACGTCACGATCGCCCAAACCAAGGTGCTGAAGCGATCCAAAGCCGCTGCCGAGGAGAAGGCGCGGTCGTTGCTGGCGCGGGTCGGACTGTCAGCCCACATTGCCAAGCACCCCGCGCAATTGTCCGGCGGACAGCAACAGCGCGTGGCGATCGCGCGGGCATTGGCGCTCGACCCGGAGGTCATGCTGTTTGACGAGCCCACCTCCGCGCTCGACCCGGAAATGGTCAACGAGGTCCTCGACGTCATGACCGGACTGGCCCGCCAGGGCATGACCATGGTGTGCGTCACCCATGAGATGGGGTTTGCCAGGAGCGTGGCGAATCGGGTGCTTTTCATGGACGGCGGCGAGATCGTCGAGACCGCGGCGGCGGCGGCATTCTTCGATGCGCCCCGGTCCGAGCGTGCCAAAGCCTTCCTTGCCAAGATTCTGAAGCATTGACCGTCTGCCGGCGGCCCGTCTTGATGGCGGCCCGTGGCCTGTCCTACCATCCTCCTCCATCGGGCATCTGGCCGTCCGCGCATCGCGGCCGACTCCGGTCCGGAACCAAGCACGGCGTGGCGGTGGCAGACCGCGCCGGCCAACAACAGCCATGGAGGAAATTTCTCATGACCACACGCCGTGATTTTCTGAAGGCCGGTACCGCCGGTGTCGCTGCCGGCATCGTCTTTTGCGGCTGTGGTCTCCTGCACAGCGCACACGCCCAGCAGCCGGCGGGCCAGAAATTACCCGTGTTGGTCAACGGCAAACGTATCAAGACCATTGACGTGCACTCCCATTGCCATTTCCGCGAAGCCGGCGCGCTGCTTGGCGAGGAAGGCATCAAGCTTCAGCTCGGCCCGGTCAGGGGCGCGCCCGAGACCTTTCTCGATCTGACCCAGCGGCTCGCCGCCATGGACGCGCAGGCCGTCGACATGGAGGTGCTCTCGATCAATCCCTTCTGGTACCACCGCGAGCGCGATCTTGCCGCGCAGATCGTCAAGATGCAGAACGAGAAGCTCGCCGAGCTTTGCGCTTCAAAGCCGGAGCGCTTCGCAGCCTTTGCCTCGCTTACCTTGCAGGCACCCGACCTCGCCGTGCAGGAACTCGAAACCGCGGTGAAGAAGCAGGGGCTGAAGGGCGCCGCGATCGGCGGCTCGGTGAACGGCGTTGATTTCTCCGATCCCAAGTTCCATCCGGTCTGGGCCAGGGCTGAGGAACTCGGCGTGCCCTTGTTCATCCATCCGCAGGGCATGCCTGAGCTCAACAAGCGGCTGTCGGGCAATGGCTGGCTCGGCAACGCCATCGGCAATCCGCTGGACACGACGATAGCGCTTTCGCATCTCATCTTCGAAGGCACGCTCGATCGCTTCCCCGGGCTGAAAGTGATCGCCGCCCATGGCGGCGGCTACCTGGCGTCCTATGCGGATCGTTCCGACCACGCTTGCATGGTCGGGCCCAAGGGCTGCAATGCCGACATTAAGCTGAAAAAGGCGCCGACCGAATATCTCAAACAGATCTATTTCGACTCCCTGGTCTTTTCGCCTGAAGCGATCCGCCATCTGGCGGCGCAGGTCGGCGCCGGCCAGATCGTGCTCGGCAGCGACTATCCTTATCCCTGGCAGCTCAATCCGGTGGACCACATCTTCGCCTCGACCTCGCTCAGCGACGACCAGAAGGCCGACATCCTCGGGCGCACTGCGACGAAGCTGTTCAATTTGGAGACGTAGGGCGGCCGCGAAGCGGCGCGGTTCAAGCTTCAACGCGCCGGGAGTACGATGCCGGCCTCGGCATAGAATCGCATCGCGCCCGGATGGAACGGCATGATTCGGTTGTGGGTGGCATTGCGGGCGAGCGTGCCACCGGCGGTCGGATAAATTTCGGATTTGGGATCGTTGGCCGACAGGATCGCCTTGGTGATCGCATAGGCCACTTCGACCGGAAGATCCTTATTGGCGACCACGAAATTCCAGGCGGAAACGCTCCTGATTTCCGCCGTCTGGCCCTTGTAGTTTCCCGGTGGAACGATCGTCGCGGAGAGCTGCGGGAATTTCTCCAGCATGGCGGCGACTTCGGCCTCAGAGAGGCCGAACACGACCGCGTCGGCTCGATCGGCGACGTCGCTAAGGGATGGAATCGGGACCACGGCGCCCTGCCACAGGGCGTCGATCTCGCCCGCCGTAACCAGTTTGGCGAGCGCGGCCGGATCGCCGTTGACGATGATCGGTCTGACGCGGGCGGCCTCGGCCGCCGCTCGAAAGAACACTTCGGCCGGAGCTTTTGCCGGACCGACGCCGACCTTCTTGCCGTCGAGGTCGGCGAGCGATGTGATCGCACTGCTGCGCAATGCCGCGACCTGGAACGAGGTCTCGTACATCGGGAACAAGGCACGCAGGTTTTCGTGCTTGCGGCCGGCCGCCCAACCGGCCGCGTTCATCGCATCAAATGCGGAGACCATGAAAGCCGTTCCGATGGTTGTCGCGGACGCATCAACGGCTGACAGGTTCTCGTTGGAGCCGGCGCTCTTTTTGACGTCGATGCTGATGCCCTTGGACGCAAGATAGGCGGCGACGCCCTGGCCGTACGGCAGGAATGCGCTGCCGTCGCCGGCCGTCATCAGCGTCACTTCCGCGACCTTTTGAGAATAGGCCGGTGCATGACCGAAAATGGCCACGCAGAGCAACAGAAGGCACCGAACTGATCTTCGTGTCATGTCAGGCTCGGCTGCCGCGTCACGTCGTCGTGAAGTGCAGCACGCCGTCGCTCTCGTCGGCCGTGAGGCGGCCTTCGACCAGCATGTAGTTGACATGCGCGATCAGTTCGCCGGCGGCAAACCCCATCTGATGGGCGTCGAGCACGTGCTTGTGGAACACCACCGGCACCAGTTCCTTGGAGGTCCTGGAGGTTTCGCGGCAGGCGTCCGCGATCAGCCGGCAACGTTCCTCGTGGTGATCGGCCAGTTGCTTGATCCGCGTCTTCAATCCGTAGAACGGGACGCCGTGGCCGGGCAGCACCAGCAGGTCGTAAGGCAAAGTGGTGGTGAGGCTTGCTAGCGAGGCCAGATATTCGCCCAGCGAGTTCTGGTCGGGTTCGACCGCCCAGACGCTGACATTGGGTGAAATCTTGCTCAGTACCTGATCGGCCGACAGGAACAGTTTGTCGGCGGCGCAATAGAGCATCACCTGGTCGAGCGCGTGGCCGCCGCCGGTAATGACCTTGAAGCGCCTGGTGCCGATCGAAATCTCGTCGCCGTGCGAGATGCGGCGATAGGACGGCGGCAGCACCGATACCCGCTTCAGGTAATCCTGGCCGCGGCCGAGCAGTTTGTCGGTCAGGTTCTCGTCCATGCCGTGGCGGCGGAAGAACAGGCGCTGCGCCATCTTGCGTTCTTCGGTGCCGCGGTTCTGATGATGGACCGATTGCAGGTATTCGACCTGCGACATCTGCAGCGGGCAGTTGAAACGATCGACCACCCAGCCCGCGAGGCCGACGTGATCGGGATGCGAATGGGTCACGATCAGCCGCGTGATTTTCACATGCGCCAGCGGCCCCTCGAACAAGGCGGTCCAGGCCGCGATCGACTCCTCGTTGCCGAACCCGGAATCCACCATCGCCCAGCCGTCGCCGTCGGCGAGCAGATAGATATTCACGTGATTGAGACGAAACGGCAGCTTGAGCCGGACCCACAGCACGCCAGGCATCACCTCGACGACCTGATCCGGACCGGGATGATTTTCCCAGGGGTAACGCAGTGCCTCGACCGAGGACTGGGCAGCGGCTGCTTTTGAGTGCATCGTTTGGCTTCGCAAATGGCCTGTTATCGGCTTGGCCCACTATCGGCGGGTCGCCAGCCGAACACAATCGTGATTTCCGCACAGAGTACGGGGCGGTGCTTGCACCAGCGGTAAAATGCCCTGAGCGAGTTTCGCGATTTTTGCGTGGGGACAAAGTAAAAAGGCCGGCGCGAGGCCGGCCTTTTCAGAACACTTTGGATCAGACGCGGATCAGTACTTCGCGACCACCGGGCCACCCCAGTTGAAGCGATAGTTGATACCAGCCTTCACAACATGGTCGTCGGTGCGGAAGCTGCCGAACGGCGCGAGCGCGACCGGGGTCACGAACGAGCTGTTGCCGAAGTTGTAGTACTGGTACTCGATCTTGCCCGACCAGTTCTGGGTGAACATGTATTCGAGACCGGCGCCTACCGTGTAGCCGTCGCGATGGCCGCCCGAGAACGCGAATGCGGTCGGAACGCCAGCGAGCGTCACGGATTCGTTGTTGTCGGAGTAGGCATAGCCGCCCTTCACGTAGAGCAGGCCCGGACCCCAGGTGTAACCGACGCGGCCGGTCACAGAGGCGAGCGCGCGCTGGTTGTTGGTGTAGGTGAATCCGCCGGGGAAGACGATGCCGTTGTTGTTGCTGCCAAGCCAGCTGTACTGACCTTCGATACCGAGCACCCAGCTGGGGGCGAACTGGTAGTCATAGCCAGCCTGCAGACCGCCGAGGAAGCGGCCGTCATTGTTGTTGCCGGTGGACAGTCCACCGAAATTGCTGTCGCCGTTGAACGCGCCGCCGATGTGACCGCCGACGTAGAAACCGGTCCAGTTGTAGATCGGAGCGGCGTAAGCCGGCGCCTTGGTGTAGGTGCGGGCGGGAAGGTCGGCTGCAAGTGCTGGCACGGTCGCGCCGAGGGCGACGAGAGCCACAGTACCGAGTAGAAACTTCTTCATTAGTTTGGTCTCCAGAGTGCTTTTTGAGTTTTCAGACCGGCTGCTTTTCAGCGCGTCGTCTATGGCGCGGACTTAGACAGCTTTTGACTAAAAAGCTGTCACCCATTGGCCACACTCCGTGACAACCCAACCCATTGGGAGAACAACGATTTTCTGTGCTTAATGGAGCCTTAATCAAACCTAAAAGAAGCCTTAATTTTTGCCCCGCTCGTATGGCGCCGCTGCAACAGCGGGAACTGAAAACGGCGAATTTCGAAGGCCGGTCAATGCGCAGGAAGAGGTTCGGCGGTAGCGCGCCCGCTGCGGAACACTCATGGTTAGGAAACTGTTCACGTCTGTCTGACAGCTTCGTGATGAATAGTTCGAAATTTTCGAAGCCGATCGTGAAGGCAAGTCATGAATATCTCCGGAATCGCGTCTTCTTCGGCGCTTCATGCCGTCTCCGGCGCGAGCTCAGGCGCTCCGCCGCAGCAAAAGATGTCGAACCTGTTTGATTCGATCGACACCAGCGGCTCGGGCAGCATCACGCAGTCCCAGTTCGAGCAGGCGTTCCAGACAAAAAATCCCCCTGCCGTGTTCCAGAAGCAAGGCGCGGATGCGATCTTCGCCTCGCTCGATCCCACGGGCACGGGCAAAGTATCGAAGCAGGATTTCGTCTCGACGATGTCGAAATTGATGGCATCGCTTCGTGCCGATGGCTCCGCATCGTCGGGATCACAAGCGACCGATTCGTTGACGGCGAGCCTGCAGGCACTGAATCAGATCAATCCCACCAACGTGCCGCCCACGGCACCGCCGGGCACATTGATCAACCAGACCGCGTGAGCGGTGGTTCGGTGCCGCAAGAACTTCCGTCTTCATCGATCACGAGGTGACGGACGCCGAGGCCGTGGAGCCAGGCGGCTCCAGCGGGTCCTTTCAACATCGCCGCCGTCGACAGACTGCCTGCGACCAGGCAGCGATCCGAGATCACGGTAACTGACGAAAGGCCGTGGGCAGGCCATCCGGTTTTGGGATCGAGGATATGGCAATAACGCCGGCCATCGACCTCGATGAAGCGTTCATAGTCCCCACTGGTGGCGAGCGCGCCGCTCGGTAGTGCGATTTCGGCAGCCGGTCTGTCAGCGTCGCGCGGATGACGGATGCCAATTCGCCAGGGAAGCCCGTCGGGTTGCGGGCCAACCACGCGAATATCGCCACCCAAATCGATGAAGCCGTGACGCATGCCAAGGTCGGCGCAGACCTCTGCGGCTCGATCGGCCGCATACTCCTTACCCAAGCCGCCAAAATCGAGCTCCATGCCGGGTCGGCGGAAGTGAAGCCGGCCGTTGGTGAGCACCAAATTGTCGAGGCCGATGAAGGGCAAAGCCGCGTCGATCGACCGCTGATCTGGCAAACGCGCAACTGAGAAGTCCCAAACCGCGCGAAGCCGACCTGAGGTAACGTCAAAAGCGCCGTCGCTCTTCGCAAAGCAGGCCTTGGCGTAGGCGATCAATCCCGCGGTCTCTGCGTCGATATCGATCACACCACCGGTCGCGGCGATCTTGTTGATCCGCGCAAGTTCGCTATCGCTGCGGTAGCGCGAATAGCGCGCCTCGATTCTTCTTATTTCCCCCTCGGCGGCTGCCGCAAAGCGTTCAACGTCTTTGGCCGTTCGCCCGTGCAGGTGGACCGCACAATCGGATCCCATGGCGTAGAATTGGTGCACCAGCGAAAGCATCGCGCAGGACTATCTGAGTCGGCGACGGAGGCGCAGAGAGAAAGGACTGCTACTTCGGACCCCTCCCCCTGAACTAGTTTGCGCCTGACAATCGGAGGTGGAACGCGCGAAAAACCGATATCGCGACCCGGATGGTCAAACGCGTTTATCGGCAACGACAGCAAGAGAAAACCCGAAAAAATCGTGTCGCCAGACGGGATTGAATCCTGGCCCACTGGTCAAAATTCCAAGCCATTGAAGCAGCAACTTAATTCTCTTTTAATGCAAAGACTCTCTTTTGGGGTGAGGGAGCCGATCATGCGACACCTCACCGTATATGCACGCTTCATCACGATCATTGCGGTGCTTTCCGCCGTCTTTGTCGCCATGATGGCCTACCAAATCTGGGTCGTCCGCAGCACGGTTATTGAGGAACGGCAGGTCAAGGTGCTCGACATCGTCGAGACCGCCAAGAAGATCCTTGCGTATTATGATGACAAGGCCAAGGCCGGGAAGCTTCAACCGGCCGAAGCCCAGCAACTTGCCTTCGACGCGATCGGTGCCATGCGCTGGGGGCCGTACGCCGACTACATCGGCGTCTACGGCGCCAGCAAGGACAATGCGGGCGTCACCTATGTGCATTCCAACCCCAAATACATCAACGTCAATCGCTGGGACTTCAAGGACAGCCACGGGCGCCTGCTGATTCAGGATGTCGTTGAAAAGGCGCGGGCCGGCGGTGGATACGTGGAATATAACGTTCCGAGGGTCGTCGGCGGCAAGGAGCAGGCCAAGCTCTCCTATGTCAGCGGCTATGGCGCCGGCGACAAGTCCCTGGCGATCCAGGCGGGCGTTTACATCGACGATATTGATGAGGTCATCTTCAGCCGCGCGGTATGGATTGCGGCAGGCGGATTGGCCGGCCTGCTCATCGCAACCTTCACAGCGCTGTTTCTCGGCCGTGGCCTTGTCCGCCCGCTCGACAGGATTTGCAGCGTGATGGACGGGCTCGCATCGGGTAATCTCGCGATCGAGGTTCCGTACCGTGATCGCCGCAACGAGATTGGCCGCATTTCGCGCAGCCTGGGCGTATTCAAGGATACGTTGGTCGACGCCGGGCGGCTTCGCGAAGAACAGTCGGGCGCCGAACAGCGGCAGCTCTCGCAGCGCAAGGCCGACATGACGCGGCTGGCCGATGATTTCGAAAATGCGATCGGTGAGATCGTCAACACGGTTTCGTCCGCTTCGACCGGGTTGGAAGAGTCCGCGGTCGCCTTGGCGGCCAATGCCGAACGTTCGCTTGAACTGACCACGATCGTGGCGGCGGCGTCCGGAGAAACCTCCACCAATGTGCAGTCGGTGGCTTCGGCCACTGAAGAAATGGCCTCGTCGGTCAACGAGATAGGGCGTCAGGTGCAGGCATCCGCCGGCATTGCCACGAAGGCCGTCGGG
Source organism: Bradyrhizobium sp. (assembly GCF_004799445.1). GTDB lineage: Bacteria > Pseudomonadota > Alphaproteobacteria > Rhizobiales > Xanthobacteraceae > Bradyrhizobium. Next base: position 9,909 of record NZ_SSNA01000054.1, read on the forward strand.
CAGGCGCAAGAGACCAACGATCGGGTCGGCGAACTGGCGAAGGCCGCGGCCCGGATTGGCGATGTGGTCGAACTGATCAACATGATCGCCGGGCAGACCAACCTTCTGGCTTTGAACGCCACCATCGAGGCGGCGCGCGCCGGCGAAGCCGGCCGTGGCTTTGCCGTCGTGGCGGCCGAGGTCAAGGCGTTGGCGGAACAGACGGCGAAGGCGACCAGCGAGATCGGCCTGCAGGTCACAGGGATTCAGACGGCAACGCAGGACTCGGTTGCTGCGATCAAGGAGATCGGCCGCACCATCGAGCGGATGTCGGAGATTGCGTCGTCGATCGCATCTGCCGTGGAAGAGCAGGGTTCGGCGACCAATGAAATATCCCGCAACGTGCAGCACGTTTCGCGGGCCGCCCAGCAGGTGTCATCCAACATCAGCGACGTACAGCGCGGGGCCAGCGAAACCGGCTCGGCCTCATCGGTCGTGCTCTCCGCGGCGCGGCTGCTGTCCGGGGACAGTAACCGGCTCAAGGTGGAAGTCAGCAAATTCCTGAGCTCGGTTCGGGCGGCATGATCGTGACTAAGCGCACTGTTTGATCGACTGGGGCGCTTGATCTCTTTACCGGCCGCGTGCCGCGCGCGTTCAGCGCTGCATCTGCATGATCTGGTCCATCGGCATCATGTTGTGGTTGAGATTGGACATGATCCACAGCGATCCGCCGATCACCAGGAACACGATCAGCAGGCCGAAGGCGAGTGCCAGCACGTTGTTGGTGTTGTCCGCGCCCGTCGTGATGTGAAGGAAGAACACCAGATGCACGCCCATCTGCGCCATCGCCAGCACGACCAGGGCGACGGGAATACTCGGCTGCCAGACGAGGTCGGTGCCGGCGACAAAAAAGGACGTTATCGTCAGAACAATCGCAAGACCGAGGCCGACGACGTAGCCGAGCAGCCGCGGGCCGACGCGGACTTCCTCTTCATCGCCGGGGGCGACGTCGCGGTAGTCATGCAGTTCATGAAGTTCGCTCATGCGGCGCTCCCCAGGAGATAGACGACCGAGAATATCGCGACCCAGATGATGTCGAGCGCATGCCAGAACAGCGCGAAGCAAAGCAGGCGGCGCATGATATCGGCTCGAAAGCCCTTGGCAAATACCTGCGCCATCATGGTGAGAAGCCAGAGGATCCCGGCCGAGACGTGCATGCCGTGGCATCCCACCAGGGCAAAGAAGGCGGACAGGAAGGCGCTCCGCGTCGGGCCCGCGCCGCGCGCAACGAGACCGGCAAATTCGTGTCCTTCCAGCGCCAGGAATGCGAGCCCAAGGACACAGGTCGCCGCCATCGCTGCCTGGTACCAGCGCGCGCTGCGCACATCGGCTGCGATGCTGGCAAGGCCGCAGGTGAAGCTCGACAGCAAGAGGCAGGCGGTCTCGGCCGCGACACCCTTGAGGTCGAACAATTGTGCGCCGCTCGGGCCGCCGGCGGTCTGTCCGAGCAGCACCGCATAGCTCGCAAAAAAGCACGAGAACATCACGATGTCGCTGAGCAGGAAGATCCAGAAGCCGTAGCCGGTCACGATCCGCTTCGGCGCCGGCCCGTCATGCGCGACGACGGCTCCCTGCATGTGCGCGTCGGCCTCGGCGAAAGCCAGCGTGGCATCGGTCATCACGTGCCCCCCGCCAGACTGAGCGCGGCCCGCCGCTGTTCCAGGTTGGCGCGATCGATGCGCGCGACTTCCGCCGCCGGGATGACGTATTCGTCATGGTCGCGCCAGGCGAAGGCGACGAAGGTCGCGAACGCGCCGATGCCGCCCGCGGCCACCATCCACCAGATGTGCCAGATCAGCGCGAAGCCCATGATGGTGGCGAAGAACGCGCAGACAAAGCCGGTCGGCGAGTTTCGCGGCATTTCGATATCCCGGTAGTCCGGCTCGCGGCCCTCGAGGGCTTGCTGTTGAGCCTGCACCTTCATGGCCCAGTAGGCATCTTCGCCGCGCACGTCGGGCATCACCGCGAAGTTGAACACCGGCGGCGGCGACGCGGTGGCCCATTCCAGCGACCGCCCGTCCCAGGGATCGCCGGTGCTGTCGCGCAGTTCCGCTCGATCGCGGATGCTGGTCACCAGCTGCATGATCTGGAAGATGATCCCGATCAGAATCAGGACGGCGCCGCCGCCGGCCACCATCAGCCATGGCCGCCATTCTGCGACGTCGTAGTGCTGCATGCGCCGGGTCATGCCGAGGAAGCCGACCGCATACAGCGGCATGAAGGCGACGTAAAATCCGACCAGCCAGAACCAGAACGCGGCCTTGCCGAGCCCCTCATGCAGGCGGAAACCGAACGCCTTCGGAAACCAGTAGGTGTAGCCGGCAAAGGCCCCGAACACCACGCCACCGATGATCACGTTGTGGAAGTGCGCGACCAGGAACAGGCTGTTGTGCAGCAGGAAGTCCGCCGGCGGCACCGCGACCAGGACGCCGGTCAGGCCGCCGAGGATGAAAGTCACCATGAATCCGATCGACCACAGCATCGGCGTGGTGAAGCGAATCCGCCCGCCATACATCGTGAACAGCCAGTTGTAGATCTTCACTCCGGTAGGCACCGCGATGATCATGCTGGCTATACCGAAGATGGCGTTGACGTCGGGCCCCGCGCCCATGGTGAAGAAGTGATGCAGCCACACCATGAACGAGATGATGAAAATCGCCATGGTGGCAAGCACCATCGAGCGGTAGCCGAACAGCGGCTTGCCGGAAAAGGTCGATACCACTTCGGAGAAAATCCCGAACGCGGGCAGCACCAGGATATAGACCTCCGGATGGCCCCACGCCCAGATCAGGTTCATGAACATCATGATGTTGCCGCCGGCCTCGTTGGTGAAGAAATGGAAGCCGAAATAGCGATCGAGAATCAGCATCGCGAGCGTCGCGGTCAGGATCGGAAACGCCGCGACGATCAGGAGATTGGAGGCCAGCGTGGTCCAGCAGAACATCGGCATGCGCAAATAGCTCATGCCCCTGGTGCGCAATTTCAGCACGGTGGTGACGAGATTGATGCCGGCCACCAGCGTGCCGACGCCGGAGATTTCCAGTGACCATGCATAATAGTCGACGCCGACGCCGGGCGAATAGGTCAGTTCCGACAGCGGCGGATAAGGCAGCCAGCCGGTGCGGGCGAATTCGCCGACCACCAGCGAGATATTGACCAGCAGCGCGCCGGTCGCGGTGAGCCAGAACCCGACGGAATTCAGCGTCGGAAACGCCACGTCGCGAACGCCGAGTTGCAGCGGCACCACCAGATTCATCAATCCGATCACGAACGGCATCGCGACAAAGAAGATCATGATGGTGCCGTGCGCGGAAAAGATCTGGTTATAGTGTTCGGGCGGCAGAAAGCCTTGCGAATGAAAGGCAACCGCCTGCTGCGCCCGCATCAGGATGGCGTCGGCAAATCCGCGCAGCAGCATCACCATCGCCAGCAGCGTGTACATGACGCCGATCCGCTTGTGATCGACGCTGGTGATCCATTCGCGCCAGAGATAGGGCAGATGCCCCGCGATAATGACCCAGGCCAGAACCGCCAGGATCGCGACCAGCACAACGGCTCCGGTCAGGAGCGGGATCGGCTGGTCGAACGGGATCGCGGCCCAGCTCAGTTTACCTAGCATTGCTCACTCCGCTGTCGGGCTTCGCAAGGTCCGTGGTCAGTTGCGGCCCCGGACCCGGCGGGATTTTTTGCGATCCGATCTTGCCGAACAATTCGGGGTCGGCGAGCCGATAGCTCGTTTTGGTCGTCTCGATCGACTGTTGCGCGAGCTTGTTGTAGCTGTCGGCATTCAGGATCTTGTCGCTGCGCGCGGTGTTGGTCACCCAGTCGGCGAACCCGAGCGTCGGGATGACATGAACATCGAACAGCATGTCGGGAAAGCCGTCGCCGCTGAAATGCGCCGACAGCCCCTGATAATCGCCTTCCTGATCGGCACGAAGGTTGAGCCGCGTGACCATGCCGTTCATGGTGTAGATCATGCTGCCGAGCTGCGGGACGAAGAAAACGTTCATCACGCTTGACGATGTCAGTTCGAACTGCAGCGGCGCACCGACCGGGACGGTCAGCGTATTGACGGTGGCCACCCTCTGATCGGGGTAAATGAACAGCCATTTCCAGTCGAGCGACACCACCTGGATCCTGACCGGGCTGCCGGTGCCCGCGACGGGCGCGGCCGGATCGAGCTGGTGCGCGCCGATCCATGCGACGCCGCCGAGCAGGATGACGGTGAGCGTCGGGATCGACCACACCACAAGCTCGATGCGGCCGGAATGGGCCCAATCGGGACGATAGACGGCGCGGGGATTGGACTGGCGAAACCAGAATGCGAACGCGAAAATGGCGGCGATGGTCGGCAACACGATCACCAGCATGATCGCGATGGAATCGATGAGGATGGTTTTGTCGGCGGCCCCGATCGGCCCCTGTGGATCAAGGATATTCATCGGCCAGCCAGAAAGTGGAACCGGCGCTAACGCTGACTTCAGCCACATGGTTCCCCAGCAAGACGCGGAATACAATATCTTTGTCGCTGCGCGGATCGGCTGCAAGGCGCCGAAGAGAATGGCGCCGGACGCGTGGCCAGCGCCTTCTTGAAGACCGGGGAATTGCGCGGCGGTGACAGCATCGGATCGATGCAGGCAACCGAATTTGACCACCGCCTCGCGGCAGAAATTCCGGTATCCCCTTGGATGCTATCTCGAAAATAGTTCTCGATCGGAAAAAAATGGTGCTGCCAGACAGGATTGAACTGTCGACCTCTCCATTACCAATGGAGTGCTCTACCACTGAGCTACGGCAGCATGCCCGGATACGAGAATCGGCCCAAAAGGGCCCCTACAAGGCGGGCCGATCCTTGCCACAAGGCCGGAGGGCGCGCAAGCGCGGGGACCCGCCGCTCGGCCTTTCAAACGGTCGGATTCAAGGCCCGATTGCCTCCGGCCGCCTTCGGCAGGCTCGGTTGCGGGCCGATCCGGTCCCCCATTTCCCCGCCCGGTGCCCGAATTTCGCCCATCCGGTTGGGTTTTCGGCTGATAGGGTTTTCAATAGCGAGGCATTCGAACAGGTCGACGATGACGGGCGACAAGGACAAAAGCGAGGGGCGATCGGCAAGGCCTGCGAAGGATCTGCGCCAGGACCGGCTGAAGCTGGCGCTGCGCGAAAATCTCAAGCGGAGAAAATCGCAGGCGAGGGGGCGCGACGATGTCACGATCGCGTCTTCCAATTCCGATGACGTCGGCCCCCATGACGGCAGCGGAAAAAACCCGGGCAAATAGCCGGTTGGCTCGCCCGGGAATATCCTTGATCGTCTGGTTTTCCTTGGGGTGAGGCGGCAGCGAAATGGTGGCGGGAACCACGATGGGCAATGAGGCGGATCAGGGTGTGCCGGCAGCAAGCGCATTCCCGCGTTACGAGCAGACCTTTCCGACGCTGACGCCGCAGGAAATCGCGCGGATGCGCCGGTTCGGCGCAGAGCGCAGTTACAAGGATGGCGAAAGACTGTTTGAGACCGGCCAGCCCGGACCCGGCATGTTTGTCGTATTGTCCGGCCATGTGGCGATCACGCAGCGCGACGGCTTCGGCCATGTCACGCCCATCATCGACCAGGGGCCGGGGCAGTTTCTCGCCGAGATCGGCCAGCTCTCCGGCCGCGTCGCGCTGGTCGACGGCCACGCCGAAGGCGAGGTCGAGACGCTGCTGATTCCGCCGGAGCGGTTGCGGGCGCTGCTGGTCGCCGAAGCCGATCTCGGCGAGCGCATCATGCGCGCGCTGATCCTGCGCCGCGTCAGCCTGATCCGCGGCGGCGCCGGCGGCCCGGTGCTGATCGGCCCCTCCGATTCGGCCGGCGTCATTCGCCTGCAGGGATTTCTCACCCGCAACGGCTATCCGCATCATCTGCTCGATCCGGTCGCCGATACCGACGCCGCCGAACTGATCGCGCGGTATTCGCCGTCGCAGGCCGACTGGCCGCTGGTGGTGGCCCCCGATGGCACCGTGCTGCGCAACCCGCGCGAAGCTGAACTTGCGCGCGCGATGGGCATGATACGCGCGCTTGCCAAGGACAAGGTTTACGACGTCGCCGTGGTCGGCAGCGGTCCGGCCGGATTGTCGACCGCGGTCTATGCCGCCTCCGAGGGGCTTGCGGTTGCGGTGTGCGACACGCGGGCGTTCGGCGGACAGGCCGGTGCCAGCGCGCGCATCGAGAACTACCTTGGCTTTCCGACCGGAATTTCCGGTCATGCGCTCACCGCCCGGGCCTTCAACCAGGCCCAGAAGTTCGGTGCCGAAGTCATGATCCCGGTCGAGGTGAAGTCGCTCGATTGTTCGTATGGCGACGGCGCCTTCGGCCTCAAGCTCGACAATGGGGAGATGTTGCGGGCGCGATCGGTCGTGGTCGCAAGCGGCGCGCGTTACCGTCGGCCCGAGATCGAAAACCTCGCCGATTTCGAGGGCCGCGGCGTCTGGTACTGGGCCTCGCCGATCGAGGCGCGGCTATGCACCGACCAGGACGTGATCCTGGTCGGCGGCGGCAACTCCGCCGGCCAGGCCGCGGTTTTCCTGTCGGGCCATGCCCGCAGGGTTCACATGGTGATCCGCGGCGGCGGCCTCGGCGCCAGCATGTCGCGCTATTTGATCGAGCGCATCGAGGCCGCGCCGAATATCGAGCTGATCTTCAACGCCGAGGTGGTCGGGCTGGAAGGCACCAAGGATGGCTCGCTGGAACGCGTGCGCTGGCGCAGCCGCCTCTCGCCTGACGAGATCACCCTGAACATCCGCAATCTGTTCCTGTTTGTCGGCGCCGACCCGGCCACCGGCTGGCTCGACGGCTGCGGCGTATTGGTCGACCGCGCCGGTTTTGTGGTGACCGGCGCGCGCGACAACGCCCAAGGCAACAAGGCCGAAGGTCAACTGGCATCGGCGCTGGAAACCTCGGTGCCCGGCGTTTTCGCCGTCGGCGATGTGCGCTCGGGATCGGTCAAGCGGGTCGGCGGCGCCATCGGCGAGGGCGCGCAGGTGGTTGCCGCGCTGCACGGCTTTCTCGGCGATGCTGCGAAACCGGCGCTTTAGGGGGGAAGATGGCCAAGGGCTGCACCCACATCGCCGGCATCCAGGACGTTACGCCGAGCGCGCTCGGTTGCGAGGAATGCCTGAAAAGCGGCAGTGTGTGGCTGCACCTGCGCATCTGCCGCAGCTGCGGCCATGTCGGCTGCTGCGACGATTCTCCCAACAAGCACGCGACCAAACATTTCCACGCCACCGGCCACCCCATCATCGAGGGCTATGATCCGCCGGAAGGATGGGGCTGGTGCTATGTCGACGAAGCATTATTCGATCTGTCGGACCGGAAAACCCCGCATAACGGTCCGATCCCGCGTTATTATTAGAAGCAGTTTTCAACGCCACGAGGGAATGCCGGATGGAAAGCAAAGTTGCCGATGTCAACGGCGTCAAGTTGCATTATCTCGTCGCCGGCAAGGGCGACCCCGTCGTGCTGCTGCACGGTTTTGCCGAAACCAGCCATATGTGGTTGCCGCTGATTGCAAAACTCTCCGACAAGCACACGGTGATCGCACCGGATCTGCGCGGCCGACCGCTGCGTCGGTGAAGAGTATGACAGTCGTGCAAAAAACCTGGGCGCCGCTCGCTGCCTTTTGATCGATGCGGCATGGCCGGGAGGCCGTCCATGCACCGAGGCATGTGGCTATTTTCGATCCGCAGTCGTAGCATTTGGCGGGATCTAAAGAGGGGAGCGCGTCATGGTTATGGGTATGAGTCTGTCTGCCTTCACGATGCTGCACGTCATCATAAGCCTGATCGGAATCGTTTCGGGACTGGTCGTCTTGTCCGGGCTTTTCGGCTCCAAGGCGATGCCGGGCCTCACCGCGTTGTTCCTGCTGACGACAATTTTGACCAGCGCTACCGGCTTTCTGTTTCCGTTTGAGAAGTTGCTGCCGTCGCACATGATCGGCATTCTCTCGCTGGTGCTGCTGGCGATCGCGTGCATCGCGCTTTACGCCATGAAGCTCTCCGGCGCGTGGCGCTGGATCTATGTGGTGACGGCGATGATCGCGCTTTACTTCAACGTGTTCGTGCTGGTGATCCAGAGCTTCCTGAAGGTGCCGGCCCTGACCGCGCTGGCGCCCGGCAACCCGCCGTCCGGACCGGTTTTCGCCGTGGTCCAAGGCATCGTGCTCCTGTTCTTCGTTGTCGCGATCATCGGTGCGGTCAGGCGATTCCGGCCGATGTGAAATCTCGCCGGATGAAAGTCATCCTGTTTGGCGCCACCGGCATGGTCGGGCAGGGCGTGTTGCGCGAATGCCTGCTCGACGCCGGGGTTGAAAGCGTGCTCGCGGTCGGGCGCAGCTCGACCGGGCAGCGACACCCAAAGCTGCGTGAAATCCTGCACGACAATTTCCTGGACTATTCGGCGATCGAATCGCAATTGACGGGATACGACGCCTGTTTTTTCTGTCTCGGCGTCTCGTCGGTCGGCATGAGCGAGGAACGCTACCGGCATTTGACCTACGACATCACGCTTGCCGCGGCGGCGACACTGGCAAGGCTCAATCCGCAGTTGGTGTTCGTCTATGTCACCGGGCAGGGCACCGACGCGACCGAACAGGGCCGGCTGATGTGGGCGCGGATCAAGGGCAAGACCGAAAACGATCTGCTCAAGCTGCCGTTCAAGGCGGCCTACATGTTTCGTCCGGCCGCGATCCAGCCGCTGCACGGCATCAGGTCGAAGACCGCCTGGGTTCAGGCGATCTATGTCGCCGCCGCACCGCTGCTGTCGCTGCTCAACCGCGTGGCGCCGAAATACCTGACCACGACCGAGCAGGTCGGCCGCGCCATGCTCAGGGTGGCGAGGGACGGCTATCCCAGGCCGGTGCTTGAAAGCGAAGATATCAACGTTGTTTGACCGTCATTCCGGGGCGATGCGAAGCATCGAACCCGGAATCTCGAGATTCCGGGTCTGGTCCTTCGGACCATCCCGGAATGACGAA
>NZ_SSNA01000055.1 GCF_004799445.1 Bradyrhizobium sp.
GCTACCGTTACACCATTCCCCAAAAAATACTGAACAGATTCAATAGGTTGAATGTTCTGTCAGCTGACGACCCGTGGGGGACGTGCAAATCCCTCCCAAGCGTGCGCCGTTCTACCCGCTCAGAACCGGCCTTGGCAAGCACGGGGCGATACTGCTCTGCTGGCCGGGCCGCGGCGGTCCGCAGCCATCGTGCCCGTGTCCTTGCTGTCGCAGTCAGGTCGATCATCCCATGAGCGTGAATTTCGAGGAGCTCGATTTCCGCCCCACCGCGATGGGCACGCTCAGCCTGCGCCGCCGCAGGTCGCTCACGTCGGGGGGCGACATCTACGAGATCAAACTCGACGATGCCTTCTTGATGTCGAGCCAGTTCACCGCCGCCGAGATCGCGCTGGCGCGCCTCGGATTGGACGCCGTTGATCGCGACGGGCTCGACGTCGTGGTCGGCGGCCTCGGACTCGGCTACACCGCGCTCGCCGTGCTCGAAAATCCGAAGGTCCGATCGCTGATCGTGATTGACGCGCTGGCCGAGGTGATCGAATGGCACGAACAGGAATTGTTGCCGCTCGGCAAGCCGCTCACCGGTGATCCACGTTGCCGCTTGCTCCATGGCGACTTCTTCGCGATGTCGGATGCCGCCGCCGGATTCGATTCCGACAGACCGGGGCGCCGCTTCGACGCGGTGCTGGTGGATATCGACCATTCGCCGCGAAACCTGCTGCATCCGCGCCATGCCGCGCTGTACCAGCCCGAAGGGCTTGCCCGGCTCGCGACGCATCTGCATCCCGGCGGCGTTTTCGCGCTCTGGTCGAACGACCCGCCGGACCACGCGTTTGAGCAGGTGCTGGCCGAGACTTTCGCGACGTCGGCGGCGCATGTTGTGACCTTCGACAATTTGCGCGGGGAGCACGAGGCGAGCAACACCGTCTATGTCGGGGTCAAGGCTGACGTGCAGAAGGCAGCGACAGAGGTGGCGCCTTCAGCCGCATGATGGTCGCGCAACGGAGACGCGCAAGGCGGTCACGCAAACTTGCCCCGGCCAACCGGGCATGCCATGCTGAAAGCGCCAAAAAATAAGGGAAGAGCGGGCGGCAACGCCTCGCTCATTCCGGCCTTAAGAGCCTGGCTAAGGGGTGACGCGTCTCGGAGACAATCAGACATGATATCCAAGCATTTCCTCGGGCTGCTTTGCGCCGCCGCGATTTGCGTTTTGCCGGCGGATCATGCGTTCGCGCAGGAAAAGACCGTCAAGGTCGGTGCGGTATTTCCACTGAGCGGCGGCTCTGCCAGCGCCGGCGTCCATGCCAAGGCCGCGATCGAAGTCGCGATGGATATCATCAACAATGCGCACCCGGAGTTCGGCAATTTCCCGCTTGCCAAGAGCGCAGGCTTCGCAGGGCTCGGCGGCGCCAAGGTCGAGGCGGTGTTCGCCGACAATCAGGGCAGCCCGGCCACCGGACAGAACCAGACCTTGCGGTTGATCACCGAAGAGAAGGTGGTGGCGATCACCGGCGCCTATCAGTCCGGCGTCACACTGACGGCAAGCGCGATTGCTGAAAAATACGGAATACCTTTCGTCAACGGCGAGTCGGTGGCCGCCAACCTGACCGAGCGCGGCTTCAAATGGTTCTTTCGCGTCACGCCGGTCGCAGCCGATTTCGCCAGGATCTTTTTCGAGTTCCTTGCCGATATGAAGGCAGCGGGTGCCAAGACCGACAACGTCGCGATCGTCCATGACACTACGGAATACGGCACCTCGGTCGCGAGCGTGATCGCAAGCGTGTTCAAGGAGAGGGGCCAGACCATCGCGCTCGATATCGCCTACACTTCCAATGCGACGGATGTGCAGAGCCAGGTTTTGCAGCTCAAGGAGAAGAAGCCCGACGTCGTGATCATGATTGCCTACACGTCGGACGCGATTCTCTATCAGAAGACCATGCAGTCGCTCGACTACAAGCCGCCGATGATCATCGCCGATGATTCCGGATACTCCGATCCATCCTTCATCAAGGCGGTCGGCAAAATCTCGCAAGGCGCCTTCAACCGCTCGTCATGGAGCGTCGGCCCGCCCGGTTCGCCGACCGCCCTGATTGCCGAGATGTATAAAAAGAAGAGCGGTGACGACTTGGACGATACCGCCGCGCGGGCGATGCAGGCGTTCTTCGTGCTGTGTGAAGCCATCGATCGCGCGGGTTCGACCGAGCCTGCCAAGATCCAGGCGGCGCTGAAGGCCACGGACCTCAAGCCCGATCAGTTGATGATGGGCTATAAGGGCGTCAAGTTCGACGAAAAGGGCCAGAACATGCTGGCGGCCGGCCTCATCATTCAGTTGCAGGACGGCGAGAATTATGTCGCGGTCTGGCCGAAGGCCAGCGCCGGGAAGGCACCTGTTCTGCCTTACAAGGGCTGGTAAGGTATCGAGCGCGGGGTAGTTGGTCCCGCGCTTTCCAGTCTTGCCGTCATTGCGAGCGCAAGCGAAGCAATCCATGCCAACCCCGGGAAAGATGGTTTGCTTCGCCGTTTCGCTCCTCGCAATGACGATCGATGCGACCTAACCTGATCGGTCGCGTCGCCATCGAAAAGAATCACGGCACCATGTCCTCCATCCTCGTTCAGGTGATTGTCGGTGGCCTGCTCCTCGGCGCCGTCTATGCGTTGTTTTCCTCGGGCCTCACGCTGGTCTGGGGCATGATGAACATCGTCAACTTCGCCCACGGCGATTTCGTGATGCTCGGCATGTACGTGGCGTTCGTGGTCTGGACGCTGTTCGGCGCGGGGCCGTGGGCCGGCGCGCCGATTGCCGCGCTGGTGCTGGCGACACTCGGCGTCGTGGTCTACTTCGGACTGATCCGTGACATCATGAAAGGGCCGATGCTGGCCCAGATCCTTGGCACCTTCGGGCTCGCGCTTCTTTTGCGCTATTCTGTATTCTGGTGGTTCGGGGCCAACTTCCTGTCATTGCCGGAAAATCTTGTCGGCGGCACGTTCGATATCGTGGGCCTGAGAATCCAGGCTTCGCGCTTGCTTGCCGGCGTGGTCGCGCTGCTGGTGACGCTCGGGTTGCACCTGCTTTTGACGCGTACCTCGCTGGGATCGAAAATGCTGGCAGTCGCCGAGGATTCGACCGCCGCGCAGCTGATGGGTATCCGGCCGGACACCATGCAGGCCATTGCCTGGGCGATCGCCGCGGGAGCAACGGGTCTTGCCGGCGCGCTGATCGCGACATTCTTTTACATCGTGCCGACCGTCGGCGAGACCTTGGGCATCGTTGCCTTCGTCACGGTGTCGCTGGGCGGTTTCGGCAGCGTGCCCGGCGCGCTGGTGGCGGGGCTCCTGATCGGGGTCATCGAGTCGCTGTCGGCGTACCTGATCGGCGCCGTCTACAAGGACATGGTGGTGTATTCCCTGTTCCTCGGCTTCCTCTGGTTCAGGCCGCAGGGCCTGATGGGCAAGATGTGATGCGGCGCTGGCTTTGGCTTTCGGTGGCGCTGGCGCTGGTCGTCGCCTATCCGCTGGTGCTGTCGACGCCGTTCCAGCAGCGGCTCGGCGCGCTGGTGCTGTTGTATGCGATCGCAGCATCGGCCTGGAACGTCGTCGGTGGCTATGCCGGCCAGGTGTCGGTGGGGCATGTCGTGTTCTTCGGTTGCGGCGCCTACGCCGCGATGGGCGCTTACGCCCATTTCGGATTATCGCCGCTGGTGGGCATTCCGGTCGGCATCGTCGTGAGCGTTGCGATATCGGCTGTCGTCGGCGTGCCGACGTTGCGGCTGTCGGGACACTATTTCAGCATGGCCACGATCGCGGTGGCTGAACTCGTCAGGTTGATTGTCACCAACACCGACTATCTCGGTGCCGCCGTCGGGCTGAGCGGTCCGACCGTGCCGCGCAACGTCTTCGACCTCTCGTTCATATCGGCGTTGCCGTATTATTACCTGTTTCTGACGATCCTCGCGATCACGCTTGGCATCACCTGGTGGATGGTCAATAGCCGGATGGGATTTTACCTTCGCGCCATCCGCGACTCCGAACGCGCGGCGCGTTCGCTGGGCGCTCCCGCAAGCCGCACCAAGCTTTATGCCTTTATGCTGAGCGCCGGTCTGACCAGCGTCGCCGGCGCGCTGTACGCGATGATGTTTGGATTTGTCGATCCGGAGTCCGGCCTTGGCATCCTGATCTCGGTGAAAATCCTGATCATGGCCGCGCTCGGCGGCGCCGGCCTGCTGTTCGGGCCGCTGGTAGGCGCTGCGATCCTGGTGCCGCTGGAAGAGATCTCCAACAATCTGTTGGGCGGCAAAGGCGCCGGCCTGACCTTTGTTCTGTACGGCGCGATGATCGTGCTGATCGCGCGGTTTCAGCCCGGCGGCATTCTGACTCTGATCAATCGCGTTTGGGCGAAACGAAACGGCAGGATGCCGAAAACCGAAGCGGCGAGGGGAGCTTAACGTGCTCCTTGAAGCCCGCGAGGTCACCAAGGCTTTTGGCAGCTTCAAGGCCGTCGACGCGGCCTCGGTCACGCTGGAGCAGGGCGACATCCTCGGCCTGATCGGGCCGAACGGTGCCGGTAAATCCACCTTCTTCAATTGTCTGACCGGTGATCTGTTGTCGACTTCCGGAACGGTCCTGTTCGAAGGCCGCGACATCACCAATCTGACGCCCGAAGCCCGCGCGCAGATCGGGCTTGCACGTACCTTCCAGGTGCCGCAGACGTTCGAGGGCATGTCGGTGCTGGAGAACGTGATGATCGGCGCGTTTCTTCGCACTTCCCGAAGGTCCGAGGCCGAGACGCGCGCGCGTGCCGTGCTGGAGCGTGTCGGCATGGCAAGGCTCGCGGATGCGCCGGCGCGATCCCTGGGCACGCCGGGCCGCAAGCGTCTTGAAATCGCGCGGGCGCTTGCCACCGAGCCCAGGGTTTTGCTGCTTGATGAAGCGATGGCAGGCCTGACCCAGCGCGAAGTGCAGCTCGCCATCGATCTTGTGCGCGACATTCATCGCTCCGGCATTACCCTCGTTATTGTCGAACACATCATGGAAGTCATCATGTCGCTGGCGACCCGGGTCGTGGTGTTTCACCAGGGCCGCGAGATCGCGCGCGGCAGCCCGAGCGAGGTGACAGGCAACCCGGCTGTCATCGAAGCCTATCTCGGCAAGCGCGCTGCCAAGGCCGCCGCTGGCCACACCCCGATCGAGCTGATGGGCGGACCCGCGACATGACCGTCCCCTTGCTCAAAATCGAGCATCTGGAAGTTCGCTATGGCGACCTGATCGGCGTCTCCGATGTCTCCCTCGATGTGCCCGAGGGCAGCGTCGTCGCGCTGCTCGGCTCCAATGGCGGCGGCAAGACCACGGTTCTCAACGCCGTCGCCGGCCTGATCCCGGTGCATTCCGGTAGCATCGGATTTCGCGGGCAGGAGATCGGCGGCCAGAGCGCGTTTTCGATCGTGCGCAAGGGTCTAGCCTTGTCGCCGGAAGGCTGGCGGTTGTTCGTGCAGCAAAGCGTTGAGAATAACCTCAGGCTGGGAGCGACCCCGCTGCGCGACAAGGCGCGCGCGGCGGCGCTGCTTGAGCGCGTCTACGAAATTTTTCCGAAGCTTGCGGAGCGGCGCGGCCAGCGCGCCGGCACCATGTCCGGCGGCGAACGGCAGATGCTGGCGGTCGGTCGCGCCCTGATGAGCGACCCGAAACTCCTGATGCTGGACGAGCCGTCGCTGGGCCTGGCGCCGGCCGTGGTCGAATCGATGTACGAGACTTTCGGCCGGCTGCACCAGGAAGGGTTGACGATCCTGCTCGCAGAGCAATCCATCGAGCTCGCGCTCGAAGTTTCGGATTTCGCGACTGTGCTGCAAGTCGGCAAGAGCGTCTTGTCGGGTACCGCAGCCAATCTCGCCAACGATCCGCAGGTGCAGAAGGCCTATCTCGGCACCGGCTGACGCCCGCAGCGCGACCAGCCGGCAGGGTGACTGCGATCCCGTCCAGCTATTTTATCTTGTCGTATGCGGCGGCGAAGTCATTGAGCGGCATTGGGATCGTGATGGTTTCCTTGGCGAGGTCCTGGAACGACACCTTCAACTGCTTTCCGGATTTGAGGGCGGTCAGCAGTTCGGGGGTGACCGCAGTGCTGGCGTAGCAGCCTCGGTTTTCACAGGTCTGGATCGGCAGGTCGACCACCTTGCCGTCATCGACCTGGAATTTCGCGCCGGTCTGCAGATTGAGTCCCAGCGGCAACTGCACGAGTGCGAGCGGTGCGCGGCTATCGCCCGGCACGCGAATGACGACAAGGACCAGGACTTGTCCGGTCTTGGTGAGGATCGCGTTCTGTTCGATGGTGCATTCGAGCGCGGCATCGCGGCTCACGCTGTTGCAGTGCGCGGCCCAGCCGGGCGAGGCCGGAGGGGCTGCCGGGGCAGCGCCGGATGGCGAGGGCGCGGGCGCCGGTGCTGGCGTCGCCTGGGGCTGGCCCTTGGACTTGGGCGCCTGCTGGGCAAGGCTGAACCCGATCGGTCCGAAGGACGCGATGGCAGCGAGAATCGCCAATTTCAGGGTTATTTTCACAGATCAACCTCCGGGGAACATCTCCCCCGATGCGGCGGCAGGCGATCAAAGTCAAGTCACTCGGCCGCTTCTTTGACGGCGCCGTGCTCGGCAATATGACCGTCATCGTCGTCCTTCGAGCGGCCCCAGTTTGAAAAGGCCACCGAAAGCTTGTCGAGATAGAGGTACACGACGGGCGTCGTGAACAAGGTGAGCGCCTGGCTGACCAACAGGCCGCCGACCATTGCGTAGCCGAGCGGCTGGCGGATTTCCGATCCGGTACCGGTTCCCAGCATCAGCGGCACGCCGCCGAGCATGGCCGCCATGGTCGTCATCATGATCGGGCGGAACCGCAGCAGGGCAGCCTTCCGGATCGACTGCTCCGGGGAGAGATGCTCGTCGCGCTCGGCCGAGATCGCGAAATCGACCATCATGATTCCGTTCTTCTTGACGATGCCGATCAGCAGGATGATGCCGATCAATGCGATCAGGCTGAAGTCGTATCCAAACGCCATCAGGATCGCCAGCGCGCCAACGCCTGCGGAGGGCAGCGTCGACAGAATGGTCAGCGGATGAATGTAGCTTTCATAGAGAATGCCGAGGATCAGGTAAACGACCACGAGCGCCGCCAGAATCAAGAGCGGTACGGTGCCGAGCGACTGCTGGAATGCCTGCGCGGTACCCTGGAAGCTCGAACTGAGCGTCGCAGGCGTGCCGAGATCGGCCATCGCCTTTTGCACGGCATCGGTCGCTTGCCCGAGGGCTGCGTTCTGCGCGAGGTTGAAGCTGATCGTAATGGCTGGGAATTGTCCCTGGTGGCTGATCGAGAGTGCACGGACCGGCACACTGGTCCAGCTCGCGAATGCCGACAACGGAACCTGATCGCCGGTCGTAGGCGATTTGACATAAAGCTTGTCGAGGGTGTCGAAGTTGCCCTGCAACTCGGGCAGGATTTCCAGAATTACGTGGTAGCTGTTGAGTTGGGTGAAATACTGGGTCACTTGCCGCTGCCCGAACGCGTCGTAAAGCGTGTCGTCGATCAATTGCGGCTGGATGCCGTAGCGCGACGCGGTGTCGCGATTGATCTTCAGTTGCAGCGTCGTTCCCTTCGTCTGCTGGTCGGTGGCGACGTCGCGCAGCTCTGGCAGCGTCTGCATCCTGGCCAGGACCTTGGGCGCCCACTCGTTCAGTTCTTCAAGATTGGCATCCTGCAGCGTGAATTCGAACTGCGTCCGGGTCGGCCGGCCACCGAGCCGTACGTCCTGCGCCGCTTGCATATACAGGCGGGCCCCCTCTACCTTTTCAAGCTTGGGACGCAGGCGGGTGATGACCTGTTGCGCCGAGGCATCGCGTTCGCTGAGCGGTTTCAGGGTGATGAACACGCTGCCGTTATTGCCGGCCCTGCCGTTGCCGCCGATCACCATTGCCGTGGACGCGACGGCGGGGTCCGCCTGCGCGATCGCGCCAAGAGCCTCCTGCCGCCGCTTCATCTCGGCAAAGGAAATGTCCTGATTGGCTTCGGTTGTAGCGGTGATCAGGCCGATGTCTTGCTGAGGGAAGAAACCCTTGGGAATGATGACAAAGAGATAGACCGACAATCCCAGCGTAGCAAAGAAAATGACCAGCGTCGTCCGTCGCCAGCGCATGGCAACGTCGAGACCGCGTTCATAGGCGTGCAGCATCGCGTCAAAACCGCGCTCGCTCCACTGGTAGAACCGGCCGTGCTTGGGGGCCTCACTATGCGAGCGCAGGAAGCGTGATGCCATCATCGGCGTCAGCGTCAGCGAGACCACCATCGAGACGAAGATCGTCATCGCCAGCGTCACCGCGAATTCGCGGAACAGGCGCCCGATGATGCCACCCATCAGCAGAAGCGGAATCAGCACGGCGACCAGCGAAATGCTGATCGACATGATCGTGAACCCGATTTCACGGGAGCCCTTGAACGCAGCGGCAAGCGGCTTCTCGCCTTCCTCGATGTAACGGGTGATATTCTCCAGCATCACGATGGCGTCGTCGACGACGAATCCGACCGCGATCGTCAACGCCATCAACGAAAGATTGTCGAGCGTGTAGCCGAATACCCACATCAGCGCGCAGGCGCCCAGCAGTGCCAGAGGCACGGTCACGGCTGGAATTACAGTCGCCCAGAAATTGCGCAGGAAGACGAAGATGACCATGACGACGAGGGCGATGGTCAGGAGCAGCGTAAACTGCACGTCCTCGACGGCGGCGCGAATGGTCAGGGTGCGATCGCTGATGACTTCGACCTTGATTGAGGCCGGAATCGCGGCCACCAGCCTCGGCAGCAGCGACTTGATCTTGTCGACGGTTTCGATGACGTTGGCGCCGGGCTGCTTGTAGACCACCAGGAACACGCCGCGCTTGCCATTGGCCCAGGCGGCCTGCTTGGCATCTTCCGGCCCCGTCACGGCCTGGCCGATGTCGCGAATCCGCAAAGGACCGCCATTGCGGTAAGCGATGATGACGTCGTTCCAGTCCTTCGAGTCCAGCATCTGGTCGTTGGCGTAGATCGTGAAGGCGCGCTTCTCGCCGTCGATGTTGCCCTTCGGACTGTCGACCGTCGTGATCGCAATCTGGTTACGCACGTCCTCGAGCGACAGGCCCTTGGCGACCAGTTTCGCCGGATCGACCTGGACGCGGATCGACGGTTTCTGCTGGCCGCCGATAATAACCTGCGCCACGCCGGAAATCTGGCTGATCTGCTGGGCCAGCTGGGCGTCGACGGAGTCGCTGACGGTCGTCAGCGGCAACGTGTCCGAGGTTGCCCCCAATAGCAGGATCGGCGAGTCCGCCGGGTTGACCTTGCGGTAGGTCGGGGGCGAGGGAAGGTTCTTGGGCAACTGGCCGCCGGCGGCGTTGATGGCGGCGAGGACGTCGTTGGCGGCGCCATCGATGTTGCGGTTGAGGTCGAACTGGATGGTGACGGCGGCGGTTCCCAGATAACTCGTCGAAGTCATCTGGGCGATGCCGGGAATCTGCGCGAATTGCCGCTCGAGTGGCTGCGCCACGGACGATGCCATGGTTTCAGGGCTGGCGCCCGGCAATTGAGCGGTGATCTGGATGGTCGGGAAGTCCACCTGCGGCAGCGGCGCCACCGGCAGCAGCGGATAGGCGACGAGGCCGACAAAGAGAATACCGGCCATCATCAGCGAGGTGCCGATGGGATAGCGAATAAAGGGTGCTGAAATCCCCTCGCTCATTCCTGGCGGACCTTGGGTTGGGCTGGATCCGAACTCGCCACAGCCGTGCTGACGAGGGTACCATTCTGAACCTTGAAGTGGCCCGACGTGATAACCTGCTGTCCGGGTGACAAGCCTTGCTCGATCACCGAGCGTCCGTCGATCGATTGGCTGACCTTGATCTTGCGCAGCTCAGCCTTGCTGTCCTGATTGACGACAAAAGCATAGAGGCCGTCGGTGCCGTGCTGGATCGCGTCGTCTGGAACCACGGTGGCGTCCTTGAGCTTCTGCACCAGGAGCCGAGTCGAGACTGATTGACCCGGCCACAATGCATGGTCCTTGTTCTCGAACACGGCCTTGAGGCGGATGGTGCCGCTGGTGGAGTCGACCTGATTGTTGACTACTGCCAGTGTTCCTTGCGCCAACGGTTTCTTGCCGTCGGTCGTGATCGCGATGGTCTTGAGCGGCTGAACCGCCTGCGCCTCATTAATATAGGGCAATTGCTCTTCGGGCGCGGTAAAAATAACGGCAATCGGCTCGATCTGGGCGATCGTGACAATGCCGGTTTGCGTCGCGGCGTTGACAATGTTGCCGACGTCGACCTGGCGCAGGCCGACGACGCCGGAGATCGGTGCCTTGATCGTGGTATAGTCGAGCTGGGTCTGGGCGTTGTAGATGGCGGCGGCGTCGGCCGCGATCTGGGCGGTCAATTGCTGGACGCTCGAGCGCTGGGTGTCCAGCTGCTGCTTGGTCGCGAACTCGCCGAGCTTGATAAAGCGCTGCAGATCCAGATTGATATTGGCCAGATTGGCCTCGTCCTGCTCCTTCTTGGCCTTGGCCTGGTCGAGCGCGGCCTGGTACGGCCGGGGATCGATCTGGGCGAGCAGATCGCCCTGATTGACCAGCTGTCCTTCCTTGAAGGCAATCTTGTCAATCTGGCCGTCGACGCGCGAGCGCACGACGACCGTGTTGAAAGCCTGAACGGTTCCTAAACTGGTCAGATAGACCGGAAAGTCGGTCTTCTCGACCGGGGCGATCGTGACGCGGACCGCGCTGCGGGCAGCCTTTTGGGCATTGTTCGCCGCCGTCGCCTGATCCTCACCGTGAAATCGCTGCCAGCCGAAATAGCCCAGCCCGGCAACGGCCAGCAGCAGCAAAATCCAACGCGTTGTCCGCGACTTGTTCATGTTGGCCCGTAGATTCAAAAAAATATAAGTAGCGGGTCTTCCCAAGGGTTCATAGAGAATCCAGATATAATATGCGTGCACTTAATGTGTAAACACACTATGGCTTGAGAAACCCTAAACAATTCGCAATCTTGGGGGTCATGGAACGCATGTCTCTCGATCTGAAAAAGCAGCTAATTACACAACTTGTCGAAAGTTCGCGCTTTTTGCGCAACTATATCGATCATCGCGCCAAGGGCCGTGGCACGACCCGCGCGCAGTGGATTGTGCTGTTCCGGTTGCGCGATCAGGAGGGGTTGTCCCAGGTGGATCTGGCGGATGTGCTCGAGCTGCAACCGATCTCGCTGGTGCGCCTGCTCGACCGGCTGGTCGAACATGGCCTTGTCGAGCGCCGGCACGACCCCAGGGATCGCCGGGCCAACCGCCTGTTCCTCACCGCGAGCGGACGCCAGCTCGCCGATGATCTCGACAGCCTGCGCGACGGCATTGCCACCGATGTGCTGCGGGACGTTCCGGCCGCGGCCATCGAAACCAGCCTCAAGACGCTTCGGGACATCAAGGAGCGGATCAAGGCCTTCGCCGAGCCTTCCGGCAGTGTCGCGGCGAAGTGAGGCGGCGACCCGGCGGCTCATTGCAGGTTGGTCAGCGCGTGTTGAAATCGTCCTGCGATGCGGTTGCGCTGCCGAGACCGGCGATCACTTCATTAAGATCGGTCAAACGTTGAGACCAGGTCGAACGCAAGTCTGTGATCCGGCGGAAACTCCGCACATCGACATGGATGACTGATTAGAACGGTTTCAAACTGTCCGTTTAGAATCATTTCGATGTGGTGTTGCACCGGGCGTTGCGCCTTTTTTCGCGACACGGAGCGTGTTACGGAATGCCTGCGTCCGCGGCCTGATCGTCTTCTTGATCGCGCAATTCAGGGGCTGACCCTGAAACGGTCAAATTGACCGGTATCTGTCACAACTCTTTATCCTTCTGCGGCTGAGCCCAACCATGTCCACATCACGTTTTCGAGCGATCCAGGGCCTGATCTTCGCGCTGTCGATGCTGTCGATGGCGCAGCCTTCGCTCGCGCAACAAAAGATGGTGCCGGCCCCGCCGCAGGCGCCGCTGCCGTCTCCATCACAGTCTGTTCCGGCGCAGGCGGTTGCTCCGCCCCCGGCCGTTGCTCAGCCCGCTCAGCCCGCAGTGAGCGATGCGGCCGCAGCGCCAGCGGACAACGCCGGTCGAGCTCTGAAATCGACGACCGTGGCGCTGCGCGAATTGTCGCCGTGGTCGATGTTCCTGTCGGCCGATGTCCTGGTGAAGGCTGTGATGATCGGCCTGGCTTTTGCCTCGCTGGTGACGTGGACCATTTTCTTCGCAAAAATGATCGAGCTTTCGCTGGTTCAGCGCAGTCTGCGTGCCGCGCTCGGCAAAATCAGCGATGCAAGATCGCTGGCGGATGCGCAATTCGCGTTGGGAGCAAAGGAAAGCGTATTGTCGTTGTTGCTGGCGGCGGCGATGCGCGAGGCGCGGCTGTCGGCGGGAATTTCCAGCGACGCCGGCATCAAGGAGCGGGCGGCATCGAGCTTTGCCGAGATCGTGCGCGCGGAAGCGCGCCGGATCCGGCTCGGCATGGGACTGCTTGCAACCATCGGCGCGACATCGCCGTTCGTCGGGCTGTTCGGCACGGTGTGGGGCATCATGAACAGCTTTATCGGCATTTCGAAATCGCAGACGACCAATCTCGCCGTCGTCGCCCCCGGCATTGCCGAAGCGCTGCTGGCGACCGCGATGGGCCTGGTGGCGGCCATTCCGGCGGTGATCATTTACAATCATTTCGCGCGGCTGACGAAGGGCTATCTCGAGCAGGTCGGGCGGTCGTCGGGCGCCGCGGCACGATTGCTGTCGCGCGACCTCGATCGCACCCACGGCAGCACGCACTCACGCGCCGCGGAGTAGACGATGGGAGCCTCGATCACGGATACGGAGATTGATGACGACGGCGATTTCGCGGAAACCCACGAGATCAACGTCACGCCTTTCATCGACGTCATCCTGGTCCTGCTGATCATCTTCATGGTGGCGGCGCCGTTGTCGACCGTCGACCTTCCGGTCGATCTTCCGACCTCGACTGCGACCCCGCAGAAGAAGCCGGACAAGCCGACCTATGTCAGCATCAAGCCGGATCTTGCGGTGGCGATCGGAGAAACCGCGGTCAAGCGCGTCGATCTGGTGCGCTCGCTCGATGCGATGGCGGACGCCAGCAAGGACCGATTTATCTTCCTGCGCGCTGATCGCGCCGTACCCTATGGTGAACTGATGGACGTGCTGGAAATCCTGCGCGCCGGCGGCTACGCGAAGATCAAGCTGGTGGCGCTGGAAGGCGTTTCGGAATCCGCGACGCCGCCTTCGGTATCCGAAAACCCCAAGCCTTAGGTTGCGAAGCCTTAGACTACTTAGACTACGAAGTCGCAGACTACGAAGCCTTAGACTAAGAAGTGCTGGATCCTCAAATCGCGATGCCCAAGTTCGACACCGAACCAAGACCTTCGCTGCGGCTGTGGATGATCGCCGCAGTGGGCGCGGTCGTGCTGCATGTCGGCGGTGCGGCGCTGGCGGTGGCGCATCTGCGGACCGACGAACCCGACGATACGTTCGGCACGCCGGCGATCGAGATCGGGCTCGAAATGACCGCGCCGCATCTCGAGCCGACCGATCTGCCTGCGGGTCCGGACGCGGAGGCTTCGGTGGCCTCGCCCGCGCTCGCCGAACAGAAGGCCGAGGTCAAGGAGACCGAGCTTCCGAAGGACGTTCCGACCGAAACCGACGATCCCGATCGCGTGGTGGCGCCGAACAGCCCGACCAAGCCGAAAGAAGACGATTCAAAGGTCGCCGAGGTGCAGACTTCCGCCTCGATGGAGTCGGTCGCCGCCGAGGCAACCGCGACGCCCAGCTCCGAAGCCATCCCGGAGGGGCCGCGTTCGGTGGCGCCCGCGCAGGGCACCGGAGCAAGCGCCCAGCGCCTGCGCGCCACATGGCAGAAGGAACTGATCGCCCATCTCGACCGGCACAAGCGCTACCCCGCGGAGCGCTCGCAGAAGAGCGCCGAGATCGTGGTCAGTTTCGCGCTGGATCGGATGGGCCATGTGCTGTCGGCGAGCATCGTCAAGGGGTCGGGCGATACGGCTTTCGACGAGGCGGCGCTGGCGATGGTCCGACGATCCGATCCGGTGCCGCAGCCTCCGCCGACGGTGGCCGACGAGGGATTGAATTTCACCTTGCCGGTGATCTTCAAGCTCAAGGGGCATGGCTGAAGGTCAGTGCTGCGAACCATCAGCGGCCTCGAAACCGAAAACGCCCGGCGAGGGTGCGCCGGGCTTCCGGGTCGATCGGGTGACTTTGATCAGCTCTTCTTGACCATCGGGCAAACGCTCTTCTCCAGCGGGATGAAGGCTTCATCCGCCGGGATCGTGGCGATCAGCTTGTAATAATCCCAGGGATATTTCGATTCCGCCGGCTTCTTCACCTCGAACAGATAGGCCGGGTGAATCTTGCGGCCGTCGGCGCGGATAGAGCCTCTGCCAAACAACGGATCGTCGGTCGGCATTTCCTTCATCTTGTTGACGACCTTGACGCCGTCATGCGGATTGCCGCCCAGCGCCTCAAGCGCCTTGAAGTAATGGATCAGCGACGAATATACGCCGGCCTGAACCATGGTCGGCGGGTTCTTCTTGAACCGCTCGTTGAAGCGCTTGGTGAAGGCCCGGGTCTTGTCGTTCATGTCCCAGTAAAACGTTTCGGTGAAATTCAGGCCCTGCGCGACATTCAGCCCGAGCGCGTTGACGTCGGTGATGAACATCAGCATGCCCGCGAGCTTTTGCCCGCCCGCGACGATGCCGAACTCCGCCGCCTGCTTGATGGCGTTCGTGGTATCGCCGCCGGCATTGGCAAGTCCGATGATTTTCGCCTTCGAGCTCTGCGCCTGCAGCAGGAACGAGGAGAAGTCGGCATTGTTGAGGGGATGCTTGACGCCGCCAAGCACCTTGCCGCCGTTGGCGATCACGACCGCGCTGGTGTCGCGCTCGAGCGCCTGGCCGAACGCGTAGTCGGCGGTCAGGAAGAACCAGGTGTCGCCGCCCGACTTGACCAACGCCTTGCCGGTGCCGTTGGCTAGCATGTAGGTGTCATAGACCCAATGCACCGTGTTGGGCGAGCATTGCGAGCCCGTGAGATCGGAGGAAGCCGAGCCTGAGTTCAGGTTGACGACGTTTCTCTCCTTCGCCACGTTGGCGACCGCAAGGCCGACACCGGAACTGGCGAGATCGACGAACACGTCGACCTTCTCGACGTCGATCCACTGCTTGGCGATGTTGGTGCCGACGTCCGGCTTGTTCTGGTGATCGGCCGAGATCAAATCGATTTTCCAGCCCTTGGCCAAGAGTCCGGAATCCTCGATCGCCATTTGCGCAGCGACGGACGAGCCCGGGCCGCCGATGTCCTGGTAGAGACCGGATTGATCGCCGAGGCTTCCGACCTTGACGATCTTGTCGAGCTTGTGCTGGGCGAGCGCGGCGCCGCCGAACCCAAGACCTGTAAATCCGAGAGTGGCAGCCAGCATCAGGGCTGCGATCGATCGCTTCATTTCCCCTCCCAATTTTTGTTGTGAATTAGCAATAATGATACGCCGGCCATTATGGCCGGCCTTGCCCGTCCCGCCTAGCCGATGCGGCAAAATGAGGCGCGCGCATCGGAAGCTTCGGCTTGCGGCGGATTCATCAGGCGCAGCGGCGCCTCACCGCAGGAAATATCGAAAACCGGTATAGACGACGACCAGGCAGGCAAAGATCAGGGCGACGGGAAGCCGGGGTTTTGCCTCCGAACCGCCGGCGGACTTGGACCGCTGGGGTGGCGGACGCTTGAAGGCGGTGACGTTGCCCGTCACCTGTCCGACCGGATGCGCCTGGATATCGGGAGGTGCGCCGGCACCGCCCATCTCCTCATAATAGCTCTTGTAGATGAGATGGATGGCGGCTTCCGTTGCCTCCGCCTCGGTCATTTCCTTCAGAAGCGCCTTGTAGCGATCGAGGAACGTCTGCGCCTCCGGGGGCAGGGAGGAGGCGCCGTTCAGCTTCGCCATCATTTTCCAGGTGGCAAAATCCGCTCTCGCCCTGGTATCGGCGCGGCGCGCGATCATCATGTCGGCTGCTTTGATCAAGTTGGCCTCTGCTCTTTCCGGCGGGTTCCAGGTCCTTGTTTGGGAAATGCGACTAGGCGTTTCCGGTGATCGCGAGGATCAGCTGAATCACATAGCCGGTCGATGTTCGCAGTATTGCCGAAATAACATCAAGATTTAGACCGAACTGCGAACCGGCGAGCGGGAGCAGGATCAGGATTCCGATCAGGATCAGCATCCCGAACGGCTCCAGCCGGGAGAGCGGGTAAGCCAACACCCTCGGCAGCAACCCGACCGCGACCCGTCCGCCGTCCAGCGGCGGGATCGGAAGCATGTTGAAAACCGCCAGGATGACGTTGATCAACACGGCGTTCTTCAGGTTGGCGGCCAGCCACTCGCCCGCGTTTGCCGGCAGATAATCCACCGCATGGAACGCCGCGGCTGCGATCAGCGCCAGCGCAATATTCGTGGCCGGTCCGGCCAGCGCCACCCAGACCATATCGATTCGCGGACTGCGAAGTCCGCGGAAGTTGACCGGCACTGGCTTGGCGTAGCCGAACAGGAACGGCGAGTGCGACAGCAGCAGCATCGCCGGCAACATCAGGGTGCCGAACGGATCGATATGCCGCAGCGGGTTGAAGCTGACGCGGCCGAGGTCAAACGCCGTGTTGTCGCCGAGGCGGTGCGCGACAAAGCCGTGCGCGGCCTCATGAAAGGTGATGGCGATGACCAGCGGCAGGACCCAGACCGAGACGTCGTAGAGGGTGATGTTCACGGGAGTCCTGACCGGTTTGATGGGTGACGACGCTAGCACGCGCTCGCATCAAAGGGGAACTGCTCCCGGATATTGCGGTAGCCCATCGTCGAGCTTCACCCACTCCATTTTTTCCGCGACCCAGATATGTTCGGTCGGCGCAAACGCGTTGCGGTCATCGAATACGGCAAGGGCGACACCCGTCGCTGTCCCGTTCTTTCGCCAGGAAAACAGCCGCGTGCCGCACGTCTTGCAAAAAACCCGGTCGAGCGCCTCCGATGAGGGATAGCGGATAGTGTCGCCCTGGATCGTCAGCGCTTTCTGGTCGAAGAGCGCGCGGGCAAAGAAGGGCGATCCCATTGCCTTCTGGCAGTTACGGCAGTGGCAGATGCGGACATTGATCGGCTCTCCCTCCGCCTTGAACCGCACCGCGCCACACAGGCATCCGCCCTCCCTGATCATGATATCTCCCGGCCAGCCGATTTCTAATACGTCGCCCGCCCGCCGGAAATGTCGAACACCGCGCCGGTGGAGAAGGCGCAATCCTCCGACGCCAGCCAGGCCACCATGGCCGCGAGTTCTTCCACTAGCACGAAACGTCCCTTCGGAATCTTCGACAGCATGAAGTCGATATGCGCTTTCGTCATCTGGTCGAAGATCGCGGTGCGGGCGGCGGCCGGGGTCACCGCATTGACCATGATGTCGTACTGCGCAAGTTCCTTGCCGAGCGATTTTGTCAATGCGATCAGGCCGGCCTTTGAGGCCGAGTAGTGAGCCGCATTGGGATTGCCCTCCTTGCCGGCGATGGAGGCGATGTTGATGATGCGGCCGTAACCCTGGCTGATCATCGCCGGCGCGATCGCCTTGCAACAGATAAACGGCCCGTCGAGATTGATGCGCAGCACCTTGCGCCATTCCTCGAGGTCGGTTTCCCACACCGTCTTGTTGACGCCGGCGATGCCGGCATTGTTGACGAGGATGTCAATCTTGCCGAGGGCTTTCAGCGTCGCGTCGCGCGTCTTTTCGACGGCGGCGAGATCGGACACGTCGACCTTGAACGCGCTAACGCCGGCGCCGATTTCCTTTGCCGTCTTCTCGGCGAAGGGCTGGTCGTGATCCCAGATCGCGACCTTGGCGCCGGAACTGATAAAGCGTTCGGTGATCGCGCGCCCAAAACCCTGCGCGCCGCCGGTGACGACGGCGCAGCGGCCGTTCAGATCGATCTTGTTCATGGGGAAATTCCTTATTCAGACCGGGTTTCAAATTGAACTCGTCATTCCGGGACGCGCCGCTTGGCGCGGGCCCGGAATCCATACTCCCGATTGTGGTTATGGATTCCGGGCTCGCGCTTCGCGCGCCCCGGAATGACGTTACAGCGTCCAGCCGCCATCGATGATATGGGCGACGCCGGTGGTGAAGGCGCTTTCGTCGCTGGCAAGATAGAGCGCGAGCGAGGCGATCTCTTCCGCGGTGCCGAGCCGTCCCATTGGCTGCCGCGCGACGAACATCTCGCGGCCGCCGGGGCCTGCGGCGGCGGCGCGGTTGAGCATCGACGGCGTCTCGATGGTGCCGGGGCAGATACAGTTGCAGCGGATGCCCCTGATGATGAAATCGGCGGCGACCGCGCGGGTCAGCGCGGCGACGGCGGCTTTGGTCGCGCCATAGACGTAGCGGTTGGGGGCGGCCTTGAACACGCCGGCCGCCGACGAGATGTTCACGATCGAGCCGTGGCCGCGTTCCAGCATGCCCGGCAGGAGCGCCCGGATGGTCCGGTGCATCGACTTGACATTGAGGTCGAACGAGAAATCCCAGTCCTCGTCGGAGCAATCGAGCACGGTGCCGTTGTGAACGAAGCCGGCCGCGTTCAGGAGGATATCGATCGGGCCCGCGCGTTTGGCCATCGCCGCGACGGCCGACGTGTCGCGCACGTCGAGCCGTGCGACCTCGGCGACGCCGTCCTTGGCGAGCGCGGCCAGTCCCTTTTCGTCGATATCGGTCGCAAAAACGCTCGCGCCCTCGCGCGCGAAAGCGATGGCCGAGGCGCGGCCGATCCCTGCCGCCCCCGCGGTGACGAAAGCGCGTTTGCCCTTCAGGCGGTCTGACATTCGAATCTCCTTATAAATCTACCAAAATTGTTGAAACGTCATTGCGAGGAGCGAAGCGACGAAGCAATCCAGCTCTTCTGCGGGCTTATGGATTGCTTCGCTTCGTTCGCAATGACGACAGTTTGCTCTAGTGATTATCCCTGGCCACACCGACCCGGCCGGCGATGTCATGGTAGCGTGTGGCGAACTCCATGCAGGCACCGGTGGCCTGTTGGCCGACGGTTGAGCGATAGAGTTCCTGCCACGGCGTCTGGCTGGCCGGATAGGGGAAGCCGCCCTTGGCTTTCAGGTCCGCGTGGCGCTTCTTCACTTCCTCGTCGGAAATCAGGATGTTGGCGCTGCCCTTGTTGAGATCGATGCGAACCTTGTCGCCGGTCTTGAGGATCGCCAGCCCCCCGTCGGCGGCGGCTTCCGGAGTGGCGTTGAGGATCGACGGCGAGCCCGAGGTGCCGGATTGGCGGCCATCGCCGATGCAGGGCAGCGACAGGATGCCGCGTTTGATCAGCGCCGCCGGCGGCTGCATGTTCACCACCTCGGCGCCGCCGGGATAGCCGATCGGGCCGGTGCCACGCACAAACAGAATGCAATGCTCGTCGATATCGAGCGCGGAATCGTCGATCCGCGCGTGATAATCCTCCGGACCCTCGAATACGATCGCGCGCCCCTCGAAGGCGTTGGGATCCCTCGGGTTGATCAGATAGCGGTCGCGGAATTCCTTGGAGATCACGCTGGTCTTCATGATCGCGGAATCGAACAGGTTGCCGCGCAGCACGAGGAACCCGGCGTCCTTCACCAGGGGCTTGTCGTAGCTCCAGATCACATCGCCGTCGGGTTTGGTCGCCTCGCGGCAATTGTCGCCCATGGTGTGCCCGTTGACGGTGATGGCGTCTTCATGGATGCGCCCGGCCGTCATCAATTCGCGCACCACGGCCGGCACGCCGCCGGCGCGATGGAACTCCTCGCCGAGGTAGAAGCCGGCCGGCTGCATATTCACCAGAAGTGGAATCGCGTGGCCGAATTTCTGCCAATCGTCGATCGAAAGTTCCACGCCGATATGGCGGGCCAGCGCGTTGATATGGATCGGCGCGTTGGTCGAGCCGCCAATCGCCGAATTCACGACAATGCAGTTCTCGAAGGCCTTTCGCGTCAGGATGTCGGACGGCTTTAGGTCCTCCCAGACCATGCCGACAATGCGCGTGCCGGTCTCATAGGCAATCTGTCCACGTTCGCGGTAGGGCGCGGGGATCGCGGCGCAGCCGGGCAGCGACATGCCCAAGGCCTCCGCCAGCGAATTCATGGTCGAGGCGGTGCCCATGGTGTTGCAATGGCCGACCGAGGGCGCCGACGACGCCACGATATTCATGAACTCCTCGTAGTCGATCTCGCCGGCCGCCAGCCGCTCGCGCGCTTTCCAGACCACGGTTCCGGAGCCCGAGCGTTCGCCGTTGTGCCAGCCGTTCAGCATCGGCCCGCCGGACAGCACGATCGCCGGCAGATTGACCGTTGCCGCCGCCATCAGGCAGGCGGGGGTGGTCTTGTCGCAGCCCGTGGTCAGGACCACGCCGTCCAGGGGGTAGCCGAACAGGATTTCGACCAATCCAAGATAGGCGAGGTTACGGTCCAGCGCCGCGGTCGGGCGCTTGCCGGTCTCCTGGATCGGGTGCATCGGAAACTCCATCGCGATACCGCCGGCGGCGCGGATTCCCTCGCGGACCCGATGCGCCAGCTCAAGGTGATGGCGGTTGCAGGGCGACAGATCATTGCCGGTCTGGGCGATGCCGATGATCGGCTTGCCGGATTGCAGCTCATGCCGGGTCAGGCCGTAATTGAGGTAGCGCTCGAGGTAGAGCGCGGTCATTCCGGGGTTGTGCGGGTTGTTAAACCACTCGCTGGAACGGAGTTTGCGTCTGGTGACACCGGTAAGCGGCTTGTTCATGGGTTCTCCCGCAGCGCACGCGCCTTATTTTTGTGCGAAATCTTCGTGTTGGCGGCCAATGTTCGCATGCCACCGCGCGCTTCGCAATGTGCGCGGCCGAGGCCAATACCTACGACTTTGATCCAAGGACATCACCGAAAAAGTCTGGTATGACCCCGGTCAAATCAGCGATGACCGCGGTTTTCGCCGCTGGCCAGAGGCGTATTCGGGAGGGTTTCTATGTCGTCAGTGCAAATCCGCGAAGTGCGAAAATCGTTTGGCGGCTTTGAGGTCCTGCACGGCGTGTCGATACCGATCGAGGACGGCGCCTTTGTCGTGCTGGTCGGTCCCTCCGGTTGCGGCAAATCGACCTTGTTGCGGATGCTCGCCGGGCTGGAAAACATCACTTCGGGGACGATTTCGATCGGCGACCGCGTCGTCAACAATGTCCAGCCCAAGGAGCGCGACATTGCCATGGTGTTCCAGAATTATGCGCTCTATCCGCATATGACGGTCGCCGACAATATGGGATTTTCGCTCAAGCTGCGGGGGGCGAGCGCCGACGAGATCAGCAAGGGCGTCAAGCGCGCCGCGGAAATTCTGGCCCTGACGCCGCTGCTCGATCGCTATCCCAGGCAATTGTCCGGCGGACAGCGCCAGCGCGTCGCAATGGGGCGCGCCATCGTGCGCGATCCGCAGGTGTTCCTGTTCGACGAGCCGCTGTCCAACCTCGACGCCAAGCTGCGCGTGGCGATGCGCACCGAAATCAAGGAACTGCATCAGCGGCTGAAGACCACGACCGTCTACGTCACGCATGACCAGATCGAGGCCATGACCATGGCCGACAAGATCGTGGTGATGCACGATGGCATCGTGGAGCAGATCGGCTCCCCGCTCGAATTGTACGACCGGCCGGATAACGTGTTCGTCGCGAGCTTCATCGGCTCGCCGGCGATGAATTTCCTTAAAGGCAGGGTCACGGTGAACGGCAGCGCCAGTTTCGAGGGTCCAAACGGCGTCAAACTGCCGCTCAAATCCGCGCCTGCCAATTCGGACGGACGTCCGGTGGTCTTCGGGGTGCGGCCCGAGCACTTCACCATTGCCGACGACGGCGCCGAAGCCGAGATCATCGTGGTCGAGCCGACCGGATCGGAAACCCAGGTCTTCGCCAAGCTTGGCGGGGAACAGGTCGTCGCCGTGTTCCGCGAGCGACACCAATTCAATCCAGGCGACAGGATTCGGCTGAAACCGGACCCCTCGGTGGTGCATTTGTTCGATGAGGCCACGGGCAAGCGATTGTGAGTGAGCGAAAAGCAATTGGTCGATGAAGCCAATTAAACAGGGAGAAGAGGGACAATGAGTCATTTTACAACGGATCGGCGGTCCTTGCTCAAAGGGGGCGGCAGCCTGCTCGCGGTCGCGGCCGCCATGACGAGCGAACAGTTGCTGGGCTATGCCAAGGCTTGGGCGCAGAGCGCGCCGTGGAAACCGGAAGCGGGGGCCAAGATCAACCTGTTGCGCTGGAAGCGCTTCGTCGAAGCCGAGGACACCGCCTTCATGAAGATCGTTGACGCCTTCCAGAAGGCGACCGGCGTGACGGTCAACGTCTCCAACGAATCCTATGACGACCTGCAGCCCAAGGCGTCGGTGGCGGCGAACACGGGGCAGGGCCTCGATATCGTCTGGGGTCTTTACTCGCTGCCGTTCTTGTTCCCATCCAAATGCGTCGATATGACCGACGTCGCCGAGTACGTCGGCAAGAAGGGCGGCGGTTGGTCCAAATCGGGTGAGGACTACGGCAAGCTGGACGGCAAGTGGATCGGCGTCCCGGTTGCCGCCACCGGCGCATTGGTGAACTACCGCGTCGCCGCCATGGAAAAGGCAGGCCACAAGGAGTTTCCCAAGGACCTCGGCGGCTTCGCCGACCTGGTCAAGGGATTGAACAAGAACGGCACGCCCGCGGGCATGGCACTTGGACACGCCTCAGGCGACGCCAACACCTGGCTGCATTGGGCGCTGTGGGCCCACGGCGGCAACCTGATCGACAAGAACAACAAGGTTATCGTCAATTCGCCGGAAACGGCCAAGGCGCTAGAATACGTCAAAGGCCTTTACGACAACTTCATTCCCGGCACCGCGTCCTGGAACGACAGTTCCAACAACAAGGCTTTCCTGGCGGGCCAGCTCCACATGACCGTCAACGGCATCTCGATCTACGTCACGGCGAAGAAGGAAAATCCGCAAATCGCCGCGGATATGAATCATGCCCATTTGCCGGCGGGGGTGGACGGAAAAACAAAAGAGATGAATCTCGGCTTCCCGATCCTGGTTTTCAACTTCACGAAGTTTCCGCAGGCCTGCAAGGCTTTCACGGCCTTCATGCTGGACCCGGAGCAGCTCAATCCCTGGGTCGAATCCGCGCAAGGCTATCTTTCGCCGTTCCTGCTCGGCTTCAACAAGAACCCGATCTGGACCGCGGATCCCAAGAATACGCCGTATCGGGACGTGGCCGAGACATCGCTGACGCCGGCGGGCATCGGCCAGATGGGCGAGAATGCAGCGGCCGCGATTGCCGACTTCGTGGTGGTCGACATGTTCGCCAACTACTGCACCGGTCGCGAGGATGTGAAGACCGCGATGGCTTCGGCGGAGCGTTCCGCCAAGCGCATCTTCCGGTAGGATGATCTGCCGGCGCGGTCCGCCGCGCCGGTTTGTTTCTGTTGAAGATCCGGACCAGCGAACGGCCCGCCGTCGCATTCCGGCCGTGGAATTGGAGCGAGATGACGACCTTTCAAACCTCTGTGCGTGTGCAGCCTGCCGGCGTCGATACACCGTCGCTGTGGGCGCGGCTGCGGACCAACCGCAACTGGGTGGCGCTGTGGTTTATGCTGCCCGCGGCGGCATTTCTCATCCTGTTCCTTGCCTATCCGCTCGGCCTCGGTGTCTGGATGAGTTTCACCGATGAGCGGATCGGCCGCCGGGGAATTTTCATCGGCCTGGAGAACTATCAGTGGCTCTGGGACGACTCCATCTTCTGGCTCTCCGTCTTCAACACGCTGCTCTATACGATCGTCGCCAGCGCCATCAAGTTCGCCATCGGTCTTTATCTGGCGTTGCTGTTGAACCGGCACATGCCGTTCAAGGCAATGATCCGTTCGATCGTGCTGATCCCCTTCATCGTGCCGACCGTGCTGTCGGCGATCGCGTTCTGGTGGATCTACGACTCGCAGTTTTCGATCATTTCCTGGTCGTTGATCAAGCTCGGCCTGATCGACCACAACATCAATTTCCTGGGCGATTCGAGCTGGGCGCGCGGCAGCGTGATTTTCGCCAACATCTGGCGCGGCGTTCCCTTCGTCGCGATCACGCTATTGGCCGGCCTGCAGACGGTGTCGCCTTCGCTGTATGAGGCGGCGACGCTGGATGGCGCCACCAACTGGCAGCGATTCCGCTTCATCACCTATCCGCTGCTGACCCCGATCATCGCCGTGGTGATGACGTTCTCGGTGCTGTTTACGTTTACGGACTTCCAGCTGATCTGGGCCCTGACGCGCGGCGGCCCGGTGAATGCCACCCATTTGATGGCGACCCTGAGCTATCAGCGTGGCATTATCAGCGGCCGCCTGGGCGAGGGCGCCGCCATCGCCACGGCCATGATCCCGTTCCTGGTCGCGGCAATCGCTATTTCCTGGTTCGGCATGCAGCGCCGGAAATGGCAGCAAGGGTCCAACAATGACTGATTCCACGCTGCCATCAAAAGCTCCGGTCGCCAGCCGTGACGACGAGAGCGAAGGCATGAGCTATCTGGAATCGTTGCCACGCCGTGTGGTGACGCTTTATCTGCCGCTGTTCGTGATCCTGGTCGTGCTGCTGTTTCCGTTCTACTGGATGGCGCTGACGTCGATCAAACCGGACGAACAACTGATCGACATGAACAAGTTCAACCCGTTTTGGGTGGTTCATCCGACCTTCAAGCATATCAGCAAGCTGTTGTTCGAAACCCAGTATCCGCGCTGGCTCTGGAACACAATGTACGTCGCGGTGGGAGCCACGACGCTCTCGATCATCGCCAGCGTATTGGCGGCCTATGCCATCGTGCGCCTGAGATTCAAGGGCGCGGACACCGTCGGTGTGCTGATCTTCTTTGCGTATCTGGTGCCGCCGTCGATCCTGTTCATTCCGCTGGCGTCGGTGATCCAGGCCTATGGCCTGTTCGACTCGCCGCTGGCGCTGATCCTCGTCTATCCCACCTTGCTGATTCCGTTCTCGACCTGGCTGTTGATGGGATATTTCAAGACCATCCCTTATGAGCTGGAGGAATGCGCCCTGATCGACGGTGCCTCACGCTGGCAGATCCTGACTCGGATTATCGTGCCGCTGGCAATTCCCGGCATGATCTCGGCCTTCATCTTCTCCTTCACGCTGTGCTGGAATGAATTCATCTACGCGCTGACCTTCCTGCAATCGACGCCGAACAAGACCGTTCCGGTCGCGATCGTGAACGAGTTCGTCGATGGCGATATCTACAAATGGGGTTCGCTGATGGCGGGCGCCCTGGTCGGCTCGCTGCCGCTGGTGATCCTCTATGCGTTCTTCGTCGAGCACTACGTGTCGGCGATGACCGGAGCCGTCAAAGAGTAAGCGCGGGCCCGCGGCCACGAATTAAGAACAAGGAGCTGGGTCTTGCATATTCTGGTTTTGGGCGCCGCCGGCATGGTCGGCCGCAAATTGACCGAGCGGCTGCTGCGCGATGGCCATCTCGGCAAGCGCGACATTACCCGCATGACGCTGCAGGACGTGGTCGCCCCCGCCAGTCCCGCCAAGGCGGGATTTCCGGTTGATACGGTGACATGCGATTTCGCAGTAGCAGGCGTGGCCGAAAAGCTGGTCGCCGATCGACCCGACGTGATTTTCCATCTTGCGGCGATCGTCTCCGGCGAGGCCGAGCTCGACTTCGACAAGGGCTATCGCATCAACCTCGACGGCACGCGCATGCTTTTCGATGCCGTCAGGCTCGCCGGCGGCGGTTACCAGCCGAGAGTGGTGTTTACCTCGTCGATTGCGGTGTTCGGCGCGCCGTTTCCCGAGGCGATCGGCGACGAGTTCTTTCATACGCCGTTGTTGAGCTACGGCACCCAGAAAGCGATCGGGGAATTGCTGCTCGCCGATTATTCGCGCCGCGGCTTCATGGACGGCGTCGGCATCAGGTTGCCGACCATCTGCATTCGCCCCGGCCTGCCCAACAAGGCGGCTTCCGGATTCTTCTCCGGAATCCTGCGCGAACCGCTGGCGGGGAAGGAGGCTATCTTGCCGGTGTCCGAGGACGTCCGGCACTGGCATGCCTCGCCGCGCTCGGCGGTCGGTTTTCTGATCCACGCAGCGACCGTGGATACCGCAGCGATGGGCGCGCGCCGCAACCTCACGATGCCCGGTCTTTCGGTCACCGTCGGCGAAGAGATCGCCGCCCTGAAGCGGGTCGCCGGCGACAAGGTGGCGGCGCGGATCAAGCGCGAGCCGGATGCCTTTATCATGGGGATCGTCGCGGGCTGGCCGCGCAATTTCGATCCCAGGCGGGCGTTGCAGTTGGGCTTCACGACCGCTGAAAAGACCTTCGACGACATCATCCGGATTCACATCGAGGACGAACTTGGTGGCAAGTTCGTCGCCTGAACCACGGATGCGGCCATGACCAGGGTCGCCTGCATCGGCGAGTGCATGATCGAGCTGAAGCAGGCTGAGGGCGGGCTGTTTTCACGCGGCTATGGCGGCGACACCCTGAACACCGCCGTTTATCTTGCCCGCCTTGGCGTCGAGGTCGACTACATCACCGCACTCGGGGTCGATCCCATGAGTGACGAGATGCTCGCGGGCTGGGCGGCGGAGGGCGTCGGCACCAGCCGGGTTGCGCGGCTGAAAGGCAAATTGCCCGGCATCTATTTGATCCAGACTGACGAATTCGGCGACCGCCGCTTCTTTCACTGGCGCGACAACTCGGCCGCGCGCAGCTTGATGGATTTGTCCGAGACCGACGACATTCTGGAGTCGCTTGCGACCTATGACGTCGTCTATCTCTCGGCCATCACGCTGTCGATCTACAGCGTGCCGGGGCGGACGAAATTGATTGACGCGCTCAACTGCGCGCGAAAGCATGGCGCCCGCATCGTCTTCGACACCAACTTCCGCGCCCGAGGCTGGCCCGATCCCGACGTCGCGCGCGCCGTCTTTGACGAAGCGTTTGCCGCGTCCGACATTGTGCTGGCTTCGATGGAGGATTTGTTGCCGCTCTATCCCGATGAAAGCGACGAGCAGCTGATGCGACGCATTCCCAGCAGCGAGGCCGCGCTGAAGCTTCTCGAGCCCGGCAGCATCGTGCGGTTCGAAGGAGTTTCGCGCGAGGTGAGTGCGGAGCCTGTGCCACAGCCGGTTGTCGACACCACAGCGGCCGGCGACAGCTTCTCGGCCGCCTACATCGCCACACGGTTGGAGGGCGCGGAACCAGCCGAAGCCGCGCAGGCGGGGCATCGTCTTGGCGGCGTCGTGGTGGGCTATCCCGGTGCGATCATTCCGCGCTCGGCCATGCCTGCAAAGATATTGCCTGATCGTAAGGCCTCACGATGACGGCGAAACAGGACAAGCTCGCGACGCTGTTCAAGCAGGCGACGATCATCCCGGTGCTTGCCATCGACCGGCTTGAAGACGCGGTGCCGCTCGCCAAGGCTCTCGTTGCCGGCGGCGTGCGCGTGCTGGAAGTCACGCTGCGGACTGAGGTTGCGATTCCGGCCGCCAAGGCGATCATGGCCGATGTGCCCGAGGCTATCGTTGGCATAGGCACGATCCTGAATGCGGCTGATCTGGCCCGTGCCGAGACGCTCGGCGCCAAATTCGGCATCAGTCCGGGCGCCACGCCGGAGTTGCTGAAGGCCGCCGCGGCAAGCGCCTTGCCGTTTGCGCCGGGGATCGCCACAGCGTCCGACCTGATGCAGGCGCTGGCCCACGGCTTTGACCTGGTCAAATTCTTTCCAGCGGAATCGTCGGGTGGCATCAAGGCGCTTCGCGCTCTGGCGGGGCCTTTTCCGGATGTGCGGTTTTGCCCGACCGGCGGCATCGGCGAGGCCAATGCGGCGGCATGGCTCAGCGAGCCGAACGTGGTGGCGGTCGGCGGATCCTGGCTTTGCCCGGCGGCGGATATCAGGTCTGCCAACTGGGCCGGCATATCAGCCATATGCCGCCGGACCATGAATTCCCTGAAACCAGCGTGAATTATTCCGCCCGATACGTTACATATCGGTCCAGCAAGACAGGGAGAGCACCATGACAGCCAGCATCGTCGGATGGGCGCACACGCCGTTTGGCAAGTTCGATACCGAGACGGTCGAGAGCCTGGTGGTTCGGGTCGCGAATGAGGCGCTGGCCGACGCCGGCATTGCCGCCGCCGATGTCGATGAGATCATGCTCGGGCATTTCAACGCCGGGTTCTCGCCGCAGGATTTTACCGCGGCACTGGTGCTGCAGGCCGACCCGCATTTGCGGTTCAAGCCGGCGACCCGGGTCGAGAATGCCTGCGCCACCGGATCGGCCGCGGTGCACCAGGGCATCCGGGCGATCGCCGCAGGCGCTGCGAAAATCGTGCTGGTGGTCGGCGTCGAGCAAATGACCCGGACGCCGGGTCCCGAGATCGGCCGGAACCTGCTGCGCGCCTCCTATCTGCCCGAGGACGGCGAGACCCCTGGCGGCTTCGCCGGCGTGTTCGGCAAGATCGCGCAGGCCTATTTCCAGAAATACGGCGACCAGTCCGACGCCTTGGCGATGATTGCCGCCAAGAACCACAAGAACGGCGTAGCCAACCCCTATGCGCAGATGCGCAAGGATGTCGGTTACGAATTCTGCCGCTCCGAAAGCGAGAAGAATCCGTTCGTGGCGGGGCCGCTGAAGCGCACCGATTGCTCGCTGGTGTCGGACGGCGCGGCGGCGCTGGTACTGGCCGATGCCGAAACCGCAAAGTCGATGGGCAAGGCCGTCAACATCAGGGCGACCGCGCATGCCCAGGATTTCCTGCCGATGTCGAAACGCGATATCCTGCAGTTCGAGGGCTGCACGGTGGCGTGGCAGCGCGCGCTGCAGTCCGCCGGCTTGCAGCTTTCCGATCTGTCCTTTGTCGAAACCCACGACTGCTTCACCGTCGCCGAACTGATCGAATACGAGGCAATGGGATTGACGCCGCGGGGGCAGGGCGCCCGCGCCATCAAGGAAGGCTGGACCCAGAAGGACGGCAAGCTGCCGATCAATCCCTCCGGCGGGCTAAAGGCCAAGGGTCATCCGATCGGCGCCACCGGCGTCTCGATGCATGTGATGACGGCGATGCAGCTCCTCGGCCAGGCGCCCGAGGGGATGCAGATCAAGGACGCCAAACTCGCAGGCATTTTCAACATGGGTGGGGCTGCGGTCGCCAATTATGTTTCGGTGCTGGAGCCCGCAAAGTAGGGCTTGAGCGATGAACGTCGCCGAATGGCTGGCGGCATCGGCGCGGCTTCGCCCCGATGCACCGGCGCTGTTGACTGGCTTCGATCTCGACGCGGACTACGCCACCTTCGCGCGGCGTGCGGCGGCCATTGGCGGGGCGCTGTCGCGCCAATACGGCATCGCCCCTGGCGACCGCGTCGGCCTGTTCGCGACCAATTGCACCCAATACCTCGAATGCCTCTATGGCATCTGGTGGTGTGGCGCTGCCGCCATCCCGATCAATGCCAAGCTGCATGGTCGTGAGGCGGCCTGGATCTGCAGCGACGCCGGCGCCAGGCTGACTTTCGTTTCCGACGACACGGTTGGCGCGTTGATGGAAGCCAAGGACGGTCTGCCGGCGGCGATGAAGACGCTGTCGGTCGACAGCGATGCCTACCGCGCGATGCGCGAAGGCGAGGGCACGCCGGCGCCGTTGGCCCGCGAGGTCGATGATCTCGCCTGGCTGTTCTACACCTCCGGCACCACCGGCCGGCCGAAAGGCGTGATGCTGAGCCATGGCAATCTGGTGGCGATGTCGCTGTGCTATCTCGCCGATGTCGATGTTGCGACGCCGAACGACGCCTCGCTCTATGCCGCGCCGATCTCGCACGGCGCGGGGCTTTATAATTTCCCGCACGTCCGCATGGGCGGGCGCCACGTCATTCCCGAATCCGGCGGCTTCGATCCGGATGAAGTGCTCAATCTTGGCCGGCAGCTCGACAATGTCGTGATGTTCGCGGCACCGACGATGGTGCGACGTCTGGTCGATGCCGCCAGGCGCCGCGGCGAGAACGGCGAGGGCATTCGCACCATCATCTATGGCGGCGGGCCGATGTATCTCGCCGATATCCGGGACGCGATCGCGACCATGGGTCAGCGCTTCGTCCAGATCTATGGCCAGGGTGAATCGCCGATGACGATCACCTCGCTGAGCCGGGAATGGCACGCCCGCGCCGATCATCCGCGCTATCTCGAACGGCTCGCCTCGGTTGGTCCCGCGCAGAGCGTGATGTCGGTGCGCATCACTGATGCGGACGGGAAGCCGCTGCCGCCGGGTGAGACCGGCGAAGTCGAGGCCAAGGGCACCGCCGTCATGCTGGGTTACTGGAACAACCCGAAAGCCAATGCGGAGACGCTGAAGGATGGATGGCTGCGCACCGGCGACGTCGGGCGGCTGGACCAGGACGGGTTTCTGACGCTGTCGGACCGTTCCAAGGACGTGATCATTTCCGGCGGCACCAACATCTATCCGCGCGAGGTGGAGGAGGCGCTATTGACGCATGCCGACGTGCGCGAGGTCTCGGCGATCGGCGTGGCCGATCCGGACTGGGGCGAAATCGTCGTCGCCTGCGTGGTGCTGGAAGACGGCGCTGTCGCCGACGATTCCGCGCTCGATGCCCATTGTCTCGCCTCGATCGCGCGCTTCAAGCGGCCGAAGCGTTACGTCTATCTCGACGCGTTGCCGAAGAACAATTACGGCAAGGTGCTGAAGACCGAGCTGCGGGAGATGATGGGGAAGTCGCCGTAGGGTGGGCAAAGGCGCACTTGCGCCGTGCCCACCACTCTCGCATCGGCTGCGCCGTGGTGGGCTCGCTTCGCTTAGCCCACCCTACAAAATCTCCTCGCGCATGCGCCCATACGGCCGACGGCCTTGATCTTGCGGACGGCCTGACGTTACTAGGCCTGAGAGTGGCGCCGATCAGGTGCTGCGCCGTGCCGGGAGCAAACGGAACCATGGGACCGCTGGAGGGCGTCAAGGTCATCGACATGACGACTGTGCTGATGGGGCCCTATGCGACCCAGATGCTCGGCGATTACGGCGCCGATGTCATCAAGGTTGAATCCCTCGACGGCGACGTGACGCGGCAGATCGGCCCGACCCGTCATCCCGGCATGGGCCCGGTATTCCTCAACACCAACCGCAGCAAACGCTCGATCGCGCTGGACCTGAAAAAGCCCGCGGGCCGCGACGCGGTGCTGCGGCTGATCGCGTCGGCCGACGTGCTGGTCTACAATGTGCGGCCGCAGGCGATGGCGCGATTGCAGCTCGGCTATGACGTGGTCTCGAAGCTCAACCCGCGCCTGGTCTATGCCGGCGTGTTCGGTTTCGGGCAGGACGGCCCCTATGCCGCCAAGCCCGCCTATGACGATCTGATCCAGGGCGCCACCGCGCTGCCGGCCCTGATGGCGCAGACCAGCGATGGCGTTCCGCGCTATGTTCCCAATGCGCTGGTCGATCGCATCGTCGGCCTCACGGCCGTGGGCGCGATCTGCGCCAGCCTCGTGCACCGTGATCGTACCGGGCGCGGTCAGCGCGTCGATATTCCGATGTTCGAGACCATGGCGGGCTTCGTGATGGGCGATCACATGGGCGGTCTGACCTACGAGCCGCCGCTGGACAAAGGCGGCTATGCGCGGCATCTGTCGCGCGACCGGCGGCCCTACAAGACCTCCGACGGCTATATCTGCGTGATCGTCTACAACGACAAGCAATGGGCGAATTTCTTTGAAGCTACCGGCCGCGATGATCTGCGCCGCGATCCCAAATTCGCGACCTTTGCCGGGCGCGCCACCAACATCGACATCGTCTATGCCGAATTGGCCCGCATCTTCCAGGCGCGGACCACGGCCGAATGGACCGAGCTGCTCGACAAGGCCGACGTACCGGTGATGCCGATGCATGATCTGGAGAGCATTTTGCAGGACCCGCATCTGGTCGCAACCGGGTTCTTTCCGGTGGTCGAACATCCCAGTGAAGGCAAGATCCGCACCATGAAGGTGTCCGCGACCTGGTCGGATACATCCGTGGAACCGACGCGACTGGCGCCGCGCTTGAACGAACACGGCGCCGAGATCCTGCACGAGGCCGGGTTTTCCACTGGCGAGATCGCAGCATTGGTCCGTGACGGCGTGACCAAAGCGGCGCCCGGCGCATCAACGGATTGAGACGCATGG
Source organism: Bradyrhizobium sp. (assembly GCF_004799445.1). Taxonomy (GTDB): domain Bacteria; phylum Pseudomonadota; class Alphaproteobacteria; order Rhizobiales; family Xanthobacteraceae; genus Bradyrhizobium. The sequence continues at coordinate 32,308 of NZ_SSNA01000055.1, forward strand.
ATTTCGCCCTCACAGCCAACCAGGAATCGATCCGCGACGCGGTGGCAAAAATCTGCGCGCGGTTCGATGACGCCTATTGGCTGAAGAAGGACAGGGAAGGCGGCTTTCCCGCCGACTTCCATGCGGCGCTGGCTGATTCCGGCTGGCTCGGCATCTGCATTCCCGAACAATATGGCGGCTCCGGGTTAGGCATCGTCGATGCCGCGATCATGATGCGCACGATTTCGGAATCGGGCGCCGGCATGTCCGGCGCCTCCGCGGTGCATATGAATGTGTTTGGGCTCAATCCCGTGGTGGTGTTCGGCACCCCCGAGCAGTGCCAGCGGATGCTGCCGCCGATTGTGTCAGGAAAAGAGAAGGCCTGCTTTGCCGTCACCGAACCGAACACCGGTCTCAACACCACGCAGTTGAAGACCCGCGCGGTGCGGTCCGGTAACAAATACGTCGTCAATGGCCAGAAGGTCTGGATCTCGACCGCGCAGGTCGCCGAAAAGATCCTGCTGCTGGCGCGCACCACGCCGTTGGACGAGGTCAAGAATCCGACCCGTGGCTTAAGCCTGTTCTATACCGATTTCGACCGCAGCCGCATCGCCGTGCACGAGATCGAGAAGATGGGCCGCAAGGCGGTCGATTCCAACGAACTCTTCATCGAGAATTTTGAGATACCCGTTGCCGACCGCCTCGGCGAGGAGGGCCGCGGTTTTGAGTACATCCTGCACGGCATGAATCCGGAACGCATCCTGATCGCAGCGGAAGCGGTTGGGCTCGGCAAGCTGGCACTGTCGCGCGCGGCGGCCTATGCCAAAGAGAGAATCGTGTTCAACCGTCCGATCGGCAAGAACCAGGCGATCCAGCATCCCCTGGCGAAGAACTGGATGGAACTGGAGGCGGCGTGGCTGATGACGCTGTCGGCGGGCTGGCAGTACGATCAGGGCCTGCCATGCGGTCCGGCGGCTAACGCCGCGAAATATCTCGCCGCTGAAGCCGGCTTTCAAGCCTGCGAGCAGGCGGTGATGACCCATGGCGGCTTCGGTTACGCCAGGGAGTTTCATGTCGAACGCTATTTGCGCGAATCCCTGATCCCGCGCATCGCCCCGATCAGCCCACAGCTCATTCTCAGTTTCATCGCCGAGAAGGTGCTGGGCCTGCCAAAGTCGTATTGAGGTCGTCGGTGGGGTGGTGCAGGGCGCGATTATTAAGCCGCCATTCCGGGGCGCGAGCGAAGCGAGTGAGCCCGGAATCCAAAACCACAATCGGAGATTATGGATTCCGGGCCTGCGCCAAATGGCGCATCCCGGAATGACGAAGGTTAACCTCACAAGGACAACATCATCATGAGCCGTCTCAAGGCCGCGCTTGATCCGCGCTCCATTGCCATCATCGGCGCATCGGAAAATCCCAACAAGGTCGGCGGTCGCCCGGTGCATTACCTCGACAAGTTCGGCTTCAAGGGCAGGATTTTCCCGATCAATCCGTCGCGCGCCGAGGTCCAGGGCCATAAATGCTACAAGAGCCTCGATGACCTGCCGGAGGCGCCGGAGATGGTGATTGTCGCCGTCGCCGGCGACAACGCGATTGGCGTGGTGGAAGATTGCGCCGCGCATGGCGTCAAGGTTGCCGTGGTGATGGCCTCGGGCTTTGGCGAAGTCGACGCCGTCGCCGGCAAGGCAAAGGAGCGGCGGATGGTGGAATCCGCGCGCAAGGCCGGCATGCGCATCGTCGGCCCCAATTCGCAAGGCCTCGCCAATTTCGGCACCGGGGCGATCGCAAGCTTCTCCACCATGTTCATGGATATGGACCGCGCCGAAGGGCATGTCGCGATGCTGAGCCAGAGTGGCGCGCTCTCGACCGTGCCGGTCGGATTCCTGCGCCAGCGCGGCATCGGCGTCCGCCATACCCACGCCACCGGCAACGACGCCGACATTACCGTGGGCGAACTGGCGGTCGCGGTGGCCGAGGATCCCGAAGTCAAGCTTTTGCTGCTCTACCTCGAGAGCATCCCCGAGACGAAATATCTGGAGGAACTCGCCACCGTCGCGCTCAACCGCGACCTGCCGATCATCGCGCTGAAATCCGGCCGCTCGGAAGCCGGGCGCCAGGCGGCGCAGTCGCACACCGGCGCGCTGGCTAACGAAGACCGCGTGGTCGACGCCTTCTTCGAGCAGCACGGTATCTGGCGCGCGCCGGATATGCGCGGGCTGGTCGAAGCCACCGAGCTCTACCTCAAGGGCTGGAAGCCGATGGGCAGGCGGCTCGTGGCCATCAGCAATTCGGGGGCGGTCTGCGTCATGACCGCGGATGCGGCGACCGAGGTCGGCATGCCGATGGCGAAACTGTCGGATGAAACCGACAGGAAGCTCAAGGGCATCTTGCCGAGCTTTGCCACCACCACCAATCCGATCGATCTGACGGCGGCGCTGTTGTCCAACAGCCGGCTGTTCGGCGACATCCTGCCGGTGATCGCGGAAGACCCCGCGGCCGACGCGTTTCTGATTGGGGTTCCCGTCGCCGGACCCGGCTATGATGTGGAAGCCTTCGCCCGCGACGCTGCCGCCTTTGGCAAGCAGACCGGAAAGCCGCTGGTGATCGCGGCGACCCAACGCAGCGTCGCCGATCAATTCGCAGCCGAGGGTTCTTCGGTGTTTCCGACCGAGACCGAGGCGGTCACGGCGCTGCATCAGTTTCTGGCGCATCGCGAACTGATGGCGCGCACCCTGGCGCGTAAGGCGCAGCGCGCCACGGTCCGCCCGCCGCGGATCACACCGGCTGCGACGACGATGCTGAACGAGGCCGACAGCCTTGCCCTGCTGGCGTCGCGCGGCATTCCCGTGGTGCCGCACCGGCTGTGCCGGTCGCGCGCCGAGGCCATCGCCGCGTTCGAGACGATCGGCGGTCCGATCGTGGTCAAGGGCTGTTCCGCCGATATCGCGCACAAGTCCGAGCTCGGGCTGGTGAAGCTCGGCATCACCTCCCGCGAGGAGGCGGGCGAGATCTGGGCGCAGATGGAGGGCATCATCCGCAAGCAGGGCGCGCGGTTCGATGGCGTCATCATCGCAGCAATGGCCGGCGGCCGGCGCGAGATCATGATCGGCGCGCACCGCGATCCCGTATTCGGCCCCGTGGTGGCGGTCGGCGACGGCGGGAAATATGTCGAGATTTTCCGCGATACCGCGCTGCTGCTCCCGCCGTTTTCGAAAGACGATGTCAGGGAGGCGCTTGGGCGATTGAGGATTGCGCCCTTGTTCGCGGGCGTGCGCGGTGAGCCGCCGATGGATCTCGACGCGCTCTGCGACGCGGTGTTGCGGGTAGGCGAGTTAATGCTGGATCCGGCGGCCAGGGTCATGAGCCTCGATCTTAACCCGGTGCTGCTCGACAGCGCCGGCAAAGGCTGTGTCGTTGTAGATGCCGTGGTGTTTCAGGGCTGATTTCATTGCGAATGCAACGAAGCATCCCCCCGGTTACGCAAAACTGTGTCCCGGATTGCTTCGTTGCATTCGCGTCTGGGACACGGAAGCTTCACCGCACGTAGAACACGAAACTGGCGATGACGAGCATCGCCGTCACCGCCAGCATCTGCGCAAGCGCCTCCGAGGTCGCCCTCTTGGTGACTTCCTTCATGCAGTTCTCCCTAGACTCGGGCACGACTCATCGATGCCCGCAAAGGCCCGACGACCCGATTTTGATTTACTCGGAACACCCCTCGACGAGTATTCGCTTTGACGAGTCCCCACTCAGCGAATATCGACCGTGCCAAGGTCGAACAGCAATGCGGCGGCAATTTGGCTCGCCTGCAGCCGGTTTATGCGCGTGGAATGGAATTTTGAAAGCGAATTTCTGGCGTGATGTGTGATCGAGGAACCGCGCCAGCCGTTGCTCGCCAGGTTCCGGCCGGATACGCTTGCCGATAAAGCCCGCCAGGCGATATGGCGGTTCAAACAATCCCCGGAAAAACCCAAGGTGAATGATGGCCCGCATCGACTATTGCGACACTTCGAAATCCAACGAGCGCACCCGCGAAATTCTGGGCAAGAACCGCAACGCCAATATCTTTCGCATGATGGCGCACTCGCCGAGCTATTTTGAGCAATATTGCCGGCTCGGCGGCGCGATCCGCCACCGCGGAGAGCTTGATCCGGTCGTGCGGGAACTTGCCATCACGCGCACCGGGATCCTTTGCGAGGCACAATACGAGGTGGTGGCGCATAAGCGCATCGGCAGCAATGTCGGGGTCACCGATGAGCAGAATGCCGCGCTGGAGAACTGGCAATCGGCCAGCTGCTTCAACGAACTGCAGCGCGCGGCGCTCGCCTTCACCGATGAAATCGTCAGGCTCCGCCGTCCGACCGACGCGACGTTCAGGGCCATTGCCGAAAAACTGACGCCGGCGGCGCTGGTCGAGTTGCAGCTCTCGGTCGGCTTCTACATCATGACGTCGAAATTTCTGGAGACCTTCGACATCGACATGCAGCCGGTGGAGCAGGTGGTGTGAGATCACCCCGCCGCTGCTGCGCGTTCAGGTCTCGAGCAGGAGAAGAACCTGTCCTTCGGCAACGACCTCGTCGAGGCCGACAAGGATCGATTTGATTTTCCCCGCCGCGGGCGAAGCGACCGGGATTTCCATTTTCATGGCTTCGACAAAGGCCACATCGTCGCCTTCGCCGACGTTGGCGCCGGTCTGAACCGGAAGCGCGCAGACCCGCCCGGCCACCTCGGTCACGATCTTGATCTCAGGCATTCAGCTCTCCGGGACCGCCGCCGCGCGCAGCTTCTTCCTGCGTGCCTGTTTGAGCGGCGGCCCGCCCCGGCTTCCAGTTGTGGCCGCAGATTGCCTGAGGTAGCTTATCCCGCAAGTGGAATTTTATTCCGCAGAGCGGAATAGCGGGGACCTGATGGGACGGCGTTCGGAGCGGCTCAGTAAACAGGGAATGCTTGCCGGCGACGCCGCGGGCGAGGGCGATGTCATTCAGGTGGTGTCGCGCGCGTTCGACGTCTTGCGCTGCTTCGAGGGCCATGAGGCGCGGCTTGGCAATCTGGAGATCGCCAACCGCTGCGGGCTGCCGCGCTCGACGGTGTCGCGGCTGACCCATACGCTGACCCGGATGGGTCAGCTCGTCTACCTGCCGCGCGATCAGAAATACCGTATCGGTCCGAGCGCGGTCGCCATGAGCACCGCGATGATGCGGGGCTTGCAGTTGCGCAATGCGATCCGGCTGCGGCTACAGGAGGTCGCCGAGCAATTGCCCGGCACGGTCGGCTTCGTCATTCCGGACCGCTTCCATCTGGTTTATCTCGAGGTCGGCCGTGCCGCCAACGCGCTTGGCCTGAGCTCGACGTCGGGCAGCCGCATCGCCATGGCGAGCACCGCCGCGGGCCATGCGTTTACGGCGGCGCTTGAGACCGAAGTCGGCGATGCGCTGCTCGCGGAAATGGAGCGCGAAGTTCCGGAACACGCAAAACTGCTGCGGCCGCGCCTGGAGGCCAACCGCCGCGCTTTGCGCGAGCGTGGCTATGTGGTGGCGTGCGGGTCGTGGAGCCCGCATATCAATGGTCTCGCGGTGCCGCTGTGGTCGCCGCAATACCAGACCTATGTCGTCGTCACGATTGGTCTTCTGTCCGCAATGTTTGACGAGAAACGGTTGCACAACGAGGTTGCTCCGCGGCTTCTGGAGCTGAGTGCGACGATCGCGCTGATGCTCGAGGGTAGCGAGGTCGGACTGTTCAGCGATCGCGCGCAGGTAAAGCCGGTTCCAGCATCGGGCCGCAATAGCAAGCTCAAGACGGAGGATCCGAATGAATTGGAAGCCGGAACTCGACGACCTCGCGCGGCGCGAAGCCTTCGCGCGCGAGATGGGAGGCGTTGACAAGGTCAAGCGGCAGCGCGACCAGGGCCGGCTCACCGTTCGCGAGCGCATCGACAGACTGCTCGATCCAAAAAGCTTCCACGAGATCGGCGCAATATCCGGCACGGCCGAATATGACGAGCAGGGTGAGCTGACAAATCTGACGCCGGCGAATTGCGTGTTCGGCCGCGGCAGGATTGATGGCCGCACCGTGGTCGCTGTCGGCGACGATTTCACCGTGCGCGGCGGCTCGGCCGACGCCTCGATCTCCGCCAAGCCCCTGATGGCCGAGGAGATGGCGCATGATTTCCGCCTGCCCATTATTCGATTGATCGAAGGCTCCGGCGGCGGCGGCTCGGTGAAAACCATCGAAACCAAGGGCGCGGCCAATCTGCCGGGCGGCATCGGTGGCACGCGCTGGTACGCCTATACGACCGCGAACATGGCCCGCGTGCCAGTGGTCGGCCTGGGGCTCGGTTCGGTGGCGGGATTGGGCGCCGCCCGGCTTGCCGCCAGCCACTATTCGGTGATGACAAAGGCTTCCGCGATGTTTGTCGCAGGGCCGCCGGTTGTGAAGCGGCTGGGCCAGGATCTCTCCAAGCAGGAACTCGGCGGCGCCGATATCCAGACCCGCGCCGGCGGCGTCGATCATGCCGTCGATACCGAGGAGGAGGCGTTCGCCTGCGCCAGGCGTTTCCTCTCTTATCTGCCGTCGTCGGTCTATGAGCTGCCGCCGACGATCGCGAGCGATGACGATCCGGAACGCTCGGAGGAATCCTTGATGACGGCGGTGCCGCGCAACCGCCGCCAGGTCTACAAGATGCGCCCGATCATCAACGCCGTCGTCGACCAGGGATCGTTCTTCGAGGTGGCTGCGAATTTCGGGCGCCCGGTCATCGTGGGGCTGGCGCGTCTGGAAGGCCGTGCCGTGCTGCTGCTTGCCAGCGATCCCTTTCACTATGGCGGATCGTGGACGGCGGACGCCTGCCAGAAGGTGGTGCGCTGGGTCGACTTCGCCGAAACCTTCCATCTTCCGGTGGTCTATCTGATGGATTGTCCGGGCTTCATGATCGGGCTCGAGGCCGAGAAGGCCGCCACCATCCGCCATGGGGTGCGTGCGATGGCCGGGGTCAACCAGACCACGGTGCCCTGGTGCACCATCATCGTGCGCAATTCCTTCGGCGTCGCCGGTGTCGTGCACCAGCCGGCCGACCGGTTCTCGCTGCGCTATGCGTGGCCGTCCGCCTATTGGGGCTCGCTGCCGCTGGAAGGCGGTATCGAGGCGGCCTATCGCGCCGAGATCGACGCCGCGGACGATCCCGCGGCGAAATTGAAGGAGATCGAGGATCGGCTCAACAAGCTGCGGTCGCCATTCCGCACCGCCGAAAAATTCTGGGTCGAGGAAATCATCGACCCGCGCAAGACCCGCTCGCTATTGTGCGAATTCGCCCGCCTCGCCGAGCCGCTGCGCACGCCGGGGCCAGCGACCAACATGGCGATCAGGCCGTGATTGCCGGTTTCTCATGGTGAGGAGGCGCGCCACGGCCGATGAAGATGGGCAATATTGCTTCGCCGTGGCGCTATGATGCCGCACCTTATCACACGCCAACCCGAGAATGATCGAGCGCCCGCGATTTAGCGCTACGCCCGTACGGCCGTTTTCCGATCTTGCGGTCGCAGGAATAGGCGGGGTGCAGTTTGACGACCCAGCGCAGACCTCGCTGCGTCCACGAAAAACGCTGAAACTTGCTTGCAGCGATGGATCTAGTGATCGAGCGCGCGAACGTCGCCAGCAGGTTCGTCAGACGAAAGGCCGCGAAATCCTAGGGGATTCCGAGCCGCACCGCGCCCTTGTTGCCGGGCCGCGCTAGCACGTCGCGGGCCTCTTCGGCCAGCGCGAGCAGCCGTCGCGCGTAGGACAGCAGTCGTTCGCCATGCTCTGTCGGGGCCACCTGCTTGCCGGTTCGATTAAGCAACGGACGCCCCGAGTTCGTCCTCCAGCCGCTTGATCTGCTGGCTGACCGTCGATTGCGTTCGATGCACACGTTCGCCGGCTCGGATGAAGCTACCGGCATCCACCACGGAGACGAAGCTGCGAAGCAATTCGAGGCCCAACATTCCGGGTCCATTCGGTTTTCCACTGGGATGCATTCTATCATTTAATTTTTGAATGAAAAGGCATCGGCATAAATCAACGGCCGAAGGAGAAGTGTAGCCCCTGGGAGCCAGCAGTGATCGCCTCAACCGACGTCGACATTGCCAATGCAGTTTCCGCTATTTCGGCTGCGCCTGACCCGAAGGCTTGCTCGCGAATATTTTTGAAAACAATATCCCAATTCAAGATTGACGCATTTGCATGCGGCGAGGTTGATCTCATGGCGCTGGAGCGCACGATCTTCTATGTGATCTGTTGGCCCGACACTTGGCGCGAGTTCAATTTTGCCGCCGGGGTGATGTCGCGCGACCCGTTGCTTGACGTTTTGAAAACGCGTCGCGAGCCATTCACCTGGTCGGAGGTGCAGCGAGACGGAAAATGGCCGACAATCGGCACGAAGAGATCGCAGGCAATTACTGAACACGGATGGACTGAGGGCCTCACGGTGCCAATTCCACGCGGCGATCAACGTTTTGGGCTGGTCAGCCTGAATGGTCGGCGTGACGCCCTTGACGCCAAGGAGAAACGGCTGCTGGCGATGCTCTCCTATTGCTTCCACGAACGGCTGCGCAATCTCGTTCCGACTTATGGATTTGCAATTCCTCCGGTGGGCCTGACCAGGCGCGAAATCGACGTTCTGCGGCTCATCGCACGCGGCGCCACAGATGGCGACATGGCCCACAAGTTGGGAATCTCTCGATCGACGGCGCATGAGTATTTCGAGACGGCGAAGAGGAAATTGAAGGCTACCACGCGCGCCGAGGCTATCGCCATTGCAGTGTCGCTCGCAATCGTGCCGCCTTGAGGATTTGAAGTGGATCCGATTGGGTGAATCGGATCATGATCTGATCGCTTGCTTGAGCAAGATCTCCGCGCAACCGCGTTGCGTTTGTCGCGAGAGAAAACTGGTTTCCACCCTCGGATCGAGCCCGAGGGCATGGTTTTCCGGATTATGCTCTAAACATTGGAAAGCCCGGCGAACCCCTGGCGAGATTTAACAGATGCTCTGGCCGGCTGAGGGCCGGACCCGAGTGCCGGACTTGACGATTGGCCCATGCCTCAGAAATTCCAGGTGAAGGCGCCTTTGACGGTGTGGGTCTGGGCCTGGGCGGCGAGTTCGCCTTGATAGGAAACGCCCAGCTTGGCCTGCGGGCTGAAGCGCCAATCAAGCCCGCCTTCAACGAGCGCCGCATTGGAGGCTATCGGCAAGCCCGCAACTGAGAACCCGGCTCCCGTGCCCTGGAACGACAGGGCTGAAGTCGGGGTTACGTCTCCAAAGGCATGCTGCCATTGCAACGAGCCGCGCGGGACCAGCACCGTGCCGTTGGCAAGCGGCACGGCGGTGGCAACCCGCAGCCCGGCCCAGGAATAACCGATGTTCTCGCCGACGCTCGAACCCGAAAGCGCCGCGATACCGCCGCTCTCGAGGAACGAGCCGTTGTGCAAGTGCACGTAAGCAAGCCCGGCAATCGGCTCGACCGCGACCCGGTTGAAAGCCATGCCATAACCGACTTCGCCGAACGCCTGCCCAACATTGCCGGAAGAATGCGCATGGGTTTGTTCGAAGAACCCGGGGAATGCAATGGTGCGGCTGGTATCGACGCTGTCGAACGAATAAGAGACCCCGCCGCGCACATTGAGCGCGCCGACGCGGCCCCCGGCATAGGCGCCGAGCTGGGCGCTGTCGATCCCCGCGCCGCTGGCGCGCGCATCGACGTTGAGATCTGAGCGCACATAGCCCGCCATCAGGCCGGCACGCAGCATGTCGCCGTACCGCGCATCTACCCCAGAGAGGAAGGCGCCGAACCTGCTGGTCAGAGCCGCTGCATTGCCGTCGCTCTCGGCCGAGCCCCGGCCGCCGAGACCCTGCGCCCAGAAGGTGAGGTCGCGCAGGCGCTCACCCTGCTGCGCCGGAGCCTTGCCCGGCATGGCCGCATAGGCGTCGCCCGACGCGTAGGCCAGTTGTTGCGGCCCACCGAAGCCAAGCGCGCCAAGCTCGCCGGGAATGTCCTCGTAAGAAGATTGGCGCAGCCGGCCGAGCACCGCGCTGCGGCCGAACTGCACCTCTTGGGCTTGCGTGTTGTGCACGGTGCCGAAAATTTCTCCGGACAGCGCCTCGAACGCCTGCCGGGCGCCGGCAAGGCTCTGATTGAGAAGCGTGGTCACCAGTGAACTATTCTTCGGACTCGCATCGAGCGCGCTGCCAACGGCGGCCTGATTCGGGGTTTGCGCCGCATCGTGAAAGGCGTTGTTGTTGAATTTCAGCGTCAGGAAGACATCGTTAGCGTCATAGCTGAGAGAGGGCGTGAGAAAGAACAGATTGCTGGTGACGCCGCTGAATGTCGTGCCGCCCAGACCGCCGGCTGCGGTCAGGATCGTGTACTGAGTCGCGGGAGGGAAGACGGCGTTCTGGGCCAACACGTTCACGGTGGCGCCTGTCAGCGTTCCGATCCCGGTCGCTGCAAGCTTATCGTTCTGCCCCGTGGGGTTGACGGCGACACGGTAGCTCGATCCGGCCGCAAAATTGACGTTGCCGTTGACGTTCAAGGTGCTGAACGGGACGGCGGAACCCGGCGCGATGGTAGCGCCGCTGGCGACGGACACATTGCCGGTGACGGTACCATTGCCGGCTAGAGTGCCGCCGGAGTTCACCATTACCGGGCTGGTGAGCTCGCCATCGACCACGAGCGTGCCGCTGCTGACGTTGGTCGCACCGATGGTGGCGTTGGTGTTCCACAGCCACGAGCCGCTCGCCTGCACATCAAGAGTGTTGAAATTCAGGAAACCGTTACTGGCGGTGCCATGGCCCTGAAGGATCAGATTATTGGTCCCCCCGGTGGCGGTGCTGCCCACCGCATTGCCGCTCAGCACCGAGCCGGTTTGCAAAATCAGCGTGTTGGTGCCGGCGCCGGTGAATTGCACCGATGCGGTGCCACCTGCGATTGTGCCGGCATTGATCACCGAGCCGCCGCCCTGAATGCCAAAAATACCGCCACTGATGGTACCGCCGCTGTTATTTATCACGTCGAGCGCAGTAGCATGGACGCCGGTTGCAGCGCCGGCGATGATACCGCCGCTGAGATTGTTCACCTTGGCGGCGCCGCTACTGTCAATGGCGATGCCACCGACACCAGTGGCCGTAATCGTGCCTCCGGCGTTGTTCGTTACGTCGAGGGTATCAGCACCGATTGCGGTGCCGCTCGCAGCCGCAGCCGAGATCGTGCCCTTGTTTCCGGTAACGGTGACCGTCGCGGCGTCAATGCCGAATAGATTACCCGCAATGGTGCCGGTGCCATTGCTCACCGTGGCGGTACCGGTAAGAGCACTTATTGCGATTCCACTCGGGCCGGTCGCCTGAATAGTGCCGGTGCCATTCGTAACGCTGGCGGTGCCGGAGCCGGCAACATGAATGGCGGTGCCGCCCGAGATGGTGCCGTCGTTGCCGGTGACGTTGATGTTGCCGGTGGCGTTGAGGACGCCGGCTTCGATGGCAGCGGCGTCACCGGTAATCCTGCCGCCGGCAAGGTTTATCACCGTGGCCGTGCCGCCGGCACTGATCGCGACGCCGTTGGTTGATAGCGCCTGAACTGTCCCGTTGATGCCGTTGGTGATGTTGGCATTTCCAGCGGCGTCGATGGCGTGGCCAGCTGCACCCGACGCCTCGATCGTGCCGATGTTTGCGGTGACATTGACGGTGTTGGCCTGAATGCCGAACGCGCTGCCCGAGATGAGGCCGCTGCTGCTCTTGCCATTGTCCACTGTTGCGACGCCCGTCGCGAAGATCGCGGTGCTGCCGGGGGCACTCGACCCAATGGTGCCGGTGCCGTTGGTGATGTCGGCGTTCCCGGCAGAAATAGCGACGCGGTTGGCGGTAACTGTGCCGCCCGCGGCCGAGATGAGGCCGTCATTACCGGTAAGGGTAAGGTTACCATTGCCGAGAACGCTAATGGCGTTCAAGGCCCCGGTGATGATGCCAGTCCCATTATTAATCGTCGTGGGAGCGAAGGATGATTGGATGGCGATGCCGTCCTGGCCGGTCGCCAGAATCGTACCGGCGCCGTTCGACACCGTAAGGCTCGTAAGGTTGCCACTGGATGCTATGCCGATGCCGCCCGGGAGAGTCGACTGAATGACGCTAAGACTACCGTTCAAATTGTTATTTACGGTACCGCCAGTCGCCAAAAAAATAGCAAAGTCGCCAGAGACCGTGCCCGAATTGTTGATCGTACCCTTTAGAATATCGATTCCGGCAACGGTCCCAGTCACTGATGCGCCGGAATGGACGTTGATGGTGAGGCCGGTTTCGGTATTGGTACCGTAACCGTTGTTGCCACCGGGGCCGGCATTCTGATTGCTGGTCGCCAACGTACAATCGACTGTCGTGTTGTTTACAGGAGCCAACGGCGTGCATGATGCTTCGGCGCGCTCAATTGCCGAGAACGCGGCTAACGGAATCATGATCAGCAGTTCCAGCGCTGCTGTGCCGCTCAAAAGGGTGACGTCGCGCTTTGCCTTTGTCCTCGGCTTTGCCACCGCGCTGCTGCGCTCGGCAATTGTCGAACCTGATTCGTGCATCCCTCGACTCATTCCCAAGCGGCTCACGCGGCCTTTGCAGCGCCATGCATCCACTGCACCCTTGCGGCCGGTGGTCTGGTACGGTTAACGGTCGCAGCCGGGTGTGCATACCCTCTGAATAGAGGGTGTTGGCGGGCGTGCTCTGAATGTACTTGTAGTGGACGCGCGGATGCGGCGCGGCGGATCACAGGCGTTGGCGCAAAGAAAACGTCATCAAGAATCTCGAGCCCGGTTTCGATTCTGCGTTCCAGCGAGTGGGATGACAGAGCGGAGGCATCTCCGATCGTAGCGTGATCGCGACCGTACCACTGCGGTATCCGAGGGCGCTCGAAACTCGGTCCCCATCGATCCTGTTAATCGTCGCTCGTCAGATAGCTCATGGCTGCCCCCAGCACGTAAAAGCCTTGGAGAGCTACAAGAGATTCCGCTGTTATCAACACAACACCTCCTAATCCGAAACCATAGTGAAGAAGAACAGCCGCCGAGAGAAACGCCACCAACGGTGAGGCGAGAACGACTGCAAGGGCGTGGAAGAACACCACACCGATCGCAAGTCCAACCGAGGCGCTCGCGAGCAAAAGAACCAAAATGATCATCACGATAAATACCTGCCATGACAGAGGCACTCCAGGTTCAGCCGGCGTGAGAGGCGAGCGTGGCGTGAGCTTCGATCCGTGGGCGGTTAACGGTCGCAACCGGGTATGCATACCCTCCGAATAGAGGGAGTTGGCGGACGCGCTCTGAATGTACTTGAGCCGTAGTGGACGCGCGGATGTGGCGCGGCGGATCACAGGCGCGAGCTCTTCAGTATCGCGCGGCGAAATTATTGACGACCCTAGGGGTCCGCCGGATGCGCGCGCTTTTGCTGGTGTCGTCTATCGCGTATCGAACGTCGGTAATGCCTTCGAGTCGGTTCACCCCAAGCCTCTAAGAGCGAGCTTCGCTCGTCTCGACCCCGCAAGCGGGCGGGGGAGAGGGGCCAATCTCACGCCGCCACCGGCTTCGGCGCCCGCGAGATCGAAAGCACGATCAGCGCCGCCACGACGCATAGCGCGCCGGCGATGAAGAAGGCCGGCAGATAGCTCGCCAGCACGGTCCGCGACAACCCGGCGCCGAAAGCCGCAAAGGCGGCACCGAGCTGATGACCGGCGAAGATCCAGCCAAACACCAGATTGGCGCGCTCCGGCCCGAAGCGCTGCGCGGTCAGCCGCACCGTCGGCGGCACCGTGGCGATCCAGTCCAGCCCATAGAACATCGCAAACAGCGACAGCCCGTAGAACGAAAAATCGGTGAACGGCAGCAGCAACAGCGACAGACCGCGCAAGCCGTAGTACCAGAACAGCAGCCAGCGATTGTCGTAGCGGTCCGACAGCCATCCCGACATGATGGTGCCGAAGAAGTCGAACACGCCCATGGCGGCGAGCAGGCTCGCGGCCTGAACCTGCGGAATGCCGAAATCGAGGCACATCGGAATCAGGTGCACCTGGATCAGGCCATTGGTGGAGGCGCCGCAGATGAAGAATGTCGCGAACAGAATCCAGAACACCCGCGTTTTTGCGGCATCGCGCAGCGTGCCAAGCGCCGCCGCCATGATCGGCGCGGTGTTGGGAGGCGGCGCCGGCAACGGCGCGGTGCCTTCGTCGCCGAACGGCCGCAAGCCGACGTCGCCGGGGCGATCGCGCATCACCATCAGCACGGCCAGGGCCGCGACCCCCAGCATCGCGCAGATCAGCGCCAGCGCCATCCGCCAGCCCATCCGTTCGGTGATGGCGGCCAGCAGCGGCAGGAACACCAATTGCCCGGTTGCCACGCTGGCGGTGAGAATGCCGACCACCAGGCCGCGCCGCGCCGCGAACCAGCGTGCGGCGACGGTCGCGCCCAGCACCAGCGCGGTCATGCCGGTGCCGACACCGATCACGACGCCCCACAGCAGCATCAATTGCCAGACTTTTGTCATGGCCAGTGAAGCCACCAGCGCGGAGGCCACGATCAGCAGGGCCGACAGCGTCACGTTGCGCAGCCCATAGCGGTTCATCAGCGCCGCGGCGAACGGGGCCATCAGTCCGAACAGGATGAAGCGGATCGACAGCGCCGAGGAAATCTCGGCCGTGGTCCAGCCGAATTCGTGCTGCAGCGGCACGATGAAAACGCCGGGCGCGCCGACTGTGCCGGCGGTGATCAGCGCGGTGAGAAATGTGACGCCGACCATCACCCAGCCGTAATGGATCTGGCGGCGGGCGAGGGCGGCTGACAGCCAGTTGGAGATCATGGGGTTTTCTGGCCCAGCGGCGTGCGGGCGGCGGAAACGATGACGACGGGATCGGAAGCTGCGGCCATGGCGGTGATCCTGTAATACTCAGACATTGTTGGATGACATTCATCATATGATGCGCCGCAAAAAATGCAACGCATGCGTCTCATGACAAAATGTCGTGATCGCATGAGCGACGCGGGGGGCAGCTTGGACTAACAGCCAAAGCTGTCATCATCCGCGAAAGCGGATGATCCAGTAAACGCAAGCCGTCTCGGCCTACACAAACGTCACGGCGTACTGGAGGCCCCGCATGCGCGGGGCTTGACGGCCTCGTCCAGCGTCACCGCTTCCGGTCGATAAACCCCTGCATCAGCCGCTGCGGTTCACCGGTCTGGAACGATTGCCCGAACACGCCGACGCTGAAATCGACGGATTGCTTTAGCGGCAGTTCCTCCCATTGCCGGAGCAGGGCCTTTTGCGCGCGCAAGGCTTCCGGGGCGCATTCCAGCAGCGCCGCGACGGTCTTTTCGACCGCAGCGTCCAGACCGCCTTCCGGCGCCACCACATCGACCAGCCCCCAGGCGAGAGCGGTGGCGGCGTCGATATTCTCGGCTGTCATCACCAGCCAGCGGGCTCGGCCCGAACCGATCAGGCGCGGCAACAGCGCGGCATGGATGACGGAGGGGATACCGACTCTCACTTCCGGCATGCCAAATCGGGCGTCGTGCGCGGCGATCCGGAAGTCGCAGCATGCGGCGACTTCGAGGCCGCCGCCGAGGCACCAGCCGGGCATCCGGGCGATCACCGGCGAGGGAAACGACCGCACCGCCTCGCAGAGATCGCGCAAGCCGGTGATGAATTTCTCGGCCGAGGCCTGATCGAGCTTCGCCATTTCCTTGATGTCGGCGCCGCCGATCAGGCTCTTTTCGCTCTGCCCGGCCATGACCAGCACGCGAATTTGCCGCTCGGTTGCCAGAGCTTCCAGCCCTTCGCGGACGCCGGTAATGGCGGCAGATCCGAGAATATTGAGCGAGCCGGCGTTGCAGATCGTCAGGCGGACGACGCCGCGCGGGTCGCGATCGACGCCGCAATAGGGATTGAGCATGTGCATGGACGGTCTCGCGATGGGGAAGCATTGGGGCGGATCGTGCCACTTCCCGGGCAAAACCGGGCCTTGTCAAGGCCGGCGGGAGCGGCGATCGCCGCGATGGCGACAGCCGACAAACGAAATAAAATGCAGCTTTCCGAGGTTGCGGATGTTATGACGGTGCGGCGAGTTATTATATGACTTCAAACATCTTATGGGACCGCCATGCGATACTCCAGGGAACACAAGCTCGAGACTCACGCGCGGATCGTGAAGAAGGCCTCGGTGCGGCTTCGCGAAAAGGGCGCTCACGGCATCGGCGTTGCCGATCTCATGAAGGACGCCGGTCTCACCCATGGCGGGTTCTACGCCCATTTCGATTCGCGCGAAGCCCTGGTGATCGAGGCCTTTACGCATGCGATGGACCGATCGACGGAGCGCTGGCGAAAACTGGGGGAGCAGACCGCGCCCGAGAAGCGCCTGGCCACCATCGTGAATTCCTATCTGACGCCAATTCATCGCGACGATCCCGGCCACGGTTGCGCCGTACCGGCGCTGGGCGCGGAAATCGCCCGCGAGAGCGCAAAGACGCGAAGGGTGTTCGCGGGCAGGCTGGAGCAGATGATCGACATGCTCGCCGCGCAAATTCCCGGCGTCCCGCGCAAGGCCGCGCGCAAGCAGGCGATGGCGGCACTCGCGACCATGGTGGGGACGCTGGTGCTGGCCCGCATCGCCGGCAGCGGCGAGTTTTCCGAGGAAATACTGGGTGCCGGGCGCGACGCGCTGCTCAAGCCGACGGCGGCGCCGGTGCCGAGGCCACGGAAATCCAGGCCCAGCAAAGCCGCCACATCGGCGCCGCACTGAGGGTCCTCGCCGGGGCGCATTCGACGTTGGTCGTAGGCGGCGAAAAACGCCGCCAAAGCCCGCATTTTCGCAAATCCGTTGCGCGTTGAAAAACCTTTCCAAAGCCGGCAAAGACTGCAAGATGCTGCCAAAATCGGCACCCTTGCAAAGGCCCTGGAGGAACGCATGCGTATGATCGGACACTTTATCGGCGGCCGCGAGGTCAAGGGCACATCGGGCCGCTTTGCGGACGTATTTGAGCCGATGACCGGCGACGTCCAGGCCCAGGTGGCGCTGGCCTCAAAAGCCGAACTGCGTGCGGCGGTCGAGAATGCCAAAGCGGCGCAGCCGGAATGGGGCGCCACCAACCCGCAGCGCCGGGTTCGTGTCCTGATGAAGTTCCTGGAACTGGTGGCGCGCGACAATGACGCCTTGGCCGAATTGCTTGCCCGCGAACACGGCAAGACGATTCCCGACGCGAAAGGCGATATTCTGCGTGGCGTCGAAGTCGTGGAGTTCGCTCTCGGCATTCCGCAAATGATGAAAGGCGAATATACCGAGGGCGCAGGTCCCGGCATCGACATCTATTCGATGCGGCAACCCTTAGGCGTAGTTGCCGGCATCACGCCGTTCAATTTCCCGGCGATGATTCCGATGTGGAAATTTGCCCCCGCGATTGCCTGCGGCAATGCGTTCGTGCTCAAGCCGTCGGAGCGTGACCCCGGCGTTCCGATGAGGCTTGCCGAGTTGATGCTGGAGGCGGGATTGCCGCCGGGCATCCTCAATGTCGTCAACGGCGACAAGGAAGCGGTTGACGCTATCCTCGACGATCCCGATATCCGCGCGGTCGGCTTTGTCGGTTCGTCCGCGATCGCCCAGTACATCTATGAGCGGGCGGCAGCGACCGGCAAGCGCGCGCAGTGTTTCGGCGGCGCCAAGAATCACGCCATCATCATGCCGGATGCCGACATGGATCAGACCGTCGACGCGCTGGTGGGAGCCGGATACGGCGCGGCCGGCGAGCGCTGCATGGCGGTGTCGGTCGCGGTCCCCGTCGGCAAGACCACGGCCGACCGGCTGATGGAAAAGCTGATTCCGCGCGTTGAGAACCTGAAAATCGGCCCGTCGATCGATCCGACCGCCGATTTCGGTCCGCTGGTGACCAGAGCGGCGCTGGAGCGGGTCAAGGACTATGTCGAGATCGGCATCAAGGAAGGTGCCAAGCTCGCGGTCGACGGCCGCGGCTTCAAGATGCAGGGCTACGAGAACGGCTTCTACATGGGCGGCTGCCTGTTCGACAATGTCACCAAGGACATGCGGATCTACAAGGAAGAGATTTTTGGTCCGGTGTTGTCCGTGGTACGCGCCCATGACTACGATGAGGCGCTGAGACTGCCGTCCGATCACGACTACGGCAACGGCGTTGCAATCTTTACCCGTGACGGCGACGCCGCACGCGACTTCGCCGCCAAGGTCAATGTCGGCATGGTCGGCATCAACGTGCCGATCCCGGTGCCGGTCGCCTATTATACCTTCGGGGGCTGGAAGCGTTCCGGTTTCGGCGATCTCAATCAATATGGGCCGGACTCGATCCGCTTCTACACCAAGACCAAGACGGTGACCTCGCGCTGGCCTTCGGGCGTCAAGGAAGGCGCGGAGTTCTCGATTCCGACGATGAATTGAGCGAGCGCGACGGTCTCGTGGATAGGCGCGAACATTAGATGCAATTCGCTCTCAACGAGGACCAGCTTGCGGTTCGCGACATGGCGCGGGATTTCGCCGCGGAAAAAATCGCGCCGCATGCGATCCGCTGGGATGAAGAGAAGCATTTCCCGGTCGATGTGATGCGCGAGGCGGCGACGCTCGGCATCGGCGGCATCTATATCCGCGACGATGTCGGCGGCTCGGCGCTGACGCGGTTCGACGCGGCGCTGATCTTCGAGGCGCTGGCGCAGGGCTGTCCGACGGTGTCGGCCTTCATCTCGATCCACAACATGGCGGCCTGGATGATCGATGCCTATGGCAACGATACCCAGCGCAAAAAGTGGCTGCCGAAGCTGTGCACCATGGAGTATTTGGCGAGCTACTGCCTGACCGAACCTGGCTCGGGATCGGATGCGGCGGCGTTGCGAACCCGGGCGGTACGTGACGGCGACCACTATATCCTCAACGGCCAGAAGCAGTTCATTTCCGGCGCCGGCAAAGGCGACATCTATGTGGTGATGGCGCGGACCGGCGAGGGCGGCCCCGGCGGCATCTCGACGCTGGTGATCGAGGGCGACACGCCCGGGCTCTCGCTCGGCGCCAACGAGCGCAAGATGGGCTGGAACGCGCAGCCGACCCGAGCAGTGATGTTCGAGAATGCGCGGGTGCCGGTCGCCAACCGGCTCGGTGACGAAGGCATCGGCTTCAAGATCGCGATGGCCGGGCTCGACGGCGGCCGCATCAACATCGCCGCCTGCTCGCTGGGCGGCGCGCAATGTGCGCTCGACAAGTCGCTGGCCTATATGAAGGAGCGCAAGGCCTTCGGCAAGCGCCTCGACGAATTCCAGGCGCTGCAATTTCGTCTTGCCGACATGGCGACCGAACTGGAGGCGGCGCGGACCTTCGTCTGGCGCGCCGCCGCCGCACTCGACCGCAAGGATCCCGACGCCACCATGTTGTGCGCGATGGCAAAACGCTTCGGCACCGATGTCGGGTTCGAGGTCGCCAACCAGGCGCTGCAACTGCATGGCGGCTATGGCTATCTCAGCGAATACGGCATCGAGAAAATCGTGCGCGATCTGCGCGTGCACCAGATTCTCGAAGGCACCAACGAAATCATGCGGCTGATCGTGGCCCGCAAGCTGATCGAGGGGGCGCGATGACGGCTCCGGCTGCGCTCGCGGATTCCGAAGGCGATCTTATCGTTCGGCGCGAAAACTCGGCCGGAATCATTCGTCTGAACCGGCCGAAAGCACTCAATGCGGTGACGCTGGAGATGTCGCTCGGCATCGATGCGGCGCTCGATCGGTTCGAGTCGGATCCGGCGATTGCGGTGGTCTTGCTGGAAGGGGCGGGTGAACGCGGCCTGTGCGCGGGCGGAGACGTTCGCGGACTTTATGAGAGTTCGCGGGCAGGCGGTGACCTTGGCAAGATCTTCTGGCGCCAAGAATACATCATGAACGCGCGCATCGCGAAATATCCAAAGCCGTATGTCGCGTTCATGGACGGGTTGGTGATGGGAGGCGGCGTCGGTTTGTCGGCCCACGCCCGCCATCGCGTCGTGACCGAGAAGACCAAATTGGCGATGCCTGAAGTGGGTCTCGGTTTCTTTCCCGATGTCGGCGGCACATGGCTGCTGTCGCGCTCGCCGGGCGAGATCGGGACCTATTTTGGCCTGACCGGCCAGACCATGAATGGCCCCGATGCGATTTATGCGCGGTTTGCCGACGCGGTCGTTCCATCAAGCAAGCTGTCCGCTTTGCGCGAAGTCCTCACCAAAATCCGCCCCGGCACGGCATCGGGCGATGTCCAGAGACTGATCGATGGCTTTGCGACCGGCGAGGCCGCTGGTCCGGTCGCCGCCATGCAGGCCAAGATCGATGGCTGGTTTGGCCATGACCGGATGGAAGATATTTTCGCGGCACTGCAGCGCGATGGGTCGGAGCTCGCGCAATCGACACTCAAGACATTGAACGAGAAGTCGCCGCGCGGCATGGTGGTCGGCCTCAAGCTGCTGCGGCTGGGCCGTCGCTCCTCGTCGCTGGAAGCGTGTCTGGTGCGGGAATATCGCGCCGCGCTGGAAGTATTTCGAAGCGACGATTTTCGCGAAGGCGTGCGTGCGGCCGTCATCGACAAGGACCGCAATCCCCGTTGGTCGCCGCCGCGCGTCGAGGATGTCACGCCCGGCATGCTGGCGCCCTATTTGGCGGAAATCGGCGCCGACGAACTGGTGTTCCAGCACATAACATAGAAACGGCTGAGCGGAGGGAGTTGGAAATGGCAAGCATCGCGTTCATAGGTCTCGGCAACATGGGCGGCCCGATGGCGGCCAATCTGGTCAAGGCCGGCCACAAGGTTGTGGCATTCGATCTGGTGGCGGCCTCGCGCGATCAAGCCAAGGCCGACGGCGCGGCGATTGCCGAAAGCACGGTGGCCGCGGTCAAAGGCGCCGAGGTCGTCGTCACGATGTTGCCGGCAGGCAGGCACGTGCTCTCGGTCTGGAACGAGGTCGTCCCGGCGATGGCAAAGGGGGCGCTGATCATCGATTGCTCGACGATCGATGTCGAAAGCGCCAAGCAGTCCCATGCGCTGGCCTCAAAACACGGCGTTGGTTCGGTCGATGCGCCGGTCTCCGGCGGCACCGGCGGCGCCAAAGGCGCGACGCTGACCTTCATGTGCGGCGGCGAAGAAAAGGCATTCGCGGCTGCCAGGCCGGTGCTGGAAAACATGGGCAAGAAGATCGTGCATTGCGGCGGCGCCGGCGCCGGCCAGGCGGCGAAAATCTGCAACAACATGATCCTTGGGATTTCCATGATCGCGGTCAGCGAGGCCTTTGCGCTCGCCGAGAAGCTCGGGCTATCGCATCAGGCGCTGTTCGACGTCGCCTCGACGTCGTCGGGGCAATGCTGGTCGCTGACATCCTACTGCCCGGTGCCGGGCCCGGTGCCGACCTCGCCGGCGAACAATGACTACAAACCGGGTTTTGCCGCGGCGCTGATGGTGAAGGACCTGACGCTGGCGCAGGATGCCGCCACGGCCGCAGGTGCTGCGACGCCGCTCGGCAAGCATGCGCAGGAAATCTACAAGGCGTTCGACGCCGCGGGAAATGGCGGGGTCGATTTCTCGGGGATCATCCGGCACGTTCGCGGCCTTTCCGGAAAATAGCTGACAAGACTGATGACAACATTTCAGGAGGCCCGCGCGTTCTTGCTCCGGCATCGGACGGATTACGACAGAGCTGTCGCGGATTTCCGCTGGCCCGATCCGGTGCCGTTCAACTGGGCGCTGGACTGGTTCGATGCGGAACTGGCGCGCAATGCGGAATCCAGGGATCGGCCGGCGCTGTGGATCGTCGATGCCGGCAGCAATCGCGAGACCAAGCTGTCGTTCGCGGCGCTGTCGCGCCGTTCCAGCCAGGTCGCGAATTTCTTGCGGGGGCAAGGATTGAAGCGGGGCGATCACCTGCTGCTGCTGCTCGGCAACGTCATTCCGCTCTGGGAGACCATGCTGGCGGCGATGAAGCTGGGCGTGGTGGTGATTCCCGCCACGACGCTCCTGACGCCCGACGAGCTGCGCGACCGGCTCGATCGCGGCCGCGCCAGGGTCGTGGTGGCGACGCAGGACCAGGTCGCCAAATTCGCCGGCCTCGGCGGTGACCAGCTGGTCCGCATCGTCGTCAATGCATCGTCGAAGCAGGAGGGGTGGCTCGCCTACGAACAGGCCGCGGAATTTCCCGATGATTTCAGGCCGGATGGGCCGACCGGCGCCGAACACCCGATGCTGCTGTATTTCACCTCGGGCACGACCGCAAAACCAAAACTGGTGCGTCACAGCCAGCGCAGCTACCCCGTCGGCGGGCTGTCGACGATGTACTGGCTCGGGCTGCAGCCTGGCGATATCCATCTGAACATCTCATCGCCGGGATGGGCCAAGCACGCCTGGAGCTGCTTCTTCGCGCCCTGGAATGCCGGCGCCACCGTGTTCGTGGTCAATCAGCCGCGCTTCGACGCCAAGGGATTGCTCGCGACCATCGGGCGTTGCGGCGTGACCACGCTGTGTGCGCCGCCGACGGTGTGGCGGCTGTTCATTCAGGAGAAGCTCGCGACCTTCAAGGTCAGCTTGCGCGAGGTCTGCGGCGCCGGCGAACCACTCAATCCCGAGGTGATCGATCAGGTGCGCGCGGCGTGGGGGCTGACGATCCGCGATGGCTACGGCCAGACCGAAACCACCGCACTCGCCGGCAATTCGCCGGGCCAGAAGGTCAAGGTCGGATCGATGGGCCGGCCGTTGCCGGGATACCGCGTGCAGATCACCGACGTCGACGGGCATGTTGCGAGCGAGGGCGAAGTGACCCTGTTGCTCGGCGATGGCAGGCCCGCGGGCCTGATGCAGGGCTATCAGGGCGAGGACGGCAAACTAAGCGGCGCGGACGGCGCCCTCTATCGCAGCGGCGATGTGGTGTTTGCCGACGACGAGGGCTATCTGACCTTCGTCGGCCGATCCGACGACGTCTTCAAGTCCTCTGACTACCGGATCAGCCCGTTCGAGCTCGAGAGCATCCTGCTCGAACATGAATGGGTCGCGGAGGCGGCGGTCGTTCCCAGTCCTGATCCGATCCGGCTTGCCATCCCCAAGGCCTATGTGCTGCTGATGGCGGGCGCCGAGCGTTCGCCCGAGACCGCGTTGTCGATCTTCCGGCACCTGCACACAAGGCTGGCGCCGTTCAAGCGCATCCGGCGGATCGAATTCGTGACCGAATTGCCGAAGACGATTTCCGGAAAAATCCGCCGCGTGCAGTTGCGCCGTCTGGAGCACGACAACGATCGCGAGGATTCGCTGCGCGGCGAGGAATTCCGCGAAGAGGATTTCCCGGAATTGCAGAAGGTGCGTTCGGCCGGATCGGCGGAGAGCTAGGGGGGATTTATGAAACGACGCGGCTTCATGATGGCGCTTGCCGGCGGTGCTGCGGCACTCGGCACCCTGCCGCGCGCAGGCGCGCAACCAAAAACCGCGCCGGTGATAGGTTATCTTCACTTCGCCACTCCCGATTACACTCCCGGCGCCAGCGCCTTTCTGCAGGGAATTCGAGAGAAGGGGTATGTCGAAGGAGAAAATCTGCAGATGGAATACCGCTGGGCAGAGGGTCGTTATGACAGGCTGCCGGCACTGGCCTCCGACCTGGTCGCGCGCAAGGTCGATTTGATCGCCGCTTTCGGACCTCCGCCGGCGCATGCAGCGAAAACCGCAACGTCGGCTATCCCGATCGTATTCGAGGTCGGTAATGATGCGGTCGAGGCCGGATTGGTCGCCAGCCTGCCCCGGCCGGGCGGCAACGCCACCGGGTTTAGCATCCTCTTCACGCAGATTACGCCGAAACGCGTGGAGTTGTTGTGTGAACTGGTTCCACGCGCCAGGACCATCGCGCTGCTGATCAATCCGGCAAGCCCGACGGCCGAGCCTTCGATTCGCGGCGCGCAGGAAGGGGTTCGCGCCCGAGGTCTGCAATTGTCCATTCTCAAGGCCAGTACCGAGAACGAAATCGATGCGGCGTTTGCTTCCGTCGCCAGCGCGCAGGGCGACGGGCTCGTTGTCGCGGCTGACCCGTTCTTCGATACCCGCAGAGAACAGCTGGTCAATGCTGCCGATCGTAACCGGGTTCCAACGATCTTCTTCGAGCGCGGATTTTGCGCAACCGGCGGCCTGATCAGTTACGGATCGAGCCTTTCCGATGTCTACCGTCAGATGGGCGTTTATGCGGGCCGAATCCTGAATGGCGAGAAGCCGGCCGATTTGCCAGTCATGCAGCCGACCAACTTCGAACTCGTCATCAACCTGAAGGCTGCAAAAGCACTCGGGCTTAAAGTTCCGGAAAGGCTTCTTGCAACCGCCAACGAGGTCTTCGAGTAAACAGCAGCGTACGCGCCCGTCGTTTGGAGAAATGGCTTAATGAATGAAGTCTGGAAGAAGCCGCCGATTTCGCTGGAGGCTTATCAGGGGATGGTCGGCCACGAGGTCGGCGTGTCGTCCTGGCATCTGGTCGATCAGAACCGGATCGACGTCTATGCCGATGTGATCGAGGATCACCAGTTCATCCATGTCGATCCCGAGCGGGCCCGGCGCGAAACCTCGTTTGGCACCACCGTGGCGCACGGGTTCCTGACGATGTCGCTGATGAGCATCATGTCGTACGAAGTAATGCCGGTGATTGAGGGCACGACGATGGGCGTCAATTACGGTTTTGACAAACTGCGGTTCATCTCGCCGGTACGATCAGGTTCGCGGGTGCGCGGCCGCTTCACCTTGATGGAAGCGAAGCTGCGCAAGCCGAAGGAGCTGCAATCGCGCACCAATGTCACGGTCGAGATCGAGGGCGAGGAAAAGCCCGCTTTGGTGGCCGACTGGATCGGCTTGATCTATTTTGCTTGAGCACCACCCGTCATTGCCGGGCTTGACCCGGCCATGACGAAGGAACCCACATCCAGGAAAATTACGCATGACGATCAGGTTTGATGGACGCGTCGCTATCGTCACCGGCGCGGGCAATGGTCTTGGCCGCGCGCATGCGCTCGGGTTGGCGAGCCGCGGCGCCAAGGTCGTGGTCAATGATTTCGGCGGTGCCCGCGACGGCACCGGTGGGTCGCTGACGGCGGCGGAGACCGTGGTCGAGGAAATTCGCAAATTGGGCGGCGTGGCGATGGCCGACGGCGCCGACGTCTCCAGCTTCGAACAGGTCCAGGCGATGGTCGATCGCGCCACCAAAGAGTGGGGCAGCGTCGATCTCCTCGTCGCCAATGCCGGCATCCTGCGCGACAAGTCCTTTGCGAAAATGGAAATCGCCGATTTCGCCAAGGTGCTGGACGTCCATCTCAACGGCACCTTCTATTGCTGCAAGGCGGTATGGAGCGGGATGCGGGAGCGCAATTATGGCCGCATCGTCGTCACCACCTCGTCGTCGGGCCTGTTCGGCAATTTCGGCCAGGCCAATTACGGCGCGGCGAAAGCCGGCATGATCGGGCTGATGAACGTGCTGGCGGAAGAAGGCCGCAAGAACGATATCCGCGTCAACACGATTTCGCCGACGGCGGCGACGCGCATGACCGAAGAACTGCTGCCACCGCAGGCCCTGGCGCTGATGCGGCCGGAAGCGATCACGCCGGCGGTGCTTTATCTGCTGGCGGAGGACGCGCCGACCCGCACCATCATGGGCGCGGGCGCGGGTTCGTTCGCGGTGATCAAGATTGTGGAAACCGAGGGCGTCAATCTGGCCCAATCCGACTGGACACCGGAGGCGATATCAGCGCATTTCGCCGAGATCGGCGACATGTCGACGGCGAGGGCGCTGGAGGGCGCGTTCCAGCAGACCCAGAAATATGTCGCCCAGGCCGCGGCAAGGGCGGGAATCAAGCTGTGACATCGTCATTCCGGGGCGGTGCAAAGCATCGAACTACGATGTGCAGTTGCACATCGGAGAATCTCGAGTTTCCGGGTTCACGCGAAGACGCTTGCCCCGGAATGACGTAAACCCAGCTCATGTCCATCCTCGCAACCCAAGTCGCCATCGTCGGCGCCGGCCCCGCCGGGCTGATCGCGGCCGAGATGCTGGCGCAAGGCGGGGCCCGCGTCACGGTCTACGACGCGATGGCGTCGGCGGGCCACAAGTTCCTGATGGCCGGGCGCGGCGGGCTCAATCTGACGCATGGCGAGAATCTGCCGGTATTTCTCACCCGCTACCGTGAGGCGATGCCGCAGCTCGCAGCCGCCATCGAAGCGTTTCCGCCGGATGCCTTGCGGGCATGGAGCGAGGCGCTGGGGCAGCCGACCTTCGTTGGTTCCTCCGGCCGGATTTTTCCGAAGGCGCTGAAGGCATCGCCGCTGCTGCGGGCCTGGTTGCGGAGGCTCGATGCGATGGGCGTGAAATTCGCATTGCGCCACCGCTGGACCGGCTGGGACGAGAGCGGCCGTCTGTTGTTTCAGACGCCCGACGGGCAAAGCGCCGTTGATGCGCGCGCCACCGTGCTGGCGCTCGGCGGCGCCAGTTGGCCGCGGCTTGGCTCCGACGGCGGTTGGGTGGAAGCGCTGCGCGCCAAGGGCGTGAAGGTGTCGCCGCTCAAGCCGGCCAATTGCGGTTTTGCGGTTGCCTGGTCGGACATCTTCCGCGATCGCTTCGAAGGCGAACCGCTGAAGGGGATCGCGCTGTCGTTCGGGGCGCACAGCGTCCGCGGCGAGGCCATGATCACCCGCAACGGCATCGAGGGCGGCGCGATCTATGCGCTCTCGGCTGAATTGCGCGAGGCGATCCTCGGTTCAGGCGAGGCAACCCTGCACATCGCGTTGCGGCCTGATCTCAGGACCAGCGATCTGGTCGCGCGGCTGTCGGCGCCGCGCGGCAAGCAGACATTTTCGAACTGGCTGCGCAAGGCAGCGCAGCTTCCTCCGGTTGCCATCGGCCTGTTGCAGGAGACCGCGATCCCGTCAGGCATGGCGCTGGCGTCGTTGTCGCCGGAAAACCTCGCCGAACGGATCAATGCGGTGCCGGTCCAGCTCACGGGCATTGCCCCGATCGCGCGCGCGATTTCGACCGCGGGCGGAATTGCCCTCAGCGAACTCGACGCCGACTTCATGATCCGCCGCTTGCGAGGCGTGTTCGCCGCCGGTGAGATGCTCGACTGGGAAGCCCCGACCGGTGGCTATCTGTTGCAGGCCTGCTTTGCCACGGGAGCGGCGGCAGGGCGGGGAGTGTTGAGGTGGCTTGCCGCTCATGGCGAGGAGCGCAGATCGTAGGGTGGGCAAAGCGAAGCGTGCCCACCATCGCATTAGCGTTTGGGTGCTAGATGGTGGGTACGGCGCAAGAGCGCCTTTGCCCACCCTACCGTTCCCCTCACCGCAACTTCCCGCGTGCGGCGACCTTCAGCGTGCCGATGATCTCCTTGCCGCGCACCATCACCACCTCATCCATCATGTTGACGACGACGCAGACATGATTGGGCACGATGCGCACGACGTCGCCGACATTGGGGCGGGTGTTGCTGCGGGTGAGGTCGAGAAATCCGTGTTCCTCGGCGAAGCGGGCGATTTTCGCCTCGGGATGTTCGAGGATCAGCCCGTGGCCGTCGAGCCCGCCGCCGGTGTCCGAGGTCAGCGTCTTTGAGCCGGCATCGAGAATGCCACGATCGGGGCCGGCGCGGCTCACCACGGTGGAATAGATGTTCAGCGCGCAGTCATCCCAGCTCGCGACGCCGGCCCCGACCTGCATCCGGTCGTTGTAGATATAGGTGCCGGGCCGGTGCTCGGTGGCGCCCTTGAGCTTGCCGAGATTCTTCAAGTTCGGCGAACCGCCGGTCGAGACCATCGCCGCATCCAGCCCAAGCGCGCGGACGCCGGCCAGCGCCTCGTCGTAGAATCGCTGCGCCTCGGCCCAGCCGGTCTCGGTCGGGTACAGCATGAAGCCGGCGAACACCAAACCCTTGGAGGACGCGATCTCGCGGGCGAGCGCGATGGCTTCCGCCGGCGTCTCGACGCCGGCGCGCTTGCGCCCGGTGTCGCATTCGACCACGACCGCGAGCGGCCGGCCGGAGTGAGCGGCCGCCTGCGGCAGGCCCGCGATCACCACCGGATTGTCGGCGGCGACCGTCACGTCGGCCTTGGCCTGCAGTGCGCCGAGGCGGGCCATCTTTTCCTCGCCGACGAGGTTGTAGCTGATCAGGATGTCGTCGATTCCTGCTTCCGCCATCACTTCGGCTTCGCCCAGTTTCTGGCAGGTGATGCCGTGAGCGCCGGCTTCGATCTGAAGCCTGGCCAGCATCGGGCTCTTGTGGGTCTTGATATGGGGCCGGTTGGCGACGCCTGCGGCATCGCAGGCCGCCTGGATGCGCGCGATGTTGCGCTCGACGCGATCCATGTCGATGACGGCACAGGGCGTGCCGTATTCGCGGGCGATTTTGGCGGCGAGGGGAGTGGTCATCAAGTTGGCTCCGGTTTCAGGTATCGTCATTGCGAGGAGGCAACGGGTCCGGCCTCTGGCCGGCCCGCTGACAGGCTCCGCGACGAAGCAATCCAGCTTTCCCCGGGTGAAGCCATGGATTGCTTCGCTTCGCTCGCAATGACGGTAGAAAAATATGTAGCCTAAGCCTGCTCGATCTCTTCACGCAACACTTCAAGTTCCAGCCATTTGTCCTCGGCCTCCTGCAGTTCTTTCTGTGCTTTTGTCAGCGCGTCAGAGGCCTGGTCAAATTTCTTGCGATCCTTCTTGTAGAGATCGGGGTCGTCAAGGTGGCGCTGCTGCTTGGCGATTTCGGCCTGCAGTCTGGAAATGGTTTTCGGCAGGGTTTCCAGCGCGTGCTTTTCGTTGAAATTGAGCCGGCGCCTCGCCGCGGTCGAAGGCGCGCCGGCTGCCGCGGTCTTTTCGCGTTCGACCGCAGCCGTCTTCGCCGCCTCGCGCTTTAAGTCCGCGCCGCGCTGCGCCAGCATGTCGGTATAGCCGCCGGCATATTCGATCCAGCGGCCATCGCCCTCCGGCGCGATCACCGAGGTCACCACCCGATCGAGGAAATCGCGGTCGTGGCTGATCAGGATCACCGTGCCGTCATAGTCGCCGAGCATTTCCTCGAGCACATCGAGGGTTTCGAGGTCGAGATCGTTGGTCGGCTCGTCCAGCACCAGGAGGTTGGAGGGCTTTGCCAGCGCGCGCGCCAGCATCAGCCGGCCGCGTTCGCCGCCGGAAAGCACTTCCAGCGGCGTGCGTATCTGCTCCTGCGCGAACAGAAAATCCTTCATGTAGCTGACGACATGCTTCGGCTTGCCACCGACCATCACGTAATCGCTGCCGCCGCCGGTCAGGGCGTCCGCCAGAGTCGATTTTGGGTCGAGGCTTTCGCGGTGCTGGTCGAGGGTGGCCATTTCGATATTGGCGCCGAAGCGGATGGTGCCGGTGTCCGGCGGATTGGCGCCGGTCAGCATGTCGATCAGCGTGGTCTTGCCGGCGCCGTTCGGTCCGACGATGCCGATGCGGTCGCCGCGCTGCACGCGGATCGAGAAGTCATCGACGATTCGGCGATCGCCGTAGGATTTGCCGATGTGTTTGGCTTCGATGACCAGCTTGCCGGATTTGTCGGCTTCCGCGGCGGCGAGGTTGGCATTGCCGGCAGCACCCCGATAGTCGCGCCGCTGCTCCCGCAGCGCATAGAGATTGCCGAGCCGCTTGACGTTGCGCTTGCGGCGGCCGGAGACGCCGTAGCGCAGCCAGTGCTCTTCATTGACGATCTTGCGGTCGAGCTTGTGCTGGTCGCGTTCTTCCTCGGCCAGCACCTCGTCGCGCCAGGCCTCGAACGCGGAAAAGCCGCGGTCGATCTGTTTGATCTGGCCGCGGTCTAGCCATGCGGTAGAGCGCGACAGGTTGGACAGGAAGCGGCGGTCGTGGCTGATGATGACCAGCGCACAGCGGCGGCTGTCGAGCTCGCGCTCGAGCCATTCGATGGTGGTGAGATCGAGATGGTTGGTGGGCTCGTCCAAGAGCAGGATATCGGGCGAGGGCGCCAGCACGTGCGCCAGCGCGGTGCGGCGGGCTTCGCCGCCGGACAGATGCGCGGGGTCTTCATCGCCGTGAAGCCCGAGTTGCTCGAGCAGATAGCGGGCCTGGTAGTGGTCGTCGCCCGGGCCCAGACCAGCTTCGACATAGGCCAGCGTGGTGGCAAAACCCGAAAAATCGGGCTCCTGCGGCAGATAGCGAATGGTCGCGCCGGGCTGCACGAAACGGCTGCCGCTGTCCGGCAGGACCAGGCCGGCCGCGATCTTGAGCAGCGTCGATTTGCCGGAGCCGTTGCGGCCGATCAGGCAGACCCGCTCGCCTGACGATACCGACAATTCGACGCCCGACAGCAGCGGCGTGCCGCCGAAGGTCAGCTTGATGTCTTTCAACTGGATCAGCGGAGGCGCCATGGTTTCCGTTCAATTCTGGTTTTGCGCGGCTTGATCTGCGCGCTGGCGCTGGATGCGGCGGATGGTCTGGTCGAGTGCGGACAAAAACGCCGAGCGGTCGCGCGATGCGAACGATCTGGGACCGCCGGTCACTTCGCCGGCTGAGCGCAGATCGGTCATCAGATTGCGAACCGCGAGCGTCATCCCGATCGACTGTTCGGTAAACGGCTTGCCGTTCGGCGCGATCACCTCGGCGCCGGCCTTCACGCAGCGGCTCGCCAATGGAATGTCGGAGGTGACGATGATATCGCCTTTGCCCGCGCGTTCCGCGATCCAGTCGTCGGCGGCGTCCATGCCGGAACCGGCCGCGACGCGCTCGATCAGCGGATCCGGCGGCACCCGAATGAAATTACCCGCGACCACGCTGACGGGAAGGCCGTGGCGGGCCGCGACCCGGTAGATTTCATCCTTCACCGGGCAGGCGTCGGCGTCGACATAGATGCGGGTGGTGTTCAAATTTGACGTCATCGGTTGAGGATTGGATGGGAAACGCGCGCGGCG
Organism: Bradyrhizobium sp.; assembly: GCF_004799445.1. GTDB lineage: Bacteria > Pseudomonadota > Alphaproteobacteria > Rhizobiales > Xanthobacteraceae > Bradyrhizobium. The sequence goes on from NZ_SSNA01000055.1 coordinate 63,240, forward strand.
CCTCCTGAAAGCGCAACGGCGCTCCTTAAGATGCGCGTGGTACCCCATCAGATAAGGAATTGCGAGGGAAACACGAGGGGCGAACACCCTTGCCACGGTATTTTCTTTGCGTACGATTATCCTAAGAAAGAACGCCACAATAAGGAAAACGGGCATGCCAAGCCGGCTCGAGGCCTATCGCGTCCAGGCCTACAACACCGCAAAACTTTCCGAGAACAAGATGCATGACGATGCGGTGGCGAAACGGTTCGGTTTCAGCGGCGGCCTCGTCCCCGGCGTCGATGTCATGGCCTACATGATGCATTTGCCGGTCAGGAAATGGGGCCGCGCGTTTCTCGAGCATGGACTGATCGAAGCGCGCTTCGTCAAGCCGGTCTATGATGGCGAAATCGCCAATGTCACGGGCGAGGAGAGCGATGGCGTGGTTTCGATCGAGGTCGAGAGCCGCGGACAGCTCTGCGCCACCGGCACCGCCTCGCTTCCGGTATCCGCCCCGTCGCTCTCGATCGCGGATTTCCCGCCAACCGCGCCGGTGCCGGAACGCCGGCCGGTGAACGAAGCCTCCTATGAACTCGGCAAGTGGCTGGCGACGGTGCCGCGCACCTGGGCGGGCGAAGCCGCAACGGAATATCTGACGGATGTGCGCGAGCGCGATCCGATCTATGTTCGCGAGGGCCTCGGCCATCCAGGCCTGCTGCAGCGGGTGATGAACAAGGTGCTGGTCGACAACGCCATCCTTGGCCCGTGGATCCATGTCGGCAGCCGGATGCAGCTGCTGGCGGCATCGCACAGTGGCGACGAGTTGACGGCGCGTGCGCGCGTGACCGGCAATTACGAGAAGAAAGGCCACCGCTTCGTCGAACTCGACGCGCTGGTCGTCGCCAATGGCAAGACACCGCTGGCGCACTGCCAGCACATCGCGATCTACCAGCCGCGCGAGCAGGCCGCGGCGTAGGGGCTAACCTCGCCCCGCTTGCGGGGAGAGGTCGCTCGCGAAGCGAGCGGGTGAGGGGGACTCACCGCGCGCGAGCAGGCGGCGGCGGCGCCTCGGTCGTCATCCCCCGCGAAAGCGGGGGAACCAGTACGCCGCGGCCTCTCGATTTGTCACTGCCGCCTCTCGAATACTGGATCGCCCGGTCAAGCCGGGCGATGACAGCAGAGGGTTTGGACGATGGCGGTTGCGTGCGGGGCTGCGCGCCTCACGCCGCCTTCGCGTCCCGGATCGCGCGCCAGACCCGTTCCGGCGTCAGCGGCATGTCGATGTGGGCAATGCCATATTCGGACAGCGCGTCGAGCACCGCGTTGACCAGCGTGGAGAGCGAGCCGGCGCAGCCGGCTTCGCCGCAGCCCTTGGTGCCCAGCGGATTGGATTTGGCCGGCACTGGATGATCGCCGATCTCCATCGAGGGGATGTCCTCGGCACGCGGCAGCGCGTAGTCCATGAACGAGCCGGTGATCGGCTGGCCGCTCTCGTCATAGCTGACCTCTTCCATCAGCGCCTGTCCGATGCCTTGCGCGACGCCGCCATGCAACTGTCCGGCGACCAGCAAGGGGTTGACGATAGTGCCGAAGTCATTGACGCCGGTATAGCGAACGATTTGCACGATCCCGGTCTCGGGATCGATCTCGACTTCCGCGACATGGCAGCCATTGGGGAAGGTCGACGGAACGGGTTCGGTGACGTGGTCGACATCGAGCGACGACGGCACGCCTTCCGGCATCTTGCCTTCGCGCACCCGTTTCGCCAGCTCGATGATGTCGATCGAGCGGTCGGTGCCGGCGATGGTGAAGCGGCCGTTGCCAAATTCGATGTCGCCCTCAGCGGCCTCCATCAGATGGGCGGCGGCGCGCTTGCCCTTTTCAATCACCAGCTTCGAGGCTTCGAAGATCGCCATGCCGCTGGCGGTGATCGAGCGCGAGCCGCCGGTGCCGTTGCCGTTATGCACGATGTCGCTGTCGCCCTGTTCGAGCTTGACGCTTTCGAAGGGAACGCCGAGCTGCGCGCACAGCACCTGCGCGAACGGCGTCGCGTGGCCCTGGCCGTAGTCGAGCGTGCCGGTGATCAGCCGGACCGAACCGTCATCCTCGAACACGATCTTGCCGAGTTCGACGTTAGGCGGCGCGGTGACCTCGAGATAGGAGCCGACCGCAATGCCGCGGAGCTTGCCGCGCTTGCGGCTCTCCTTCTTGCGTTTGGCGAAATTGGCGTGGTCGGAGATCTCGAGTGCCTTGTTGAACACGCCCTGGAAATCGCCGCTGTCGTAGATCATGCCGGAGGAAGCCGTAAACGGCATCTGCGCCGGCTTGACGAAGTTGCGCTTGCGCAGCGTCAGCCGGTTGATGCCCATCTCGACGGCGGCACGATCGATCAGCCGCTCCATGAAATAGTTGGCCTCGGGGCGTCCGGCGCCGCGATAGGGGCCCATCAGCGTGGTGTTGGTCAACACGGTCTTGATGTCGATCGCCATCAGCGGCGTGCGGTAGACGCTGGCGATGTTCTTGCCGATGTTGAGCGAGAGCGGCAGCGGTGCGACGCCGGTGATGTAGGCGCCGAGATTGCCGTAGCCCGAAACCTTGACCGCGAGGAACTTGCCTTCGGCATCGAGCGCCAGTTCGCAGTGGATCTTGTGCGCGCGGCCGTGGCTGTCGGACAGGAAGCTCGTCGAGCGCTCATCGGTCCATTTCACCGGCCGGCCCAGCGCCTTGGCGGCATGTAGGATGCAGACATATTCGGGATAGTTGATGTTCTTCATGCCGAAGGAGCCGCCGACATTGGCGGTGAGCAAATGCACCTTCTCGTTCGGAACCTTCAGGATGTTCTTGGCGAGACTGGTGCGGTTGCCGGCGACGCCCTGGGTCGGAACCTGGATCGTGTAGCGTTCGCTCGCCTTGTCGTAGGAAGCGAGTGCCGCGCGCGGCTCCATCGCCACGACCGCCACGCGGGTGTTGACGATATCGAGTTTGGTGACATGGGCGGCGCCGGCGAAGGCGGCCTCGACCTTGGCGGCGTCGCCATAGTGATAGTCGAGCGCCACATTGTTGGGGATGTGATCGTAGAGCTGCGGCGCGCCGGGCTTTGCCGCTTCGTCGGGGTCCGTGACGGCCGGCAATGGATCGATATCGACCACGACGGCCTCGCCCGCCTCGCGGGCCTGCGCCAGCGTCTCGGCCACCACGAACGCCACGGGGTCGCCGACATAGCGCACCTTGTCGGTCATCAGCGCGGTACGGTTGGTCTGCAGCAGCGGGGTGCCGTCGCGGTTCTTCAGCGGCAGTCCGCAGGTGAAGGGGCCGTAATCGGCGGCGGCGAGGTCGGTTCCCGTCCAGACGCCGAGCACGCCCGGCATCGCCTTGGCGGCCGAGGTATCGATGCCACGGATGATGCCGTGGGCGTGGCTGGAGCGCACGATCCAGGCATAGGCTTGCCCCGGCAGATTAAAATCGTCGGTGTATTTGCCCTTGCCGCGGACCAGCGTGTCATCCTCCTTGCGGCGGACCGGCTGCCCGACCCCGAATTTTTGCAGTGCAATAGAGTTTTCCAGAGAGGATGGAGACGTGTGATCTTGCATTGAAAGCACCCGAAATGGCCTGTTTTGCGCGATTTAGTGGCCTGTTACCCAGATAAACCACCCCTCACCGAACGACAACGCCTGATTGGACATGGTCCCATGTGAAGGGTTGTTGCGCCGCCCCTTGGCGCTGCTAGAGTTTCTTCCGAAACGAAATTCTCGTCGGCCCTGGTTGGTCGGGAAAAGACATTCTGGATGAAGGACGACACGCGGCTTCGCGATGACCCGGCGTCGCGCGGAAGCTCGATCATAGCGGTCGCGGCGGGCGATGCCGGAGAAGCCGGGCTGGTACCGGGTTCCGGCGTCTACGCCGCGCTTGACTTGGGTACCAACAATTGTCGCCTGCTGATCGCTTGCCCGACCGATGATGGATTCCGGGTGGTGGATTCGTTCTCGCGGATCATCCGGTTGGGCGAGGGCATCTCGGCGACCGGCTGCATCAGCGACGCGGCGATCGAACGCGCCATCGCCGCGCTCAGCATCTGCCGCGACAAGATCCATTCCAAGAAGGCCAAGCGGCTGCGGCTGATCGCGACCGAGGCCTGCCGTGCCGCATCGAATGCCGAAGGCTTTCGCGATCGGGTCGCCGCCGAAACCGGCATCCGCCTCGAAGTGATCGACCGCGAGACCGAGGCGGCGCTGGCCGTCATCGGCTGCTCGCCGCTGCTCGATCCGCACGGACGCGGCGCCATTCTGTTCGATATTGGCGGCGGATCCACCGAACTGGTCCGGATCGAGTGCGATCCGGGCGAACAAAATCCGTCGCCGCGCATCAGGGCGTGGATGTCGATCCCGCTCGGCGTCGTCACGCTGGCCGAGCATTTTGGCGGCCGCGACGTCACGCCGCAATCCTATGCGGCGATGGTGCGGGAGGTCGCCAAACATGTCGGACCGTTTGCCGCCGAGCATGGCGACGATCTGGCGAATATGCATCTGCTCGGCACTTCCGGCACGGTGACGACGCTCGCCGGCGTCCATCTCAATCTGGCGCGCTACGATCGCCGCCGGATCGATGGCGTCTGGATGAGCGATGCGGATGTCACCGCCACCATCGCGCGCCTGCTCGGCATGAGCTACCGGGAACGCGCCGCCAACAATTGCATCAGTGTCGAGCGCGCCGATCTGGTGCTGGCGGGCTGCGCCATTCTCGACGCGATCCGCGACGCGTTCCCGTTGCCGCGGCTGCGCGTCGCCGATCGGGGCCTGCGCGAGGGCATGCTGGTCGAGATGATGCGCGAGGACGGGGCACTGAGCGCTGGCCGATAGGCTTATCGGTCCGCGATGTGCTAGGGCATGGTTCGGTGGCTTTCATCCTTCGAGACGCGCGCAAGGGCGCTCCTCAGGATGAGGTCTCACCCCTCATGGTGAGGAGCGCGGCAGCGCCGCGCGTCTCGAACCATGTGGCCAGGATGCCTGACTGAGATTCAACGATACCAACATGGCGAAAGACACCACCGGGCGGCTACGCGTTACCGTCAAGAGCGGCGGCAGGCTGAAGCTGTCCTCAAAGCTCTGGCTGGAGCGGCAGCTCAATGATCCCTATGTGGCGCAGGCCAAGCGCGACGGCTTGCGCTCGCGCGCGGCCTACAAGCTGATCGAAATCGACGACAAATATCACTTTCTCAAGCCGGGCATCACCGTGGTCGATCTTGGTGCGGCGCCCGGCGGCTGGAGCCAGATCGCCGCCAAGCGGGTCGGCGCCGCCGACGGCAGGGGCAAGGTTGTCGCGATCGATCTTCTGGACATGCCGGAAATCGTCGGCGTCAGCTTCGCCCAGCTCGATTTTCTCAGCCCGGATGCGCCGGAAAAATTGCTCGCCATGATGGGCGGCCGCGCCGATGTCGTATTGTCCGACATGGCCGCCAATACCACGGGCCATCGCAAGACCGACCAGCTGCGCATCCTCGGTCTGGTGGAGGGCGCCGCCGCCTTTGCCGCCGACGTGCTCAAGCCCGGCGGGACCTTTGTCGCCAAGGTTTTTCAGAGCGGCGCCGACGCGTCGCTGATGACGCAGCTCAAGCATGATTTTGCGACCGTCAGGCACGTCAAGCCGGCATCGAGCCGCAAGGATTCCTCGGAGCGCTATGTGCTGGCGATGGGGTTTCGGGGAGGCCAAAAGGCGCCGTCGTAAAACGTCTCAGCTGTCATTGCGAGGAGCGTAAGCGACGAAGCAATCCATGCTTTCGTTTTGACGCGCGATGGATTGCTTCGCTTGCGCTCGCAGTGACGGAAGGAATCGCCATCGCAATCACCCCAGCCGCTGATCCCTGGCGTTGGCGGTCTCGGTGGCGGCGGTCTCCTCCGGTTCGGCGTCGCGCTCGGGCGAGGCAACCACGACGACCCCGCGTCCGGACACCTGGTGGCCGGCATCAACCGGCATCTGGTAGAAGAAATAGGCCGAGACCGTCGAGATGATCGACACCACGATGAACGCCGGCGCAAAATCGGCGGCGCTCAGCTCGCTGACATGATGCAGCAGCATGGTTGATTCCACCGAGAACGCGCCGACCGCGACGCCGGCGGAAACCGCCAGTTGCTGGTTGACGCTGACCAGCGTGGTGGCCCGGCTCATCTGTGCCGGCTCGACTTCGGCATAGGCCAGCGTGTTGATGGCGGTGAACTGCAGCGAGCGGAAAAAGCCGCCGACCACCAGCAGGATCATGATCAGAAGCAGCGGCGTCGCGATCGTGAACAGCGCGCAGGCGGCAAGGAAGATCGAACTCACCACCGCGTTGATCACCATGATGTTGCGAAAGCCGAAGGTCCTGATGATGCGCGCCGCCAGCGTCTTCATCCCCATGGCGCCGACGGCGGAGGCAAATGTCACCAGGCCCGAGCTGAGCGGCGACAGGCCAAATCCGACCTGCATCAATAGTGGCAGCAGAAACGGCAGCGAGCCGATGCCGAGGCGGAACAGAAAGCCGCCGATGATGCTGGCGCGCATCGTCGGCAGCCGCAGCAGCGCGAAATCCAGCACCGGCGAAGCCGTCCGCCGCGCGTGGATCACATAGAGCGTCATGGAAATCGTGCCGACCCCGACCAGCGCGATGACGATGTGCCATGGCACGAGATTGAGACCCGCGATCGAAAGGCCGAAGGCAATTCCGCCCAGTCCGATCCCGGCCAGCAACAGCCCGTAGAGATCGAAGCGCTCCGGGTCTTCGCTTCTGATCGGGTCGATGTAGCGCAGCGCCATGAAGATGCCGAGCAGCCCGATCGGGATATTGATCAGGAAGATCCAGTGCCAGGAGAAATAGGTGGTGATGAAGCCGCCGAGCGGCGGACCGATCACCGGCCCGACCAGCGCCGGCACCGTGACCCAGGCCATGGCATTGACCAGCGCGCTCTTGTCGATCGAGCGCAGCAGCACCAGCCGTCCGACCGGCGTCATCATCGCCCCGCCCATGCCTTGCAAGACGCGCGCGATGACAAAATCGTTGACCGAGGAGGACAGCGCGCAGCCGATCGAGCCCACCATGAAAACGGCGACGGCGCCGGAGAATACCAGGCGCGCGCCGAAGCGGTCGGCGGTCCAGCCGCTGGCCGGAATGAACACGGCGAGCGACAGCAGATACGAAGTGATGGCGAGTTTCAGCGTCAGCGGACTGGTGCCGATGTCGGCGGCGATCGCCGGGAGCGATGTCGCAATGACCGTCGAATCCATATTCTCCATGAACAGAGCGGTGGCCACGATGAGCGGGATCAGGCGTTCTTTGTTCATCGAAAATTTCGGCAAGGCGGGAAGATGGCAAAGGCGTGGCAGGAAGTGGGCTGTATCACCGCGGTTCCGTGCCTTCCATTGTTGAACCCGGAAAAATCATCCGAATGTGCTTGATCAGCAATTTCAAAGGCTTCCGGCCAAGCATTCGCCGGGGATTCAAGGCCTGTTTACTGCCCTTTGCGTGGCAACCTTAACAGACAATAGCTCGCATAGCTCCTCTGCTTGGCATGCTCGATATTTGCTTGCCTCACGCACGACATTGTGAGACCTAGGCCCCAGCTGAGCCGACAGGCTCTCCCAAGCAAAATCTTGAAGAAGGAAAAACCCGGGATGGGGTTACGCTGTCTTTTTGCTTTCGCGGTTGTTTTTGGTCTTTCTTCCCCGGCATTCGCCGGCGAGGGCATTTTGCATCGCGCATCGTGCTCCGTCGTTCGATACTACGTCGCAAAATACAGCGCCGAGACTGCCGAAATGTATGCGCGCGCCAAGGGCGCTTCGGAGGCCGAGATTGAGGCTGCCCGGCGTTGTCTGGTCGGCGCGCCGGCGCGGACGATACGAACCGCTCAGGAAACCAACTAACAAGAGGCTTGTGGCGCGCGGCAACGCCGCGGCCACCAATGCTCGGTGGCGGCCCGTCATGCATGGCCCGCTACCCGCGATCCGCGCCGACGCGGGATTTGGGGCCGCGGCCCCTTTGATTCGTCTTGGTGGCGTGCTATCGACCACCGCCAACCCTACCGATGGGCTCTGATTCGACGGTGAAGCCGATTGCTTCGCCGGCGCATCCGCTTATCCCGGGATCATACCGCGGCCAATGGGCCGCCGAATGGAGTTGGTAATGGCGCAGCTACAGGGACTTCAGGGGATTCGCGAAGCCTATACGTTCGACGACGTGCTTCTGAAGCCCGGTCTTTCGGATATCCTGCCCTCCGAGGCCGATATCCGCTCGCACGTTACCCGCGCCATTCCGCTCAACATTCCCATCATCGCCTCCGCGATGGATACCGTCACCGAAGCGCGCATGGCGATCGCGATGGCGCAGGCCGGCGGCATCGGCGTCATTCACCGCAATTTCGACGTCGACGGCCAGGCCGCCCAGGTGCGTCAGGTCAAGAAGTATGAATCGGGAATGGTGGTCAATCCGCTGACGATCGGTCCGGATGCGATGCTGTCGGATGCGCTGGCGCTGATGACTGATCACGGCTTCTCGGGAATTCCCGTGGTCACGGGCGGCGGCGAGGGCAGGCCGGGAAAACTGGTGGGCATTCTCACCAACCGCGACGTGCGGTTTGCCACCGACCCACGGCAAAAAGTCTCCGAGCTGATGACGCACGAAAACCTCGTGACGGTGCGCCAGGGCGTCAGTCAGGACGAGGCCAAGCGCATGCTGCACAAGCATCGCATCGAAAAGCTTTTGGTGGTCGACGATCAATACCGCTGCGTCGGATTGATCACCGTCAAGGACATGGAAAAGGCGGTCGCCCATCCGCTGGCCTGCAAGGACGCGCAGGGCCGGCTGCGGGTCGCGGCCGCGACCACCGTCGGCGAGGGCGGCTTTGAGCGCACCGAGCGGCTGATCGACGCTGGCGTCGATGTGATCGTGGTGGACACCGCGCACGGCCATTCCTCCCGGGTGCTGGAGGCCGTCAACCGCATCAAGCGGCTCTCCAACGCGGTCCAGGTCATCGCCGGCAATATCGCCACGCAAGAGGGCGCCCAGGCGCTGATCGATGCCGGCGCCGATGCCATCAAGGTCGGCATCGGTCCGGGTTCGATCTGCACCACCAGGATTGTCGCGGGCGTCGGCGTGCCGCAGCTCACCGCGATCATGGATGCGGTCGAGGCGGCGAGGAAGGCCAACGTGCCGGTGATCGCCGATGGCGGCATCAAATATTCCGGCGATCTGGCCAAGGCGCTGGCCGCGGGCGCCGACATCGTGATGGTTGGCTCCCTGCTTGCCGGCACCGACGAGACGCCGGGCGAGGTGTTTCTGTGGCAGGGCCGCTCCTACAAGGCCTATCGCGGCATGGGTTCGGTGGGAGCGATGGCGCGCGGTTCCGCCGACCGCTACTTTCAGCAGGACATCAAGGACACGCTCAAGCTGGTGCCGGAAGGCATCGAGGGGCAGGTGCCCTACAAGGGCCCGGTCGCCAACGTCATGCACCAGCTTGCGGGAGGCTTGCGCGCCGCGATGGGCTATGTCGGCGCCCGCGATCTTGCCGAATTCCACCAGAAGGCGCAGTTCGTGCGCATCACCGGGGCCGGCTTGCGCGAAAGCCACGTCCACGACGTCACCATTACACGCGAAAGTCCGAACTATCCCGGCGGGGTCTAGGTCGGTCGATCCAGATTGACCAGCGCCGGATTGCGAAAAACGGTATTGTCCAAACCAGGATTGCCGCTTTGCGGCGGAATTGAAGTTCCCGCCGCGGCCTGCACGAGATTCACCTCAACACAATTCAGAAAAGAAGTTGGTTCCTATGGTCGATTGGTCGGACGAAAGAATATCGGCGCTTTCAGATCAGGATCTGAAAAACCTGCTCGTCAATGCGGAACGGAAATCCGTCGCCGACTTGATCGCGCAGTGCAAGGCCGAGATGGAAAAGCGCGACGCCTTGAAGCCTCGCAAGGCCGCCAAGCCGCGCACCGAACTGAAGGAATTCGAACACGCGATGTCGGGACAACTTGCCGCGGTCGGCAAGGCGATGGCTGAGAAATACGATCTGTCGGAAGAAACCGCGAAGGCAAGGTCGGTGGGCGTGAAGGGCTTCAAGGCGCACCGGCTACTGGACGCCAAGGGCTACGCCAAGCTCGGCGGCATGCAGCGCGACGGTTCGGTCGCGGTCGACCGCTATATCTCCTACCGGCGCGGCAAGGACATCGTCTCGCTCAGCGTCTTCCTGCTGAAGGACCAGCCGGTCGAAGCCCACGAATTTCAGGTGATCGCGCCGTTGGCCCTGCTCGAAGGTGGCAAACCGGTCGCCGAGATTCGCCCGACGGCGACCGCGGCGCAGAAGCAGTCGGCGGACGGCGGGCTCGCGTTCAAGGATCTGCCGAGCGCCGCGCTGGCGTTCGACGCGGCGTTGGCGAAAATCACGGCTTAAACCCGGAACCGTCATTGCGAGGAGCGAAGCGACGAAGCAATCCATTCTTGTTGTGGCAATGGATTGCTTCGCTGCGCTCGCAATGACGAAAAAAGGCAATTGGAGAGGGAAACCATGTCCCAGGCAAAGCGCGTCGTTCTGGTCTCTCGCCCCGTCGGTGAGCCCAAGGCCTCTGACTTCCGTATCGAGGAATATGCGCCACCCACGCCCGGCGAGGGCCAGGTCCTGCTGCGCACCATCTGGCTGTCGCTCGATCCCTATATGCGCGGGCGGATGAGCGATGCCCCGTCCTATGCCGCGCCGGTGCCGATCGGCGGGGTGATGGAGGGCGGCACGGTGTGCGAGGTGATCGCCTCGAACAATCCGGGCTTTGCCAAGGGCGACATCGTGGTTTCGCACACCGGTTGGCAAACGCACGCGCTGTCCGACGGCAAGAATTTGCGCAAGGTCGATCCGAAGCTCGGACCGGTCTCGACCGCGCTGGGCGTGCTCGGCATGCCCGGCATGACCGCCTATACCGGCCTGCTCGATATCGGCAAGCCGCAACCCGGCGAAACCGTCGTGGTTGCGGCGGCTTCCGGCGCGGTCGGCTCGGCGGTCGGCCAGATCGCCAGGATCAAGGGCGCGCGCGCCGTCGGCATCGCGGGCGGTAAAGACAAATGCGAATACGTCAGACGCGACCTCGGCTTCGACGATTGCCTCGATCATCGCGATCCCGATCTCGCCGCGAAGCTGAAGCAGGCCTGCCCGAAGGGGATCGACGTCTATTTCGAGAATGTCGGCGGCGCGGTGTTCGAGGCGGTGTTTCCGCTGCTCAATGCGTTCGCGCGTGTACCGGTGTGCGGTCTGATCGCACACTACAACGACACCGAAGCATCCATGCCGAAATGGGCATCATCGATGATGCGCGCGGTGCTGACCAAGCGCCTGACGATCAGGGGCTTCATCGTCAGCGATTTCGCCGCGCGTCATGCGGATTTCCTGCGCGACATGTCGCAATGGGTGCGCGAGGGCAAGGTCAGGCATCGCGAATTCATCACCGAAGGGCTGGACAACGCGCCCGGCGCGTTCATGGGGCTGCTCAAGGGCGCCAATTTCGGCAAGCAACTGGTGCGCGTCGGGCCTGACTCAGCGTGAGCCGGGCCCGATAGAGCTTGGCCGGCGTGGGCCCGTAGACGCAAGCCTTCAAGGCTGAAACGTCGCATATGCATCATGCAAGATAGCGTCTGTGGATGGCGCTCTATCCATAGTACATCCGGCTTGACGGCGGGACGCCCCGCTACCTGACTGGAGCGCTCTGCAGGATGTTGAAGGATCCAAACGCGACAAAGGGAGCTTTCCCACTCGCGATCGACGGGTTGCCGGCGGAACGCAGGCGGTGGGCGGTAGCCGCGATCTTTACCGCGCTGGCGATGGCCTCGCTGGATACCGCCATCGCCAACATCGCACTTCCCGCCATCGCTGCCGACCTTCACGTCAGCCCGGCGGATGTGGTCTGGGTGGTCAATGTGTATCAGATCGCGCTGGTCGCCACGTTGTTGCCGCTCGGCGCGCTCGGCGAAATCGTCGGCCACGAGCGAATCTATCTCGGCGGCCTATTGCTGTTCACGCTGGCGTCGCTGGGATGTGCGCTGGCGTGGTCGTTGCCGAGCCTGCTGACCGCCCGCGCGCTGCAGGGGCTCGGCGCCAGCGGAATCATGAGCGTGAATTCGGCGCTGATCCGCTACGTCTATCCGAGCCGCATCCTGGGCCGCGGTTTTGGCCATAACGCGCTGGTGGTCGCGACCGCCTTCACGCTCGGGCCGACGGTCGCCTCCGGCATCCTGGCGATGGGGCCGTGGCCCTGGCTGTTCGCGGTCAACATTCCCTTCGGCCTGGTTGCCATTGCAATCGGCCTGAAGACCTTGCCGCATCCGCCCCGGGCCGTGCATGCCTTCGATTTCCCGGGCGCGATGCTGGCGGCGAGCTGCCTCGGTCTGTTTATTCTCGGCATCGGAAGTGCCGCGCATAAGGCATGGCCCGGCCTGGTGTCGATGGAGCTGATCGCCGCGATCCTGTTGGGCTGGCTCTTGATCCGCAGGCACGCCGATCATCCGGCGCCGATGCTGCCGATCGACCTGTTTCGCCGGCCGGTGTTCGCGCTGTCGGCGGCCACCTCCGTCTGCGCGTTTGCGGTCCAGGGACTGGCGTTCGTTTCGCTGCCGTTCTACTTCGAGGACATCCTGATGCGGACGCAGGTGGAGACCGGCTTCTTCATGACGCCGTGGCCGCTGGTGGTCGCGATCATGGCGCCGATCGGCGGCCGGCTGTCCGACCGTTATCCCGCCGGCATTCTCGGCGGCATTGGACTGGTGTTGCTGGGTCTGGGCATGGTGCTGCTGGCGACGCTTCCGGTGAACCCGGGCATCGCCAATATCGTCTGGCGCATGGTGATCTGCGGGTTCGGATTTGGCTTCTTTCAGACGCCGAACATCAAGACGCTGATGTCGAGCGCGCCACCGCATCGCAGCGGCGGCGCCAGCGGCATCGTCGCCACCGCGCGCCTGACCGGACAAACCATCGGTGCTGCGCTGGCGGCGCTGTGCTTCGGCCTCGCCGGCCGCGACGGCGCCACGCTGGCGCTGGCGCTCGGCGCGGGATTTGCCGCGGTCGGCAGCGTGATGAGCTTTTTGCGCCTGGCGGTGTCGCCGCCGCGCGGCGGCTAGACAACTGTAAATTTTGGTGGGCAGTGCGGATTTATTTTTCTCGGCGTTCAATTGTCAATACGGGATGCGGCCTCCACTCGCGCGCCAACCTTTCCGCCTCCGTGATTTGCGCGCTCGTCATAAGCGCCATAAGCCTGTCTCGTTGTTCTAACGCCGTGTATTTCGACGTATCGACCAGCTTGATGCCAAGCGGGTCAGGTGGCTTTGTATCGCCAAACGCTGCGGCCAAAGTGAACCACATGAGCGCCCGGACATAATCCTGATTCGTGCCGCGACCTGACGCATACATGGCCCCGATATTGTACTGCGGACTGTGTATCCAGGTGTCGCCGGGTCGCTCATAAATCTTGTTCGCCGCACGTCGGTACCATCGAAATGCCTCGGCATCGTCCTGTGCAACGTAAAGGCCATGTTCGTAAGCGACGCCAATAACATTTTCCGCGTAGGAAGAGCTTTGATCCGCAGCGATGTGATACCACTTAAAGGCTTCGCGAAAATCTTGCAGCACGCCGAGTCCCAGAATATAGGTATCCGCTAGATTGTTTTGGGCTACGACCAAGCCCTGATCCGCAGCAAGACGAAACCATTTCACCGCCTCGGCTTCGTTTCGCTCGACACCCCAGCCTCGTTGATACAACATCCCAACGTCGTGCTGCGCGTCCGGCAACCCCTTGTCCGCTGCAATTCGCATCCACCTCATTCCCAAAGCGTAGTCCTGCGGGACGCCCCGGCCTTTGATGTACATGATCCCGAGAAGGCGCTCGGCATCGGTGTTGTCTTGATCTGCCAAGGTCCCGAGTAATCGAAGGGCAGTTACGTAGTCGCCAATAGTGACCGCCGCCTGCGCGTCCTCGAGCGGGCCTGCGTTAACAGGAAGGACAGACGCCAAGGTCCATAGAGTGACGGCAAACGATATGAATGGATTTCTGAACACGACGACCATTTCGGGTTCTTATCTGTCTGAAAACTATGTTGGCTTAAAATGGTGCGTCAATAGCCGACATCCGGGCTGGCTCGGCGTATGGACTTGTTCAAGCATTGCAGCGAACCTCGTCGAAAATGCAGCGTTGCATGAGTCCGTTGATGGCACATCGCGTCATTTCGCTGCGGGTACGGAATGTGGTCGCTGGGTATAGCGGACATTGGTCCGAGCCCGCATCAATCAAGCTCGATTTATGACTACGCGTGCTAACCGCGCCGCACGCTGGCGCCGCCGTCCACCGGCAGCGTCACGCCCGTGACAAAACTCGCCTCGTCGGAGGCCAAGAACAGCGCGGCGTTGGCGACGTCCCAGCCGGTGCCCATCTTGTGGCGCAGCGGCACCTTGGCGTCGCGCTCGGCCTCGACTTCGGCGCGGCTCTTGTTGAAGGCGCGGGCGCGGGTATCGACCGCCATCGGCGTATTCATCAATCCCGGCAGGATGACGTTGGCGCGGATGCCGTATTCGGCGTTCTGGTAGGCGAGCTGTTGGGTGAAGGCGATCATCGCCGCCTTGGTCGCCTTGTAGGCGACGTAAGGGTAGCTGGTGATCGCCGCCATCGAGGAGATGTTGATGATGGCGCCGCTCATCTGCCGGCGCATGATAGGGATCACATATCTCGCCGCGAAAATGCAGCTCTTGAGATTGATCGCCACGCAGCGGTCGATCGCCTCCTCGGTGATGTCGAGCAGTTCGGCGTCGCCGCCGGCAAGGCTGACGCCGACATTGTTGTGCAGGATGTCGATGCGGCCCCAGCGGGCATGGGCGTCGGCCACCATCGCCTTGAGTTCGGTCTCTCTGGTGACGTCGGCCTTGAAGGCCGCCGCGGCGCCTCCGTTGGCGGCGATCAGGTCGACCGTCGCTTGCGCCGAAGCGAGATCGCGATCGACGCACAGCACGGACGCGCCTTCGCGCGCAAACGTCAGCGCGGTGGCGCGGCCGTTGCCGATGCCTTCGCCCGGGCTCTGCCCGGCGCCGACCACGATGGCGACGCGATCTTGCAGGCGCATGTCGTTTCACTCCCGAAAATTGGGTACTGGTTCAGTACCTCTTGGTTGGCGGGCGGGCAGGGCATCATGCCCGGTGCGCCCGTCCTGCAGCGTGCCCGCGCGTCCGGCGGCGCGCAAGGTGCGGGCATGATTTGCCCGATGTTGGAACGATCAAGTTCGAAGGATCGGGGAAAATTACAGCACGCGGTAGCGGATCGCGAAGGCGTCATTGGGTCCGCTGCCCGGGCGATCGCCGGGTGCCACGACGCGATCGGCCAGATGCCACGGCCCGAACTGATCGGAGTGCGACGGGCTGGCGGCGAGCCGCAGCTTGAACTGGTACTGGGCCGGGCCCGGCAGATTCAGGATCATGACGCGGTCGGTGGCGCGAAACTCCAGCGCCACCGAGCCCCTCAGCACGCTGCGGCCATCGCCGTCGGACGACAACCCGCCTTCGAGGTGGGCGAGGGTCTGGTTCCTGTCGGTATGCAGCTCGACCTGGGTCTCGGCCAGGGCGGCCGCCGCCTGCGGCAGCCGAATTTCAAACTCGACCGCGGGGCTGGCCGGATTGATGCCGAGATAGGCGAACGCGGCGTGCCGTAAATCGTAGGCGACGAAGGCGAGGAGGCCGAGCACGAGGGCGAGCGCGAGGCCGTGCCGGATGATGTCCCTGGCGCTGCGATAGCCCGTCCGGAAATAGACGGTCAGCGCGATGCCGACCGCCATCGCGGCCGCGACGCCCGCGAGCCCCGATATCAAGAGGCCGAATGCGCCGTCCGGGCTGTCGTCCGGGAACAGTCCGACTGCTTCCGCCAGCGTGCTGAGGAACGCGGTGACGGAATCGAAGGCGCCCCCGGCCATCGCGGTTGACCCCTTCAGAAGGGAGGATGCAAGGTCCATCGCAGCGTCTCGCGCGGGGTCGGGATCGATTGGGTTACCGGAATTGACAGGCCCGCTTTTGGGTTGGTCTCGGCAGCGATGATGCTGGTTCAACGCTTTCGGTTGGCCGGAAGGCTGCCCTGCCTGATTTATTGTCAGCCGGACGCCCGGCCGCTATAGCGGGGGGCGCGCGCATTCAGGGGGAGTTTCGATGTCGGTTCCAACGGTTTTACTGCCGGTCTTTGTCCTGATCGGGCTCACTTTCGCACTAATGCTCTGGATGGCCGGTGCCCGCAGAAACGCGCTGGTCAGCCGCGAGACCACGGTCAAGGATATCGTGCTCGGACAGCCGAACTGGCCGGTCCGCGCCACCCAGATCGGCAATTGCTTCAAGAACCAGTTCGAACTGCCTGTGCTGTTTTACATTTTGATCGCGCTGGCGCTTCCGCTGCGCCACGCGGATTACCTGATCGTCGTGCTGTCCTGGGTGTTTGTGGTGACGCGCCTGGTGCATGCCGGGGTATTCGTGAGTTCCAACGATCTGAACCGGCGTTCGCTGGCGTGGTTCGCCGGCGTCGTGGTGCTGCTCATCATGTGGGTCTATTTCGCGCTGAAGATTCTGTTGTTGATCTGAGCGCGCCTTCCTTCTCGAACCGAAAGTTTTGAATGACTCCCGCAGCCCGCCTTTCCGCGGCCATCGAGCTCATCGATACCATCGATGCCCAGCGCATTCCGGCGGCGAAGGCGCTGAAGGAGTGGGGCACCGCGCATCGCTTTGCCGGCTCGGGCGACCGCGCCGCGATCTCGGGCCTGCTCTGGGACGTGCTGCGGCGGCGGGCCTCGAGCGCCTGGATCATGGACGCGGATACGGCGCGCGCGCGCCTGCTGGGCATGCTGAAACTCGAGCGCAAGCTCGATGCCGAGCAGATCGCGGCATTGTGCGACGGCGGGCGTTTCGCGCCGGCGCCGCTGACCGACGCCGAGCGCGCCGCGCTCACCTCGCGTTCGCTCGCCGATGCGCCGGCGCCGATCGCCGGCGATTATCCGGACTGGCTCGACGGATACCTCATGCAGGTGTTCGGCGATGACCGCGTCGCAGAGGCAACCGCAATGGCGAGCCGGGCGCCGCTCGACCTGCGCGTCAATACCCTGAAGGCGATGCGCGAGAAGGTGCTGGCGTCGACCGCGCATTTGGGAACGATGCCGACGCCATGGTCGCCGATCGGCTTGCGCATTGACCTGGCCGCCGATGCCCGCAATCCCGGCATCCATGCCGAGGAAGATTTCATCAAGGGCAATATCGAGGTGCAGGACGAAGGCTCGCAGCTCGCCGCGCTGTTGTCGGCGGCAAAACCCGGCGAGCAGGTGATCGATCTCTGCGCCGGCGCCGGCGGCAAGACCCTGGCGCTGGCCGCGATGATGCAGGGCAAGGGCCGGCTCATTGCCACAGATCACGACAAGCGGCAGCTGGCGCCGATCTACGAGCGGCTGTCGCGCGCCGGCGTGCACAATTGCGACGTGCGGACGCCGAAGGGGCCGAACGATACCTTGAGCGACATTCATGCCTCCGCCGATCTGGTGCTGATCGACGCGCCCTGCACGGGAACCGGCACCTGGCGGCGCAACCCCGACGCCAAGTGGCGGATGCGGCCGGGCGCGCTCGAGGTCCGTCTGAAGGACCAGGTCGAAGTGCTTGATCGCGCCGCCGCATTGGTAAAACCGGGCGGGCGGATCGCCTATATCACCTGCTCGGTGTTGCCGCCGGAAAACGGCGACCAGATCCGCCAGTTTCTCGTCCGCCATCCCGATTTTGCCGTGGTGCCGCCCGCCCAAACCATGACCGTGCTCTGGGACAAAGCCGAGGATTTCGCCGCCGCGACGCTGCAATCGGCCGAGGGGCTATTGATGACGCCGCGCCGCACCGGAACGGACGGGTTTTTCGTCTCGGTGCTGAAGAGGCAGGCGGGCTGAACCCAGTCGTCATTGCGAGGAGCCAACGGGTCGCGCGAATGCGCGCCCGATGACAGGCTCCGCGACGAAGCAATCCAGCTCTCCTCGCAAAAAAAGGCGTGGATTGCTTCGCTTCGCTCGCAATGACGGCTGATGGAAGGTCAGAGCTGCGACCCGCCCGCAATCGCCTTCTCCCCTCCCTCCGCGCGCGTTAGCGCGTGGCGGGGTCGAGACGAGCGAAGCTCGCTCTTAGGGGTCGGGGGTGGGGGGTCTAGCGGCAAACTCGTTGAAAGCGGCGTTCGCGGCGCGACCCCCCACCCTTGATCCCTCCCCGCCGCTTCGCGGGGGGAGGGAAAAAAAGGAGCACTTGCGACGAAGCAATCCATGTATCGGCGCAAAAGAAGGGATGGATTGCGTCGCGGAGCCTGTCATCGGGCGCGCATTCGCGCGACCCGTTGGCTCCTCGCAATGACGGATGGGGTTCAACGCGCGAGATGATTGGCGGAGCCCTGGGTGATCTTGCCTTGCGCATCCAGCCGCAGATATTCGCAGATCTTCACGCCGTTCTCGTTCTGGTAGAAGACAACGATGCTGTCGGGGCTGACATAGGTATCGATCAGCTCAAAATGCAGGTTGGGCGCAAGCTGCTGAAGGGCTTTCCCCCAATACATCCGAAGCTTGGCCTTGCCACGTAACGTTCCGCTGGAATCGAAACCCAGCGCCCGGATCTTGTCCGAGGTCATCTCGCAATCGTCGGCATAAAGCGTGAGAACGTGTTCCAGATCGCGTGAATTCCAGGCCGCAATCCATTGCCGCCCCAAGGCGGCCAAATGCGCGGCGTCGTGATGCTCATGCTGCATGGTTTCCTCCTGGCGTTCTTAGGTCAATAATACTGACCTGTTTTTGATGTGTCCATGCCTGCAGAAGGATGTGGGCCAGCAGTTTTGTGCGGTTGCGAGGCCGCCGCCCGTCGCGTACTTCCTTGCCATGACAGCAGCACAGCCAGCCCGCGAGCAGAGCGCCAAGGTGGCCTCGGCGCATGACAAGATTCTGATTGTCGATTTCGGCAGTCAGGTGACGCAACTGATCGCGCGCAGGGTGCGCGAGGAGGGCGTCTATTCCGAAATAGTGCCGTTCCAGAAGGCGGAAGCGGCGTTTTTGGCCATGAAGCCGAAGGCCGTCATCCTCTCCGGCGGCCCTGAATCGGTGCATGAGGCGGGCTCGCCGCGCGCGCCGCAGGCGATCTTCGATTCCGGCGTGCCCGTGCTCGGCATCTGCTACGGCCAGATGACCATGGCGGCCCAGCTCGGCGGCGAGGTCGAGGGCGGCCACGCCAGAGAATTCGGCCGCGCTGATGTCGAGGTCAAGGCCGACAGCCGGCTGTTCGATGCCTGCTGGTCGACCGGCGAAAAGCATCCGGTCTGGATGAGCCATGGCGACCGCATCACCAAAATGCCGCCGGGCTTTGCGGTGGCCGGGGTTTCCGCCAATGCACCATTCGCCGTGATCCAGGACGAGAAGCGCCGGTATTACGGGCTGATGTTCCATCCCGAGGTGGTGCATACGCCGGACGGGGCAAAACTGATCCGCAATTTCGTCCGCAAGGTCGCCGGCCTCACCGGCGACTGGACCATGCGTGCCTTCCGCGAGGAAGCGATCGAGAAGATCCGCGCCCAGGTCGGCAAGGGCAGGGTGATCTGCGGTCTCTCCGGCGGCGTCGATTCGGCGGTGGCAGCGGTGTTGATCCACGAGGCGATCGGCGACCAGCTCACCTGCGTGTTCGTCGATCACGGCCTGTTGCGGCTCAAGGAAGCCGAGACCGTGGTCGACCTGTTCCGGCATCACTACAACATCCCGCTGGTTCACGTTGATGCGTCGAAGCAATTTCTGGGGGAACTCGCCGGCGTCAGCGATCCCGAACAAAAGCGCAAGACCATCGGCCGGCTGTTCATCGATGTGTTCGACGTCGAAGCGAAGAAGATCGCAAAAAAAGGCGAAGGACCGGCGGAGTTTTTGGCGCAGGGCACGCTGTACCCCGACGTGATCGAGAGCGTCTCCTTCACCGGCGGCCCCTCGGTGACCATCAAGTCGCACCACAATGTCGGCGGTCTCCCGGCGCGCATGAAGATGAAGCTGGTCGAGCCGTTGCGCGAATTGTTCAAGGACGAGGTGCGCGTGCTGGGGCGCGAACTCGGCCTGCCCGAAATCTTCGTCGGCCGGCATCCGTTCCCCGGCCCGGGTCTCGCGATCCGCTGCCCCGGCGAGATCACACCGGAAAAACTCGAGATCCTGCGCAATGCGGACGCCGTCTACATCGACCAGATCCGCAAGGCCGGCCTCTACGACACGATCTGGCAGGCGTTTGCGGTGCTGCTGCCGGTCAAGACCGTCGGCGTGATGGGCGACGGGCGCACCTACGAATATGTCGTGGGCCTGCGCGCGGTGACCTCGACCGACGGCATGACCGCTGATTTTTATCCGTTCGACATGAAATTCCTGGGCGAAACCGCGACCCGCATCATCAACGAGGTCAAGGGCGTCAATCGGGTGGTTTATGACGTGACGTCAAAGCCGCCGGGCACGATCGAGTGGGAGTGAGCGAGGGGACGGTGCGGCTGCTCGCGGGCGCGAATTTGAAGCCGAGGTGCGAAATTCCTGCGCTCGGCCGGCTTTGATGCGACATCAAACGCAGACGGCGAAGCTGCGACAACCTCTGAAATTGCCTATAGAATACTGAGCTAAGGCAAGTTGATGACGCTCGCCACACTCAAAGCGCTCGCAGCAGATGGGCAGCTCACCGTCCTAGCCGGGGCCGGTATCTCACATGATCCGCCGAGCTGCCTGCCTTTGGCCCGAGAGCTATTGCGCGGCGCAGCCGAAGCCGTTTCCGCTCCCCTAGAAAAGCGCCTGCAGTCGGCCGTGATAGCGGCGGCCGAAGCTCTGCGCCCAGAGACATTTGCCGAGATACTGCTCGGCATTGTGGGACCTAAAGCGTTGGGATTTCTGTCGGTGCTCGCCTCCGACAGTCCAAATGCAAACCACAAAGCGCTTGCCGCCGCGCTCAAGAATGGGGGTGTTATAGCAACTACCAATTTCGACACACTGATTGAGCAGGCCGCAGCTCAAGTGCAAGTGCCAATTCACGTTGTGGTTTCGACTGAGCGATTGAAATTGCGCAGCGCACGAATTTACAAACTTCATGGTACCCTGACCGAGTGCGGCGGCCTGGAGCGATTGGCGCTTTCCTCGGGCCAAGTCGCCCGCAGACGGACCGGCGCTCTTAGAAAACTTCTTCAGGCCTTATTCCGCGACAGCACAGTCCTTGTCGTGGGGTACAGCGGAATGGATGATTTCGATATCAATCCATTGTTGGCGTCCCTTCCTCGTGGAACTGGGCGGGTCGTCTGGATTGATCACGTTGGTGGAGCGTCCTTGCCCCGAGAATTGGAACCGCTCGACCGTTTCACGGCCCCATTGGAGTTGAAGGGTGCGGCTGCCCTTTTGACGCAAGCGGATGTGTTTCTTCGTACCGATACGACTAAGGTTCTGTCCTACCTGTTCGGCCAGCCGCAATTCGCAGCTGAATCAAGAGCAGGAGGTCCGCGCGACAATGATGAGTTATGGCGGAGATGGGCCCAGGCGCTCAAAGCTTCGCCTTTCTTGGTCTGTGGCCATATCTGTTTGGCGGCTGGCGACCCGAGAACGGCGCTGCAGCTCTTCACCACCGTTGCGCGTCCCAGTGACGGGACATTGAGCGAGAGGGTTCGCTTCATGCTTGGAGCGGCCGCCTCTCTGCGCCGGCTTGGTCGGCCGGTGGCTGCGCTCAAGTACGGGCAGCGCGCGGTGGCTCTTGCCAACCAGCTGGGTTCGCCAGCTCTAGAGGCCGAGGCTGCGAAGATCGTTGGCCAACAGCTACGAGTTATGAGCCGATGGCGCGACGCAGCGCACACCTATCTGCTGGCGTTGCGCCGCCTTCGAAACTGGCCTCGATATCGCGCTCAACAAGAGGAGCTTACTAACGCCTTAGCCATAGCCTTAGATAAGCTCGGGAAGTCGCGTTCCGCATTCCGATTGCTAGAGCCGGTTGCTGTGCGGGCACGTCAGGGCGGGCGGCTGGATTTTGCTAGTCGGGCGTTCAATAACCTCGGCCTACAGGCGTCCAACCTGAACGACCATCCCGCGGCTGAAGCACATTTGGAAGAGAGCTTGCGCCTCAAGCGCTTGCTGAGCATGCCGTCCGGCATCGGCAACACGCTACATAATCTTGCCTGGCTCGCGCTCAGAACTGAGCGGATTAGCCACGCCCGCTGCAGGGCAATTGAAAGCATTCGCGCTAAGCAACGCTCCGGGTCAGACCGCCACGGCATTGCGCAGTCGATGTCGCTTTTGGCCCAGGCCCACCTTCGGCTTGGTCGAGGTCGCGCGTAGCTAAGCGTTATGCTTTGGCAGCATACGGGCCGCTCCTGGAAGCCCGCGATAAGTTCGGCGCTGCCGAAGCGGCTCTAGCAATGGCACTGTCGGAGAACAAAGATCAGCGAGCAAAATGGCGCAGACGCGCCTCGGCGCTCGCCAATGCGCTTCCGCTCACCCCGGAAGTCGCTCGGCTAAAGGACGCAATTATGCGCGGCTCATTTCATTTGGTCGGGGAGAGCTCGCAACGGTTCCACGCTCCGTCAACGTCCCTTTAGGTGTCCCCGCATTCGGCCACAAGGAGCCGAAGCCAAGCCGGCTGCGAATCGCGGAGCGGTGACATCGACCGACGGCATGACCGCAGATTGAGACGCGATTGCGACTCCGTTTTAACGTGAAATTGGATTAGGCTTTCCGCTAGAATTGCAGCTCGTAGCTCGCAGGGCGCAATAGCGAAGCGTATTGCGCCACCGTGCAGGGATTGGAGGACTACCGCCCTGCCAGTCCACCTTCGCGCTACACTGGTGGCGTCGTCGACGTGTCGGGAATTTTTCAGGAGCGGAGAATGACGCCGACGCGATGGCCACCATGCAGAAAGCGGAAGGGCAGGTCGTCGCTATATGGGAGTAAATCATCATCGAGTCCCTTCGGTCAGCGTCGGCTTCGATGATGAAGACTGACGAGGGGGCCGTGGCTAAGGGAGATATCGTCATTCGCAGCGAGCAGGAAGTCTTTGGCGAACTGGATGCCCTGTGTGGCTCGCCGGGCTACATACATGTGCTGGCCTACCTCTCCTACCGCGATAACCTAATCTCCTATGATGGCCAAATGACCAACGAGGATATGGCCGCCTCATATGTGCCCGAGCGAACGATCAGGACCGAGTTCTCGACACTCATGGGCTTGATGTTGAAACACCCGATTGATTTCAGCGTTCCGACGCCACCTGATATGCAGGAGCTTGTCGATAAGACGGAAGGCCTTCTAGGCGAGTTACACTCCTGTTTGAATGAGCCCATGTTTGAAGGGATCAAGCAGACGGTGACAGCCCAGCAGGGGGGGCCCCCCAATCGCCGAGACCGCCAGCCTTTTTCAGCGCGGCGACGTACTAAGGGAGCCGATCTTTTACGGCGGTGAATCGGCCTACAGCTTCCAGTATCGCGATTTGGCGCTCGACCGCTACGCCAAGGACGATGATTGGCTGTATACCAACAAGGGCTTTCGTATCGCCGATGGCCACTCTATGGCGAGGGCGCTCACGCAACTTCTGAATCGGAAGATGCTTGAGACGATCGAGGGCATGAGGTACCTGCATCCGTCGCATTGGACTGCACTACCGGGGTTCACCTTCTCGTGCGATGAAATTGCTACAGAAGCAGGTGTCACTCCCGAATTGGCGTCTGCCGTCCTCGCCGCATTTACCGCACCCGAATCGCCGACGAACAGGAATTTTACCTCATTGGGCGATTTCAATATCGCCAATGCCTTACCAATACTGCGGTGCCCGTCTGGCGATTATATATCGCTGCAGGCATACGGCGTCGTTGAAGCCTTGTATGACTCCCCATTTTACTGGATGGCCGCTGACAAGTCTTACAAGGACATTGCCTTCGCTAATCGGGGCGCATTCACCGAAGCCTTCGTGGCGAGGCGGCTTACCACAATCTTTGGTGCCGAAAACGTCTATTGCAATGTAAACATTTTTGGCAAAGGCCGCCACATCGGCGAGATCGACGTGTTGGTGCTGTTCGCGGACCGCGCGGTCGTGATCCAGTGCAAATCCAAGAAGCTGACTTTAGAGGCGCGCAAAGGCAATGACCTTCAGCTGCGCGACGACTTCAAGAAGTCGGTACAGGATGCTTACGATCAAGCGTACCTTTGTGCGATATCACTGAGTAATCCAGCTCTCGAGTTTATCGGTGAACATGGAGGCAAAATCAACCTCCCGACACTACGTGAGATTTACCCGGTTTGCGTGGTCTCCGATCATTATCCGGCATTGGCCGTGCAGACGCGCGAGTTCCTAAAATACGAGACGGACGAGACAATCCAAGTTCCACTTATCGCGGACGTGTTTTTGATCGATGTGCTCGCGGAGATGCTGCCCAGCCCGTTGCGGTTGCTGAGCTACATCAACCGACGCGTCAACTATGGCGAGCGCGTAGCCTCGATCAATGAATTGACCATCCTGGCGTACCATCTTCGCCAGAACCTCTGGATCGACGACAAAACCGATATGGTCATGCTCGCGGAGGAGATCGCAGTCGAACTCGACACAGCCATGACGGTCCGGCGCGAAGGCATAGAGGGGCCGAGGACCCCCAACGGCATCCTTACTCGATTGGATGGGACGTTGGTCGGGCGGATGCTTAGAGCAATCGAAAATCGCGCCGAGGCTGCCTTAGTGGACCTTGGTTTCATGCTCCTGACTCTTGGCGACGAGTCGCTCGACGACCTGAACAGGGGGCTCAAGGAAATCGCCCAGCGGACAAGAAAAGATGGCGAACTCCATGATTTCACGCTTAGTTTCGAAAAGGGTAACACAGGTCTCACCGTTCATTGCGGATCACTCCCCAACGTGGTGGCAGCTAAGACACTGGCGGCACATTGTCAGCGAAGAAAATACGTGTGCCGCGCCGATAGTTGGTTCGGCCTTGTCGTCCGGGCGGATGACGGTCTCCCCAAGTTTGGGCTCAATCTTCGCTTCCCCTGGAAACAGGATGACGTGATGGACGAAGCTACCAAGGGTATGGCGCGTGTCGGAACACTGCGTCGCGGCGCCTCTATGTTCAAGTCCCGCAGCATTGGACGCAATGAACTCTGTCCCTGCGGGAGCGGCAAGAAGTTCAAAAAATGCTGCATCGGGTAAATCATCGGCTGTCGGCTCCAGACCACGAATGACCACTTCCCGCTATCGCTGGGTGATCGTCGCGGCCGGGGGCCCGCTCGGCTGTTTCGCGATCGGCGGCATGTTTTCGTTGCCCGTGTTCCTGCAACCGATCGCGCGGGATACCGGCTGGTCGGTCACCGGCGTGTCCAGAGCCATGACGATCGCCTTCCTCGCCATGGCATTCACCAGCATGATCTGGGGCACCTTGTCCGACTGGTTCGGGCCGCTGCCAGTGGTGCTGACGGAACTACGGTGACAGTGCACTAAACTTGCCGAAGACTGTACCCCAAAGCTGCATTCTTTTCCCGCCTACATGCAATCCACGGCCGCCACGGCAAGGGGCGCTGTGGATTGTTTCGCTTCGCTCGCAATGACGAATGAGCGTTGTCGCATGCGACCAATCGACCCGACGGGCAAATCACCAAAAGTCTGTCCAGCCTTTGCTGCAAAAATATTTCGCTTTCGCCGTCGGGCAAATCACTGATTTGAATCCGCGCGTCTCACGGCGGATGAGGGGCGGGTCGCGATCGTCACGAACGTTGCGGTGAGATGCGGTGGACGCTGATGTCACGAAGACGAACGTGGCCGAGGCGGACGGCGAAGTCGTGTGGTCCTGACGCCCCGACGCTGGCGTCAAGTGTGCGAATTCGTTCGCATGCGACGGTGGCAAGAAAGCCCGGTCACCGGGGAGAGCGCGTTATAAGCCGTAAAACCATTGCGCAGGGAAGGCCGGATTGCCTCCGCTGAACCTGTATGCTCGTGTGCGTTTTCTTGTTGCCATTTGCACGCGAGACCGCGGGTGCAGCGCGCACCCGGCTTTCCCTGCGCCCTCTGTCTATCGAGGGTGAAAGGTTACGCAAACCTCGGGCATCTCATGCCGCGAGAATGCGGACCCATGCCCTCGTGCTGTTTGACAATTTAAAATCAGAAGACGGCCATCCCCAGCGTCGGGCGCTCATGCCAACGCGGAGAACGTCGATCCGGGTGAGCTGACCCGGGTCGATTGTGCGGACACCGACGCCGCCGATTGCTCCACGCTGATCTGGCCAGTTGCATAATTGACCAGGAACGTGATCGACGATGACTGGGCGCTCACCGAGCTTGTCGAGATCGAGCCGGTTGACGGCGAGGATATCGAAGCGCTGCTTGCCGTGGCTGTGTTCCGCGTGATCGTGATGGCGTCCAAGGCCTCATTGTTGTTGTTGGGAATGCCGGCGCCGATCCCGACACCAGCAGTCGCCCCGCTGCCACCGGCGGCTCCGTCACTCGGCCCGAAATGCTTGTCGAAGGCTTGAACGCCGTTTCCACTCAGCTCGATCCCGTAAAACTGCGTGCTGGCATTGGTATCGAGCGTCAAGGTGTAGCCGTCGATGGTCACGCTGTTCGACAGGCTCTTGGTGGGCGTAAATGGCTGGAACGGCTGCGGCTGATTGGCGTCGGCGAGCGCGTTGATCTGCGCCACGATCGCCTCGACCTTCGAGCCCGTTATTGGCGGTGTGCCGGTGGTGCTGGTGTCGTTGGTCGCGGTTGTCGTGGCGCCGGTACCGTCGCTGTTGACGCGGTGGGCCTCGACATAGGCTCGCAGATTGTCGGCCGCGGTCTGATCGGACTGGGCCCTGGCGGCGGCCGCCGCCTTCGCCTGATCGGATAGGGTGATGAAGGTTGCGGGACCACTCGATGTCGTGCTGGGCGAGGCCGCAGAATTCGGGCTCGCGGCGACAGGGGTCGGGGTTGCGTCAGAGCCGCCGGAAATCAGCTGAGCCAGCGAGGCGCCGATCGACGGCGGAGTTGCAGAAATCGTTGTCAAAGGGACCTCCGCAAGTTGCGCCTTTCGTAGATACGACCTTGCTGGATGTAAGTTAAGAATGCCTGAATTCAGCGGCGCAAGAGCCGCCGGGTCGCGCGAATGCGCGCCCGATGACAGGCTCGGCGTCTTGCGACGTCGTGCAAGGGTCGGTGGATTGCGCTTCGCTCATCCATCCCGCGCGCTGCCGTGGGCCGCCGGTCACACTGGGCTGGAACCACCCGCCACGATCTTCTCGTTCAGTTTGTGATCCACGATCTCGACCGTGCGGTCGATCTCGGCATTGGGCATGCCGAGCTGCTGGGCGATCAGCTTCACCAGCAGGTCGACCCGCTCGATGAAGGGGGCGCCGCTGGCCACCGCGCGGGCCGCCGAGGAGGGTTTGAGCAGGCTTTCCGCCGCCTTGGCATATTTTTCGAAGGGAACCTGGTCCTTCGGGTCGGCGCCGAGGCGCCGGGCGATGGCGTCGACATGGTCGTAGATCGACTGCGAGAGCTTCAGATCGCTGTGCACGGCGTCGCGGATCGAGCGCGGTTCGTGCAGCGTGATGCAGCGGTAATTCCCGGTCAGCAACATCGACCATTTGGCCAGCGGCACGAACAGCGAATCGAACACCTTGAGTTTTACGGGAACGTCCAGCCCATCGAGTTTCACCGCGTCGATGTCGGCTTCCAGCTCGCGAAGCAGCAAATTGTGTTTCTCGTCTTCGAAAACCGACGCCTTGAAGTTCGTGGCGAGGCCGACATGAAGCACATTCGCCGCCTCTTCCGGCGGACGGAAGGCCTGCGGATCGGGCGAGCACAGCGTCACCAGGCCCGGCTTGAACCGTTCCCAGATCTGGGCATTGGTGTAGGCCTCCTCCAGATCCATGTCCGCCAGCGCCGGAATCCGCTTGAGATAGGGCAGCGGCGGCATGTTCATGATCGACAGACACGGCAGCTTCGCCGCGGCGATCTTGATCATCAGCACCCGGATCGTATGGTTGGTGTATTGCGGTTCCTGCATCGCCAGACCCACCAGATCATACCGCGAAACGTCGACGTCGCCGGGCGTCACCGCGTCGAGTTTGCCGGGCAGATTGCGGGAGAAGATTGCCCGGTGCATCGCCTCGTCGCGCAGCTTGATGCGAACCTGGGTGCCGTCGCGGTTGATGAGTTCCGCCGTATTCTTGCGGCAAACCAGCGTCACGTTGTGACCCGCCATCAACAGCTTGGTCGCCAGCAATGAGCCATACGAGGCTCCCAGGATCAGAATGTTGCGCGCCATAATTTTATGCTCCACCGATTAGCTAACGCGCCCCGCCGCAGGCTGAAAAATTTCCTGCCGGGATCCACCTCGGTGCCTAGCGCAAATCGATAGGCATGACAATCACATCGCGAGTTCCGATGTCATCTCGGCCCCGCCTTCGTCTCAACCCCGCGACAGCTTCTCGAAGCGCTTGATGAGCCGCTCGCGCTTGAGGCGGGACAGCCGCTGAAGCCAGAACACGCCGTTCAGCTGATCGATCTCATGCTGGTGGCAGACGGCGCGCAGACCCTCCGATTCTTCGGCCTGCAGGTTGCCGTGGAGATCGCGATAGCTGATCCGGACGCGCGTATGGCGCGTGACGTCGTCGTTGACGCCGGGCATCGAGACGCTGCCTTCCTGATGCAGGATCATCTCGGGCGAGGCCCAGATGATCTCCGGATTAACATAGGTTCGCGCGCCATCGACCGGATCGAGGTCGAGCACCACGACCCGCAGGGAAATGCCGATATGCGGCGCGGTGATCCCGATGCCGGGCGCGGCGTGCATCGTCTCGAGCAGGTCGCTGGCCAGTTCGCGCAGCGCGCCGTCAAACACGGTCACAGGCTGCGCTGCGCGCGCAAGGCGAGGGTCGGGATAGCGGACAATTGGATGGATGGGCATGATCTCTGTGATTGATGTCCGCGATGCAGGCTCCGTGGTCCGGCTTGGGTGCTTGAATCATCTCCAAACTGATGCTTTGGATCGGACAGCGGGCATTCCGAGATTACCCCGGGACCGGACGTTACGCAGACATGCCAAAATCGACGCGAATAACCCCGAGTGGATGTTGTGCCACGCGAACTTCGTCCGCGAGGCCGTAACGGAGGCCCGGATGCCTGCCATCACGCTACCAACAAACGGGTCACGGCTATTCGGAATTGGGAGCATCTGTTTCAATGAGACGTTGCCATACGATCGCCAAAAGGCGGTAGGATTCAGCCACATCAGCGTAGCGCTTTTTTAATGCCGGTTCGCTGGTCGATCTTGCCAGCTCATCGAACTCGGCGGCCTTCTCCAGATATTCGGCGACGCTGCGCATGTCCTCGCCCCCAGCGCAAAGCAACGCCCATAATAAGTGGAGCGGGATTAACTATGGTATGGCTTAATAATGAGCAGTGAGAGGAATTAAGGGGTAACCCGCTAGGATCGCACCTGGGGCCGACAAACGGGTTACGGCTGTTCGGGCTTGAGAGCACCTGTTTCAATGAGCCGTTGCAGCTCGCTGGCCAAGAGGCGGTAGCATTCAGCCACGTGAGCGTAGCGTGTTCTGAGGGTCAATTCGGAGCTCGATCTCGCCAGTTCATCGAACTCGGCTGCCGTTTCCAAATATTCGGCGACGCTGCGCATGTCGTTATCCCCTAGCACCAAGCAACGCGTATCCTAAACGAAAAGCCCGGCGGGAGCGCCGGGCAGATCGCAGTATGGCTAACGGGTGCCAACAATTTAAGTAAGAAGGTAAAGCGCCGCGCGGGAGCCGTCTGTTCACTTTGAAACTCAGGGGAACTACGGATGTAAATCTTTTCCCTTAACCATCTCGCCGTGTTGGGAGGTCGCTAATGTCCGCTTTGGTATCCGGGGAACTTGATTTTCCATGGGCGGGCTGGAGGTCTCATTTTGCGAGATAGCAAGCGCTGCGAGTGCAGTCCGGTTGCGGATTTCCAACTTCTCATAAATGTGATGCAGATGCACCTTGATGGTACCGTCGCTAATATTCAGTCGACGGCCAATTTCCTTGTTCGACAAGCCTTCGGACACCAGGCACATGATCTGGCGCTCTCGGTCAGTTAATACCGTCAGCGCATTCTCCGTGCCCGCGCTTTGCTCCCGAGATACCCCATCAGAGGAAGGCAGCGGGAACAGTCTCTGTCCATCCGCGACCTGCTGCAATGACTTCACCAGAAATTCCAGCGCCGCATCCTTCAGAATAACGCCGTAAGCACCGGCCGCGGTTGACTTGACCAACTCGCTGTCTTCAACAGATGCGGTGAAAAAAACCAACCTCGTGGAAAAACCCTCAAAGTTGACGATGCTGAGAATTTCCAACCCGGTCAGGCCAGGCATTGCGACGTCGAGAATGGCGATATCCGGCCTTAGACTCCGAATTGCTTCGATGCAGCTTATACCGTCACTGCAACACGCAACAAGTTTGAAGTTATGTTGCGCCCCGAGCACCTTCTTCAAACCCTCCACAACCACTGGACAGCGGTCTGCAATCAACACATTAATACAACGCATGAGCGGCCCCTCAGTTATCTCAAACCCGCTTTGATGAAGCTCTAGATTCTCCTTTTGTTGATCGTTGGTGGCGATGGTGACCGGTGTTTGTTTCGGGCCGGCTTCGCAGGCCACCAAAGTGACTTCTTGGAAGAAGAAAACGGTTTCGTCGGAACCCGTCCCGTGAAACCACTTCACGCGCCCGTGAGCAAGTCCGCTCCGCCAACGCAGGCAAATGCCGACGTGCGGCGCGGTGATCCCGATACCGGGTGCTGCGTGCATCGTCTCGAGCAGGTCGCTGGCGAGCTCGCGCAGCGCGTCGTCAAACACGGTCACGGGCTGCGCCGGGAGCGCCAAGCGGGGGTCGGGATAGCGGAGAATTGGACGGATGGGCATGACTGTCGTAGGTCGGTAACGTGTCCGGGCCGTTGCCGGCTATCGTAGCTCGTAGGTAGCATATTGCGCTACCGCACAAAGACTGGTGGATTACGCTTCGCTAATCCACCCTACGCGCTTGGAACAATCGAGCGGGAGTGAGCCGGAGAACGCCATGGCTTCGTCTGACGACCGGCTGCCACCGGGTGGGCTTATCGAGATCGCGATCGAGCCGAAGTTCAAGGCCGACCAGGAAAAGCTCAGCGCTGCGCTAACGGAACTCGCTGCAGAGGATCCTACATTCGGCTCTTCCACCGATCCGGAATCCGGTCAGACCATCCTCAGGGGCGCGGGCGAATTGCATCTCGACAGCAAGGTCAGCCTGCTGCGCCGCACCTACAAGGTTGACACCAATGTCGGCGCGCCACAGGTGGCGTTCCGCGAACGCGTCACCAGGCGGGTTGAGCACAGTTATACCCACAAGAAGCAGACCGGCGGTACCGGCCAGTTCGCGGCGATAACGATCATCGTTGAACCCAACGAGCCCGGTAAAGGGTACGAGTTCGAATCCAAGATCGTTGGCGGTGCGGTGCCCGACCGATTTATCCCCGCCATCGAAACGGGCGTTCGCAGCGTTCTGGCCTCCGGCGTCGTTGCGGGTTTCCCGGTCGTAGACGTCAAGGTGCAACTCGTCGACGGCAAATACCACGACATCGACTCGACGGAGCTCGCCTTCGAAATCGCGGCGCGCGCCTGCTTTCGTCAAGCGCTGCAGGAGGGCAGGTCGGTGCTGCTCGAGCCGGTTATGAGGGTCGAGGTGACGACACCGATGGATTACATCGGCGCCGTCACCGCCGATTTGAAATTGCGACGCGGCGAGATGCAGGGGCAGGGGGTACGTGGCAACGCCAACGTCATCACCGCAATCGTGCCGCTCATGAACATGTTCGGTTACGTGAATGACCTGCGCGAGACCAGCCGTGGCCGCGCCACCTTTACGATGCAGTTCGATCACTCTGCGGTGGCGCCTCCTGACGACGATAACGATCCGCCATTTCCGCCGGCGATCGGAATGCGAGGC
Organism: Bradyrhizobium sp.; assembly: GCF_004799445.1. Classification (GTDB taxonomy): domain Bacteria; phylum Pseudomonadota; class Alphaproteobacteria; order Rhizobiales; family Xanthobacteraceae; genus Bradyrhizobium. The sequence goes on from NZ_SSNA01000055.1 coordinate 95,197, forward strand.
TGACGCCGTCATCGCCTCGGGCGCCTACAGCTTGCAGCTCGTAGGGCGCAATAGCGTAGCGTATTGCGCCATCGTGCAACGATCGGTGGATTACGCTTCGCCAATCCACCCTACGCGCTACGCTCTGCGGGCATTCTTCGACCGCTCACCCTTCGGGCAATCCCGCGAGGCGCATACCCTCAATGGTGCGCTCACGCTGAGCAAGGAATGTTGGATTACTGCTGGCAACACCCGCGCGGAACCGCTGGAGCGTGAAGTTCGGATCGAACGTTAGTGCTGTTTGCGCTGCGGCTCGCGCCTCGTCCAACGAGCCGAGCAGCGCTAGGCCAGCGGCTAGATGAAAATGAGACAAAGGCAAATTGCGATTAGCCTCTATGCTGCGGCGCAGCCATACGACTGCTTCCCCATCGGCGGCAAGCAACAACTTCGCGGCACCGACAAATGCCATCCAACGAAAAGCGAAGATATCGCGGGGAGAAAGCCGAAGCGCCTCAAGAATGTGGGCTTCGGTTTCCGCGGCACGACCCAAATACATCTTGCCCCAACCGATAATGGCGTGAGCGTCGGCCAAATTCCGATCCAACGCCAGAGCTTGCTCGCATTCGGATATTCCTTGAGCTGTGCGGTTTGTAAGAATGTAGACGAGGCCCAAAGCCATATGGGCCAAGGCGTATTCCGAGGCGAGAGAAATAGCTTTGGTCGCGGCCGCTTCGGCCGCCGCAAAGCGCGCAGCACGGTCGTCGGTGAGAAAGCTGCCGCCAATTGCCGCATCGACGAGTGCAGCTCCCGCCAGCGCCACGGCATTGAGGGGATCGAGCACCAACGCACGCGCGAAAAACCTCTGAGCATTCGCCATATATTCTGGGGTCATTCCCCTGTTCACGTTTGCTCTGCCTTGGAAATACGCGTCCATTGAACTGGGGTGAGGCGAACTTTCCGCTCGCCGAGCCTCGGCGGCCATCAGCCTTGCGTCGAGAGCGTTGGCGAGCCGCGACACAATTTCGTCCTGCATATCGAAAAGGTCGGCAATGGGTTTATCAAAGCGGTCGGCCCAAAGATGATTGCCGGTTTCGGCGTCGATGAGCTGTACGTTGATGCGGAGCCGATTGCCGCCGCGTTGTACTGAACCTTCAAGCACATAGCGGACATTCAATTCACGACCGATTCGCTTCACATCGATCGCAGTGCCCTTGAAGGTAAATGCGGTGTTGCGCGCGATGACGAACGCGCCAGCCATACTGGACAGGTCTGTGGTCAGGCTTTCGGTCACCCCGTCGACGAAGTAGTCTTGCTCGGGGTCGCCGCCTATATTCGCAAACGGTAGAACCACGATGGACAGACGCGACGCAGAGGCTAAATGCGGCGTCGTGCGACCTTTTTGCGTTCCAGCGACATCACCGTCTTGGACCATGGCATAGGCCCGTACGGGAAGAGCGATGTTCTTGAGGTTCTGCTCGCCAAGATCGGTAAACTCGACCGCGACCTTGCCGCGAACCTGATCGTAGGCTGACGAAGAGATACAGATGCCGCCGGGTTCGGCTATGCCTTCGAGCCGGGCCGCAATGTTGACGCCATCGCCGAAGATATCATGCACGTCGACGATTATGTCGCCGATGTTGATGCCAACACGGAAACTAAGGCGTTTGTCTTCAGCCTCTCCAATTGTAAGCTCAAGGATCCGAGTCTGGAATAGCATAGCGGCCCGAACCGCCTCAACCGCACTCGGAAACTCCGCCAAGAACCCGTCCCCGGTGTTCTTCACGATGCGGCCGCCATGTTCGGTGATCGCTGGGGCGACGGCGTTCGCCAGGAGCACCGTCAGGTTGGCATGCGTAGCCTCTTCGTCACTATGCATAAGCCGCGAATAGCCAGCTACGTCGGCGGCCAATATCGCCGATAACCTACGCTCGAACCGGCCTGGCTGCTTTTGAACCATCGCAAGCAAATCCCAACTGGAATAGGTTGTACGCTAAATCCAACTTGGGGCCAACACATCGTCAACGGCAGGTAGGGCTTACGTCCGGTTTTGGCCTTTTCGGACCTCGTGCGATGTCCGACTTGAGTCCGGAATGCGCGCCAAAACGGACATCCGCCGACCACTCTGAATTATGGGTTCTCACCATTACGCTATATGGCTAACTTTGGTCGTAGCGGACCACGCCCCGAAAAATAATCAGGAACACCCATCAACCTGTCGGTTCCACCCCATCCCGTTCGTCTTCCGTTTAGAAAGACGCATTGGAGACCACGAATGACCAATTCTCGCTATCGCTGGGTGATCGTCGCGGCCGGGGGCCTGCTCGGCTGTGTCGCCATCGGCGGCATGTTTTCGTTACCGGTGTTCCTGCAACCGATCGCGCGCGATACCGGCTGGTCGGTCACCGGCGTGTCCGGCGCCATGACGATCGCCTTCCTCGCCATGGCGTGCACCAGCATGATCTGGGGTACCTTGTCCGACCGGTTCGGGCCGCTGCCGGTGGTGCTGACGGGGTCGATCGTGCTGGCGACAAGCCTCGCGCTGGCCAGCCGGGCGCCGTCGCTGCTGGCGTTTCAAATCATGTTCGGCCTGATGGTCGGCGGCTCGATCTCGGCGATCTTCGCGCCGATGATGGCCTGCGTCACCGGCTGGTTCGATACCCATCGCAGCCTCGCGGTGTCGCTGGTTTCGGCGGGGATGGGGATGGCGCCGATGATCATGTCGCCGGTCGCCGCCTGGCTGATTTCGAACCATGACTGGCGAACCTCGATGCAGGTCATGGCCGTCGTGGTCGCCGCCATCATGATTCCGGTCTCGCTCCTGGTGCGCCGCCCGCCGGCGCTTGAAGCGGTGTCCGCGGCCGCATCGGACGACGCCGCGCCGGAGCCGGAGATGTCGCTCGCGCAGGCGCTGCGCTCGCCGCAATTCATCATCCTGCTCGCGACCAGTTTCTTCTGCTGCGCCACGCATTCCGGCCCGATCATCCACACCGTGAGTTACGCCGTCAGCTGCGGAATCCCGATGATCGCCGCCGTCACGATCTACAGCGTCGAGGGGCTGGCCGGGCTGGGCGGCCGCATCGCGTTCGGCCTGCTCGGCGACCGTTTTGGCGCCAAGCGCGTGCTGGTCGCAGGATTGCTCGCGCAGGCCTTCGGCGCGCTCGGCTATGCCTTCGTGCACGAATTGGCCGCGTTCTATGCCGTGGCGGCGGTGTTCGGCTTCATCTATGCCGGCACCATGCCGCTCTATTCGGTGCTGGTGCGCGAGAATTTTCCGCTGCGGATGATGGGCACGGTGATCGGCGGCACCGCGATGGCCGGCAGCCTCGGCATGGCGACCGGGCCGGTGGCCGGCGGTTTGATCTACGACACCTTTGCCAGCTATGCGTGGCTCTATATCGGTTCGTGGGCGTTTGGCCTCGGCGCGTTCCTGATCGCGCTGACCTTCCCGCCGTTTGCGAAGGGCAGGGCTGAGACGCAGCCCGCGCCAGTGGCGGCGTAAAGCTCGCCTCTCCAGCGTGCACTTTACTGCCGTCATTGCGAGCGAAGCGAAGCAATCCACGCCCCAGCAAGCGGCGCTATGGATTGCTTCGTCGCGGAGCTCCCTTGCGCAAACGCTTCGCGTTTGTCGCAGGCAATGACGAACGTACTTCGTCGACAAGAAGTCGAAACACATCGCGCTCGGCCACGCCGAGCCGCTTGAAATCGCCTTCGACCAGACCGTCGCAAAGCCGTTCGAACGTGAGAAGACGGGCGACCTGGTCAGCGCGCGGCAGCCGCGCATAGTTCGGCAACCGTCGGCAGGTGGCCTCGATTTGCCGATCGCGCGAGGTGGCCCGCGCCTTGGCCATCTCGGGATGGCGGACCGTCAGATCTCGCAGCGAGCGCCGGAAAATCCGGCTCTTGCGATGTTGCGCGAGGATGGCGGCGGCGATTTCTTCCGCTGTGCTGGCCGAGGCGATGAAGCCGATTTCCTCATCCGTCCATTGCTCATAGACCGCGATGAAGACTTCCAGCTTGTCGCGGAAATGGCGATAGAAGGTCTGGGGGGCATAACCGGCGCGCCGGGCGATCGCGTTGCTGTTGGTCCCCTCATAGCCGACCGTGTCGAACTCCTTCCGCGCCGCCGCAATCAGGGCGGAACGTCCTTCTCCTCGGGGTTTGGGCGGTGGCATGGTGCTGCGCTACTCCTTGACATCCTATGTGATACACGTATCACTTAGTGATATGCAAATCACATACGAAAATCTGAGAGCCCAGGCCGGCGTCGCCGAGCCGTTTTCATGGATCGACGCCGCCGGGACGCGGCTGGCGCTGTCCAGGCGCGGTGCGGGCGCGCCGGTGCTCTGCCTTCACGCGATTGGACATGGGGGGAGGGATTTCGAGGCGTTCTGGAAACGGATGCACGACAAGGGTTTTGAGATTGTCTGCCTCGACTGGCCCGGGCAGGGGCGAAACCCGGACGACGCCACGGGCGCGGAGGCGTCGGCCAGCCGCTACGCGGAGATTCTGGCCGGTGTGATCGCGGCCGCGTTCGTGCTGGGCGATCCGCCGATCGTGATCGGCAACTCGATCGGCGGTGCGGCGGCGATGATTGTCGCGGCGAAACAGCCCGCGCTGATCCGCGCGCTGGTGCTCTGCAATCCCGGCGGGCTGGTTGCGGTCGACGGTTTCGCGCGAACCTTCTGCGCCGCGATGTCCGGCTTTTTCCGGGCGGGCGCGCGTGGCGCCATCTGGTTTTCACCCGCGTTCGCGATCTTCTACAAGACGGTGCTTCCGGGTCGACCGGCGCGCGAGCAGCGCCAGAGGATTATCGCTGCCGGCCGGGAGACCGCGGGAGTTTTGGCGCAGGCCTGGGCCAGTTTCGGCCGTGCGGAGGCCGACATTCGCGAGTTGTTGTGGCGTATCGATCGCCCCATGCTGTTCGCCTGGGCGAAGGGCGACCGCATTGTCAGCTGGGCCCGCAATCGCCCCGCGGTCAGCCGGTCGAGCGCGAAAGTGCAAATGTTCCGTGGCGGCCACAGCGCGTTCATGGAAGACCCCGACGCCTTCACCGCCGCCTTTGAAGCCTTCGCCCGGCAACTCCCGGAGCGATGACGCCGTCATTGCCTGCGACAAACGCGAAGCGTTTGCGCAAGGGAGCGTAGCGACGAAGCAATCCACGCCGCAGCAAGCGGCCCAATGGATTGCTTCGCTTCGCTCGCAATGACGTAACGCGATTTCGCATGCGGCCAATTGACCTGACGGGCAAATCACCAAAAGTGTGTCCAGCCCTCCGCGCAAAAATATTCCGCTTTTGCCGTCGGGCAAATCACTGGTCTAAATCCGCGCGTCTCACGGCGGATGAGGGGCGGCTCGCGATCGTCACGAACGTTGCGGTGGGATGCGGTGGACGCGGGGTGCTGCGGCGGACGAGCGCGGCTCCAGCGGACGGCGAAGTCGTGTGGTCCTGACGCCCCGACGCTGGCGTCAAGTTTTCGCAGGGCGACTTGCGATAGCGACGGTGGCAAACAAGCCCGGTCACCGGGGAGAGCGCGAAGTAAGCCGTAAACCACCGCGCGGGGAAAGCCGGCGTGATTCCGGTTGAACCTGTGGTCCTACCCCCGTGCTTTTTGTTGCACGGGACCCATGGGTGCAATCGGCACCCGGCTTTCCCTGCGCCCTCAGTTCTTTCGAGGGCAACGTTCATGCACAACCTCGGGCGCGCTCCGCGCCGCGGGAACGAACCCGCGCACGTCGGCGCCGTTTCTCCCTCTTGACACATATAGCTTACCGGTTATGGTTTTGGCCAATAGCCAACGGGTTATCAATTGGCATGCTGCAGCCCCACGAGATCCTGTTCCGAACGCTGGCCGATCCGACGCGCCGGGCGATCTTCGAGCGGTTATGCCGCGACGGCGACCAGACGGTCGGGGCCCTGACGGCGAAGGCCGGGGTCTCGCAACCGGCGGTCTCCAAGCATCTCGGGATCCTGAAGCAGGCTGGGCTGGTGCGCGACCGCCACGAAGGCCGCCAGACGCATTACAGCGCGCAGCTCGGCGCGCTGGCGCCGCTGACCGACTGGACCAGCCGGATGACCGGCTTCTGGCAGAGCCGGTTCGACCAGCTCGAAGACCTGCTCAAGAGGATGGACCAATGAGCAAACCCGCGACCAAGACCCGCGCCGTCGCCGCCAAACGCGCGACGAGCACCATGAAGAAAAGCGCAGGCGCTGCGAAGGAGGGCAAAGCGATAGACGATGCCTCGCGGCTGATCGATGCGAGGATCCGGGAGTTGAAGGACTGGCGCGGCGAGACGCTCGCCCGGGTCCGAACGCTGATCAGGCAGGCCGACCCCGACGTGGTCGAGGAGTGGAAGTGGCGCGGGGTTCCGGTGTGGTCGCACGGCGGAATCATCTGCACCGGCGAGACCTATAAGGCTGTCGTGAAGCTGACCTTCGCCAGAGGCGCGGCGTTGCCGGACCCATCAGGGCTGTTCAACTCCAGCCTCGAAGGCAACACCCGGCGCGCCATCGATATCCCCGAGGGCGGCAAGATTAATGAAAAGGCGTTGCAGGCGCTGATCCGCGCCGCCGTGGCGCAGAACCTGTCGGTGCGCGCGGCCGCCGGCGCCCGCAACAAAAAGAGCGCTTGAGCCGCGGATCGTTCAGCCGGTTCGATCACCCAAAAGATTGACGCAAAAGGATGGACCGATGAAGGATGGACCCATGACCAATACTGCGACCGAAACGCTTTCCGTCATCGTCGAACGCGAGATCGCTTTTCCCCCCGAAAAGATCTGGCGTGCGCTGACGCAACCGCAGCTGATCGCGGAGTGGCTGATGCAGAACGACTTCAAGCCGGTGGTGGACCACCGTTTCAGCCTTAGCGCCGACTGGGGCGCGGTCGACTGCCAGGTTCAGACCGTCGAGCCGAACAAGACGCTGTCTTACACCTGGGCGGCGATGGGCCTCGAGAGTGTCGTGACCTGGACGCTCACGCCCACTAGCGCGGGGACCCATCTGCGCATGGAGCAGTCGGGCTTCCGGAGCGATCAGCAGCAGGCCTATCAGGGTGCCAAGTTCGGATGGCCGCGGTTCTTTGCAAACCTGGAGCAGGTGCTGGCGCGGATCGACTGAAGCTCGCGTGGCGCGTGACAACATTCGCTTCACGCGCTCGTGTTCAGATCCTCAACCCATTGCTGGCTCCTTTTCGGTGGCTCAATCGTCCTGGCTGTATCTGGACACGAGACACCGGAGCCAAACATGAGCCTCAAAGACAACCATGTCATCGTCACCGGCGGAAGCCGTGGCCTTGGGCTGGGCATGGTCGAGGCCCTGATCGCGCACGGCGCCAGGGTGACCGTCGTCGCCCGCGACGCCGATGCGCTCGAAAGTGTCCACGCCCGACTCGGGGTCGCCACGATCTCTGCCGACGTGACGGACGAGACCGCAGCCCACCGCATCCTTGGCCAGGTCCGTCCGGACATCCTGGTGTTGAACGCCGGCGCGGCGCCGCGGATGGGTCGGTTGGACCAGATCAGCTGGGCGGATTTCACCGCGACCTGGGAGACCGACGTCAGGGGCGGGCTCTATTGGCTGCAGGCCGCGCTCAACCTGCCACTCAAGCCCGGAAGCCGTGTCTTGGTCGGATCGAGCGGCGCGGCCGTGAACGGATCGCCGCTGTCGGGCGGCTACGCCGGCGCCAAACGCATGCTCCTGATCATGGCCAGGTACGCCAACGGCATTTCGGAGCAGAAGCAGCTCGGGATCCGCTTCCAGGCGATCGTGCCGATGCAGATTATCGGCGGCACCGGGGTCGGCGACGCGGGTGCCAACGCCTATGCGCGCGCCGCGGGTCTCAAGCCCGAAGCGTTCCTCGCCCGCTTCGGTGCGCCGATGCCGCCCCGGGAGTTGGGCGAGAAAGTTGTTTCCGTGCTGGATGACCCGAAATATGCCGAGGGCTTTGCCTTTGGGCTCAAGGGCGACACCGGAATCACCATGCTTGAGGGAGCGGCGGCTTGAGTGCGGGACCGACCTCGGCGCGCCACGCGCAGCTCCTGGCGCTCGCCGATGAGTTGCGGCCGGAGCTGCACCGCTATTGCGCGCGCCTGATGGGCTCGGTGATCGATGGCGAGGATGTGGTGCAGGATACCTTCACGCGGGCCTTCGCCGCCCTGGACGACCTAGGGGAGGACGCGCCCATGCGTGCCTGGCTGTTCCGGATCGCCCATAATCGCGCGCTCGACCTGCTGCGCGGCCGGGCGGTGCGCATGACCGAGCCGATCGACGCCGCCGCTGAAGTCGTCGACCAGGCCAGCCCTGACCCCGTCGAGATGCTGATGCGCCAGGAAGCGGTCGGGACCGCGGTGTCGCGCTTTGCGGAGCTTCCGACCCTTCAGCGCAGCGTCGTCATCCTGAAGGACGTGCTCGACGAGCAGTTGTCGGAGATCGCCGCTCTTCTCGACCTTACCGTCGACGCCGTGAAGGGCCATCTGGCGCGCGGCCGCGCCCGTCTTCGGGAGATCAACGCGCAAGCCGCCACGCTGGCGGAGGCGCGGCCGGCGTCAGCAAACGTGACGCGCTACGTCGCGCTGTTCAACCAGCGGGACTGGGAAGGCCTGCGGGCGCTGCTGGCCGACGACGTCAAGCTCGTTCAGTCCACGTACCCGCTGCGCGCCGGCGCCGCCGACGTGGGCATGTTCTTCGGCATCTATTCGCGCAGTGCCCCGGTGCGGCTCGCTCCCGCCTGGCTCGATGGCCGCGAGGTCATCGCGGTCTACGAGGATCCCCAGGCAGTGAAGCCCGGCTACCTGATGTGGCTGGAATGGCGGGATGGCCGGATCAGCTTCATCCGCGACTACAAATATGTTCGCTACGTCATTGACGACGCGGAACTGGTCGCGGCGCCGGAGGCAAGCGCCGATGGATGAGCCGCGCTCCTCAGTATCGATCGTCCCCATTCAACAAGCAGGAGGTTAGCGATGCAGACAGCACATGAGACTGAGCGGAACGGCGGCAAGCTCGCAATCCACACACCGCCAATCGTGTCGCCGCAGGCATGGGAGGCCGCGCGCGAAGAGATGCTTGTGAAGGAGAAGGCCTTCAGCCGCGCCCGCGACGTGCTGGCCGCCGAGCGTCGGCGCATGCCATGGATGGCGGTGGAGAAGGCCTATGCGTTCGAGGGGCCGAAGGGCAAGACGAGCCTGCTCGGCCTGTTCGAGGGCCGCCGTCAATTGATCCTCTACCGCGCTTTTTTCGAGCCCGGGGTGTATGGGTGGCCGGAGCATGCCTGCCGTGGCTGCTCCCTGGGTGCCGACCAGGTCGCCCACCTCGCGCACCTCAACGCCCGCGACACCACGCTTGCGTTTGCATCGCGCGCGCCGCAGGCGGATATCGCGCGCCTGAAAGCCCGAATGGGCTGGGAGATGCCGTGGTACACCCTGACGGACAGCTTCGACGCCGACTTCGGCGTCGACCAGTGGCACGGCCACAACGTTTTTTTCTGCGACGGCGACAAGGTGTTCCGCACCTACTTCATCAACTCCCGTGGCGACGAGGCGATGGGAACCACCTGGAGCTATCTCGACGCGACGCCGCTCGGGCGCCAGGAGACGTGGGAGGACTCTCCGCAGGGCTATCCTCAGAGCCCGGCCTACAAGTGGTGGAACTGGCACGACAATTACGCCGTCGCCGCCGCACCCGATCAGAGGTGGGTCGAGGTGTCGGACGCCGGAGAGGCCGCCTTCCGCAACCGTGACGCAGGCGCGAAGGCATGACCGACGCCTATCCCGCCAACGCGACTGGCGGCACCGGTTGTGATGACGAGGGCGCCGCGGCGGCGCGCGGCATAGCCAATTGGCTGGGCCTCGCGGCCGCGCCGACCTTCGCCATCATGGCGCTGCTGATGGTCGCTCTCGGTGACAGGACAATGGCGATGATGTGCTCGAGCACGCCAGATCCGGTATCGCTGGGGGGAATGGTTCCGATGTACCTGCTGATGAGCGCCTTCCATTCGGCGGCGTGGCTGAAGCTGATGGCCAGCCGACGCCGCCGGACACGCCCGTCTTGATCGGGAAGCATCGGCGTCGACGAATTGCGCGGGCCGCGCGTCTTCAGCGCCGCGCATTGGCAGGCGCTGACCCTTGTCACATGCGGCGATAGCCGTACATTAGGCGCGCAACCAGAAACCGGCAAAGAACGAGTTGTGATGTCCGACCTTTCCGCTTTTCCGATCACCAGACGCTGGCCCGCGAAACATCCGGACCGGCTTCAGCTCTATTCGCTGCCGACGCCGAACGGCGTGAAGGTCTCGATCATGCTGGAAGAAACCGGGTTGCCTTACGAAGTGCATCTGGTCGACTTCAACAAGGACGACCAGAAGACGCCGGAGTTCCTGTCGCTCAACCCGAACGGCAAGATCCCCGCGATCATCGATCCGGATGGGCCGGGTGGCAAACCGCTCGGGTTGTTCGAGTCGGGCGCGATCCTGCAATATCTCGGCGAGAAAACCGGCAAGCTGTTGCCGGCTGACGCGGCGCGCCGCTACCAGACCATTCAGTGGGTGCACTTCCAGATTGGCGGAATCGGGCCGATGTTCGGCCAGGTCGGCTACTTCCACAAATTCGCCGGCAAGGAGATCGCCGACAAGCGGCCGCTTGAGCGGTACGTCACGGAGTCAAAACGCCTGCTTGACGTCATGGAGTCTCGTCTCGGCGGACGGCAGTGGATCATGGACGACGATTACACCATCGCGGACATCTCGATGCTCGGCTGGGTACGCAATCTGATCGGATTTTACGGGGCACGCGAACTGGTCGCGTTCGATGGTTTTGGCAACGTCTCGGCGTGGCTCGACCGCGGCCTGGCTCGACCAGCGGTAAAACGCGGACTGGAGATTCCGAAGCGGTCCTGAGGAGACGCCATGCCAGCGGAGATCAACATCTACAATCCGAGCGAACTCGGCCCTCCGATGGGCCAATACAGCCACGTGACACGCGTGAAGGCGAACGAGTTCCTCTTCATTGCCGGCATGCTTTCCGGCGACGCTGCGGGCAACATTGTCGGCGCGGATGATTTCGATACGCAGACCACGCAGGTCTTTCGCAATGTCGAAGCCGCCCTCAAATCCGCCGGTGCTTCCTGGCGCAACGTCGTTCAGTTCACGACGTTCCTGGTGCATTCGCAGGACATCCCGAAGTTCATGGCATTCCGCCTGCGCGAGTTTCCAAAAATGTTTCCCGACGGCAAGTATCCGCCAAACACGTTGCTGATGGTCGACCGGTTGGTTCAGGAGCCATTCCTGGTCGAGGTGCAGACAGTGGCAGCGATCTGATCAGGCGATGACGGACCCGTTGACGCCCAGCGTGGCTTGATTGATGGTCGGGCGGAAAACTCCAGGGCAATCGGAAAATGACGATCACCATCTACGGCATCAAGAACTGCGACACCATGAAGAAGGCGCGCGCCTGGCTCGATGGCCACGGCGTGGCCTACGGCTTTCATGACTACAAGACCGAAGGCATCGCCAAGGATAAGCTCAAGCATTGGTGCGACGAACTGGGCTGGGAAACCCTGCTCAATCGTGCCGGGACCACGTTTCGCAAATTGCCCGATGACGACAAAGCAGGCCTGAACGAGCGCAAGGCGCTTGCCTTGATGCTGGCGCAGCCGTCGATGATCAAGCGGCCGGTGCTCGATCTCGGCGGCAAGCTGCTCGTCGGATTCAAGCCGGACATCTACGCCAAGGAAGTGGCGGGCCCGGGCGGGGCGCGGCGCGCGAAGGGCTAGGGTGATCCAGCCGCGATGTTGCTAGCTGAATTCGATCAGGTCACCGGCGGGAATACGGCCGGGTGCGCGATGGAATAGATCGCGATCGATCACGACGCGAAGCTTTGCCGTCGGCAGCGCGTCATTTCCCCGCATCAGATTCTTGATCTCGAATCCGCCGTCTTCGCTGATGGTCTTTAACGACGCGATGACGTGAGTGACGTCGCCGCCATCCGAGAACGGCAGCAATAGCCGCTCATAGGCGACGAGGCGCCCGTAGCTGTCGTCGATGTCAGAGATGGTGTAGACTGGAAGCGCGCGCGCCAGACATTCATGGTAGACCGGCATCACCACCGAAGCGAGCTTGGCGCCGAGATATTCGTCGAGATAACGGCCCTTGCCGGTGTGGCCGTAGGCCGCGGACATCCGCGTGCCGTCGCTCTGGATCACTAGACGCGGCGGCGAGTGTGCTGCAGTGACGTTATAAAAGACGAGGTCCGGAAGTTCCTCGGCGAGCCGTTCGGGTTGGTACTCCACAATGCGCGGCAAAAGCTGCGCGCGGGCATAAAGCCGCAGCCACGTGTTCAAGAGATCACGTTGCTTGATCGACTTGAGGATCGTTGGGTTGGCGCTTTCGAATTCCAAGGCTGTGGGTCCGGTCTCGATGTAAAACACCCTAGCATCGATCCCGAGGCGGAAATATTTAATGAAAACCCGAAAATGCAGCTTAACAGCGTTAATGACTGCTTTCCGTCCGGCCTGGTCGGCTCTCAAAAACAACCCGGGGCGAACCGCTCCAATCGTGTCCCCTTGACCGCTTTCGTCATTCGACTAATGGCCAATCGGCTCAATGCGCGCTTGCGGATATGCCCAGCTTTCCGCCTTGCGTAAGGCGGGCCGTTGGCGGCATATTCCGCCCCGGAGACGGCCGGCCCAAGGCGAAATTCCAAGACGCCCGGGAGAACCAGCCGACGAAAAAAGATTGGCCACCCGCGATGGGGCGTCGCGGCGATGGCTGATGGGGGAAATTTGATTGGCCGATGAGTTCATTCTCGAAACCCACGGATTAACCAAGGAATTTGCGGGTTTCTTCGCCGTTCGCGACGTCGATCTTCGGGTCCGCCGCGGCAGTATTCATGCGCTGATCGGCCCGAACGGGGCCGGCAAGACGACATGCTTCAATTTGCTGACCAAGTTCCTGAGGCCTTCGGCGGGTCAAATCCTGTATAAGGGGCAGGACATAACGGCGCTGGCGCCGGCTGACGTGGCGCGCCTCGGTCTGGTGCGCTCGTTTCAGATCTCGGCGGTATTTCCGCATCTGACCGCGCTCGAGAATGTGCGGGTCGCGCTGCAGCGTCAGCACGGGCACTCCTTCGACTTCTGGCGTTCCAAAACCGTGCTCGACCGCTTCAACGGCCGTGCCCACGAACTGCTGGACGATGTCGGTCTCAGCGAGTTTGCCATGACGCCCGCGGTCGAGATGCCTTACGGACGCAAGCGCGCGCTCGAAATTGCGACGACGCTGGCGCTCGATCCGGAAATGATGCTGCTCGACGAGCCGATGGCCGGCATGGGACACGAGGACATCGACAAGATCGCGGCGCTGATCAAGCGCATCTCCGCGAAATACACGATCCTGATGGTCGAACACAATCTGAGCGTCGTTGCCAATCTTTCCGACATCATCACCGTGCTGACGCGCGGCCACGTGCTGGCTGAAGGCAATTATGCCGATCTGTCCAGGGACGAGCGTGTCAAAGAAGCCTATCTGGGGGCCGGTCATGGTTGATTCGACAATGGCCGATGCCGCTACCAGGTCCGTTGCCGCGGCCGGCGCGTCCGTGCTGTCGGTTCAGAATCTCGAAGCCTGGTATGGCGAGTCGCATATCCTGCACGGCATCAATTTCGACGTGAATGCCGGCGAGGTTGTCACCCTGCTCGGGCGCAACGGCGCCGGCAAGACCACGACGCTGAAATCGGTGATGGGGATCATCGGCAAGCGCACCGGCTCGATCCGCTTCGATGGTCAGGATATTACCCGCGCCTCGTCGGACAAGATTGCGCGCATGGGCGTCGCCTTCTGTCCAGAGGAGCGCGGGATTTTCGCCAGCCTTGATGTTCGTGAAAACCTGCTGTTGCCGCCGGTGGTGCGCAGCGGCGGCCTGTCGCTGGACCAGATCTTCGAACTGTTCCCCAATCTCAAGGAGCGGTTGAACAGCCAGGGTACCAAATTGTCCGGCGGCGAGCAGCAGATGTTGGCGATCGCACGAATCCTGCGTACCGGCGCGCGGTTTCTGATGCTCGATGAGCCGACCGAAGGTCTCGCGCCAGTCATCATCCAGCAGATCGGCCACACCATCAAGCGCCTCAAGAACGAAGGTTTCACCATCCTTCTGGTCGAGCAGAACTTCCGGTTCGCCGCAACCGTCGCGGACCGCTACTACATCGTCGAACATGGCAAGATCATCGATGGTTTCGCGAATGCGGAGCTGCAGGCGAATATGGACAAGCTTCACACCTATCTCGGCGTCTAAAGAACAGCGGGAAGGATCCACGGAGGAACCACCATGAAAAACAGAAATCTCGCATCGTTACTGCTCGGTACGGCGCTAAGCCTCGCGGCCGGAAGCTTCGCTTTTGCCCAGGACAAGACCGTCAAGATCGGCGCGCTGTCCGATCAATCCGGGCTTTACGCCGATCTCGGCGGTCCCGGCTCGACGCTGGCTGCCCAGATGGCGGTCGAGGATTCGGGCCTCGCCGCCAAGGGCTGGAAGATCGATGTCATTTCCGGCGATCACCAGAACAAGCCGGATGTCGGCACCGCTATCACGCGGCAGTGGTTCGACGTCGACAAGGTCGACGTCATCGTCGACGTGCCGAACTCGGGCGTCGCACTCGCGGTCAACAACGTCATCAAGGAAAAGAACGGCGTCTACATCAATTCGGGTGCCGCGACCTCGGATCTCACCAATGCGCAGTGTTCTCCCAACACCGTGCACTGGACCTACGACACCTATATGCTCGCCCACACCACCGGGCAGGCGCTGGTGAAGGCCGGTGGCGATACCTGGTTTTTCCTCACCGCCGATTATGCCTTCGGCGCAGCACTTGAACGCGACACCACCGCGGTCATTCTGGCCAATGGCGGCAAGGTCGTCGGCGGCGTCAAGCATCCGCTGAACACGTCCGACTTCTCCTCGTTCCTGCTGCAGGCGCAATCGTCGAAGGCCAAAGTCATCGGGTTGGCGAATGCCGGTGGTGACACCACCAATTCCATCAAGCAGGCCGCCGAATTCGGCATCGTCAAGGGTGGGCAGAAGCTCGCGGCCCTCTTGCTGTTCATCACCGACATCAAGGCGATCGGCCTTGAAACGGCGCAAGGGCTGAACTTCACCGAAACCTTCTATTGGGACATGAACGATCAGACCCGCGCGTTCTCCAAGAAATTTGCGGCGCGGATGAAGAACGGCGCACCGCCGACCATGATCCAGGCCGGCGTCTATTCCGGCCTGATCCACTACTTCAAGGCCATGGAAGCCCTCGGCGGAAATCCGCACGACGGCATCAAGGTCGTGGAGAAGATGAAGTCGATCCCGACCGACGATACGCTGTTCGGCAAGGGCGAGATTCAACCCAACGGCCGCACCATCCATTCGGCCTATCTGTTCGAGGTGAAGAAGCCTTCGGAATCCAAGGCCCCCTGGGATTTCTACAAGCTGATCGGCACGGTTCCAGGCGACCAGGCGTTCACGCCGCTGTCGGAAAGCAAGTGTGCGATGCTGAAGAAATAGCGGCCGGCCCCCGCCGGCCTCGTGCCGGCGGGATTGCCTCCAGCTGACAACGAGATTGGGCGCGAAAGATCGATCGATATGCAAGCTCTCTATGCACAGCTCCTGGTGGGACTGATCAACGGCTCGTTCTACGCGCTGCTCAGCCTTGGGCTCGCCGTGATCTTCGGGATGCTCAACATCATCAATTTCGCGCACGGCGCGCTTTATATGATGGGCGCATTCTGCGCCTATTTCCTGCTCAACGTGGCGGGCATCGGATACTGGCCGGCGCTGATCATCGCTCCGATCGCAGTCGGCATTTTCGGCATGATCCTCGAACGGACCATGCTGCAATGGCTTTCCGGCCTCGACCATCTCTACGGGCTATTGCTGACATTCGGCATGGCGCTGATCATACAGGGCGTGTTCCAGAATTATTTCGGCTCGTCCGGACTGCCCTACGCGATCCCTGACGAGCTGAAAGGCGGCATGAATCTCGGCTTCATGTTCCTGCCGATCTATCGCGGCTGGGTGGTCGTGTTCTCGCTCGTCGTGTGCCTCGCCACCTGGTATCTGATCGAGCGAACCCGGCTCGGTGCCAACCTGCGCGCCGCCACCGAAAACCCGACGCTGGTGCGCGCCTTCGGCATCAACGTGCCGCGGATGATCACGCTGACCTACGGGCTCGGGGTCGGTCTTGCCGCACTCGCCGGCGTGTTGTCGGCGCCGATCAACCAGGTGCGACCGCTGATGGGGGCGGATCTGATTATCGTGGTGTTCGCGGTCGTGGTGATCGGCGGCATGGGTTCCATCATGGGTTCGATCATCACCGGCTTTGCGCTTGGTGTGATCGAGGGACTGACCAAATACTTCTATCCCGAGGCTTCCAACACTGTGGTATTTGTCCTCATGGTGCTGGTGCTGCTGGTGAAGCCTTCAGGACTGACGGGGCGGGCGACCTGACATGACGGCAATGACCGACGATACTTTACCGGTGACGCCGCGCACGATCCGCGACGAGATGATTGCGTTTGGTCTTATGACCGCGCTTTTGCTGGTGGTGCCGCTGACCGGCGTCTACCCGTTCTTCGTGATGCAGGCGCTGTGCTTTGCGCTGTTGGCTTGTGCCTTCAACCTCCTGATCGGCTACGGCGGATTGCTGTCGTTCGGGCACGCGATGTTTCTGGGAACCGCGGGCTACGTCACCGCCCATGCGCTGAAGGTGTGGGGCCTAACGCCCGAGCTTGGGATTCTGGCGGGAACCGCAGGTGCCGCAGGGCTTGGCGTCATCACCGGGCTCATCGCGATCCGCCGCCAGGGCATCTATTTCGCGATGATCACGCTCGCATTGTCGCAGCTATTGTATTTCATCTATCTGCAGACGCCGTTCACCCATGGCGAGGACGGCATCCAGGGTATTCCGCAGGGGTATCTGTTCGGGATATTCAACCTCGCCAGGCCGACGGTGCTTTATTACGTCATCGTCGCCGGCTTCCTGTTCGGATTTCTGGTGATCTTTCGCACCATCAACTCGCCGTTCGGCGAGGTGCTGAAATCGATCCGGGAGAACGAACAGCGGGCGATCTCGCTTGGTTACAAAACCGACCAATACAAGCTGCTCGCCTATATCCTGTCCGGAACCCTGGCGGGATTCGCCGGCGCCCTGAAAGTGTTCGTGGCGCAGAACGCCTCGTTGACCGACGTGCACTGGAGCATGTCCGGCGAAATCGTGCTGATGACGCTGGTCGGCGGTCTCGGGACCGTGTTTGGTCCGGTGGTCGGCGCCTTCGTGATCATCGCCATGCAGCAATACCTGGCCGGATTCGGGCAGTGGGTGACGGTGATCCAGGGCGTGATCTTCGTGGTGTGCGTGCTGACGTTCCGCCGCGGCGTGATCGGCGAGATCGCGCATTATTTCCGGCGCTCGCTTTAGGCGGCCGGTTTACGGAACATCTTCAGGCCCTACAAAGCGGTGGATGACCCGGTTCCGTCGCTAGCCTGCCGCGCGCTTTACCGGAGAAAAGGTTTATGACAGTCCTGTGACAGGCCGCCTCAGCCGGCCATTTCTCCGACAATGGATCTAGCCCATGCTGATGCGTTGGTTTCGCGCTTTTCTTCCCAGGGAGGAACGATTTTTCGACCTGTTCGCCCGGCACTCCCAGGCCGTCGTTCAGGGCGCGCTGGCGTTGCAGGACATGCTGCGCGGCGGCGATGAAACCCCGGTATTCTGTCAGCGCGTCAACCAGTTCGAGAATGACGCCGACAACGTCACCCGCGAGGTGCTCACCGCGGTTCGCCGGACCTTCATCACGCCGTTCGACCGCGGCGACATCAAGAACCTGATCACCTCCATGGACGACGCCATCGACCAGATGCAGCAGACCGCCAAGGCGGTCATTCTGTTCGAGGTCCGCACCTTCGAGCCGCCGATGCGTGAGATGGGCACGCTGCTGGTCGAGTGCGCCAACCTGGTCGGCCGCGCGCTGCCATTGATGCAATCGATCGGCAGCAATGTCGCGATGCTGACGGCGATCACCGAGGAGCTGACCAAGCTGGAAGGCCGCGTCGACGATCTCCACGACATCGGCCTGAAGGAGCTCTTCCTCAAGCACCGCGACGCCAACGCGATGGATTTCATCGTCGGCGCCGAAATCTACGATCATCTGGAGAAGGTTGCCGATCGGTTCGATGACGTCGCGAACGAGATCAACAGCATCGTGATCGAACAGGTATAGGGCAGGGCCGCGCAGTGGATGCCACGCTTGGTCTTCCGGTTTTGGTCGGATTAATCGCCGTCGCGCTTCTGTTCGACTTTCTCAACGGATTGCACGACGCCGCCAACTCGATCGCAACCATCGTATCGACCCGGGTGCTGCGGCCGCAATATGCTGTGCTGTGGGCCGGGTTCTTCAATTTCGTCGCCTTCCTGGTGTTCGGGCTCAATGTCGCCCAGACCATCGGCACCGGGATCATCGAACCCAGCGTGATCGATGTGCAGGTGATTTTTGCAGCCCTTGTCGGGGCGATCGTCTGGAATCTGATTACGTGGGGATTGGGGATCCCGTCCTCCAGCTCGCATGCCCTGATCGGGGGACTGGTCGGGGGCGGGATGGCGAAGGCTGGGCTTTCGGCCGCGGTCTGGAGCGGCCTGTCCAAGACATTGCTCGCGATCGTGCTGTCGCCGGTGGTTGGATTTCTGCTGGCGCTGGTGCTGGTCGCGATCGTGTCGTGGGCGTCGGTGCGCTCGACGCCATTCGCGGTCGATCGCGCCTTCCGCATCCTGCAGTTCGCTTCCGCCTCGCTGTATTCGCTGGGGCACGGCGGCAACGACGCGCAAAAGACCATGGGCATCATCGCCGTGCTGCTGTACTCCCAGGGACACCTCGGCGCGGAATTTTCGGTGCCGTTCTGGGTGGTGCTGGCGTGCCAGGCGGCGATGGCGCTGGGCACCCTGATGGGCGGCTGGCGGATCGTCCGCACCATGGGCCTGAGAATCACCAAGCTGACGCCGATGCAGGGGTTTTGTGCGGAGACCGGCGGCGCCGCGACGCTGTTCATCGCCACCTGGCTCGGAGTTCCCGTGTCGACAACCCACACCATCACCGGCGCCATTGTCGGCGTCGGCGCGGCGCGGCGGGTCTCGGCGGTACGCTGGAACGTGGCCAGTTCGATCGTCTATGCCTGGGTGATCACCATTCCGGCCTCCGCCGGCGTCGCGGCGCTGGCCTATTGGGGCACGCTGCTGCTGCGATCTTCGGCGCCCTGACTGGAGTAACGCCGCGCAGCGCATATATAGGCTAGCGCCGATCCTCCTTGATCCGGCCCGGTTTCCCTGCCAAACGCTCAAATCCGATGTCCGACCTCGCCCTCACAGCCGAATCGCCGTCCCGCTCGCCGCTCGCCGCTGAGGTGGCGCGCCGGCGGACCTTTGCGATCATCTCGCACCCCGACGCCGGCAAGACCACGCTGACCGAAAAGCTGCTGCTGTTCGGCGGCGCGATCAATCTGGCCGGGCAGGTCAAGGCCAAGGGCGAGCGTCGCAACACCCGTTCCGACTGGATGAAGATCGAGCGCGAGCGCGGCATCTCGGTCGTCACCTCGGTGATGACCTTCGAATTCGAGGGTCTGGTGTTCAACCTGCTGGACACGCCGGGCCACGAGGATTTTTCCGAGGACACCTACCGGACGCTGACCGCGGTCGATAGCGCCGTCATGGTGATCGACGCCGCCAAGGGCATCGAGGCCCGCACGCGAAAGCTGTTCGAGGTCTGCCGGCTCCGCGACATTCCCATCATCACCTTCATCAACAAGATGGACCGCGAGAGCCGCGACACCTTCGATCTCTTGGATGAAATCGAAAAGACGCTGGCGCTCGACACCACCCCGATGACTTGGCCGGTCGGCCGTGGCCGCGACTTCCTCGGCACCTACGATCTTGCCACCGGCGGCGTGCGCCTCCTGGAAGGCGGCGGCGCCAAGACCGGCGCGGCGCAACAGATCGACGTTGCCGAACTCGCCGGCCGCAACGCCAATCTCGACGTCGGCGCGATCAAGGAAGAACTCGCGCTGGTGTCGGAAGCCTGCAAACCGTTCGAACTGGAGGCGTTTCGCGAAGGCCATCTGACGCCGGTCTATTTCGGCAGCGCGCTGCGCAATTTCGGCGTCGGCGATCTGCTGGAAGGCCTGGGCCGTTTCGCGCCGCCGCCGCGCGCGCAGGAAAGCAATCTGCGCAAGGTGGAAGCGGCCGAGCCGCGCATGAGCGCCTTCGTGTTCAAGATCCAGGCCAATATGGATCCGAACCATCGCGACCGCATCGCGTTCGCGCGGCTGTGTTCGGGCAAGCTCACCCGTGGCATGAAGGCGAAACTGGTGCGCACCGGCAAGAACATGTCGCTCTCGAGCCCGCAATTCTTTTTCGCGCAGGATCGCGCGCTGGCCGACGAGGCCTTTGCCGGCGATGTCGTCGGCATCCCCAATCACGGCACGTTGCGGATCGGCGACACCCTGACCGAGGGCGAAGACCTCACCTTCGTCGGCGTGCCCTCCTTTGCGCCGGAAATCGTGCGCCGGGTGCGGCTGACCGACGCCATGAAGGCCAAGAAACTCAAGGAAGCCCTGCAACAGATGTCGGAGGAGGGCGTAGTGCAGGTGTTCCGCCCGCGCGACGGGGCGCCCGCGCTGGTCGGGGTGGTCGGCCCGCTGCAGCTCGACGTCCTGAAGGCGCGGCTGGACGCCGAATACACGCTGCCGGTGGAATTCGAGATCTCCGAGTTCCAGCTGGCGCGCTGGATTTCGTCCGATGACCGCAAGAAGCTCGACGCGTTTATTGCGGCCAACAGTTCCGGCGTCGCCGATGACGTCGACGGCGATCCGGTGTTTCTGGCCAAGAATGAATTTTATCTCGGCTACACCAGGGAACGCGCCGAGGGAATTACGTTTTCCAGCATCAAGGATGTGAAGAAGAAGGCGTAAGGCGAAACTCCGAACCTGCGCTGATCGCAAAGCCGCGACGTGAAATAGCCATCCGGAGAGCTTCCGTTTCGTGGCGGTCATGGCGGTTAGAACGCAGCCCGGACGCTCCCGCTGACCGCAAAGTCGCTGCCTCCATCGCGCGCGAAGGTGGTCGAGGCCGTGAGTGTTGCGTTGATATTGCCGCCAAATGCAGCGCCGATGCCGGCGGCGACCTTGCCGTAGGTTTGGTCATGCGCGGAGACCGGCGTCAGGATCGGGAGCAGCGGCGCCGTCACCAGCGTCGTCGTCACGTTGCGGCCCGAGCCGGCGAAATCCTGCTCGGCAGTGAGGTTGATGAAAGGGCTGTACAGCGTCGTCCCCGCGACGAATGGCAATCGCAGTTGGAGCCCGGCGTTGCCGGTCAAGGCGCTGATCGTTTGCCTGTCGACGATCATGGTCAGCAGGACGTCGCCGCTCTCGGTGTAGGCGCCGATGACCCCGTAGGTGTAGCTGAATCCCGCGATCGGCCCGACGCGGAACGCTCCGGCGTTGACCAGATAACCGGTCTCGCCAGCCGCCGTGAAGGTGTCGGCGCTGGTGCTGCCCTGGATCACGTCGATCACGCCCTGGCGGTCGAGCGCGAAATCGTGATGACCATAGACAATCACTGCGTCGGCGAACCAGTGGAGGTCGGTGAACGAGCTGTAGCCGGCGAGCTGATAGGATTTCAGGTGGTCATGCGCGTTCTGAACGCCAAGCGCGACATCGGGTTGCGAGTAGCCCAGCGCAAAACCGAGCCGCCACCTCGAATCATAGCGGTACTCGAGTCCGAAAGTGCCGGCGACGGCGTGATAATCATATCCGGCATTGAGGAACTGCTTGTCGAGGCTGGCGCTGGCGTAGCCGAAGTCGCTGTAGACCGACCATCGGTCCTCCGGCCTGAGCGGCGCCGGCGCCTTGGTCGGGCCCGCATAGGCCATTGCGTTGCCGATCCCGAACGGCTGCAAGCTACGGGTTGCGTCGAGCCGGCCAAGCACCGAGCCGGCGAAGCCGGTGGCAATGCTGGTGGTGATGGCACCCTGCGGCACCAACGTGGTCGGCGCGTCGATCTGGTTCGCCATGTAGGTCGCGATCAGCGCCATCGCGGCGCCAGTGGGATGCACGGAGTTCTGGTAGAAACAGCCTGCGAAATTCGAATTGACGCTGGCCGGCGTGGTTCCCGAGGGCGGCCCGGCCTCGCAATTGGTGGCGCTGGTGAAGCCGTACATCCCGGGATTGTTGGCGACGCGCTCCTGCAGGATGCCGAAATTGAATAGAAAGATGCGAACGCCGGATTGCGCCAGAGGCGCCAGCAATTGCTGGGTCTGCTGGTAATAGGTGTTCGCCCAGGTGTCGCGCAGGGCGTCGGTCAGCAAGGGGTCGCCGGGCTTCTCGGGAAACCATTTCGAACTGCCGGTGCTGAGCCAGGCGATGTTGCGAGCGCCCTGCGCCGCCATCTGTTGCACGCCGGCCGCCGCATTACCGGCCGAAACGGTCGCGCCCGAGACGATCAGCGCATGCGGATCGGGCGCACTCGTAAGGCTGATGGCCGACAGATCGTTACCGCCGATCGACAACGCGATCAGGTCGCTGCTGCTGTAGCGCCGGCCTGCCGACTGGGCGAGTTCGTAACTGAAGCCGTAGCCCGAAGCGATAGGGGGGAGCGTGTTGGTATTGTCAGTTCGCGCGCCGCCGATCGAATAATTGGTCATCCCCGGCAGGCCATAGATCGATTGCAGCGACTGGACGAAAGTGGTGCTGCCGGTGAAGGTGCAATTGGGATGGTAGATACAGGTTATGCCCGCAAGCTGGAACGCACCGCCCGGAGCGGCTCCGGTGTCAGCGTAACTATCGCCGAAGCCGTAAAGCGCGGTGAACTGCGCCTTGGCCGGCAAGATCGTGGCTCCCAGTATGACGACGGACATAAGCGTCGCCGCCACGACGTCGCCAAACGTCACTCTCCGCTCGATAGACCGTCTTGGTAGAGCGGCGTTGCCGCAAGCGGCGAGAGTTCGACTCCGTTGCGCCGAAATCGATGGCTTCCGCGCAAGATCGTGGCTCATCGCAGGTTCCTTGGTCGCTTGAGACCGAAACGCAGTCACGACCTAAAGTTGTTAAGTGATTCGCGCTGGCGGCGAGTTGTTCCAAATCAATCACGCAGAGCAATTTCCCGGCAGCACGGCTCATTCGGCAAAACGTGCCGGACAAGCGCGATCTGCGGAAGCCATCGGCCATGAACGCGCGGATGTGAACGAGGCCAGGCTTGATACGGCTCACGGAGCGTATCATTTTGAGCTTGTTCCACCCTGGTTGTGCTGTTTCCGAGGGCTTGTCGTGTTCCGTCGCATCGCCATCGGTCTCATCGTTGCCGTCGCCGGACTGACCATCGCCGGCTCGGCCGACGCCCGGCGACGGCACCCGATCGATGCCACCCCGTTTTCGCATGCTCCCTGCAGCGTGCTTTCCGGGCGGCCGTGCACGCCGTCGTTCTGCAGCGTGCTCAATCGCGGACCCTGCATTCCCGAGATCGACTATCCCTATGGCGAGAACCTGCAGCTGACAATCGAGAGCGCGCCTGCGAAGGATGACGAGGCCAAGTACCAGAAGCCCGACCACGATCTCGACAATATCGGCGACCTCTTCGCCGCGCTGCGCTCCTGCTGGACGCCGCCACAGGCGCAAGCCGCCAAAGAGGGCATGCAGATGACGGTGCGCTTCAGTTTCAAGCGATCCGGTGACATGATTGGCCCGCCGCGTGTGACCTACGCCACGGCAGGGGTGCCTGCGGATGTCCGCGACGGCTATTTCAAGGCGATCAACGCCTCGCTAGACGCCTGCGTGCCACTGAAATTCACCGGCAGTCTCGGCGGCGCGCTGGCCGGACGGCCGATCGCGATCCGCTACGTCGATAACCGCGAAATCGACAAGCAGAAGGCGACGCCGTGAGTGAAGGAGAGCCTGCGCGGTCCGCGCCACGCCGTGGCGGCAACCGGGGGCATCAAATCCGTAGAGCCAAAGGCTTGTAAAAGCAGGCGTTGGTATGGGAGGCTGGTGATGCTGCACCCAGGCCGCAAGAAATAAACAAAATTCCCGGAGGAAGTTTCATGAAATTGGTCATCGCGATATGCTGCACAACGATGCTCGTCACCTGCCAGGAGGCAGCAGCGGCGACGCCAGCGCTGTCCGCGGTGGACTTTTCGACGATGAGCTGTGAACAATTCTGGCAGAGAACGCCTGCGTCTGATCGCGGTCCTTTCCTGTTCTGGCTAAGCGGCTATTTCGGGCACAAGAAAAGCTCTCCCGTCCTCGACCCCGCGAGCTTTACCGAGAAGACCAAGGCTCTCGCCGACTACTGCGCCAAGCAGCCCGGTGACAACGTTCTGTCAGCCGCCGAGAAGGCGTTTTCCGATTAGGCGACGGGACTGCCCTGCGCTTTTGGCGCATTGCAGCCTGTGCCCCGAAAGTGTTACCCGATGCCCACAAAAGCCGGCATGCGGAGGAGAACATCATGGGACTGGCGGTGATGATCCTGGGCCTCGTCGTGTTCCTCGGCGTTCATACGCTACCGGCGCAACGCGAGTTGCGCGCCCGCGTCATCGCCTCGATGGGCGAGGGAGGTTACAAGGGCGGCTATGCCGTGGTGTCGCTGCTGGGCCTCGCGCTGATCGTTTGGGGTTTTGCCCATTATCGCGCGACCGGGTGGATCGCTGTCTGGGACCCGCCAAAGGCGCTCAAGCACCTCGCCATGGCGCTGATGTTGCCGGCCGTCATCCTGGTGGCGGCAGCCTACATCCGCGGCCGCATTTACACCACGCTGAAGCACCCGATGCTCGCCGGCGTCAAGCTGTGGGCGGCGGCGCACCTGCTCGCCAACGGCGATCTCGGCGGCATCATCCTGTTCGGCTCGTTCCTGGGATGGGCGGTGTTCGACCGGATTTCGCTCAAGCATCGAACCGATGCCGGCGCGCCACCGATTCCGGTCGGCGGCTGGGGTAACGACCTGATCGCTGTCGCGGTCGGGATCGTCGCCTATCTGGCGCTGGCATTCGCGTTCCATCCCGTCGTGATCGGCGTTCCCGTCGTAGGAGTTTAGAAAATGTCAGTCCAGTCCGCGATCAGGCGCAAGACTGCACCGGATATCCGCGCCCGCAAGAATGGCGAACCGATCGTGATGCTGACGTCCTATCATGCCCATACCGCCGCATTGGTCGACCGCTATTGCGATGTCATCCTGGTCGGCGATTCCCTTGGCAATGTGATGCACGGCTTCGAGACCACCGTGCCGGTGACGCTCGACATGATGATCCTGCAGGGGCATGCGGTGATGCGCGGCTCGCAGCATGCGCTGGTGGTGATCGACATGCCCTTCGGGTCCTATGAAGCCTCGAAAGAGCAGGCGTTTCACGCCGCGGTGAGAATCCTCAAGGAAACCCATTGCGGCGCCGTGAAGCTCGAAGGCGGCGCGCGGATGGCCGAGACCATCGCGTTTCTGTCCGAGCGCGGCGTTCCCGTGATGGGCCACATCGGATTGACACCGCAGTCGATCAATACGCTCGGCTCGTTTCGCGCCCAAGGCCGCGAGGAGGGCAGCTGGGAGCCGATCGAGAACGATGCCCGCGCGGTAGCGCAAGCCGGCGCTTTTTCGGTCGTGGTCGAGGCGGTCGCGGAGCCGCTCGCAAGGAAGATCACGGAGACCATCGCCATTCCCACCATCGGTATCGGCGCCAGCGCCGCCTGCGACGGTCAGGTCCTGGTGCTGGAGGACATGCTGGGGCTGTCGCCGCGGGCGCCGAAATTCGTCCGCCGCTACGGCAATCTCGGCCCGATGATCGAGGCCGCGATTGAGGGCTATGCCACCGATGTGCGCTCGCGCGCTTTTCCAGGACCCGAGCACGTCTACGGCATGAAGGCGAAGGGCTGACCGGCACACTGCGGCGGACCGGTCGCGCCCACAGGCAGGATAAGCGCTGCCTGAGGGTCGCGGCACGGTAGCAAGGCTGTCCGGGGGCACCGCGGGGAACCGCTGCGCGGCAGCGTTAACGCTCTGACGGGGCTAGCTTTGCCTTGCCACCGCCATATCGCTAGGATATCGCCGCCGCCACGCGGGGATCAGGTTTGTGGCAACGCCGGATTGAGGCGCGGCCTATTGGGGATGGGATATCTGTAAGTGACTGAATTATTTGACGAAGTCGACGAGGAGGTCCGCCGCGACCAGCTCAAGCGGCTGTGGGACCAGTATTCGATCTATATCGTCGCGGGCGCGCTGCTGATCATCGCCTCGGTGGGCGGCTGGCGCGGTTATCAGTATTTGGAGGCCAAGAAGGCGGCCGAGGCCGGCAGCGCCTTCGACGCCGCGGTTGACCTTGCCGAGCAGAACAAGCCTGCCGAGGCCGAAGCGGCCTTCAACAAGCTGGCCGCGACCGCGCCGTCCGGCTATCGCATGCTGGCGCGGTTCCGTGCGGCGGCGGAAGTCGCGACGCGGGATCCGCAGGCCGGGGCCAAGATCTATGACGACATCTCGGCCGATCGCAGCGTCGGAGCGGTGGAGCAGGATCTCGCCAGGATCCGCGCCGCCGGCTTGCTGTTGGAGACGGCGAGCTATCCCAACATACTCCAGCGCCTTGAGACCTCGACCGGGCCGGAGGCGACCTTTCGCCATACCGCGCGTGAATTGCTGGCGCTGTCGGCCTGGCGCGCCAATGACACGACAGCGGCGCGGCAGTGGCTGGATATGATTGCCAATGATGGCGAGACACCGTCGGGCCTGCGTTCGCGCGCCGAATCGCTGCAGGCGTTGCTTCCACCGGTCGCGAAGAGCTGACGGCAGGAAAACGAGTTGAACGAGAAATCGACCATGCGCCGTCCGCAACGTCTGATCGCGGCTTTCGTCCTCATCGCGCTCTCGGGCGTGATGGCAGGCTGCTCGAGCGGCATCAGCAGCTGGGATCCGATGGATATGCTCGATTGGCTCGACACCAAGAAGAAGCTGCCGGGCGAACGCAAGCCGGTTTTCCCCGATGGCGTGCCGGGTCTGGAGCAAGGCGTACCCAAGTCACTTTACAAAGGGGCTTCGCAGCAGGAAATCGACCAGCAGAATGCCCAGGCGGCGGCGGCCGCCGCCGCGCCGCCACCTCCGCAGGAGGCCAAGCCGAAACGATCAGCCAAATCCAAGAGCAAGCAACCCGACACGGCCGGCACGGACCCCGCCGCAACGCCGGATGAGGATGGTACCGCGGCAGTGCCCCCGGCTCCCAAGCCCAAGAAGATTGTCCGCCAGCGCACCACCGCGCCGCCGTCCGACCAGCCGGCCGATGCGCAACCGGCGCAGCAGGCCCAACCGACTCAGCAATCGGCCGCGCCATTCCCGGCGCCGCTGCCGGGCGGCACCTTCCAGCGCTGATTTCGGGCTTCCCGTCTCATCGATACGCGCGTCCTACGGCGCATTTTCCGGCAAAGTCGGGTGCGGTTTGTCGTGAGAGCGTTTTCGAGCGAAGCATGCCCCCGGACTTGATCCGGGTGTGGTACCGGTTCGCGTGAAGAAAGCGCGTCAACGGCCCAAGACGGCAGCGTCTGGTCTGATTGAATCAGAACAGACGTTGCCGAAGATGTTCTAATAGATTACCCGCGCGCATGGATCGCTTATGCCCTTTACGATCGCCATCATCGGCCGGCCTAACGTCGGAAAATCGACGCTGTTCAATCGGCTGGTCGGGCAGAAGCTTGCGCTGGTCGACGACGAACCCGGCGTTACCCGCGACCGCCGCGAAGGCGCGGCGCGCCTTGGCGATCTCGAATTCGCCGTGATCGATACCGCTGGCCTCGATGAGGGCGCCAAGGGCTCGCTGACCGCGCGAATGCAGGAACAGACCGAAGCCGCCATTGGCCTCGCCGACGCCCTGATGTTCGTGATCGACGCGCGCGCCGGGCTGACGCCGAACGATCGCGCCTTTGCCGATTTCGCGCGCCGCGCCAACAAGCCGGTGGTTCTGGTCGCCAACAAGAGCGAGGGCAAGCAGGGCGATGCCGGTGCGATGGAATCTTACGCTCTCGGCCTGGGCGAACCGATCCAGATCTCGGCCGAGCATGGCGAGGGCCTCAGCGATCTCTACGATGCGCTGCGCGTCCTGATGCCGGAGCCCGCGGACGAAGACGCGGAATTCGACGATGACGACGTCATCGATCCGGATGAGGACATTTCCAAACGCCCGATCAGGGTTGCCATTGTCGGCCGCCCCAACGCCGGCAAGTCCACGTTGATCAATCACCTGCTCGGCGAGGAGCGGCTGTTGACCAGCGCCGAGGCCGGCACCACGCGCGATTCCATCTCCGTTGAAATCAACTGGAAGGGCCGCGATTTTAGGGTGTTCGATACCGCGGGCCTGCGGCGGCGCTCGCGGATCGAGGAGAAGCTGGAGAAGCTTTCGGTGGCGGACGCGCTGCGCGCGGTTCGCTTCGCCGAAGTCGTGGTGCTGATGATGGACGCGCAGAACAGGTTCGAGGAACAGGACCTGCGCATCGCCGACCTGATCGAGCGCGAGGGCCGCGCCCTGGTGATCGCGGTCAACAAATGGGACTTGATGGGACGCCAATCAAGCCTGATTTCGGCGTTGCGCACCGACGCCGATCATCTGTTGCCGCAAGTCAAGGGCATGCCGATCGTCGCGGTGTCCGGCCTGATGGGCGAGGGCATCGACCGGCTGATGAGCGCGATCGAGGAGGCTTACGCCGTGTGGAATCGGCGGGTGCCGACGGCTTCGCTTAATCGCTGGTTCGAGCAGGCGGTGGACGCCAACCCGCCGCCCGCGGTCTCGGGCCGCCGGCTGAAGCTGAACTACATCACGCAGGCCAAGGCACGGCCGCCGAGTTTCATCCTGTTCTGCTCGCGCGCGGACGCCGTGCCGCAATCCTATCTGCGCTATCTCGTCAACTCCCTGCGTGAATTTTTCGAGCTTCCGGGCACGCCGGTGCGGATTTCGCTGCGCGAGAAGGCCAATCCGTTCGCCCACAAGCGCAGGCGGCCGTCGTGAGCTGCCTGTAGATGGTCTCCAAACTCCCGATTTGGCATTTAACGGGCAAATCTATCGTTAGTCTCCGGCAGACGTCTGGAACGTTGCCGTTTTGAGAGACGGCGGCCGCAGACCGGGTTTGATCGAGACTGCGCGGTGGTCGCGGCTGGTGCGTGTTGGGCTTATCCAGATCGCGGGTAACGCGTATGCCTTTGGCACACGCAGAAGTGCAGTAGTTCGTTTTGGTCCAACCCACCGCCGCTTCTGTCCTAGGGCGTGAACCCATCATAAAACGCGCCCATGGATGCTTTGCCGGACTCCGCCTTGGGTCCGATAGCTGCCTAAGTTTTGCAGCGAAATGACGCGATATGCCAGAAGCAGTCAAAGGCAAAACCAACGAGGGCTCGGTCAGACACTCCTGAGAAACTTGACGAGTGCCCGGTGCTCCCGGCCAGTCCAGGTAGCGTAACGAGCGTCGTTGGCAGAAGGGCTCCTGTGGACGTTCGCAACTCGATGCGATCAATGTGCAGGCCCGGTGGCGATTGCAGGGATGTGCGGAGCAATGCGTCGACTTTTCCGTCGATCAGTTCGCACAAGTCGTCCGTGGCGACGAGCTTGGTGCGGGACCATTCTCCAGATCGCCGCAAATTCTCTATCGCTGGATGGCTTTGCTCCGACAGCGTAGGTGAGACGCCCACGCGCAGTTTACGTCCTTTGAGCGCAGGCGCCACGCCTTCCGTCGCGTCGGCGATTGTGTGGAAGGCCACGCTTATCGAAGGCAAGTAGTTTTCACCCGCTGCCGTGAGCAGGAAGCCGCGGTGGAATCGTCGAAAGAGCTGCACACCCAGGCTCGCTTCGAGGCTCTTGACCTGCTGGCTGACGGCTCCGGGAGTCACACATAGTTCGTCGGCTGCCCGCTTAAAACTCAAGTGGCGTGCTGACGCCTCGAACGCACGGAGGCCGTTAAGGGGAGGAAGCCGATAGCTCATCGTGCAGACAGCCATTGCTTCGATGCGTGCATCTTCCTGGCATAGAAAAACTAAGTCAACCCGACAGAAGAAATGATTTGATCCATGCTCGCTTTGGCTGCAAGGAACAACGACAGGACCATTTAATGGACCAGCGGCCATGGTTGACACGAACGAAGTTGCCATCAGTCACTTACAGCGCCGCAAGATCGAAGGGCGTGTGCTCATCCCATTCATTCAGGCGTTGCGGGATAAATTCGGCGAAAGCGCAACGCGCGAGGTCGTTGACGAGACAATTCGCAAGCTCGCCGCCGAGGACGGTGCAAGATGGGCTGCAACCTACGGGCGAACGACTGCGTCACTGCGAAAGGTGGCCCAAGAACTTTGGGCAGGTGGCGGCAGTATGGATGTCGAGATTGTCGGTGAGTCTGAAGATTATCTTGATTTCAATGTGACTCGCTGTCGATACGCCGAGTTCTACAAAGAGCTGGGTCTCACTGACCTTGGCTTTCGCGTCCATTGCAATCGGGACCACGCCATGGTGGTGGGCTTCAACGGTGAATTCGAACTGTCCCGAAGTCAGACGATCATGGAAGGCGGGGGCTGCTGCGATTTCAGATTTCGCAAGCGGGCAAATATATCGACAACCGCCGGTGCGGGTGTCCGTCTTCGAGGATGACCATGGATCAGGCTGAGCAGCTCTCTGAACTCATCGGGGAGATCTATGATGCAGCGCTGGATCCCTCGCTGTGGAGTGACGTTGTCGGCAAGGCCGGGCGCTTCGTCGGCGGCTCGGCGGCGGCAATCTTTTCCAAGAGCCCAATCGCCGGGAACGGCAATGTCTATTACGAGTCCGGCACTGACCCGTACTATCGACAACTCTATTTCGACAAATATGTAAAACTCGACCCTTCCACGACCGGCCATTACTTCGCTGATGTCGGGCAACCGATCGCAGTAGCGGATCTCATGCCTTACCCCGAGTTCCTGGACACGCGGTTTTATAAGGAGTGGGCCCACCCACAATGCCTGGTGGATTTCGTATCGGCGGTGCTCGATAAATCGGTAACCAGCGCGGCACTGTTCGGGGTGTTTCGCCACGAACGCGACGGTATTGTCGACGATGAAACGCGCCGCCGCATGCGCCTCATCGTTCCGCACATTCGCCGGGCGGTGCTGGTCAGCAGATTGATCGATCTTAAGTCCGCGGAGGCTGCGAGCCTCGCGGACACGCTCGATGGCCTTAGCGCGGGGATGTGCCTTGTCGATGCGGTTGGGCGCATCGTCCATGCAAACATCGCCTGTCACGTCATTCTCGACGCCGGCGATTTCCTGTCAGCGATCGCGGGGCGGATCGTCGCGCGCGATACGGAGATCGACCAGACGTTTCGTGAGCTGTTTGCAGCCGCCGGCAGCGGCGATGCGGCAATCGGAACTCAGGGTATTGCCTTGCCACTGATGGCGCAGGATGGCTCGCATTATGTCGTGCATGTGCTGCCGCTGACGTCCGGGGCCCGCCGCCTTGCCGGGATCGCTTACTCTGCAACCGCGGCTTTGTTCATTCGCAAGGTGGCAACGGAAACCCCTTCTGCTCCGGAAATCATCGCGCGCGCGTACAATCTGACCCCGACCGAGCTGCGCGTGCTGCTCGCCATCGTTGAGGTCGGCGGAGTTCCCGAAACCGCGGCGGCCCTCGGCGTTGCGGAAAGCACGATCAAGTCGCATCTCGGCCGTTTGTTTGTGAAAACCGGCACCGGTCGCCAGGCCGATCTTGTCAAGATCGTTGGGGGATTTGCGTCTCCGCTGATCGGCTAGCGAGTGCCATCAATTGACACCGGCCGCGGATAATCGGTCGAGGTTCATTGTGGTCCAAGGCGCGGTCGCTGCTGCCCAAGCGTCGTACCATCGCCGCGCTTTAAGGTTTGCGGCGAAGTTCGCCGCAGCGTGCGCGTCGCGGTCTCCTGCGTTGGGAGGACGCGGACCGTGTCGCGTGCAGGTATAGACAGGGTTTCGTCCGTGAACCGATTGTCATCGATGCGGCATTCTATCTTCAGCTGAGTCCGCTGTTTATGGTGAACAGAGTATGCCTCGTTTCTTCTTCGATCTCTTCTTCGATCACTATGTTGTTCTGGATCCGGGAGGAATGTTGTTCGAGTACCCCGCCAGCGCCACTGCGGCCGCTGACGAACTGGCGCGACATCTTCTCGTTTCGCGAGCCGAACTGCGCAATAGCGGCAGCTGGATACGCGTCAGGGACGAGCGCAAGAAGGAAGTCTACCGATCATCGATCGATCCTGCCCCAGCCGGTGGCGGCACGGCATGATGTTTGGGGCCAGGGCGACATGCCCTGACTGGAAGATCGTTGCAGCATTGCCCTGTATCCCGTTCCCGTCATGACCGATCCGAGGCGTCGTGCATGGATTGTGGGTCTGCGCCATCGGCGCCGGGTTGACGCCTTCGGAATGACAACGGTTGAGTCGATCTAGGCCAGACGGCTCTGCTTGGTGTCGCAAAATTGCACCAGCCACCGACAATAGCTAACCGGTTCACTTTGGTCCAAGTCGTCGTCGCCTCCATCCAAGCCTCACATCATCGTGACGTCTAGGGTTTGTGCAGAACGAATCTGGCGCCGCTGCGCGCGCGTCGCAGCCTCCCGTGTTCGGCGGAGGCGGCCGTGTCTGCGCAGCTTCGGTGAACGCGTCGAAGCGCAGCTCTGGCGTATCGACAAGGTCTGACTGGGGAATGGAAATGAACTGGGCTGCTCTGAATATTCTTGCGCACCGTGAATTTGCACGACGCTGCCTGGCACAAATATTTGCGTTGGCACTGGTGATTGCGTCGTTCGCGATAGTCGATCGGGCAGAGGCCCAGTGCACGCCGGCCTCACCGGTCAACAACGCGATCGTCACCTGCAGTGGCACGGTCTTCAATCAAAACGGCACCAACGGCTACGGTACCATCAACGACAAAGGCAATACCATCAACGTTGGGTCCGACGTCCAGCCCGGCGCGTCGGTGACAGGAACGGACAATGGTGTCGTTTTTCTTGTTGGAACAGTCAACAATTTCGGTGCCATTTCCGGAACGGGCGCAATCGGCGTCTTTGGCAGTAGTGTTGGCGACGTCTTCAATTCCGGGACGATCTCAGGACACGACGCCGGCGTTAATCTCGCCAACGGCGCCGTGACGAACATGAGCAGCGGCACGATCACCGGAGGGATCGATGGTATCTTTCTCCAGGACTTCGGTCTGACTAATCAGGATCCGGCTACCGTGTCCAATGCCGGCACCGTCACGGGCGGTACACACGGAATCTTGTTCCAGGACGGCGGAGGCGTCGTATTCAATAGCGGCGCCATTACCGCCACGGGTGCAAATGGCACCGGCATTTCCGCCCTCAACGGCACCGTCACGGTGAGCAATTCCAGCGCCGGGGTGATACAAGCAAACGGCGCCAATGGCATTGCCATCAGCGCCAACACCGTCAACGTCACCGGTAATTCCGGCACGATACAAGCAGCGGGCGCGGGCGGCATCGGTATTCTTGGTACTGCTGCCGTCAACATAACCGCGAATTCCGGCACGATCTCGGCCGGGTTCTTTGGCGTGCAAGGCTTCGCTGCGGTCAACGTAGACAGCACCGGTACCATCCTGGGCGGGCGATTCGGCATTGTCAGCAATGGCAATGTGACAGGAACCAACTCCGGCGGCATCATTGGCGGCGTGGCCGGCATTAACGCTGGCGGCACTGTCACGATTGCCAATTCGGGCACTATTTCTGCCACGGGCGCGAACGGCCTTGGCATCTTCGCCAGCGGCGCAGCCGATGTGATCAATTCCGGCATTATTTCCGCGACCGGCTCGAACGGTTTTGGCATTTCCACCAACGGCACTGCCACGGTGAGAAACTCCGGCACGATCTCGGCCGGGTTCTTTGGCGTGGTAGGCAGCGCTGGAGTCAAGGTGGACAACACAGGCACAATCCTGGGTGGGGGAGACGGCATTCTCAGCAACGGCGATGTGACAGGAACCAACTCCGGCAGCATCATTGGCGGCGTGGTCGGCATTGGCGCCAGCGGCACTGTCACGGTTACCAATTCGGGCACGATCTCCGGCGTGTTTGAGGGCACCAACACCACGAACGCCTCCGTCGTCAACTCCGGTCTGATCAAGGCGACAGGCCCGGATGGCATTGGCATTTTCGCCGCCAACGCCGCCAACGTGACCAATTCCGGCACGATTTCGGGGAGCACGGGCATCAGGGTCGACAACGCCTTGGGCGTCGGCAGCACCATCACCAATTCCGGCACCATCATCGGCACTGGCGGCACCGCGATCAAGCTGTCGAACGCCGCCGATACGCTGACGCTGTTGCCGGGCTCGCGGATCGTCGGCGTGGTCGACATGGGCGGCGGCGCTGACGTCGTCAATGCATCCGTCGTCGCGCCGAGCAGCAAGGTGTCATCGCTCACGACCCTCGTGCTGCCGACCTTCATCAACTTCACCGGCACGCTGACCACCAACTTCTCCGGCGGCGGCTTCACCGGTCCGGCGGCGCAGGCCGGGATGCAGCTCGCTACCCTCGATCCAACCGCACTGGCGCAAACCGACCGCACCTTGATGGATTTCACCGGCGGGGTCTCGTCGCTGGTGCAGGGCCGGCTCAACGGCGCCTCTCCGTCAGCGAGCGGCGCAATGATGGCGATGAGCTACGCGCCGGAGAGTGACACTGGCGGGCCCTTCGCCAAGGGTCCGGTGAGGGATACCAACTGGCTCAGCCCCGCGCCGATCACGGTATGGGCGAACAGTTTTGGCGGCCAGCGCACCCAGGATGCGACGGATACGACGCTGCGTTCCACCTCGACGGCCTGGGCCGGTGCCATCGGCATCGACCGCAGGGTGCGACCGGACTGGCTGGTCGGCGCGTTCATCGGCGGCGGCTCCGGCGGACTTTCGGTCGATCTGAATTCGCAAACGGTGAACACCGACTACGTGTTCGTCGGCGGCTATAGCCGCTTCGAATGGGCTTCGCAGTTCTTCGACTTCACGCTGCAGGGCGGCAACGCTTCCAACAGGTCGAAGCGGCTTGTGCTCAACAACCTCGCGGCGGGCGGTACGGAGACGGCGAGCGCGAATTACAACGGCTGGTTCGTCAGCCCGGAGATCGCCTATGGCTTTCGTTACGACGTCGGCAACGGCTACGTGCTGACGCCGACGGCGCGGCTGCGCTATGTCGCGGGCGTGTTCGACGGTTACAGCGAAACCGGATCGGCGCAGCGCCTGACGATCGGCAGCCGCACGCTGCAGGACCTCGAGGAGCGCGGCGAACTCGACATCTCGAGGGTGACGACTTTCTTCGGCGGTGACCACACCCTCAAGACCAACGCGCATGGCGGCGTGATCGCGCTGCAGCGGGTGGGGGACACCGCCGTCAATGCCGTGCTGCTCGGCCAAAACCTCGCCTTCGTGACACCGGGCGCCGGCTCCGCCATCGGCGCAGTGCTCGGCGCCGGCTTCGACTACCACACCCGCGGGAACGTCGCGGTGTTCGGCGCGGTCGAGGGCATGACGATGTCCGACCAGAGCCGCATCGTCACCGCAAGGGGCGGGGTGCGCGTCGCGTTTTGACGTCGCACCGCGGGCTGGGAACCGCGTTGTGCGAAGCGCAGTTGAGCCGTCGGTGGCGAAGTCCCGTCGGTGTCATTGCTGACGTTGCGAGTTCTTGCGACGTTGGGCCAGCATGACTTCGCCAAGGCCGCTTTCGTTCAATCATGCATGATCAGGCTCTGCTTGGTCGGGCGGCCTTCGATCCAGAAATCGTGGGCTCATTTGCTTGGCCCACCGGCGACGATGATGGGCGCATAAATCGTCCTTAGCAGCGCCGAGACAGTGGCTCTGAACCACTTCCGCCATCAGGCCGATCACCTCAGAACCCGTATTCGACTTATTTTTATCGTTGCGTTGCAACAAAAAACAGGTGTCCCCCGATCGATGGAAGCGGCGAATTCCGCTGTGATCTATCAACGCCGGATCGGCCTGAGCGGCCGACAAATCGCGGAATGATGGCTGATATCGCCGCAATCATGACCGGCCCCTATAGGAAGCAACCCGGATGACCGATCCAGACAGCTCCGCGACAGTTCGATTCTCGACAGCCGATTTTTCAGAAGACAACCGGGTTGCCAAGTGGCGCGAGCATTACGGCCACACGGTGCTTAGGGCTGCCATTGAGCCTAGTGACGACGCCTCGTTCGAGGCAGCTGTGGCTTCACGTGTTCTGCCGGGACTGCAACTGGTGTCGGGGAGATTTACGGCCGCCCGAATAGTGCGAACGCGTGAGATGATCGCAGACGGCAACGACGATCTTTCACTCCTTGTGAATCAGACAGGTAACGTTACCGTTTCTGCGCGCGGCCATGAGGTCGCGCTCTGCGAGAATGACGCGGTGTTAATCAGCAGCGGGGAGACCATCGTGTTCGACCGGCGTTCTTTCGGCGAATCTATCGCGATTCGAATTCCATACGCGACGTTGTCGTCGATGGTCGTTGATGTCGATGATGCAATCATGCACCAAATTCCCCGAAATACGGCCGCGCTTAAGCTTCTGACAAGTTACGCGAACACGTTGCTGGGTGACGATCATGCGTTGGCGACGCCGGCTCTTCGACATCATGTTGCGACCCACCTGCACGATTTAGTGGCGCTCACGCTCGGAGCGACTCGCGAAGCCGCAGACGTCGCAAAAAGGCGCGGGATGGGGGCTGCCCGATTGAGAGCAGCAAAGATCCATATTATGGAAAATGTTAGCTGTCGGGATATTTCGATCGGCAGCGTCGCGTCGCATCTCGGAGTGACGCCGCGCTATCTACAAAGACTGTTCGAGAGCGATGGCACCACGTTTTCCGCCTTTTTGCTCGGGCGGCGCCTCGCACGCGCCTACCGCATGCTCTGCGAGCCTCAGTCCGTGCAAAGGCAGGTGAGTACGATTGCCTACGACGTTGGCTTTGGTGACCTTTCGTATTTTAACCGCTGCTTTCGACGGCTCTACGGCGCCACGCCTATGGAGATCCGACAAGCCGCCGTGAATTAGGAATTGGCCCGCGAGTGGAATGTCGAAAATTTGCGGCAGCCTTCTACAAAGACTCCGTGATTATTCAAGACCCTGTGATGGCGTCTCTCGACTAGCTGCTGTCGCCACTGTCCAAGATTCAAGATCCGACGGTGGGTAGGTTTGCGGATGTCGACGCCAGCGTTGCATTGCTTGGGAGAAGTGTCTCGTTCGCCGAGTAAGTCATCGCGGCGTAACTCAAGTTAACCAGGAAGGCCACATGACTACCTCGTCCAAGAGCGCAAACGTCTACGAAAGCAGTCCGTTTGCCGAAGTAGTTCGTTTTTGTGCAGTTGGCCTTCTCTTATCGTTAGCGTTCTTGATCGTCGTTCCCTTCACACTCGAAGAATGGTTTTAATGTCTTCTAGGGGGCGGTGGGAGCGCGCACGGAAGTGTCGTGCTTGCAATCGTCTCAGTGTTGCAGTCGTGACGGCGCTTGTCGAGGGATACCGAATGCACTCGCTTGCAAAATTGGTGGCGGCTGCCACTCAAAAATTAAATAGTCAAATTGCTCCAATGTATGCGCGCCCAGCAGTGCCTGCTCGGCTGTTGGCAGCGCTGCTGGAGGCGTTGCATCAATCGCGAGCGTGCCTCGCCACTCGTGAGCTGCACCGGTATCGGCACCTCCTTCAAGATGATCAGGCCTTGACCGTCTTGGGCGCCGGGATGCGTCGAGGCTGAAGGGAAATTAAAGCCGATGGTACGGAGTAGATATATGCTTCAGCGTGTTCTGTTGGCCGCTTTGATCGTCGGTTTTGGATTTGCCCATTTGTTTGCAGTGTACCGGCTCAATGCTGTGCAGCAGGCAGCAAACCCGACGTCAGTTGCGA
Source organism: Bradyrhizobium sp. (assembly GCF_004799445.1). Taxonomy (GTDB): domain Bacteria; phylum Pseudomonadota; class Alphaproteobacteria; order Rhizobiales; family Xanthobacteraceae; genus Bradyrhizobium. The sequence continues at coordinate 133,091 of NZ_SSNA01000055.1, forward strand.
TCGCGGTTAACGGCGACTAGCCGATAATCGGGCGGCGGGCTTCCGTCAGAGGCCAACTGAACGATAGTCGTCACGCGTGAACTGGAGTTCTAGGCGGGCACCTGCCCCCCCGGAACCTGCGGCTGCTCTGCATTGCTATCGACGCCGGTGCGTGCGTTAATCTGGGCCCGGTAGCAGTCCTTCCGCCCGCAAACGCAAGCGTAAATCATGGTCGACGAACCGCCCGCGAGTATCATCGGGGCGCCATTGGTAAGCGCACCGGGGCGCGGCGCCGCGGTGGCTTTCATCTTCGTCACCATCCTGCTCGACATGTTCGCGCTTGGCCTGATCATGCCGATCCTGCCCAAGCTTGTGGAAAGCTTCGTCGACAACGACACCGCGAGCGCGGCGCGCATCTTCGGCCTGTTCGGCACGGCATGGGCCCTGATGCAGTTTTTATTCTCGCCGATCCTCGGCGGCCTATCGGACCGGTTCGGGCGGCGGCCGGTGGTGCTGCTGTCGAACTTTGGACTCGCTCTGGACTATGTCCTGATGGCGCTGGCGCCGTCCCTCATCTGGCTTTTCGTCGGCCGGGTGATTTCGGGCATCACCTCGGCGAGTGTTTCAACCGCCTTCGCCTACATCGCGGACATGACGCCGCCGGAACGGCGCGCCGCGGTGTTCGGCAAGATCGGCGTCGCGTTCGGCGCCGGTTTCATCCTGGGGCCGGCGATCGGCGGACTACTCGGCGGCATCGATCCCCGGTTGCCGTTCTGGGCGGCGGCGGGTTTGAGCTTCGCCAATACGCTCTACGGCCTGCTGATCCTTCCGGAGTCGCTGCCGCACGATCGCCGCTCCCCATTCCGCTGGAAAAGCGCAAATCCGCTTGGCGCGCTGCATTTGTTGCGCTCCGACCGGGTTCTGGCCGGTCTGTCGGTGGTGAATTTCTTTGCCCAGCTCGCCCATGTGGTGCTGCCCTCAACCTTCGTGCTTTACGCAACCTATCGATATGGCTGGGATGCGACCACCGTCGGGCTGACGCTGGCGATGGTCGGCGTCTGCGCGATGGCTGTGCAGGGCGCGGCGATCGGGCCGATCGTCCGGCGTTTCGGCGAACGCCGGGCGCTATTGTTCGGGCTTGGCTGCGGCGCCGCCGGCTTTCTGATTTTCGGCGCGGCGCCGAGCGGCCCGCTGTTCTGGCTCGGCATTCCCGTGATGGCGTTGTGGGGGGTGTCGGGGGCGGCGCTGCAGGCGCTCACGACACAACGGGTCACGCCGGAGCGACAGGGCCAGTTGCAGGGCGCCACGGCGAGCGTGCAGAGCGTGTCCCAGCTGCTGGGACCGTTTCTGTTTACCCTGATATTCGCCTATTTCATCGGCGCGCAGGCGCCGCTGAACTTGCCGGGCGCGCCGTTCCTGCTGGCGACGGCGCTGTTGCTGCTGGCGCTTGTGATCGCCGTTCGCACGCTGGCGAGCGTGCAGCGCTCAGCGTAACGCGTCCGAGGTCAGCCGGAATTTCTGGATGCGCTTTCCGTTGTCGACCTCGGCGGTGTAGACGTTGCCTTTGGCGTCGACCGCCATGGCATGGACCCAGTGAAATTGCCCGGCGTTGCGGCCGCCCCGCCCGAAGCTGCCGACGATCGTGCCGTCCGCGCGGTTGATGATCCGGATCTCATTGTTCTCGCCGTCGGCGCTCAGGAGATAGCTCTGCTTCGGATCCGGCCAGATCGCGAGATCCCACACCGCGCCGTTGCCGAGCGTGTTCTTTTCGTAGAACCACTCCTTTACGAAAGTGCCATCCTTCCGGAACGCCTGGATGCGATTGTTGATGCGGTCGCAGACATAGACCAGCCCGTCATGCGCGATCTTCACGCAGTGCACGGGATTGGCGAATTGCTGCGATACCGGTGCCTTGGGATCGTAGGGCGGTTGCTTGTCGTCGTTCGGCGGGTTGCCATAGGCACCCCAGTGCCGCTTGTAGGCGCCTGACGTGGCGTCGAACACGATGACGCGGTGGTTGCCATAGCCGTCGGCGACATAGATTTCGCCTGCGTCCTTGTCGATCGCGGTTTCGGCGGGCTTGCCGAGCTGGGTGGTGTCGTTGCTTCCCTTGCTCGGCGCGATCTTGCCGATCTGCATGACGAATTGGCCGTCGAGCGTGAATTTCAGGATGGCGTTGTCGTTGTCGGCATTGCCGCCGATCCACACGAAACCCCGCTCGTCGACCTCGATGCCGTGTTCGCGCCCGACCCATTCATAGCCCTCGCCCGGGCCGCCCCAGGCGCGCAGGAGATTGCCGTCGGCGTCGAATTCCAGGACCGGCGGCGCCGGGACGCAGCACTTCGAGCGCGGCGGCGACAATACGGCACCCCTCTCGTCGTCGGTCAGCGAGCGCGGCCGGTGGATCAGCCAGACATGTCCCTGCCAATCGACGGTGATGCCGCCGACCTGGCCGAGGATCCAGTTGTTCGGCAGCGGCTTGGGCCAGGACGGCTCAACGGCAAACCTCGGAATCTCGCCGGCATTCGCTGGCCGCGGTGCGCTGAGCAGAATGGCCGTGGCGATGCAGATGACAGCGATTTTGGACAGAGCCGCGATACGCCATAAATGGCCGCGGGCCTTGGTCGTCATCATGGAGTTCTCCCGTGCATTTTCTTGGTGTTTTTTGATTGAGGCGCAGTCAATCGCGGGGAGGTTCGGGAGTCAATTGCGCTTCGACGTGCCCGGATGCTGCGCAGCGCATAGCGGTGCGCTATGCGCTGCGCAGCGTCTGGGACACGATCCAGAGCTTGCAACTACCCCGGCGCGCGAAAGCTCATCAGCGTGCGCGTCGGATAGTCGTAGAACTTCCCGGTCTCGTTCCATGACGGCAGGCACATCGGTACGATGAATTCCGCGGCCTGTTGCGGCGTATCCAGCGTCAGCGGATCCTCGCCGGGAAATACCGTGGCGCGCATGCGGGTGCGGATCGGGCCGGGGCTGAACAGGTTGACGCGAAGCGCCGTCGAGGCGGTCTCATTGGCCCATACCCGCGCCAGCGTCTCAAGCGCGGCCTTGGAGGCCGCGTAGGGGCCGAGATAGGCCAATGCCTTGTTGGAGGCGCCTGAGGTGATGAACACGGCGCGGCCGGCATCGGACTTCTTCAACAGCGGCTCCATGCAGCGGATCAATTGAAAGTTTGCCGACACGTTGATCGCCATCACCTCGTTCCACGGCTTCAGCTCGATATGGCCGAGCGGCGAGGAGGGGCCGGCGACGCCGGCATTGCCGACGAGGATGTCGAGCTTGCCGTGACGTTCGTGCAGCGCCGCGCCGAGCCGTGCGATGCCGTCGGAATCAGTGAGGTTGAGCGGCACCAGAGTGGCGTTGCCGCCGTCTTTTCGGATCTCGTCGTCGAGTTCCTCAAGGCCGCCTTGCGTGCGCGCCACCGCAACCACATGCGCGCCTGCCTTGGCCAGCGCGCGCGCGGTGGCATAGCCGATGCCGCGTGAGGCGCCGGTGACGAGAGCGATACGGGAGGCGAGGGGCAGGGTCATGGCAATAGTTCTCTCCGTCATGCCTGGGCTTGTCCCGGGCATCCACGACTTTGCGGCGGGTTTTACAGACGTGGATGGCCGGGACAAGCCCGGCCATGACGGAAATTTCTTGCTTGTTAAGCTTTAGCTGCCGCCGCCTGGCAGCATGTTGTCGCTATTGGTTCCGTTCCTCGAGCCGTCGGGTGTCACCTTCATGCCCTGCCTGAAAGCAAAGTCGATGAATCCGACCAGAAACACTCCACAGAGAATTGCGATGAACGGCTGCATCTCGCGCCTCGCGTCAGCTCGCTTCCGCCAATAGCGACAATTGCCGCGGCTGCGGCTCGACCTGGGTCTGGTCGGTGAGATGCGTCGGATAGGCGCCCGTGAAACAATGATCGGAGAATTTCGGATTGGCGGGATCGCGGCCGGGCTCGCCCATGGCGCGATACATGCCGTCGATCGACAGGAAGGCGAGGGAATCGGCGCCGATGATTTCCCGCATCTCTTCAAGGCTATGCGTCGCAGCCAGCAAACCGCCGCGATCCGGCAGGTCGATGCCGTAATAATCCGGGTGGATGATCGGCGGCGAAGCGAGGCGGAAGTGGACTTCGCTGGCGCCGGCGTCGCGCATCATGCGGACGATCTTTTTCGACGTGGTGCCGCGCACCAGCGAGTCGTCGATCAGGATGATGCGCTTGCCTTCGATCGCGGCGCGATTGGCCGAATGCTTCATGCGCACGCCGAGCTCGCGCACGCTCTGGGTCGGCTGGATGAAGGTGCGGCCGACATAGTGGTTTCGGATGATGCCGAGTTCGAACGGCACCCCGGATTCCCTGGAGTAGCCGAGTGCGGCCGGCACGCCGGAATCTGGCACCGGCACCACCACGTCGATCTCGACATGGCTTTCGCGCGCGAGCTGGGCGCCGAACGCCTTGCGGACTTCGTACACGCTTCGGCCGCCGACGATCGAATCCGGCCGCGAGAAATAGATGTATTCGAAGATGCAGGGCCGCGGCGGCTTCGGCGGAAACGGCTTGTGGCTTTGCGCGCCGCGCTCGTCGAACACGATGATCTCGCCCGGCTCGACGTCGCGGACATATTTCGCGCCGATGATATCGAGCGCGCAGGTCTCCGACGCCAGAATCGGACAGCCGTCGAGTTCGCCCAGCACCAGCGGGCGGATGCCGAGCGGGTCGCGCGCGCCGATCAGCTTCTTGTTGGTCAGCGACACCAGCGAGTAGGCGCCTTCGATCGCGCGCAGCGCCTCGATGAAGCGGTCGATGAAACGGTTGCGTTTGGATTGCGCGACCAGATGCAGGATCACTTCGGTATCGGTGGTGGATTGCATCATGGCGCCACCCCGCACCAGGTCGCGGCGCAGGGTCAGCCCGTTGGTCAAGTTACCATTATGGCCGACCGCAAATCCGCCGGCATTGAGCTCGGCGAAAAGCGGTTGCACGTTGCGCAGGATGGTCTCGCCGGTGGTGGAGTAGCGGACGTGGCCGACAGCGGCATTGCCGGGGAGGCGCTCGATCACCTCGCGGCGGGAGAAGGTGTCGCCGACGAGGCCGAGGCGGCGCTCGGAATGAAACCGGGCGCCGTCGAAGGAAACGATGCCCGCGGCCTCCTGGCCGCGGTGCTGAAGGGCGTGCAGCCCGAGCGCGGTGATCGCCGCGGCCTCGGGATGACCGAAAATGCCGAACACGCCGCATTCCTCGCGTAACGTGTCGCCTTCAAGGTCGGTATCTTCGAGATAGAGCGGACCGAGATTCAGCCCGGGTTGTTCGGCGTCGTCGGAAGGGCCCTTTATCTCGTCCATCGCGCCTCTCTTTTGGCCAAATATCAACTAGCCAAGTATCAACTAGCCAAGCATCAACGTCCCGCGGGCTTTTCGATCAGCTTTTTCAGGCTGTCGCGGGCAGGCTTGCTGTAGCCATCACCTGACGGCGGCGCTGCCTGATCGGTGTCAGTCTGCTCATCGTCTGGTTTATTCTTCTTGAATCTCTTCAAGATGGTGTTCTCGGGGTCGTCCGGCAAGAGCGCCATCAGCCATTGCCCGGTTCCATCCAGCACGGTCCGGGATTTTGCGTTGGTTACCCAATCGGGCCGCTGCTTGTCCGGAACCAGCCAGCTGAAAAACAGGAAGGCGACAACGACGATAAGCAAGCCGCGGGCCAGTCCGAACAGGAATCCGAGGGTGCGGTCCAGCGCCCCGATCCGGGAATCCAGGATCATGTCGGAGATCCGCACCGTGACGATGGAGACCACGATCAGGGTACCGATGAAGACGCCGGCCACAACCACCACGCTCGCCACCGTGTCGTTGTTGAAATAGGTCTTGGCGGTCGGCAGCAGCTTGCCGAAGGCGTACAGCGTGACCAGCGCGGCCGCGCCCCACGCTGCGATCGACAGAATTTCGCGCATGAAGCCGCGTACCATCGCGAGCAGGCCTGAGATCAGCATCACGGCGAGCAGGACGAGATCAAGGATCGTTATCGGCATCGGCTGGTCAGGTCCGCATCAAAGTTCAAAACCGCGAATCGGCGTGTCGGTGCCGCCCTAGGTGACGGTCAGACGGGTTGTCCCGCAAGGCCGGAAATCGTGCCATCCAGCCCGGTGCGCGGGTTGTATAGAGCATGATCCGGAAAAGTGGAAACCGGTTTTCCAAAAAGATCATACTCAACAAAAAGATACCGCTGGAGTCTGATCTACTGGGTTGATTCAGACCCTGGCGGCGGGGACCGGTGACCTGACGTCGGGCTAGCCCTCCTGACGCCGGAATCGTGCAGGTGTGGCATTTTTCTCCGTCGCGGAGCTCTCCCGGTTGGCTTTCGGCGCACCGCGCGCGGCGATATCGGCGACCAGGCTGGTCAATCCGCCCACGGTCGTGAGGGAGAGGCCGGCGTCGCCGCCGACCTCGCCGCGGGCCGATTCGGGCAGCACGGCGCGGCCGAAGCCGAGTTTGGCCGCTTCCTTCAGCCGGGCCGAGGTCTGCGCCACCGGCCGGACCGCGCCCGACAGCGAAATCTCGCCGAAATACACCGCATCCGTCGGCAACGGCGCATTGACCAGCGACGACACCAGGGCGGCGGCGGCGGCAAGATCGGCCGCCGGTTCCTGGATGCGCAGGCCGCCCGCGACGTTCAAATAGACGTCATGGCCGGACAGTTTGACGCCGCAATGGGCCTCCAGCACCGCCAGCACCATCGACAGCCGGCTCGGGTCCCAGCCGACCACGGCGCGGCGGGGCGTGCCGAGCGTGGTCGGCGCCACCAGCGCCTGCAATTCCACCAGCACCGGGCGGGTGCCCTCGATTCCGGCGAACACCGCGGTGCCCGGACTGCCGAGATCGCGCTCGGATAAAAACAGCTCGGAAGGGTTGGAGACCTCGCGAAGCCCCAAGCCCGTCATCTCGAACACACCGATCTCATCGGTCGGGCCAAAACGGTTTTTCACCGCGCGCAGGATGCGGAATTGCTGCGAGCCTTCGCCCTCGAATGACAGCACCGCGTCCACCATGTGCTCGACGACGCGGGGGCCGGCGATCTGGCCGTCTTTTGTGACGTGGCCGACCAGAATGATCGCAGCACCTGATTTCTTGGCAAACCTGATCAACGCCTGCGCCGAAGCGCGCACCTGCGTCACCGTGCCCGGCGCGGATTCCACCGTGTCGGTCCACATCGTCTGGATCGAATCGATCACGATCAACCGCGGCACCGCGCCTTCGGACAGCGTCGAAACAATATCCTCGACCGAGGTTTCCGCGGCCAACTGCACCGGCGCATCCGCCAATCCCAGCCGCTCGGCGCGCAGCCGCACCTGGGCGACGGCCTCTTCGCCGGAAATATAGACCGCGCGGTGGCCGGCGCGCGCCATCAGGCTGGTGGCCTGGGTGAGCAGCGTCGATTTGCCGATCCCGGGATCGCCGCCGACCAACAGCACCGAGCCGCGCACAAAACCGCCGCCGGTGACGCGGTCGAGTTCGGCCATGCCGGAGGGCAGGCGAGGGGCCTCCGTGCTTTTGCCGGTCAGGCTTTCAAGTTGAAACAGCCGGCCCTTGCGCTTGCTGCGGATCGACACCGGCATCGTGGTGGCGCCGGTAGTATCCTCCTCGACCAGCGTGTTCCACTCGCCGCAGGATTCGCACTTGCCCTGCCAGCGATTATACGCCGCGCCGCAGTTCTGGCAGACAAAGGAAAGGGCGGATTTGGCCATCGGGGAGCTTGGTTTGGCAACGGATTCGAATCCGATTGCCTTCCCATAGCATGGAATGAGGGGCGGCAATGCCGGAGATCTCCGCCTCCGGCACCGGCGCCATCGCTTTCGTCCAGCCTTACTTCACCGACACGAATGGCACCGCCGAGCCCGGCACCATCGTGGTCGGCAGCACGCCGTTCCATTTTTCGGCCTGCACCAGCGTGACGAGGTTGGGGTTGGTGCCGAGCGCCTTGGCGCGGGCTTCGATAGCGGCCGCTTCGGCTTCGCCGGTGATCTTGATGTTGGAGGCCCTGGCTTCGCCGTTCAGCCGCGTGGCGTCGGCATTTGCCTGCGCCTCGGCGCGAACGGCGTTGGCCTTCGCATTGGCCTGGGTGACGGTGATCTGGGCCTGCACCTTTTCGCGCTCGGCGTTCTGCTGCAGCTTCTGCACCTCGACCTCCGCCAGCATGCGCTACTCGATCGAGTGCAGATAGTTGGCGCTGAACTCGATATTCTCCAGCTGCACGCTTTCGATAATAATCATGGGATCATATTTCAGCGTCTCGGTGATGGCGTCCTTGATCGCACCGTTGAGCGCGCCGCGTTCCTGGATCGCCTTCACCGCGGTATAGCGGCCGAACACCACCTTGACCTGCTGGTTCACCACGGGGTTGACGACCTGATTGACCGCGGTGTCGAGGCGGCCGAATTTGGCGTAGAGGTCGGCGACCTTGTCCGGCGAGGCGCGCAAGGTGACGCTGATCTTCAGGTCCGCCGGCTGCTGATCGTAGGAGTAGGAATTCATCTTGTCCCACGTGTAGGTCGAGGTCCTGACGCTGATCTTCTCGACGCTGTCGATGAAGGGAATCTTGAAGCCCAGACCTGGCTGCGCGGTGCCGACGACGGCGCCGTTGCGGAGCAGGACCGCGCGCTCGGTCTGATCGACCGTGTACCAGCTGCCAAGAAGTGCCACGATCGCAATCACGCCAAGGACGGCCGCGGCAATAATTTCCCTGTTCATCTAATGCTCCTGGGTTCAAAGGGACTGAATCCGGGCCACTGCAATGTCCATGGCCGGTTATAATTCGATGCAAGACGCGTCCCTTCGTCGGCGATTCGCAGCAGTTGGTTCAGATCGGCCGACGCCGTCAGCCGATTCTATGAAAATGCCGTCCAAAGCGTGGCAACCCCCGCCACGAGCATGATCGCGTCCATCACCAGCCGAAACGCCTCCGGCTCCAGCCGCAAGACAAACCGCTTGGCGATGAAGGCGCCGAACATCAGCGAGGACCCGGCGATCAGGCCTTGCATCGCGATATCGAGCGTCAGGGCACCGAAGTGCTGGAAGGTCACGGATTTGCTGAGATACATTCCGAGCGAGCTTGCGGCCTCGGTGGCCAGAAACGCGCCCTTGGTGAGGCCGTAAAACAGAAACAGCGGCACGCTCAAGGGGCCGGTCGACACCACGATGCCAGTGAGGTAGCCGATCACTGCGCCGCCGATCGCAAGATGCCAGAGCGAGAGTTTGAATTGGTGCCGGGCGAGGAAGTGTCGCGCCGGCACCATCGCGATCAGAAATACGCCGATGGAAATATCGACCGCGCGCGACGGCAGCACCAGCAAGGTGCGCGCGCCGAGCGCTGCCGCCGGAACAGCGGTCACGGAATAGACGGCGCAGGCGCGCCAGTCGACCTCGCGCCACCAGGCGAGGATACGCGACAGGTTGGCCATCACTGCGGCGATCGCCATGATCGGCACGGCCTGTTTCGGCCCATATTGATAGATCAGAACCGGCATCAGCATGATCGACGAGCCGGTGCCGACAATGCCGCTGAGGGTGCCCGCGACGAGCCCGACTGCCAGCACAAACAGGAAGTTCAAGAGTGGCGTCTCCTGCGAATCGGCTGTGATTTTCAGCCTGACGGGTGGCATTTGCTCGCACGGCGTCAAGAATAGCGACAGGTTCGCGGGATGTAGACGGCCATATCGGAACGGGATACCGTGTTGGATCAGCAAAAAGGGACGGTCGATGGCGATCGATAACGTCCTTCAAACCAGGGGAGGCTTGGATGGCGAGGTCTGGCGACCGCGACGTGCGCGGTCAGACTTTGGAAGCTGCTGCGGGAAACGGGTTGATCAACCGCCGCGCGCTGTTGGGGCGCGGCATGGTGATCGCCGGCGCGATGGGCGCAGGCATTGGTCCGTCGGCGGCCGCGGGCGCCGAACCGCTCAGCGATGGTCCGTGGAGCCTTGAAGTCGGCGACCCGACGCCGCTCTACCAGGTGCCGTCGAAGTTCGAGGCCAAGGTGGTGCGCACGCTGAGCAATCCCAATCACGAGGCGCGCAATTCGCATTCCCGCACGCCACACCATTTTCTCGAGGGAACCACCACACCGAACGGGCTGCATTTCACGATCAATCATGGCGGCATTCCCACCATCGATCCGGACAAGCATCGGCTGGTGATCCATGGCCTCGTGAAGCAGCCGCTGGAGTTCACGCTCGAAACGCTGTCGCGCTATCCCATGACCTCGCGGGTGTCGTTCGTCGAATGCGGCGGCAACAGCGCTCCGATGTTTGCGCCCGAGCCGATGCAGGAAACCGTGCAGGCGCTGCACGGGCTCGCGTCCTGCGCGGAGTGGACCGGGGTCAAGCTTTCCACCCTGCTGGAGGAAACCGGCGTCGATCCACGCGCGAAATGGCTGATCGCGGAGGGCGCGGACTCGCCGCATCTGAGCCGCAGCGTGCCGATGCAGAAGGCGCTGGATGACGCCATGATCGCGCTCTACCAGAACGGCGAGCGCATCATGCCCGGCAACGGCTATCCGATGCGCCTGCTGCTGCCCGGCTACGAGGGCAACATGAACGTCAAGTTCCTGCGGCGGCTCAAGCTCGTGGAACAACCCGGCATGAGCTACTACGAGGCTCGGACCTATTCGCCGATCCTGCCAAGCGGCAAGGCCTACCGGTTCTACTTCCTGCAGGAGGTGAAATCCTTCATCACCCATCCGTCCCACGGCATGGCGTTGAAGGGGCCCGGTCTCCACGAGATTTCGGGCATCGCCTATTCCGGCACCGGCCGGATCGAGAAAGTCATGGTCTCCGCCGACGGCGGCAAGAGCTGGGCGCAGGCAGCGCTTCAGGAACCGGTGCTGAGCAAGGCCTTCACCCGTTTCCGCCTGCCGTGGCGCTGGGACGGCGGTCCTGCCACGCTGCAGAGCCGCGCCTGGGATGAATCCGGCAACGTGCAACCGACCCGCGCCGAATTCGTCGCCGCGCGCGGCCAGTTGGATAAACCGGCGCCGGTGTTGGCCTTTCCCAACCAGCACTACAATTCGATCACCAGCTGGGGCGTCGCGAGCAGCGGGGAGGTCAAGCATGTTTACGCCTAAGCGCGCGATCTTCACCGCTTCCATGCTGTTGGCGATCACGGCCTCCGCGTCACTGGCCGAGACGCCCAATCTCGGCAAGCCGATCGACGAGGCAGCCATCGCCAACTGGGACATCAGCATTCTGCCCGATGGCACGGGACTGCCGAAGGGCAGTGGCACGCCGGCGAAAGGTGCGGTGATCTATGCCGAAAAGTGCTCAGCCTGTCATGGCGACAGCGGCAAGGGTGGCGCCGCCGCAGCGCTCGTGAGCGACAAGAAGATCGAGGGCATCTCCGCGGCGCAGAAAACCATCAAGAACTTCATCGGGGATTCGACGACGATCTTCGATTTCATCCGCCGCGCCATGCCGTTCCAGGCGCCGCGTTCGCTGGGTGATGATGAAGTCTACGCGCTGACGGCTTATATTCTCGCCGAGAACAAGCTGATCGGTCCGAGCGACGAGATGAATGCGCAGACCCTGCCGAAGGTGAAGATGCCCAACCACGACAACTTCATCATCCGGTTTCCAGATCGCATTTAGAGCGTTTTCCAGCGAAGTGGATCCCGGTTCGCGTAAAGAAGAAGTGGATCGAAGTGGATCCCGGTTCGCGTAAAGAAAACGCGTCAAAACAAAAAGCTAGAGCCTCGGTTCCGATTGAATCGGAACCGAGGCTCTAGTCTAGGGTTTCGCATTCGGCGACGCCTTTGCCAAATCGGGGGCTTGCGTCAACAGGCTCTGGCGGGTGTCCGCATCGGCCGGTCAGACCATCACGAGTTTGATCTGGCCGCCTTCAAAGGTTCCGGCCGCAAGAGCGTTGCGGGCCATCCTTTCGATGATCGGCCAGTTTGTGAGAAGGTACTTCTGCGCCTGCAGCTTCGTCGGGAACCTGGTTTGCAGAATGCAGCCCTGCCGCGTGTTCCCATTCGCAATCTGAAAAGACACCGTTTGGGGTCCCTCGTTGATCTCTTGTTCAGTAGGCTCGGGAAGCTTCCGCATACACTTTTCCTTTTTGAGCTTTCGCGCTAATCGCGAATGAAATCGGTCGCATCCCGGCTGGAATTGGCAGCGATGGGGGGTGGTGACTGGGGGCCCGGCAGGTTTAATCGGCGCTGGCCGCGCCCGCCGCGATCGCTTCGGCCTTCGGCTGAGGTGCATGGTCCGCGCCGGACGGGGTGTTGCGGACGGCTTCGGTCAGCATCTGGCGCAGCTCAGCCTTCGTCTTCGCCGGTTCTTTCGTAAAGCTTTTTTGCCAGTTCGCCATAAACCTTATGTGGGGATGGCCGAGGCAGAAGTAAATGGCACCGCTGATGAATAAAGTCAGCGGCATCCGGTCAATGAACCACCTCTTTTGGTCAAATCTGTCGGCGTTTCGTTGACCTCAATGGACGCTCGCACGGGCTGTTTCGATTTGTTGCTTGAGTCCCGCGATGCCGACGCCGCTCGCTATGCCCTGGCGCAACGCGCCGCTCGACGGCGTGGCTTGGGCCAAATCAGGCGACCGCGGTATGGGCGCGATCCTTCTCCGCCGCGATTGCATCCGATCCGAACCGAGTGGTCCATTGCGCCACGGATAGCAGCAGCGCGTCGAAAACCTCCAGACCCTGTTCGAACTCCCGCTCGGTGAGCGGCGGGCATCCTGGCCGGGCGCGGATGATCATGGTCGTGGTTGACCAGCTCAGCCGGGAGGCCTTGCAGGCCACGATCAGGCCATACAGCCGGTCGCTCTTCATCAGAAATTCAACAACTTCGATCTTTACTTCCGCCATGAATGAAAGCGCGGCCACCACATGGGCGTATCTGTCCTTTACCGCGAACCGGTTCACCACCGAGTCGCTCAGCTTGCCGGCGCGATTGAGCGTATTCACCTCGCTGATCGCCTGTGTATAGTCGATCCGCGCCGGCGCAACGACGCTGGCCGCAATCGGTGCCTGGGACTGCTCGTGCGGCACGGGTCGCGTCGCCGTCAGAAATCGCGCCCGCACCGCGTCGCTGGCCATTGCAAGAAGCTCCCGCAAGACCCTCGCTGGAATGTCCCATCGAAGGCCGAGCTTTTCTGTCAGGCTTTCGTCACGTTCTGCCCTTCCGACAAGCGTCGCGTAACCGCATTCGGAGAAACGCGCTCCGCCATTCCGGGCGAGCGCGTTGGTGACGTTGACGTCACCACGTCTTATTAGCGTATCGGTCAGCCTTTCATTGAGAGTCTTTCTCGCCGAAATGGCCAGTAAATGCTGCTGGCTGTGCGTATTGGCGATTTCGACGAGATGTTGTTCGGGCAGACAGTTGGACTTTGCCAGCATCGGCGCGGCGACCGCGGCATCATCATGAAACGCAAGCTGGCGGACCGTCTCGCTCGGGGCGATGTCGAATTCGGAAAGAATGGCGCTGAGCTGGGCTAACGCCGGCATATCGACGCGCTCGATCAGCCGAACGAAAACCTCGTCGAAAACTTTGGTCTGGGTTTCTTCAAGGCGATCGGCATCGGCCCGGAACAGGTCTGTCACCTTTCGCAGAATTTGCACCCGTCGCGCGGGCGTCCCGAGTTCGATGACGTCATCCAGTTCGCCGATCAAACGCGTCGATGCTGCCGTAGCCATGACAATTTTGCCCCAAACGAACGACCGGATTTAAGAAACCGCCGGTCGAAACATCAAAAAAATCACCTGCCTCACGCCACGAGCGCTACCTTCCGGAAGGCCCTGACAAGCGATGCTTCCAGTTTTCCGTCCATCCCGCACAGCATCTCGTAGGCTTTTGCGCGGGGCATTGGCGGCCGGTACGGCCTCTGCTCAATAAGTGCCGCGAAGATGTCGGAGATGGTCAGCAATCGCACCAGATCCGAAATCTTCGGCGCCGTCAGCCCATCGGGATAACCGGAGCCGTCGAGGTATTCGTGGTGGTGCCTCACCCCGTCGAGAACGTCCGGGTGGATGCCCTGGATATCCTTCAGCAAATCATGTCCGATCACCGGGTGGCGTCGCATGATTTCCTCTTCAACCGGGTCGAGGCGCGCCGGCTTGTCAAGTATCGACAGGGGAGTTCTGGCCTTCCCGATATCATGCAGGGTTGCCGCTATTCCGAGCCGCTTCAAGTCCGGATAGGCGAAGCTTAGATCCAGAGCGAAGCCAACCGCCACGCCTGTTACCAGCAGGCAATGCTGGAACGTTCCCTCATGGTATCGGCGAACGTCGTTCAGCCATGCGCCAAGCCCGTTTTTGTCGATGCCATTGATGATTTGGGATGTGGCGGTTTCCGCATCTGAAAGGTTGATGGATTTGCCGTTGCGGATCGCCGCGAACATCGACGCAAAGGCCGCCGCGGCATCTGCGATACCAGGTGAGGCAACGGCAAAATCAGTTTTTACCGCCTTCTCCGCGACTTCGATCTCCGCAAGCTTGAATACCATTTCCCTGGAACTGCGAAGCACCGCGGTCGCCCCAAGTGCGTAGGCCTGCGCGACCATCTGTTGAAGGTGGCTCTGGACGATAAACAGCTTCTCGGTGACGCAGCTGAGCCCGCGCAAGACAAGCCTGATCTGCTCGACACGAGCCGCTTTGCGCAGGTCGGCGTCAACCATCAGCACGGCGTTTGAGATGACTTGCATTTCATCACGTCCCAGGAGCTGGGGCGCCACGTCATAGCGTGGCTCCAGCATCGCGCGGATGGCCGGAATCTTCCCAGGTTCGTCGGTAACGAAATGAACGAGCATTTCAGGGCCATTGGAAAAGTTGTGGCCGCCTAATTTCAAATCAAGACCAGTAATAATCGGCCATGGTACGGCAACTTCCCTAACCATTGACTAAGCGGGCGGTGCTCGATCCAAACGTGAACCCAATAGCGGTAGTCGCCGGTTACCGGCGATAGCGCACCGCAACATTGCGGGCGTGGCAGCGGGCGACGCCGGAGAACTCCATCCTGACGTCGTTGCGCGGAGCCCGCAACGAAGCAAACGACTTTTTCTTGTTGCCCAATGGATTGTTAACGCTCGCAATGACGGTCGGACTGGCGGTTTGAAATTTGAAACCGCGTCATTCGTCCCGTGCCAGCGCACCGTCGCCTTTCCTGCGAACGCTGGACCAGTTCGCGTCGGGCCTCCTGCACCGACGGCAGCTCCCATCGGCCACTTGGTTAATCAGCCGTCACCGCAAAGTCCAAAATGTCGTAGGTCTCGCGCCCGGGTCCTTAAAATTTGACGCGTATTGAAGTCATTACGAGTTTCAGAAAGTTGGGTATCGCGATGAATTTCTCTGCACGCTCCGTCGACGGCTTCCCGTGGCTTGCCGGTGCCATGCTGGCCTTCGAAGCCTGTGAGGTCATCTCTCTTCGATTGGCAAAACTCGCCGTCACCGGCGAGGATTCCGATCGCGAGGCGCAGCTGATGGTCAGCGAAAAGGTCGATGCGATGTTTGAGGCCACCGCCAGCCTGATGGCGGGCGCGTCGACCGCCGATATCATCGACCGCTACCGCGAGCATGTCGCGGCGAACGCCAGGCGTCTGTTGGCTATTTGATGACGATCCAGGCCGGCGCGTGGTCGCTGGCGCCTTCCTCGCCGCGCACCGTGCGGTCGACGCCGGCCTTCTTCAGCCGAGGTGCGAGCGCCGGGCTCACGAGCAGATGATCGAGCCGCAGGCCGGCGTCGCGCGGCCAGCGGTTGCGCTTGTAATCCCAGAACGTGAACATCGGCCTGGTCGGATGAAGGTGGCGGATCGCATCCGTCCAGCCCTGCGCCACCAGCGACTTGAACGCGGCGCGGCTTTTCGGCTGGATCAGCGCGTCCTTGTCCCATGATTTGGTTGGATAGATATCGAGCTCCGTCGGCGCGACGTTGTAGTCGCCCGCCAGCACCGCGGGGATTTCCTGCTTGACGAATTTCGCGGCGTGCGATCTGAGCCGCCTGAACCATTCGAGCTTGTAGTCGAATTTCGGTCCGGGCTGCGGATTGCCGTTCGGCAAGTAGATACTGGTGACGATGATGCCCTTGACGGCGGCCTCGATGTAGCGCGCCTCGCTGTCACCGGGATCGCCCGGCAGTTCGGTCCTGATCAGCACCGGATCGGCGTTCCGCGCCAGGATCGCAACGCCGTTCCAGGTCTTTTGTCCGCGCCATACCGCGCCATAGCCGGCCTTTTCGATCGCGGAAAGCGGAAAGTCACGGTCGGTCGATTTGAGCTCCTGCAGGGCGACGATGTCGGGTTTGGCCTGATGCAGCCACAGCAAGAGGTTCGGCAGGCGCCGGTTGATATTGTTGATGTTGAAGGTTGCGATTTTCATCGGTAGATCGGCTATGGTCGAACAAACAAGACAGGAGATTTCATGAAGAGGCTAGCGATCGCCGTTGCCGTATTGGCCACTGGGTTTTCCGCCACGGCCTTTGCGCAGAGCCTGACCGCCGAACAGCGTGCGGCCTGCAAGCCGGATTTTGACAAGTACTGCACAGGCACCATTCCTGGCGGTGGCCGGATCGTTGCGTGTCTCAATAAGCAACACGACGCGCTCAGCGATGCCTGCAAGAAGGTCCTCGACGCACAGAAGAAGTAGGGGGAAGCTAGCCGACGGCGCCGTCGGCCGTGCCGCCCTTATAGACCCGCGCGTAGCGTGAACCGAGACTTGTCAGCACCTCATAACCAATGGTGCCGAAATGATGTGCGAGTTCGTCGACGGTGATACCGTCGCCGATCAGCGTCACCAGATGGCCGCGGCGCACCGCGTTCTTCTCGAGATCGGTGATGTCGATCGCCATCAGGTCCATCGAGATGCGGCCGGCGATCGGGCACCGTTTGCCGGCGGCCATCACCTCGGCGCCGCGCGTGCCGTCGTTGCTGCCGCCGGCGCGGAAATAACCGTCGCCATAGCCGGCCGAGACGATCGCCAGCCTGGTCGGCCGTCGCGTTGTCCAGGTCGCGCCATATCCAACGCTTTCGCCGCGCTCGACGTCGCGGATCTGCACCACCCGCGCTTTCAGTTCGACGACCGGCTGCATCGGATTGTCGGACTCCGGCGTCGGATTGACGCCGTAAAGCGCAGCCCCCGGCCGCACCAGGTCGAACTGGAAGGGGGCGCCCAGGAAAATGCCCGAGGAATTGGCCAGCGACGCCGGGACGCCGGAAAACACGCTGGCGATCTGGCGGAAGCTTGCAAGCTGCCTGGCGTTGAGCGGATGGTTGAGGCTTTCGGCGCAGGCGAGGTGGCTCATGACCAGCGTAATGCCGTGATCGCCGGCGTTGATCCTGGGAATGATACCCTGCGCCTCCGCCAGCGTAAGGCCGAGCCGGTTCATGCCGGTGTCGATATGAATGGCAGCACCTCCGGCCCAGCCGGTGCGGCGGCAAAACACGTCCCATTCGGCAAGCTCGTTGAGATCGCCGATCACGGGTCTGGCGTCGATCTTGGCGTAGGCCTCGCCGCTGTTCTGGATGAAGCCATCGAGCACATAAAGCGCGGCCGAGGGTATGGCGGCGCGCGCGGCGCGCGCTTCATCGAGTGTCGCGACGAAGAATGTCTTGCATCCGGCGTTGGCCAGCGCGCGCGCGACCGGCTCGAGACCGCAGCCATAGGCGTCGGCCTTGATGACGCCGGCGCATTCGGCCGGCACCGCGGTCTTTTCAAGCTTGCGCCAGTTGGCGACGACGGCATCGAGATCGACTGACAGCACGCCGGTGGCGGTGGCGAGCGCAGCCGCCTGATTGGCTTCCGGCGAGAGCACGGAGCCGGCCGGGATCGAGTTCGGTTCGGAGACGATGTTCATGGCGCCGTTTTACGCGTGAGGCCTCGCCGGTTCAACCGGGCGACGCCTCCGCTCAGGACCGATCGGGCAGGTGGCCGTCGTGCGCCAGGTCGCTGAACCGGGTAAATTGACCCTCGAACTGCAGTTCGACCGTGCCGGTGGGGCCGTGGCGCTGCTTGCCGATGATCACTTCGGCCTTGCCGTGCACCAGCGACATGTCGAGTTGCCACTTTTCGTATTCCGGCGTGCCGACCCGCGGTTCCTTGTTGGCAAGATAATATTCCTCGCGGAACACGAACATCACCACGTCGGCGTCCTGCTCGATCGAGCCGGATTCACGCAAGTCGGACAGTTGCGGGCGCTTGTCGTCGCGGCTCTCGACCTGACGCGATAGCTGCGACAGCGCGATGATGGGCACGTTGAGTTCCTTGGCGAGCGCCTTCAGGCTGGTGGTGATCTCGGTGACCTCCTGCACGCGGTTGTCGTTGCCGCGCTTGCCGGACCCCTGCAACAACTGAATATAGTCGACCACGATCAGATCGAGGCCTTTCTGCCGCTTCAGCCGGCGCGCGCGCGCGGTCAATTGGGAAATCGAAAGGCCGCCGGTTTCGTCGACGTAGAGCGGCAGCGACTGCAATTCGATCGAGTAGTCGCGGATTTTCTCGAAATCGGTCTCGCTGATGCCGCCGCGGCGGATGGTGCTTGAGGCAATGCTGGTCTGTTCGGCCAGAATACGCGTGGCGAGCTGTTCGGCTGACATTTCGCAGGAGAAGAAACCGACGATGCCGCCATTGACCGACTTCATGGTGCCGTCGGCCTGAACTTCCGCGCGATGCGCCTTTGCTACATTATAGGCGATGTTGGTGGCGAGCGCGGTCTTGCCCATGCCGGGACGTCCCGCCACGATGATCAGGTCGGATGGCTGCAAGCCGCCCATCTTGATGTCGAGATCGCGCAGCCCGGTTGCGATACCCGACAATTTGCCGTCGCGTTGGAAGGCCTTGGCCGCCATGTCGACGGCGATGGTGAGGGCCTGGGCAAAACGCTGGAAGCCGCCGTCGTAGCGGCCGGATTCCGCCAGTTCGTACAACCTTCGCTCGGCATCCTCGATCTGCGCGCGCGGGGCAAAATCGACCGGCGCGTCAAAGGCGACATTGACCATGTCCTCGCCGATCCGGATCAGATCGCGGCGCAGCGCCAGTTCGTAGATCGTGCGGCCATAGTCGTGGGCGTTGATGATGGTGGTCGCTTCGGCGGCGAGGCGGGCGAGGTATTGGCCGACCGTCATGCCGCCGATGTCGGTTTCGGCCGGAACAAAGGTTTTCAGCGTGACCGGGGTTGCGACCTTGCCCATCCGGATCAGGCTGCCCGACGTCTCGTAGATGGTCTGATGGATCGGTTCGAAGAAATGCCTGGGCTCGAGGAAATCCGACACCCGGTAGAACGCGTCGTTGTTGACCAGGATCGCACCCAGCAGACTCTGTTCCGCCTCGATATTGTGCGGTGCGCTCCGATAGGCCGGAGTTCCCGCGTCGGGGGCGAGCTTGAGGACGTTCGAATCAAATGCGGCCATGAGGGTTGAGTGTTCTTGGAACTTTGTCGGATGAGGGGCAGGGATAAAGCGCCTGTCCCGCGGAAAGCGGAAGCGACAGCCCGCAGCTTATGCACCGTTCATTAAAACAAGTGGATGATTCCCGGCCACAGGACGTGGGGCGCTTGACGGGTTTTGCCGGAGCTTGGGCTGTTCGGACGCGTCCTCGATGGAAAAATCGGGAAATTCAGGTCCTGGGGTGAACCTAATCCCGCATGGGGCTTACTCATTCGAGTGAGGCGGGAACCCGTTGGTGGCGCTGGAATTGATAAGAGTCGGTTGGCGGATGCCGGTTTAGGCAAGGACAGGCGATGGGCCAGCAACTTCAGTCATGGCGATCGGGAAGGGGCCAGAATCTGTGGCTGTCGACGCTGGTCGACACCATGGAGAAGGTTTCCCGTCCGGAATTGCGCGCGATTCCCTGTGATCGGCTGGAATTGGCTGCGGTGCGCGCTCAGCTTGCCCGACCCGCTGCGGCTTACCCGGCATACGGCTCTCATTTCAGCCTGCGAAACTAGCACTCAGGCCGCCTTCGCTGGGCTACTCGCCCGCAATCTGCAGCCGCGGCCGCTTGCCGCGCTCGGCCCCGCGCAGATTTGCTTCTTCGCGCACGAGGTAGTCGCGTGTCATCGGCACCACGCCCTGGCGTTTGGTGAGCTGGATCTGGAAATTCATCAGGTTCTGCTTGCGGAACGACATCTCGGAGCAGGCGAGATAGAATTCCCACATCAGTGCAAAGCGCTCGTCATAGAGCCGCACCGCCTCCTCGCGCCGCGCCATGAAGCGCTCGCGCCACGCCTTCAGCGTCTCCGCATAATGCAGCCGCAGTATTTCGATATCGCACACCAGCAGTCCGGCGCGTTCGATCGCGGGCATCACTTCGGAAAGCGCGGGAATGTAGCCGCCGGGGAAAATGTATTTCGCGATCCATGGATTGGTGACGTCGGGGCCGTCCGAGCGGCCGATCGAATGCAACAGCATGACACCGTCATCGGTGAGAAGTTCGGCGCATCGCTTGAAGTAGGTGTCGTAGAAATCGACGCCGACATGCTCGAACATGCCCACCGATGCGATACGGTCGTACGGGCCCGGGATGTCGCGATAGTCTTCGAGGAAAAACTTCGCCGATTGCGTCAGATCCTTTTCGGCGGCCCGGGCGTTCGAGGCCTGCAGCTGCTCGGTCGACAGGGTGACGCCGGTCACGTTGGCGCCGGTCATTTCGGCCAGATACAGACCAAGGCCGCCCCACCCCGAGCCGATGTCGAGCACCTTGTCGCCGCGCCGGATCAGGAGCTTGGCGGCGATGTGTCGCTTCTTGGCGAGCTGAGCATCGTCCAGCGTCGCCTCCGGCTTCTCAAAATAGCCGCAGCTGTACTGCTTGTCGGAATCCAGGAAAAGCGAATAGAGCCGCCCGTCGAGGTCGTAATGGTGGGCGACATTGTCTTTCGAGCGACGGCGCGGATTGAACTGCCTGATATGCCTGACCAGATATCGCAGCCACCATTGCAGCTTGGCAAAGCGCGGCAATATTTCCGGCTGGTCCATCAGGATCGCCAGCGCGTCCGCGATCGAGCCATGCTCGACGACGAAGGTGCCTTCCATGTAAACTTCGCCGAGCGCCAGTTCGGGGTTGAGCAGAACCCGGCGTTCGGCATCGGTGGTCAGGAATCGTACGGAAACCGGCTCGCCGGTCCCATCGCCGCAGCTAAATTTCGCCCCGCGCGCGGTGGTAAATGTCATCGCGCCGCGGCGAATGAACTGCTGCAGGAAATAACGCAACAATCGGTCCATCGAAACCACCGAATAAGCGATCCCGTAGAAGCTAACGTCCCGGCCGTCACACCCGACGCACGGGGAACAGAATTGTTCCGCGTGTTTGGGGATCATAGGGGTGATGGAACCTGCGCGCTAGTGCATTGTACACAAAGCGGATATTCCGGAACGCCGCGTTCACGCAGTTGCGTCACAAGCGCGCTTCCATTCGCGCGATAATCGGCTAAAAGGTTGACCGCCGCCGGTGCCCGATTTTGGGGCGCTGGGAGCGAATTCCGCATCTGGAGAATAGGGAATGTTGAGCCGAGCGCTCAGTTTAGCGGCGGTGACGCTTCTGATCAATTGTTGGGCGGTGTTCCCGGCGTGGGCGCAGGCGCAAAATCTTGAGGCCGGCAAGAGTCCTTCGCAGATTTTTGCCGGCACCTGCAACGCTTGTCACAAGAGTCCTCGGGGCCTGCTGAAGACGGTGTCGGCCGGATCGCTGCCGGGTTTCCTGCGGCAACATTACACGACCAGCGGCGATATGGCCTCGCTGCTCAGCAGCTTCCTGATCTCCAACGGCGCGAGCGATACCCGATATCAGGCAAAGCAGGGGGGCGATGCGAAACCCGCTGGTGCAACCGAACAGCTCGACCGGCAGGGCCGCAGATTGCGGCCGGCGCCCTCGCAGGAGGCCGTCAGGCCCGATTCCGCGGAACCTCCGGCGCAGGGCGAGGCCGGGCGCCAGGGCCGCAATGGCAAGCGCCTGGCCCGGCCGGGGGAGGCGCCCGACGCGGCGAGACCCGCTGTGGATGGACAAGCACCGGCCCAGGCGGCGATCGAGCGCGGCCCCGACGGCCGCAAGTTGACCGCCAAGCAGAGGCTGAGCAAGCCCGCCAGGCCGGGCGGTGAAGAATCGCCCAAGACCGACGCCGCCAAGGATGAGCCGCCAAAGGCCGAACCGTCGGCAGACGACAAGGCCAAGGCCGAAACCGCCAAGGAAGACAACGGCAAACCCGAGGGAACCAAACCCGAAGGAACCAAACCGGCGGGCGAAGCCAAGCCTGAGGCCGCCAGGATCGAGGCGCCGAAGGAGAGCGGCGGCGAGACCCCCGTGCTGCGGGCCGATCCCGTGCCCCCCGTCACCCCGGCGCCGCCGACGGCCTCAGCTGCGGTGTCCGCAGCTGCGCCCATCGCAGCGCCTCAGCCGGCTGCCGTACGGCCGTCGGCGCCGTCTGACACGCCAACCGCGGTGACGACTTCGGCACCGCCGCCGGCACCGCCCGTTGCCGCCGCGGGTCCGCCCGTACCGCCCATCTCGCAATAGCGCCCATTTGAGGCCCGGTCGGCTAAACGGCGCGGCGGGATCGAATAGCAGCCGCCGATCGTCGGGCAATGCAAAGCCCGGCCTGACCGGGCCGGGCTTTGGCGCAGACAACCTGACTTAGGGCCGCGTCACTTGTCGGAAGCGGCGGTTTCCTGCGGCTCGACGTCGTCGCGCCGGGCCTCGGGATCGAAGAATTCTCCGGCGGCAGCGATGGCCTCGGCGGCCGCATCCTGATCTTCCTGACGCGTGGAGATGTCCTCGCCGCGGTTGATGCGCTCGGCCTCATCCGCACTTCGCGCGACGGTGACGGTTACGCCGACTTCGACTTCCGGATGCACGGCGATGGCGATCGTGTGCTTGCCGATGGTCTTGATCGGCGCGTCCAGCATGATCTGGCTGCGGCTGATGGTGACGCCATCGCTCTGGAACGACGCGATGATGTCGCGAACGCTCACCGAACCGAACAGCTGGCCGGTTTCGGATGCCTGACGCAATACGACGACGTTGCGGCCGTCAATCTTCTCCGCGACCTTGGTTGCCTCGCCTTTGGCCTGCAGGTTGCGGGCTTCGAGTTCGACCTTCATGCCATCGAACTTGGCGCGGTTGTCCGCGGTGGCGCGCAACGCCTTGCCGCGCTTCAGCAGAAAATTGCGGGCAAACCCGTCCCTGACGCGGACGACTTCGCCCATATGGCCGAGCTTGGCGACGCGTTCCAGCAAGATGACTTCCATGTTCGTTCTCCTTTTGATGTAATCGGGAATTAAGTGGTTGGGTTGAAGGGCAGGGTTCAGGACGCGGGGAGCGGCGGCGGTCTCCCCTGCAGATAG
Source organism: Bradyrhizobium sp. (assembly GCF_004799445.1). GTDB lineage: Bacteria > Pseudomonadota > Alphaproteobacteria > Rhizobiales > Xanthobacteraceae > Bradyrhizobium. The sequence continues at coordinate 156,377 of NZ_SSNA01000055.1, forward strand.
CGCTGACGGATTCCCAACAGGGCGTCGGCAACCCCGAGAATCACCATGGCGAGAACCGGCCAGCTGAATATCACCACGATGGCGTAGGTGCAGATAAGCCAGAGGGCGCGATTTTTCAGCGCGAGCGTCAGTGTATGCAGCACCGCGAAACCGGTCAGGGCGAAGGCGATCAGCAAGGCTGCGGTGACGATCTGCGCCAGGATCGCAAGCAGTCCGCCGGAAAAACAAAATGCGATTGCGACACACAGCGCTGCGAGCGTCAACGGGGGCAACGCCGCGCTCCTCAGGTCAGGCCACGGGCGATGCAATCGTCCCGACGTCGCGGTGATTTTTGCGGCGAGCCAGAGGTTGAGCGTCAGCGTCATCGTGACGAAGATCGCCGCTGCCGCCGGCGCGATCGCCACCAGTGCATTGAGCGCGCGATCGGTGGGTGTAACACCCACCGTTTCCAGAAGGTGCGTCCAGGCGGAGCGCATCGTCCCGGTGATGGAGGGTCCGTCGGAGCCCATCGTGAGCAGCGTGGCGGTTATCATTAACGTTGCAAAAATCACGATCCAGAGCAGGATTCGACCGACGGGATACCATTCGAGCGCCGCTGCATCGTTGGCAGTCTGGGTGCCCGTCGCGAGCGGCCGCCCGAGCAGCGCAAGGTAACCGAGCCACCAGGCGGGCAGCGCGGTGGCAACAACGAAGGCGATGCAATAGGGAAGCCCGAAGATCGCGCCGAGAACCGTCGCCGCGGCGATGCCGCCGATGGTGGCGCTGAGCGGACCCCAGCCGAGCGCGGCCACCATGAGCGGCAGCGGCGCCAGATAAAACAGCAGCAATGAAATCAGCGCGCCCGAGACAATCGAGGCGAACATCAGGGCCGACGCGCAGCCGGCGGCTATGGCAATGAGAACGATCGCGATCATCAGCTGTCCCGCTCCTTCCGAGCGGTTAGAGGTTTTTGAGAACCCCAACCATCGGCAACCGGACGACCCGGAGCCTTATGAAGATTTTCGATCCGCGGCGCCGGGGCCGCGGATCGTGGATTGGTCTTAGCGAATGACGTAAGGCAGCAGACCGAGAAAACGCGAACGCTTGATGGCGCGCGCGAGCTCACGCTGCTTCTTGGCAGACACGGCGGTGATACGGCTCGGCACGATCTTGCCGCGCTCGGACACGTAACGCATCAACAGCTTGGAATCCTTGTAATCGATTTTCGGCGCGTTCGGACCCGTGAACGGGCAGGTCTTGCGACGGCGGAAAAACGGACGGCGTGCACCAGCTTCGGCCATGATTATTACTCCTCGATCACTGCGTCGGCATCGTCACGCGGCCGGCGTGGACGGTCACCGCGATAGCCGCCACCGTCGCGGTCGCCACGGAATCCACCATCACGATCGCCGCGGAAACCACCGCCGCGATCGTCCCGGTCGCGGTCGCGGTCGGCCTTGCGCATCATCGCCGAGGGACCTTCCTCGTGCTCTTCGACGCGAACGGTGAGATAGCGGATCACGTCTTCGCTGATTCGCTCCTGCCGCTCGATCTCCGCAACCACGGCCGAAGGGCCGTCGATGTTCAGAAGCACGAAATGCGCCTTGCGATTCTTGTTCATCCGATAGGTGAGGGAGCGTACGCCCCAGTTTTCCATCTTCACGACCTTGCCGCCGAGCTGCTCGACGATGCCGGTCATCTGGGTGGTCAGTTCTTCGACCTGCTGGGTACTCGCATCCTGACGCGCGAGAAAAACATGCTCATAAAGAGGCATGGGTGTCCTTTCCTAGTGTTGGCGCAGTCCCCGGCGGCAAGCCCTTCGAACCCTTCGGAAAGGACTCGATATGCTCAGAAGGCGGAAGCACGGGACGACGGGCCAACTGGCCCTGCCACATCAACGTCGCCGATAAGGTGAAATTGGTGAGACCGTCCGTTCAGCTCCCGGCCGGGATCTGCGGATAGCGCGGTTTATACGGATTTTGAGCGTGGTGGCAAGGGAAAGGCACGGGATCAGTCGACGGTGGGTCGAAGCCGGGAACCGGCAGTGGCTTGACACAAGCGGCTCCAGCGGTGTCTTTCGGCGCAACTCTGGAGCGTGATCGGCGAGGGGAAGTTCGGCTTTGCGCCCGATTGCGCTCTAAACTATTGAAACAGCACATGATCTTCTTACCTATCTGCGAACGCCCGCGGATCAAGGCGGGGATTGAGGTGCCCAGGGGCATTGATGACGGCAGCATTCACATTTCCAGGGCAGGGCTCCCAGGCAATCGGCATGGGCAAGGCGCTGGCGGAGGCCTTTCCGACCGCCCGCGCGGTGTTCGACGAGGTCGATGCGGCGCTCCGCGAAAAGCTGACAGCCATCATTTGGGACGGCCCGGCCGAGACCTTGCAACTCACTGAAAATGCCCAGCCGGCATTGATGGCGGTCTCGCTCGCCGCCCTTCGCGTGCTGGAGAGCGAAGCCGGCTTTTCGGTTGCGGCGGACGCAGCCTTCGTTGCCGGACATTCGCTGGGCGAATATTCCGCCCTCGCTGCGGCAGGTAGCCTTAGCATCACCGACACTGCGCGGCTGTTGCGCACCCGCGGCCTTGCCATGCAGAAAGCGGTGCCGGTCGGCGTCGGCGCAATGGCCGCGTTGCTCGGCCTAGATTACGAAGCCGCGGTCGCGGTGGCGAACGAGGCCGCGCAAGGCCAGGTCTGCCAGGCCGCCAACGACAATGGCGGCGGACAGGTCGTGGTCTCCGGCGACAGAGCGGCTGTCGAGCGCGCGCTCGAGATCGCCAGGACCAGAGGCGCCAAGCGCGCCATGCTGCTGCCGGTGTCAGCGCCGTTTCATTGTCGGCTGATGCAGCCCGCCGCCGACGCGATGGCGGAAGCGCTTGCCGGCGTCACCATCAGGCGACCGGCGTCGCCGCTGGTGTCGAATGTCTTGGCCGCGCCGATCACGGAGCCGGAAGAGATCCGCCGCCGGCTGATCGAGCAGGTCACCGGAACGGTGCGCTGGCGCGAGTCGGTGGCTTACATGGCGAGCCACGGGGTCACCCGATTTTTCGAAATCGGCGCGGGCAAGGTGCTCAGCGGGCTGGTCAAACGCATCGCGGACGGCGCGGTCGGCATTTCGGTCGGCGGGCCTAACGATATTGCGTCGGCGAAAGACGCGCTCGTTGCCGCGCAGACGGCCTGAGCGGGGGGCGGAGACATGATGTTCGATCTCACTGGCAGGACGGCGCTCGTCACGGGTGCAACCGGGGGCATCGGTGGCGCGATCGCGCAGGCGCTGCACGCGCAAGGCGCGACGGTGGCCATTTCCGGGACGCGGCGCGAGGCGCTGGACACGCTTGCCGCCAGCCTGGGCGAGCGGGTTCATGTGCTGCCTTGCAATCTCTCCGATGCCGCGGAGGTCGAGGCGCTGGTGCCGTCGGCAGAACAAGCCATGCGCCAGGTCGATATTCTCGTCGCCAATGCCGGTATCACGCGGGACAATCTGTTTGTGCAACTGCGTGACGAAGACTGGGACGAGGTCATCAAGGTGAATCTGACCGCGACCTTCCGCCTGGCCCGCGCCGCGACCAGGCTGATGATGCGCAAGCGTTTCGGACGCATTATCGCGATCACGTCCGTCGTCGGCGTCACCGGCAACCCCGGCCAGGGCAACTACACCGCATCGAAGGCCGGACTGATCGGGATGATCAAGACGCTGGGCGCGGAATATGCCAAGCGCAACGTGACCGCCAACTGCATCGCCCCCGGATTCATCGCGACCCCAATGACGGACGCGCTCAACGAAAAGCAGCGCGAAACGATCCTTTCCAAGGTTCCGGCCGGGCGACTCGGGACGCCACAGGAAATCGCTGCGGCGGCAGTCTATCTCAGTTCGAACGAAGCGGCGTACGTCACCGGGCAGACCATTCACGTCAACGGCGGAATGGCCATGATCTGAGGCGGTCGCCGGTCCCCTCGGCGAGGCGAAACGCCCCTGGTGGCAGCCGATCCAGGCTTATAGTCAAGGCATGGGAAGTATGATAACCGAACCACCGGCGGATGGGCAAAGAACACCATTGCAGGATATCGAAACCCTGTATATTGGCGGTGCGGAGCCTGCCGTCGTTCGCTGGGTCCGTGTCGGCCATGGCGGGGCCAAATCAAGACTATGCGCGATTGCGAAGGAAATCTAACGACCACGATGGCTCGTACGTCTTGGGGTCGGGTCCAATGGAACAAGCACGAGGTTGAACGATGAGTGAGATTGGCGAGCGGGTTAAGAAGATCGTGGTCGAACACCTTGGTGTTGAACCCGAAAAAGTGGTCGACAACGCGAGCTTCATTGACGACCTCGGCGCCGACAGCCTCGATACCGTCGAGCTTGTGATGGCGTTTGAGGAAGAGTTCGGCTGTGAAATTCCCGACGATGCCGCGGAGACGATCTTGACCGTCGGCGACGCGACAAAATTTCTCGAAAAGAACGCGAAAAGCTGACGCCCCCGCGCGGTGCTGACGAAGCCGGATGGGCCGCAGTTATGCGGTCCATCCGCTTGTCGTCGGGGGCCGCGAATCGTGAGCTGGAGTGGTCGATATGAGGCGGGTTGTCGTCACGGGCCTCGGCATGGTGTCGCCACTTGGCTGCGGCGTCGAGCCGACCTGGAAACGTATCCTGAACAGCGAGAGTGGCGCGAAGAAAATCGACACGTTCGACGTCTCCGATCTGACCAGCCAGATCGCCTGCGTGATTCCGCGTGGCGATGGCACGAACGGCACATTCAACCCCAACCAGTGGATGGAGCCGAAGGATCAGCGCAAGGTCGACGATTTCATCATTTTTGCCATGTGTGCCGCGCGCCAGGCGCTTGATGATGCCAATTGGCATCCGGTCACCGAAGACGATCGCTGCGCCACCGGGACCATGATCGGCTCCGGGATCGGCGGCTTGTCAGGCATCGCCGATACCGCGCTGCTTCTAAAGGAGCGCGGACCGCGCAAGGTATCGCCATTCTTCATTCCCGGGCGCCTGATCAATCTCGCCTCGGGTTATGTGTCGATCGAGCACGGTCTCAAGGGTCCCAACCATGCCGTGGTGACGGCTTGTTCGACCGGAGCGCACGCGATCGGCGATGCAAGCCGGCTGATTGCGCTTGGGGATGCCGAGGTGATGGTGGCCGGCGGAACCGAATCGCCGATTTGCCGGCTGTCGATGGCGGGTTTTTGCGCGTCGCGCGCGTTATCGACCGCGTTCAACGAAACGCCGGAGAAGGCATCGCGCCCCTATGACAGGGACCGCGACGGCTTCGTGATGGGCGAAGGCGCCGGCATCGTGGTGCTTGAAGAATATCAACATGCGAAAAATCGCGGAGCAAAGATCTACGCGGAGGTGATCGGCTACGGACTGTCCGGGGATGCCTATCATATCACCTCGCCGTCGCCGGACGGTGACGGTGCGTTCCGCAGCATGAGCGCCGCCATGAAGCGCGCTGGAATTACTTCTTCCGATATCGATTATATCAACGCGCACGGAACATCGACGCAGGTCGGTGACGAAATCGAACTGGGTGCGGTGGAGCGGCTCCTCGGCAACGCCGCCTCGCGGGTATCGATGTCGTCGACCAAGTCGTCCACGGGACATTTGCTGGGCGCCGCCGGGGCGATCGAAACCATTTTCAGTATCCTGGCGATTCGCGATAATATCGCGCCACCGACGATCAATCTTGAGAATCCGTCGGTACAAACGGCGATCGATCTCGTGCCGCAAACGCCGCGTAAGCGCGAAATCAACGTCGCGCTATCGAATTCATTCGGTTTCGGGGGCACCAACGCGTCCGTGATCGTGCAGCGCGTGGCCAACTGACGCGTTCTATCAAAGTAGAAGTCCACCGTTTCGCCGCATTCGGTGATAATTCCTAGATGCGGGCGTAAACTACCGGCCGATGCAGGAGTTTTGCGAGGCCACGATTGAACCGACAGGATTCAGGTTGCATCGATGAGTGAGAGGCCGCCCATTTCGCCACGGAGTCCGCGCGCCGCGCTGGAGCCAGAGCAGGTTCCACCGCCGCCGAAGCGATCCGAGCGTGCCCGCAATCCATTCGTCGTCGTCGGCAACGCGATTATCACCGTCGTGCTGGTGTTGATGATCGGCGTCGGTGGCACCTACATCTACGGCAAGCAGAAGATCGAGGCTCCCGGCCCCTTGCAAGAGGACAAGGTCGTCAACATTCCGGCGCGGGCGGGAATGACCGACATTGCCGATATTCTGCAGCGTGAAGGCGTGATCGACAACAATCGCTGGGCGTTCATCGGCAGCGTGTTCGCGCTGAAGGCGCGCTCCGAGCTCAAGCCCGGCGAATATTCGTTTCAGAAGAACGCCAGTCTGCGCGATGTCATCGGCACCATGGTGGAAGGCAAGGTGGTTCAGCACGCCGTCACGATTCCCGAGGGCTTGACCTCCGAACAGATCGTGGCCCGGCTCTCCGACAACGATATTTTCTCCGGTTCGGTGCGTGAGGTGCCGCGCGAAGGCACGTTGTTGCCGGAAACCTACAAGTTCCCGCGCGGCACTCCGCGTGATCAGGTGATCGCGCGCATGCAACAGACGCAGAAACGCGTGTTGGCGGAAATCTGGGAGCGCCGCAATCCGGACATCCCGATCAAGACGCCGGAGCAGCTGGTGACGCTGGCCTCGATCGTCGAGAAGGAAACCGGAAAGGCGGACGAGCGCAGCCGGGTTGCCGCGGTCTTCGTCAATCGGTTGCGCCAGAAAATAAAGCTGCAATCGGATCCGACCATCATCTATGGGCTGGTCGGTGGCAAGGGAACGCTGGGTCGTCCGATCAAGCGCAGCGAAATCCAGCAGCCGTCGCCATACAATACCTATGTGGTCGACGGGCTGCCGCCTGGACCGATCGCCAATCCGGGGCGCGCCTCTCTGGAAGCGGCTGCCAATCCGGCGCGAACGCGCGATCTGTTCTTCGTCGCCGATGGTACCGGTGGCCATGCCTTTAGCGACACGTACGATCTGCATCAGAAAAACGTCGCCAAGCTTCGGACGATGGAAAAGCAGATCCAGAACGATACGGTCGAACCGGCCGACGATCCCGCGCCGGCCGCGGCGGGCACACCGGGCGACGCCGCCCCAACGGCAACGACGGCAAAGCCGGTCCCGGCAAAAAAACCGGCGCGTAGTTCTTCGCCGGCCCGGCAGGGCGCGGCCCAATCGACGGTGTTGCCCCCGACGGTGTCGCCCCCGGTGGTTCAGCAATAGTTGTACAGGCCGCACGCCGGTAGCAAAATCCACCTGACCCGAAAACACGCCTGCCGTTTGACTGGCGCTTGTCCCGGTCGCAAAAGCGGTATCCACTTTTGCCGAATACGCGCTAAGCTCGCACAGTTCGCGCTTGCGAATCTCAAGCGCCAAGCCTTATCGGAGAATTTCACGCGATGGCCCTGTCGAGCATGACCGGCTTTGCCCGAAGCCACGGCGCCAGCGGACCGTACGCGTTCGAATGGGAACTAAAGTCGGTTAACGCCAAGGGCTTCGACCTTCGCATGCGGCTGCCGCCCGGATGGGACGACCTCGAGGCATTGGCAAAGAAGCGGGCCGGCGAAGTGCTGTCGCGGGGCACCGTGTACGCCAATTTGAGCGTCAAGCGTGCCAACGCGGCGTCGGGCATTCGAATCAACGAAGAGGTTCTGGCGTCGATCGTGAAGGTTGCAGGGGTGCTCGCCGGCAAGATCGACGCGGTGGCGCCGAGCATCGATGGGCTGCTGGCCATCAAGGGCGTCATCGAAGTCGTCGAGCCGGAAAGCGACGAGGCGGAAGACACGGCGGCGAGGGCTGCCGCGGCGGCGGCGTTCGAGCAGGCGCTCGCCAATCTCGTTGCAATGCGCCAGCGCGAGGGCGTCGCGCTCGGGCAGATCCTGTCGCAGCGCATGGATGAGATCGAGCGGCTGGCGAAGCAGGCCGAGATCGCGCCCGGCCGCAAGCCCGACGCCATCAAGGCGCGGCTAGCCGAGCAGATCGCCGCGTTGCTTGACTCATCCGACCGGTTCGATCCTGATCGGCTCAATCAGGAAGCGCTTCTGATCGCTGCAAAGGCCGACATTCGCGAAGAACTCGATCGCATTGCCTCGCACATCGCGCAGGCCCGCGAGATGATCGGCAAAGGCGGCCCGGTCGGACGACGGCTGGACTTCCTGGCGCAGGAATTCAATCGCGAGGTCAATACCTGCTGCTCCAAGTCCAACGATCTCGAATTGACCAAGACCGGCCTCGAAATGAAGAACGTCGTGGAGCAGTTCCGCGAGCAGGTCCAGAATCTGGAGTGAGGCATGGCGGCGGCTGGTCACGGCTTTGACAGGGTGGAACGGCGCGGATTGATGTTCGTGCTGTCGTCGCCATCGGGCGCGGGAAAGACCACGCTGTCGCGGCTGTTGATCGAGCGAATGCCCGGGCTGAAGATGTCGGTGTCGGCGACGACGCGGCCGATGCGACCCGGTGAGGTCGAGGGCCGCGATTACCGGTTTGTCGACAAATCCAGCTTCGAACAGATGGCAACGCGGGACGAACTGCTTGAATGGGCCACGGTGTTCGACAATCGCTACGGCACCCCGCGAGCGCCCGTCGAAGCAGCCTTGTCGGCCGGACAGGACGTGCTGTTCGACATCGACTGGCAGGGCACCCAGCAGCTGCGCGAAAAGGCCCGGGCGGATGTGGTCAGCGTGTTTATCCTGCCACCGTCGGCGGCCGATCTTGAAAAGCGGCTTCATACCCGCGCCCAGGATAGCGATGCGGTGATACGCGGGCGCATGAGCCGCGCGACGCATGAATTGAGCCATTGGGCGGAGTACGACTATATCGTCATCAATCACGACGTCGACGAAGCGTTCGCCGAGGTGCAGTCGATCCTGAAGGCCGAGCGGCTTAAGCGCGAACGCCGTACCGGTTTGACGACGTTCGTGCGGGAGCTGCAGCGGCAGCTGGAGAAATAGCTCGGCGTCACCTTGGCGCTCGCTCCGATATCCGCGAGAAAAATTCCGCAAACCTGTCGTTCGGGTCGCCAGCTTCGCCGAAACCCCTGGAAAATCGGGCCCTGTGCGGAAGGACATGCGCGCCTCGCCGGTCCGACAGCGCAATGCGGTCGTCATCCGTCGAATCCCGGATCGGGCGCCGCCGGGCACGAACCCGACCTCGTCGCGCGCGGCCGAATTTGAAGAAGAGGCTTGCGGAGATGCCGGCGAGAGCCAGGGCACCGACGACAGCGGCCAGCAACATCGGGATCGAACCGGGCGGGCTTTGCGAGGTATCCGCGACGGCGAGAGTAACCGGGGCAACCACGGGCGGCGGTGCGGCTACTACATTTGTGGGCGTGTTTGCCGCCACATTGCCGGTCGCCGGCCGCGGAACGGATGCCGGGCTCACGCCCGACGGTTCGGGCCAGCGCGAAGCCACCACGGATAACGGCCCGTTCGCATCCGAAGCATTCGTGCGTAGGGCATCATTCAATCCGGCTGCATTCGTCGGCAAAGCGGGGTTCGGCGCCTCGTTGCGGTAGGACTGTGCGGGCAGCTCGGCGTGGGCGTTGGCCACCGACTGTTGCATCGCCGTTTCTGCTTCCGGCGGAGGCAGCCTCGCCGATGGCGAAGTGTTCTGAGGTGCAGTTTGCGAAAGCTTGTCGCCTTCCTCGCGGAGATACCAGCAATGGCGTTTGGTGGGATGTTCGATGCGGTAGTACCAATGGCTGCCCGCGGGCGTCGGGCCTTTCGGACCGGCAAGACAATCATCGGCCGCGACCGTCTCGCTGTGCGATGTCGTTGTGAGCGGGGCGCCCGCCAGAATACTGGCGAAGATGGCCGACACAAATCTCGCACTTCGGTTTGGCATGTGCATCTCCTACGCAATACTTGGCATGCCAAATCTCCTCAAAAACTTGGGTCGCAATGCGCCGCAAATCCGGACGGTGTGGGGCTTAATTCGGGCCTCCCGTCATTTCCGAAGGGCCGGGCAGCGGCGCAAAAAGGGCGTCTTTGTGTTGCGTCGAGGCGGCGTCACTCGCTCGCGAGCCCGTCGCGAGGCGGCGAAACCCTCCACCTTTAGTTTTTCAGCACGATGCGCCCGACGACCTTTCCAGCCCGCAATGCATCGATCCATTTCTGGACATCGGTCATCGGCTCCTCCTTCATCGGCGTCGGTTTGATTTTCCCGGCACGTGCCAGGGCCATCAACTCCTGCGCCTCGGCCAGCGTTCCCACCATGAAGCCTTCGATGGTCATGCGCTTGTAGATCCATTGCACCATCGGCAGGCTGAAATTGCCGCCCATCAGTCCGGAAACCACGATCTTGCCGCCGCGCGCGAGCACCGAAACCGCAAATGCCATCGATTTCTCGTTGCCGGCGAAATCGACGATTTCGTCGAAGCCGCCTTCGGTTTCCCTGAGGATGCGCTTTGCCACGTCTGCTTCCGAGGGATCGTAGGCGACATCGGCGCCGTTCTGCAGCGCCGTTTCGCGCGCGGCAGGACTCAAATCCGCCACCGAGACCTTCTGCTTGAACATGGCATGGGCAAATGCCAGCCCCATCATGCCGACGCCGCCGAGGCCGATCAGCAGCAGGTTGCGCTGCCGCGGCCGATCGACCAGGCGCTTCAGCGCGCCATAGGCGGTCACGCCGGAGCACATCAAGGTGGCCGCCTGATTGACCGGCAGCGGATCGTACTCCAGCAGGTATTTTGCATCGGGCACCAGCACATGGCTGGCGAAACCGCCGTCGATGGCGACGCCGAGAAAGCGCTGCTTGGCGCAGAGATTTTCGTTGCCCAGGAGACAGTCGCGGCATTGTCCGCAGCCGATCCACGGGAATACCGCTCGCTTTGCGCCGATCAGGTCCGTAGATGCGTCGGGGCCGACTTCCTCGACGATTCCGGCAATCTCGTGCCCCAGCGTGAACGGCAGCGTCATGCCGCGCGTGGTATCGAGCTTCTTGCCGCCGCCGAGATCAGCATAGCCATCCTGGATGTGAAGGTCGGAATGGCACAGTCCGCAGCGCTCTATCCGGACCAGCACTTCCCTGGCCATCGGCTTCGGTGTCTCGATGATGGTTTCGCACAGCGGCGCATCGAATTTGACAAGCGATTGACGACGCATCAGCGCCATGGCGTTTCCTCCTCAGGGGACGTTCAACCAGTACTGCGTATATCGGTCAATTCCCGCGCCATGGCAACAAAGCCGCCAACCGGGATGGTTTCGGCGCGTCGGGTCAAATCGACGTGGGCTGCCGTGGCCAGCCGGGCCGGGTCGACCGCCAGTGATTTGAGACTTTGCCGCAACATTTTCCGCCGCTGGCCGAATGCCGCCGCCGCCACCTGCTCCAGCGCGCGGCGGTCGCACGCCTCCGGGGCGAGGCGCGGCACCAATCGCACCACCGACGAGGTGACCTTGGGTTGCGGCACGAAAGCGGCCGGAGAAATATCGAACAGGATCTTGGTCTCGGCGCGCCAGTTCGCGAGCACGCCCAGCCGTCCATAGGCTTCGTCGTTCTCGCGCGCGACGATGCGTTCGGCTACTTCGCGCTGGAACATCAGCACCATCATGTCGTACCAGGGCGGCCACGGCTCGATCGACAGCCAGTCGATCAACAGCGCGGTTGCGATGTTGTAGGGCAGGTTGGCGACGATTTTCGCGCGGGTAGCCCCCAGCAGTGGCCGCGGATCGAAATGCTGCGCGTCGGCGCAGACGATCTCCAGGCGTCCCGGATATCGCCTTGAAATCTCTTCGAGAGCCGGAACGGCGCGCTGGTCGCGCTCCACCGCGATCACGTGCCGCGCACCCAACGCCAGCAAGGCGCGGGTCAGCCCACCCGGGCCGGGGCCAATCTCGACGACGGTTGCATCTTCAAGCGGCCCCGCGGCGCGCGCGATCCGCGCGGTGAGATTGAGGTCCAGCAGAAAATTCTGGCCGAGCGATTTGCGAGCTGACAGGGCATAGTGGCGAATGACCTCGCGAAGCGGCGGAAGGTCATCGATCGCGCTCATTCCGGCTGCGCATTCGCCATGCGGGCGGCCAGCCGCAACGCCGCGATCAAACTCGCCGGATTCGCCTTGCCGGTTCCGGCGATGTCAAAGGCCGTGCCATGATCGGGCGATGTCCGAATGAACGGTAACCCCAGCGTCACGTTGACGGCATCCTCGAATGCCACCGTCTTGATCGGGATCAGCGCTTGATCGTGATACATGCAGATCGCGCAATCATAGGTCTTGCGCGCCGCCTCGTGGAACATGGTGTCCGCCGGCAACGGCCCCCTGATCGCGATGCCTTCGCCGCGCAGGATATCGATGGCGGGCGCCACGATGGTTTTTTCCTCGGTCCCGAGCGAGCCTTCTTCGCCGGCATGCGGATTGAGACCGGATACTGCGAGGCGCGGATTGGCGAGGCCGAAACGGGCTTTCAACGCCGCGACCACGATCCGGGCCGTGGTGACGATCAGCTCACTGGAAAGCTGCGCGATCGCCTCACGCAGCGAAACATGGATCGTCACGGGCACCACGACGAGGGCAGGGGACCACAGCATCATGACCGGTTGCGGCGAATGGCCGTCCGTCGCCGCGAGCTCGGCAAGGTACTCGGTATGACCGGGATGCCGGAACCCGGCCCGATAAAGAACGCTCTTGGCAATCGGATTGGTCACCACCGCGCTGGCCCGTCCGGCGATGACATCGCCGACCGCGTGGCGAATCGAGGCCATGGCGGCCTCGGCGCTGGTGCCGTCCGGGATACCGGGCTGTGCCGTCGCCGGATCGCCGGTGACAACCACCGGCAGAGCGTCCGCGAACGCATCGCAGGCCTCCTCCGCGCGAACTTCAGCGAGCCTGAGCTCGAGTCCAATCGCCTTTGCCCGATGCCGGAGCAGGTCGGGATCGCCGCGCAGGTAGAACGCCGGGAGCTTCAGCTCGTTGCGGCGGAGCCACGCCTTGATGGTAATATCAGGCCCGATACCCGCGGGTTCGCCGGATGTCAGCGCGAGCGGTGCCATACGTCAACGATATTCGATCATTGCGGCTCCGCGGACATCCCGCAGGTACGATTTCGATTTTGCCTCGTATTTTTCGGCAAACATCTTTTCCCGGATCTCTTTCTTTTTCGGCGTGTCGACGGTGGTCGGGTCCTTGGCGCACAACGCCACCATCTCCACGCCCTGTTTGGTCACCTCGGGCGGAGTCAAATGGCCGACCGGAGTGCTGTCGAGCACTTCACGAAGCGAAGGCGGTATGTCGGCCGACGTCTTGACCACGGCCTCGCGTATCGCCGCGTTTTGCATCGATTTGAAGAACGCGTTCGCCTCGACGCAGGTCTGTATGCGTCCGCGCAGAGCCTCGGCCTCCTTTTTTCTTGTTTCGACGGCGTCGGGCGCGGATCCTCGCGGGACGATCAGCACGATCGGCTGCATCTTGTATTCGAAGCTCGGGGTATCCGGTTTCTCGTCGCCGCCCTTTTCCTGGACGGCGGCGGCAACGTCCTTTTCGCTGACCTGGAGGCTTTCCTTGTATCGGCCGCGGACCAGGTTGGTCCAAACCATATCGGCTCTCACGCGCGCCTTCAGCGTGTCAGGACGAATGCCCGTGCTTTCCAGTGATTTCGTCAGCTGGTCGGCCGTGATTCGCATTCGCGCGGCCATGCTGCCGTAGGACTGATCGACATCGGCGGCCGAAGGGTCGATTCCGAACTTCTTCCCTTCCCTGATCTTCACCTTTTCGTCGATCAGCTCGTCGATCACCTGCTGGCGGTCCGCAGGCTTGTGCGTGCTTAGCGTGTTCAGCTTGCCGCGCTGCTCGATATCGTAATTGGTGATGGGCTCGCCGTTGACCATAACGGCGACCTGGGCATGCGCCGGCGACACGGATCCCATCAAGACCAGGGTCGCCGCGCAACCCAGGATGACAGCCGAAAGTCGGCGGAAAAAAGCGGTGGTCATGGTCATATTCGCTACGTTAGCCGATCCTGGTTGAGGCAACGCTGCGCCGGGTATTCGTCCCCCGGGAGCAGGCCCGGTGCCGGTCTTATTGCGTCGACGAATTGGTATTGGCAAGGGTCCGCAGGCCGAGCTGCAGCATGAAAGCGTGGCCAAGTATTGGCGGCGATGTCGCGGTCGCATAGGAGAAGGAAGTGACGTAGTTGGCCGCCAGCACGAAGCAGTCGTCCACGTATCCGGCGCCGACGACGTATTGGTTGATCTGGTTTGCGACGAGATCCCAACGGGCTGCTCCCGTTGCCACCCAGTTCGAGGCAATCTTGACCGAACCGTTGACGAGAATGCCTTCGCGACGGGTCAGATATCCGATATCCGGCTGAGCGCCGTAGTCGCCATACATCACGCTGATCGACCATCGGTCGAAGTTGGCGCGGCCCTCGGCCTCGAAGCGCTGGACGCTTCCGGTGGCCTGGTCGAATCGCGCGCGCGTTGAGAACGTGTAAGTCCTGTTCGGCGAATAGCTGAGGCTGGCGACGTAATCCGACTTCGGGGTCTGCAGACCGGAATCAACCGCGGTATTGGTCACGTCCTGCACGGCGAATGAGTTCAAACCGAACAGCTGGTAGGATTGGCCGAACACCGCCGTCACCGCGCCGCCGCGGTCGAATTGGGTTGTCGCCTGCACGCCGGCATTGGCGCGGCCACCACCTTCGACGCGGTCATAGCCCGAGAACTTGTCGACGCTGAACAGATTGCTGGTGTCGAAGGTCGTGCTTTGCGCGTCCTCGTTGGGCAGCTTGCCGGCATAGGTTTCGTTGGGACGGATAATGACCTGCGCGATCGGTTCGATGGTGGTGGTGCCCCACGGCTGGACGTTGATGAAGGGGTAGCGGTATTCGAGGCCGACCGTGGGCATCACCCGCAGCGCCTGGGTGTCGCCGACGGGCAGGAAGTTGGAAACGCCCGGCTGGTTCGAAATCGAGGCGTTGACCGCATCGGCACGGATGCTTGCAAACGGCGTCCAGATTTCACCCGCCGAATCGGTGAAGGATCGGCGCCAGTCCGCTTCAGCCGTCAATCGCGTGTAGGTGCCGGGCATGCCGCGAAGCAGGCAGTTCGCCGGCACGATAGCCTTGCCCGGATCGGCCGAAATGGTTGCCACGCAGGAGCCGTTGGCGGCGGCTGACGAATTGATTGGATCGAACACCGCGCTTTCGCGGTTAAGGTTGGTGAAATTCGTCTTGTAGCTGAACTCGCCGCCCAGCACCGCGTGGTTGATCACGTTGGAGTAATCGATAACGGGCGCAACGACCGGTACCTGGGACTGGTTACCCGAAAGACTGAGAAAATAAATCGTCCGCGCATCGAAGTAGCTGCGGTTGCCGACGCCGGTCAGATAAAGCTGCGAAATGGCTTCGGTCGGCAAGGTCAGGAACGACTGCAGCGGATCCTTGTAAACGGACAGGCTGTAGTCGAACAACACATTGGGGTCGGTGAGCACGATGCCTTCCCAACCCCAAACCCATTGCTGGTTCAGCGCGAACTCGCCCTTCGATTCGACGCCGCCGCGGAACTGACGGTCTCCCGGCTGACCGGCATAGGCGCCGGGATCAAGCTGGTCGATGCCATAAGCCCGGATCTGATACGAGCCGTCCATCAGGCGCTGACGGAATTCGGCCTGCATGAGCACGCCCTGCTGAGTTGTGAAGCGTGGGTTGAAGGTCGCATCCATGTCCGGAGCGATCGCCCAGTAGAATGGGGTCTCGAAGCCAACCCCGTAGCCGACACCCGTGTACACGCCCGGCATCAGGAATCCCGTCTTGCGCTTTACGGTCGGATCGGGCGTTGAAAAATACGGAATATAGGCCAAGGGAACGCCGAAGAATTCGATCTGGGCGTTCTCGAAGTAGAGCATCTTGTCGATCTGGTCGTGAATGATGCGCATACCCTTGACCTGCCACAATGGCGGCTTCTTCGGATCGTCCTTGCAGGGAGCGCAGGCGGTGTAGACGCCGTTTTCGAACACGGTGTAATTGCCGCTGGTGCGGTCCGCGCGGGTCGCGGCCATGCGGGTCGCGTCGGCGGTATCGACACGCAGCGAATCGACGAAACCATCGCGATAGTCGTCGCTCAGATCCAGGACGTTGGCGTAGGTAATCTTGCCCTCCGCATCGGTCATGCGGATGTTGCCTTCGGCATGCAGTCGCTTGGTCTTCTGATCGTAGATGACCTTGTCCGCCTCGACGCTCGTTCCGTTGTAGAACATCTGCACGTTGCCGACCGCCGACACCCGCGAATTGTTGTAGTCGTAATCGACCTCGACCGCCTGGACGAGCATCTGCCCATCGTTGGCGGGCCGCGCTGTCACGGGGGGCTTGGGAGGCCTCGGATTGTAGGTAAAGCCTTGCGCCGAAGCGGGAGGCGCTGTCGCCAGCCCCAGCACACCGGCGAGGAGGAAGCCGAAGAGAACGGCGACAAATAGTCGGCTGACGGCGGTCAAGCGAGCACGATAGCGGCGCACAACCGCGCGCCGCCGGGACGCAGGCGACCTTACTTGGCGGGCGGCGACAACGGCCACTACCCGTCCTCCTGGTACAACAAGGCCAAAAAGCCGGTGAGGCCGCCCACACAAACGGGCAGCCACGCCGAAGCGATCGGATGCATCAACTCAGCCTTGCTCAAATCCTCAGTTACTTTCGACAAAACGTAGAGCAGAAAGCCTGCTCCCACGCCACTCAAAACCATCTTTTGCACGCCGCCGAATCGGAAGAACCGCAAACTGACGGCCGCGGCCAGCATGACCATCGCAGCCAGTAAAAACGGCTGTGCGAGCAGCTTGTGGTATTGCAATCGGTAACCGGCGGTCGCGAATCCCGAACTTTCAGACGATCGGATGTAGCCCGGCAGTTGCCAAAATGACACAGTTTCGGGGGTGGAGAAGCTGTTCCGGACCTGGGCCGGCGTCAGGCTGGTTCCCAGCAAGAAGCTGTCCTGGTCGACCGGTGGTCCGTCGAGGGTATAGCGCCGCGCGGATTTGAACAGCCAGTGTCCCTCTTCAAGGGTGGCCTCCTGGGCTTCGATCCGCTCCTTGAACTGGTAGTCGTTGTCGAATCGGAACACGGTCAGCCCGGTCAGCCGAACGCCCTGCTGCTCGCTGCGGGCGGCATTGATGATGGCCTGGCCGTCATTGTTGACCTGATTGATCCAGAAACCGGACGCATCCTGCACGCCGCCACCGGGCGCGGATCCGAACAACTCCGCCTCCATCCGTTTGGAGATTTCGCGCAGATTTGCCGACATCGGATTGTAAGCCGTCGTGGCCAGGACCCCGAGCACGATCGCGCTTGCCAGCGCCGGCGCGATGAACTGCCACGCCGAAACGCCGGCCGCCCGCGCGACCACGAGTTCCAGTCGCCGCGAAAGCGCCAAATAGCAGGTCATCGCACCGATCAGGATGCAGAACGGCATCATCTTTTCGAGCAGTTGGGGCACGCGGAACAGCGAGGTTTCCGCGACCGTGATTGCTGAAGCATCAACCAGCCCCGACGTCTTCCTGACCATTTCGATGTAATCGACCAGCACCAGAAGCACGAAGATGCTGACAAACACACCGAGTGCCGAAACCACAAAGCGGCCGGCAAAATAGCGCCCAAGTGTGTTGGTGATCATGCTCATGCGGTGGCGGGCCGCCCGAACAGCCGCAGCAGTTGCGCGTTCGATTTGTTGATGGCTTCCATCAACGTAGCCGGCGGCTCTATGACGATACCCCCGATGATGATCCAGAGGCTTGCGCCGATCGCGGCGGCCAGCATCAGATATTGAACGACCGGAGCGAGCGGTGTTTTCACCGCCATGACCGAGCAGGCGAATCCCGCCATGCGCAGCCCGAACACGGCGAGAATTGAACCGCCGATCGAGAAGTTTCGGCTTTGCCGCGTCGTGCGCGGTGCGCCGAGAAAGGCAAAGGTGAGGGCCGCAAATGCGAACGGATAGATCGGCGCCATGAATCGGTCATGCAACTCGGCGCGAAATTGTCCGGACAACTGTTCGTAGACCGGATCGTCCGGCGCCGGCGAGAGCAGCTCCCAAAGATAGCGTTCGCGAATGCCCAGCGCGACGTCGTGGCCCTGATTCGAGAATTTCGACATGTCGAAACCATAGCGGCCAAATGCAACGAGCGCCGGATCACGCTTGCCGGCCTCGAAACGTTCGAGATTGCCGTCCTCAAGGATCAGAAACGAGCCACCTTCGTTCTTCACGACCGTTCCATGGTCGGCGACGATGCTGACGCGTTCCTTCGGATCGCGGCGGTCATCGATGAAGATGCCGACCAGCAGGCCGCCAGGTTGCCGCTCCCGAATTCGGATGGTCAGGTTCTGGTCGAGCTGGGCGAAGCGGCCGGGTTGCAGAATGTTGGCCAGTACGTCCGCGGTGATTTCGGCATCCCATTGCTTGAGCCGGCGCATGCCATCGGGGGCGAGATAGGAGGCGATAAACGCCACCATGACCGCCACCACCACGGTGGCGTAGATAAACGGGCGGAACAGCCGCAGCGGCGAAAAGCCGGCCGCGTTCATCACGATGATTTCCGAATCGGTCGCGAGCTTGTTCAGCGTGTGGGAGATCGCGATCATCAAGGCGATCGGGGAGATGATCAGGACCAGCGCCGGAATGACCAAGCTGGTAACGCCAAGGAAGGTCAGGATCGTTTGACCCTGGCTGGTCATGAGGTCGATGCCACGCAACGCCTGCGTAATCCAGATCACCCCCGTCAGGCTGACCAGAACCAGCGCAAACGACGCAAGCGTCGTGCGAAAGATATACTTGTCGATCGACCCCATCGCTACCGCACGATCCCCACCTTGCGCACTGGAATTGCGGCCCGCGACCAATCCCGAGACCGGGATCCCCTTTGGTCGGGCCGCCGTGGTTCCGGCTGGCTTAGTCTCTCACTACCATCCCTTTGATCCGTCAACAAAATGGCTGGGCCATGGCACCCTTACGATATGGTTAATAATTCGCCTTATGTGGCCCTTCGGCCACGGGGATGCTTGGCAGCGCGGCGGCGGACGGGCCATAGTGCGCCGAGCTTGCTCTTGACGGATGTCTATCGCAGCCGAGAAGAGAACATTCGCAGCCGCTCGGCGGGTCCCCGACCCAGCGATAGCCCTGATTTTGGAGGATTTACCTATGCCCGACGCCGTCAAGGTCGGCTTCGTCCCGTTTTCCGCCGCCCCGCGTGGAATCCTCGTGGTTTTTTGTGACGATACGATGCAATTGGGCGCGGCGACCCGCAAGATGCTGGGCGCCGCGGTCGATTTGGTCAGGCGGGCTGCCGAAACCAACCGGTTCAAGGGAAAAAGCGGGGCCGCGCTCGATATTCTGGCGCCGGAGGGCCTTAAGGCCAAACGCCTGATCGTGATGGGCGTCGGCAAGCTTGCGGGGCTCAAGGACAACGATTTTCTCGGTCTGGGCGGCACGGCGGCCGGCAAGCTGCGGGCCGGGAACGACGCCGTGACGATCGTTGCGGACTTGCCCACAGGCCCGATGAAGCCCGATCAGGCAGCCGCGCTCGCATCGGGCCTGCGGCTGCGCGGCTATAAATTCGACCGCTACAAGACCAAGAAAAAGGAGGGCGAGGAGGAGGCCGCCTTGCGCGCCGATGTTTCGGTCGCTGTTGGCGACGTGGCTGCGGCGCGAAAAGCTTTCGCTCCAGCCAGCCACATTGTCGACGGTGTCATCACCGCGCGCGACCTCGTCAACGAGCCGCCCAACGTCTTGTTCCCGGTGGAATTCGCCCGCCGCGCGGCAGCGTTGCGCAAACTCGGCGTTGGCGTCGACGTGCTCGACGTCAAGGCCATGACGAAACTCGGAATGGGCGCGCTGCTCGGTGTTGCCCAGGGCTCCAAGCAGCCCGGCCGCACCGTGATCATGCGTTGGAATGGCGGCAAACGCGGCGATCAGCCTGTCGCCTTTATCGGAAAAGGCGTTTGTTTCGATACCGGCGGCATCTCCATCAAGGGCGCGGCAAGCATGGAGGACATGAAGGGCGACATGGGCGGCGCAGCCTGCGTCGTTGGATTGATGCATGCACTGGCCGCGCGGAAGGCGAAGGTCAATGTGGTCGGCGCCATCGGCCTGGTCGAGAACATGCCCGACGGCAACGCGCAGCGTCCCGGCGATATCGTGACCTCGATGTCCGGCCAGACCATCGAAATCATCAACACCGACGCTGAGGGCCGGCTGGTGTTGGCCGACGTGCTCTGGTACGTGGCGAAGAAATTCAAGCCGAAATTCATGGTCGATCTTGCAACGCTTACTGGTGCGATCATGGTTGCGCTCGGCACCGAATATGCGGGGTTGTTCTCCAACAACGACGAACTGGCCGAACGGTTGAGCAAGGTTGGACTGGCGACGGGGGAACGGGTCTGGCGCATGCCGCTTGGCCCGGAATACGACAAGCTGATCGATTCGCAGTTCGCCGACATGAAAAACACAGGCACCCGCAACGGCGGATCGATCACCGCGGCGCAATTCCTGCAGCGCTTTGTTGACGGAACGCCTTGGGCCCACCTCGATATTGCGGGAACCGCGATGGGCGCGCCGAAAACCGAGATCAATCAAAGCTGGGGTTCGGGCTATGGCGTTCGGCTGCTCGATCGGCTGGTCGCGGAGTATTACGAAGCCAGGAAATAGCTGAAAACCCGATGACGGAAGTTCTGTTCTATCACCTGCAAGACATGACCCTGGAAAGCGTCCTGCCGCCTTTGCTCGAAAAGTCGCTGGAGCGTGGCTGGCGGGTCGTCGTGCAGTCGACATCGCCCGAGCGTGCCGACGCGCTCGACGCTCATTTGTGGACCTATCGCGAAGATTCGTTCCTGCCGCACGCCACCTGGCGCGCCGGCGACGCAGAGGATCAGCCGATCGTGCTGGCGGTGGAGGAAAGCAACCCGAATCGCGCCAATATCAGGTTTTTGGTCGACAGCGCCGCTTTGCCGGCGGACTCCGCTGCCTATGATCGGGTCGTTTTGGTGTTCAACGGCGACGATGGCGATGCGCTCGCCGCCGCGCGGAGCGCCTGGACCGATTGCAAGACGCGGGGTTTTGAGGTCACCTACTGGCAGGCCGACGAGAGGGGCCGGTGGCAGCGGCGCGAATAGCGGGTTGGCGCGATTAATGATAATCTAAATAATGATAGTCTAAAGTTTCCGACCGTGACCTTGTATATAGCCACGGTGACGCCGCAAAGTGATGGTGGGACAATCGCTTAGGGCGGGATGGGACCAAGTTGATCGTGCGAGACAAATACCGTCACCGGAAATCAATGCTGGTGCTGCTGCTGTTTGCCCCCCTGATCGCGGGCTGTGCAGCCACGCCGTCCGATATCTTTTCGTCCGATCTTTTGTCGAAGGATGCGGAGTGGTTTTCGCGTAGCGGCAGGCTTTTCATCAAGAACGTCTCGATCGAAACGCCGCCCCTGACCCCCGACAAACCCGTCATTTCCGAAGATTTGGTCAGTGCCGAGGGCTCCTGCCCGGGAATGGCGTCCGCCGGCATGCCGGCAAATGCCAACGCTCTGTCCGACGGCGCAGCCGCCGCGCCAACCGCGTCGACCACCGGAACGGTCGCGCTTGGCCATACCGAATGCGATGTCGTGCGCGGAATTGGCGCACCGGACAGCGTCAATATCTCCAACAATCCCCGTGGCGATCGGGTGGCGGTCGTCAACTATTCGCGGGGACAGCGCGCCGGAATCTATACGTTTACATCCGGGCGTCTGACGTCGATCGAGCGCGGGTCTGATCCGGTGGCGGAGCCAAAGACCGCAAAACCCAAGGCGAAAAAGAAGCCGGCCGCGACCTGATCGCGGCTCTGCCGGTCGTCCTCGACCGGCGCCAACCCGGATCAGCCGGGGGCCTCGTCATATTGCGAGCTCGCCATCAGCCATTCTTCCTCGACCCGCTGCAAGGCGCTCGCCGCACTGGCGCGTGCCTTGCTGAGCTGGGCGGCCTGTTTGGGGTCGCGCTTGAACAGATCCGGCAGCGCGAGCGCGGTATCGATCTTGGCGATGATGCCGCTGATGCGCGCGATTTCGGCTTCGGCGTCTGAAATCTTCTGCTTCAGCGGTACGCGCTTTTCAGCAGGGTTGCGCTGAGGCTTGTCGCGATTATTGCTGCCGCGGTCGCGCGAATTGGCGCGCATGCCACGCGCCGACAGCACCATCCGACGATAATCATCGAGGTCGCCGTCGTAGGTCGTGACGGCATGATTGGCCACGACCCACAACTGGTCGGCACAGGCCTCGATCAGATAACGATCATGGGAGACCATGATGACCGCGCCCGGAAAATCATTGATCGCTTCCGCCAGCGCCGCGCGGCTGTCGATATCCAGATGGTTGGTGGGCTCGTCCAGAATGATCATGTTGGGCCCGAAGAAGGTCGCAAGCCCCAGCAGCAGCCGCGCTTTCTCGCCACCCGACAGGCTCCTGACCAGCGTGTCGCCGGCCTTGCCCGAAAAGCCGATCGCGCCGGTGCGCCCGCGTACCTTGGTTTCGGGCGCATCCGGCATCAACTTGCGAACGTGATCGTAGGGCGAACCGTCGAGGTTGAGCTCGTCGACCTGGTGTTGCGCGAAATATCCGACCGAGAGTTTCTCCGCGCGGGTGACGTGACCGGAGAACGGCGCCAGCTTGTTGGCGAGCAGTTTGACCAGCGTTGATTTGCCGTTGCCGTTGGAGCCGAGCAGGGCGATTCGGTCGTCGGTGTCGATGCGCAGCGTGACGCGATTGAGCACCGGCCGCTTCGGATCGTAGCCGACCGACACATCGTCGACCGCGATGATGGGCGGCGACAGCATCTTCTCGGGCACCGGAAACGAGATTTCGCGCACGTCCTGCGTCACCAGCGCGGTCACCGGTTTCATTCGTTCCAGCATCTTGACGCGGGACTGGGCCTGGCGGGCTTTCGATGCCTTGGCCTTGAAGCGGTCGACGAAAGCCTGCAGCCGCTTGCGTTCGTCGGCCTGCCGCTTGGCGTGCTTGGCGTCCAGCATTTCCCGCGTGGCGCGTTGTTCTTCAAACGAGGAGTAGGTTCCCTTGTAGAGCGTCAGCTTGCCGCGATCGAGGTGCAGGATCTGATCGACCGAAGTATCGAGCAGGTCGCGATCGTGGCTGATGACGATCACGGTGCGGGGATAATTCGCCAGATGATCCTCGAGCCAAAGCGTGCCCTCGAGGTCGAGATAGTTGGTGGGCTCGTCCAGCAGCAGCAGATCGGGCGCGGAAAACAGCGTCGCGGCGAGCGCGACGCGCATGCGCCAGCCGCCGGAAAATTCCGAACAGGGTCTGCCCTGATCGGCGGCGGAAAATCCGAGGCCGCTGAGGATGGCGGCAGCACGCGCAGGGGCCGAATGGGCGTCAATGTCGACCAGCCGGGTTTGAATGTCGGCGATGCGAGTGGGATCGTGCGCGGTGTCCGCTTCGCGCATCAGCGCCTCGCGCTCGAGGTCGGCCTTCAATACGACCTCGATCAGGCTTTCCGGGCCGTCGGGTGCCTCCTGCGCGAGGCTGCCGACCCGCCAGCGCGGGGGAATCGAGATGGTGCCGGTTTCGGTGGGCAGTTCACCGCGGATCGCGTGAAACAGCGTTGACTTGCCGACGCCGTTGCGGCCGACGAAGCCAACGCGCGCGCCGGGCACGATCTGAGCTGAGCTGTGATCGATCAAAAGCCGCCCGGCAATCCGGACCGAAATGTCGGTAATTGAAAGCATGCGGGCTTTTCACCGCAGCCGCCGAAAAACGCAACCCGTATGTTGCGATCGGGTGAAGCAAGGTCTCCGCCGCCGCTTTTTCCGCGATATTCAGCCTAATTCGGCATTTTTCGGCTGCCGCTTTCGTCGCGCCTGCGCAGTTCGTCGAGCAGATGCTGGAGGTGGGACGACAGGCGCGACGGCTCCGGGCGAAGGCTCTGCTGCAACCGTTCGCCTACTGCGTCGCAGATCGATCGGCTGGTATCGCGATCAATCGGTTCGCTGTCGTCGGTGATTCGGCTGTTCATGACGAGTTCCGCTTCGTGGTCATTTCATTGTAACGAGGTGACGCCAGACCAAGTAATTGAGGGGGACTTTGTTTCGGGTCGCGCATGAATTCCCCTCCTTTTTGGTAAAATTCGAATGAATATTGCGAACTGTCCATGATCGGACGGCAAAAGGCCCCGGTCACCACGGGACCGGGGCCTTTTGACTGGCTAATTGCCAATTCGCCTCAATAGCAGCGGTTGATCAGCCGCCAGCGCGGTCCCCACGGCGTCGGAACCAATCGCCGCACGTAGCAGCCGCCATAGCCATAGTCGTATCCGTAATAGGCCGGGCCGCCGACGAAGAAGCGTGGACCGCCCCATCCGTGATGCCAACCGCCGTGCCAACCACCCCAGGCGGAGGCGGAGGTTGGCGCCAGCGCGGCCACACCCAGCGAAGCCGCGGCAACCGCAACAAGCGAGAGTTTGCGTAACATAGTCGTCTCCTTAAGGTTCGGCGCTGTGGGCGCCATCGGTGAAGCACTGCCCCGAAGCGCCCCAAGCGTCGAGGCGTTCGGTCGATTGAGCCTGCGCCCTTGAGGGTGAACGAAACCGGGACGACCGTTTCAGAAAGGGTTCATCTTGGTGAAATTGTTGTAATTCCAGGCATCGATGAGCGGTCGGGGCGATCTGCGGCATTTCACCTGATCGCTTGCCGTGCACCGACGGCGCCGATATAAGCCCGCAACTTCCCTTAGCGCTTTCAAGGACGAAATCATGGCGATCGAACGTACCTTTTCCATCATCAAGCCGGACGCGACCGCGCGCAATCTGACCGGCGCCATCAACGCGCTGATCGAAAAGGCCGGGCTTCGCATCGTCGCCCAGAAGCGTATTCGCATGACCCGCGAACAGGCCGAGACCTTTTATGCCGTTCACAAGGCGCGTCCGTTCTTCGGCGAGCTGGTCGATTTCATGATTTCCGGCCCGGTGGTCGTTCAGGTTCTCGAAGGCGAAAACGCCGTCCTCAAGCACCGCGACGTCATGGGCGCGACCGATCCTGCCAAGGCGGCGGACGGCACCATCCGCAAGCTGCACGCAAAATCGATCGGCGAAAACTCGGTGCATGGCTCCGATGCGCCCGACACGGCGGCGATCGAGATCGCCCAGTTTTTCTCGGGCAACGAAATCGTCGGCTGATTGACACCGGGGTTGGCGCGCAATCTAGTCCGACGATAGCCGCGGCGGGCGTCGGCTTGCGGCCCAAGGGGGTAGGCTGTGAACGGGCTGCTGCAGGTCGTCGATCCCGCAAACATCGGGGCCTTTTTCACGCAAATTCAGACCGACATGCAAACGGCGGCGTTCTGGCTGGCGGTCGGCAAGATCATCTGGATCAACGTGCTGTTGTCCGGCGACAACGCGCTCGTCATTGCGATGGCCTGCCGCGGCCTGCACGGCCGGCACCGACTGTGGGGCATGATCATCGGCGCCGGCATTGCCGTGGTGCTGCTGATCGCCTTCACCGGCATCGTGGCAACGCTGATGGCTTTGCCCTATCTGAAACTCGCCGGCGGCATCGCGCTGCTGGTCATCGCCGCCAAACTTCTGGTGCCCGAAGACGAGGGCGATGAAATCGCCGCGGGCACCACGCTCTGGCACGCGATCCGCATCGTCGTCATTGCCGACATCATCATGAGCCTGGATAATGTGATCGCGGTCGCGGCTGCCGCGAACGGTCGTCTCTCGCTGTTGATCCTCGGCCTTGCCATTAGCATTCCCATGATTATCGCCGGTGCGGCGCTGATCATGATGGTGCTCGACCGGTTTCCGATCCTGATCTGGCTGGGCGCAATCTTGCTCGGGTGGATCGCCGGAGATGTGATCGCGAGCGATCCGGCCGTGCAGCCGGTGCTGCACCGGCTTCTCGATGGCACGATCGCACTCAATTTCGATGCGAAATCGGCGATTTTCGGCGTATCATCGCAATTCAGTCTGGGTGCAGACCTTGACGAATACCTCGCTTCAGTGCTCGGCGTGGTGGCCGTGCTGTTGATGGGGTCGGTATGGCGAAGGCGCAAGCGCCAGCAAGTCGAACAGCTCGCGCTGCCGGATGGCGGCGAGGTGGTTCAGCCGATCGAGCGGCCCTAAACGCGATCGCGGGGGGGCGCCGTCACCGGACCGATGCGATCGGTTTCACCGTCTTACGATCGATCCGGAGCGGCCGACCAGCCGCGCGAGCTGCTTGAAACGGCTGCCGACGCGATCGGCGACCAGATCGACCAGCCTGTGCTCGAACACCAGCATCAGCTTGCGGCCGTTGCTGCGAAAATGCGTGGCCGGCAATACGCCGGTCCGCGCTGCCGATATCAGATGGGCGACGCGGAATGCGGCGCCGAGCAGGCGGGCGCGCTCGACCATCGCCGGGGGCACCAGCTTCTGAATCATCGCCGGCGGTTCGTTCTGTTCGCTCAAGCCGGCGTAGCGATAGAACACCGACAGCGCCACGAACGCCCTGCCTTGGTGGCTGATCGAGCCGAAGTTGCCGTTGGTGATGAGATTGAGCGTCTCTTCGCCGCGGTGATCGGGATGCACCCGCCAACCGATGTCGGACAAAAGGCAGGCGGCATGGCGCAGGCGGCGATCCTCGTCGGTCTCCTTCAACTTGACGACCCGCACCAGACGATCGGTCCATTCGATCAATTCCTGGGCGTGACGGGCGGATCGCGACAGCAGTCCGTTCAGCTTCTGCGCGGCGCAGATAAATCCGTCCCTGGCGCGCTCGGCCTCGGGCAGCTTTTCGTAGAGAAGACCTTCGCGCACCCCGAAGGTCGAAAAGACGATGGTCTTCGGCTTTGCGACGCGAATGATGTATTCGAGAACAAGCGCGGCATAGGCGAGCAGCGGCCGCCGTGCATCGGCGATGACTTCGATGTTGGCCAGCATGTTCGCCGATACCAGACGACGCAGACGGCGCGCGAAATCGAGTGCGTCTGCTGCCGGTATCGAGTAGCCGTGCATGACCCCCAACGGGTACTCGCTTTGAATGATGTGGATGCGCGCCAGCGCGCGCCATGTTCCGCCGACCGCGTAGAAGGCGCGACCGCGGCCTGCCTTGAGCTGGGCGACGCCGGAAAGTTCGGCCTTGACGATGCGCTCGGCGCGCTTCAGCGACTTGTGCGATAGATCCTGCAACGCCAGGCTTCCGAGCGGCAGCGTCACGCCGCCGCGGACACGGTTGCCGTGCACGTCGATCAGTTCCAGCGAGCCGCCGCCGAGATCGCCGACGATGCCGTCCGGCTTGTGCACGCCGGAGACCACGCCGAGCGCGGACAACTTCGCTTCGCGCGGGCCCGACAGGATTTCGATGGGTACCCCGCAGATGCGCTCGGCCTTGGCGATGAAATCCGCGCCGTTGCTGGCGTCGCGGCAGGCGGCGGTGGCGATCGCGTGCACGCGATCGACCTTCATGACCCGGCATAGCGCGCGAAAGCGGCGCAGCGACGTCAGTGCCTTGGTGACGGCGTCCGGCGCCAGCAGACCCGTGGTCTGGACCTCCCGGCCCAGGCCGCAGAGGGCCTTCTCGTTGAAGATCGTGATCAGGCTGCGCGCCATCGATTCATAGACGACGAGGCGCACCGAATTCGAACCGATGTCGATGACCGCGACGCTGGATGCGCGTTTGCGCGGCCGCTTCACAGGGTATTCCCCTTACGACGATTGCTGGCGTTCGGTACGGCGCGTGAGACGGCGCGGCGAAGATTCCTGAAGCGACTTTCCACGGCCTGACAGACTCGGATTGGTCATGAAATAATTATGCAGGTTGAACGGCTCCTCGCCCTTCGCGGCCTTCATACGCGTTGACGACCCATCCGGCAATAACTGCCAGCTTTGCTCGGTATCCTTCAGATTCGCCACCATGATCTGCTCGAGAACCTGCTGATGCACCGTGGGATTCTGCAATGGACAGAGCACCTCGACGCGGCGATCGAGGTTGCGGGGCATCATGTCGGCCGAGGAGATATACACAGCCGCTTTCGCGCTCGGCAGGCCCTGTCCCATGCCGAAGCAGTAGATTCGGCCGTGCTCGAGGAAGCGGCCGATGATCGATTTGACGCGGATGTTCTCGGAAAACCCCGGTATGCCTGGTCGCAGGCAGCAGATTCCGCGCACCACGAGTTCGATCGAAACGCCGGCCTGCGAGGCCTCATAGAGAGCGTCGATGATTTCCGGATCGACCAGCGAGTTCATCTTCAGCCAGATCGCGGCGGGTTTGCCGTGGCGGGCATAGCCGGTCTCGCCGTGGATGTGCTCGATCATTCGCTTGCGCAAGGTGAGCGGCGACACCGCCATCTTCTCGATGTCGCTCGGTTCGGCATAGCCGGTGATGTAGTTGAATACCCGCGCGGCGTCCCGTCCGATGATCGGATCGGAAGTGAAGTAGGACAGATCGGTGTAAATGCGCGCAGTCACGGGATGGTAGTTGCCGGTGCCGGTGTGGACATAGGTCGTAAGGCTGCCGCCTTCGCGGCGCACGATCAATGACAGTTTGGCATGGGTTTTCAGTTCGATAAATCCGTATACGACCTGCACGCCGGCGCGTTCGAGATCGCGTGCCCAGCGGATGTTGGCTTCCTCGTCGAACCGCGCCTTGAGCTCGATCAGCGCGGTCACTGACTTTCCGGCCTCCGCGGCTTCGGCGAGCGCCCGCACGATCGGCGAATTGTTCGAGGTGCGATAGAGCGTCTGCTTGATGGCGACGACGTCGGGGTCACGGGCGGCCTGTTGCAGGAACTGGACGACGACGTCGAAGGATTCATAGGGGTGGTGAACGATCAGATCCTTCTGCCGGATCGCGGCGAAGATATCGCCACCATGATCGCGCACGCGCTCCGGGTGGCGGGGCACATAGGGCACGAATTCGAGATCGGGCCGGTCGAGCCGGGTCAGTTGCGAGAGTTCGTTCATCGCCAGCACGCCATCGACCAGCAGAACCTCGTCGTCGGCGGTGGAAAGCGCGCGCTGCACGAAGGCGCGCAGCTCTTCGGGCATCTTGGCTTCGATCTCGAGCCGGATCACCGACCCCCGGCGCCGCCGCTTCAGCGCGGTTTCGAACAGGCGAACCAGATCTTCCGCCTCTTCCTCGATCTCGAGTTCGGAGTCCCTGATAATGCGGAAAGCGCCCTGGCCCTTGACGGTATATCCGGGGAACAGCCGGCCGATGAACAGGCCGGTGGCCTGCTCGAGCGTGATCAGTCGTACCGCGCCGTCCTTGGCGGCGGGCAGGCGGATGAAGCGATCAATCTTGCCAGGCATGCGAATGAGCGCATTCATCGGCTTGCCATCGGAAACCCGCGCCAGATGCAGCGCGACGGTAAATCCGAGGCTCGGGATGAAGGGAAAGGGGTGCGCGGGATCGATCGCGAGCGGTGTCAGCAACGGGAAAATATTGTGGAGGAAATGATCCTCGATCCAGGCTCGCTCGGGCTTGGTGACATCGCGGCCATCGACGAGAACGATGCCGACGTCGGCCAGGATGCCGCGCAGATCGCGCCAGATCGCCTGCTGGTCACTGGCGAGCTTTGAGACGGTCTCGTTGATGAGGACAAGCTGCTCGGCGGGGGTCAGACCGTCGGGACTGCGCTCGGCGATGCCCTCGCGCACCTGGGCCTTGATGCCGGCGACCCGGACCATGAAGAACTCATCAAGGTTATTGGCGGAAATCGAGAGAAATCTCACCCGCTCAAGCGCTGGATGCCCAGGATTGACCGACTCCTCCAGCACGCGGCGGTTGAAATGCAGCCAGGAAAGCTCCCGGTTGATGAAGCGCTCGGGGCTGCTGCCCATTCCTGCCCCGGCATCGAGATCTAATTCTTTTTCTTTAGTTACAATGGCTTGCGCGGTTTCCATCAAGTTCTAATCCATCTCAAGGCAGGCAGCATGGCCATCCGGGCAAAGACGGCGCAAACCATGTGTGATCGCGATGACGTTTCGATGACCATGATGTTCCGACCACGCGCGCCGTCAAGGTGCGAAGCGAGGGCCGATCAGGTATTGCCGCGAAGCAGTTCAGCCGCCAGCGCCCGGGTGACCGGCCGGCCGAGCCGCAACGCTTCGGTGTCCAGGAGTTCCACAGCCTGCCGCACGGCGGCATAAGAGCGCTCGATCCTGGTGGTGAGATAGCTCACCACGGCCTCGTCGACGGCGAGTTGCCGGTCGGCGCAGAATTTGACGATCAGCGCGCGAAACAATTGGTCGTCCGGCGGCAGCAGCAACACCGTCGGTATCGCGCGCAGCCGTGAGCGCAGGTCACGCAGCTCGATCTGAAGCGCGGACGGTGGCACCCGCGCGGTGATCAGAACGAATGCCTCGTCTTCGCGCGCCAGATTCAACAGATGGAACAGGGCCCGTTCGTCGACATCGGACGATTTCAAGTCGTCAACAACCAGCGCCCCGGTCGCCAAAGCGCCCGGTACCGCCGCCGCAGTCAGCGCATGCGCCGATGTCGAACGCGCGCCTGACTGCTCCGCCCAAATGGCGGCGAGATGGCTCTTTCCCGAACCCTCCGGTCCCACCAGCAACATGATGCGGTTCGGCCAGTCCGGCCAACTATCGACCAGGGCGAGGCCGGCGGCATTTGACGGCCCCTCGAGGAAATTGTCGCGCGTAAAGCTCTCTGCATGGGGCAGCGCAAATGCCAGCTGACGAGGTTGGACGCGGCCTGCCACGCAAGTCTCCATGCCGGGGATCGAGGCACGATGGTCGAAGCCTAGCGCGCCTCGATGGTGCTCATATGCCGGACCCACTCCACGAGATAGAGGGATACGGAAACCAAAGTAAAGACCGTTACAAAGCCCATCAGGATCAGATCATACGGCACCGGCTTGAAGCCGAAGCCGAGCGAGGCAAGGACCAGTGCCGCGAATGCCACCTGCGCCACCGTGTTGAGCTTCGACACCATCAACGGTTTCATCGGGATCGGCTTGCCGAACAACCATGACACAATAACGGCGCTCACGATCATGATGTCGCGCGAGACCACGAGAATGACGATCCAGCGCGGTACCGCGCCCCAGATTCCAAGCGCCACATAGATCGAGACCAGCAACGCCTTGTCGGCCAGCGGGTCGAGCAGCGCCCCCAGTTCGCTCGCCATGTTGAATCGCTTGGCGAGAAAGCCGTCGACGGCGTCGCTGACGCCCGCGATGACGAAGATCGCAAAGGCAATCTCCATCTGGCTGGACGCAATCGCCCAGACGATAATCGGCACCAAAATGATGCGGCCCAGCGTAATGATGTTTGGAATACTCAACTCGGTCGTTTCCCGGCTACCGGCCTGATTTTGCAAAAGATCCGGCCCTTTGCAGCCCGAACCGGTTCCTGTCTACATAGTATATGCCCGCATCTGTTGCGAGCCATTGCACATCGGCGGAATCCAACGTAACCAGCCGCCATCATCTGGAAAAGGCCATGGTCGAGCGCAAAAACCAGCTCACTTACGCAGATTCGGGCGTCGATATCGATGCGGGCAATCGCCTGGTCGATCTGATCAAGCCGATGGTTCGTGCCACCGCGCGGGCCGGCGCCGACGCCGAAATCGGCGGCTTTGGCGGATTGTTCGATCTGAAGGCGGCAGGCTTCAAGGATCCGGTTCTGGTCGCGGCGACCGACGGGGTCGGCACCAAGGTCAAAATCGCGATCGAGACCGGCCTGCACGGCGGCATCGGGATCGACCTGGTGGCGATGTCGGTCAACGACCTCGTGGTGCAGGGCGCAGAACCGCTGTTCTTTCTGGACTATTTCGCCTGCGGCAAGCTCGATCCGGAGGCGACCGCCGCGATCGTTGCCGGCATCGCCGAGGGTTGCAGGGAATCCGGCTGCGCGCTGATCGGCGGGGAGACCGCCGAAATGCCAGGGCTCTACAAGGACGGCGACTACGACCTCGCCGGCTTTGCGGTCGGTGCTGCCGAACGCGGTACGCTTCTGCCGCGGCCGGATATCGCCGCCGGTGACGCCGTGCTCGGCCTTGCCTCGTCGGGCGTTCACTCCAACGGATTTTCCCTGGTCCGCAAGATTGTCGAAACCTCCGGCCTTGGTTTCGAGGCGCAGGCGCCGTTTTCGCCGGTCATGACGCTGGGCGGCGCGCTGCTGGCGCCGACACGGCTCTATGTGAAGTCATGTCTGCGCGCGATCCGTGAAACCGGCGCGGTCAAGGGGCTCGCGCACATCACCGGCGGTGGTTTCACCGATAATATTCCCCGCGTGTTGCCGAAGCACCTTGGCGTCGGAATCGATCTTGCCCGCCTGCCGGTGTTGCCGGTCTTTAAATGGCTGGCGGGGCAGGGGAACATCGCCGAACTCGAATTGCTGCGCACGTTCAACTGCGGGATCGGCATGATTGCCATCGTGAAGCCGGACGCCGTCGAAGCGGTCAGTGCGATTCTCGTCGAGGCCGGCGAGACCGTGACGCTGTTGGGCGAGGTGATCCCCGCAGCCGGCGAGCACCGCGTGGTCTACAACGGCCATCTCGCTCTCGAATGGTGAGATCGAAACCGCATGGTGAGGCCATGAAGCGCCGCGTCGCCATCCTGATTTCCGGGCGTGGGTCGAACATGGCCGCCCTGATCCGCGCAGCCGTGACGAAGGATTTTCCGGCCGAGATCGCCGTGGTGATTTCCAACCGGGCGGATGCCGGCGGCCTCGAAAAGGCGAGGGCAAGCGGCATTCCCGCGGTGACCATCGAGAGCAAACCGTTCGGCAAAGACCGCGCAGCGTTCGAGGCGGTTCTGCAGTCGGCGCTGGACGAACACCGGATCGACCTGGTCTGCCTCGGCGGTTTCATGCGGCTGTTCACGGCCGGGTTCGTGCAACGCTGGTACGGGAGGATGCTCAACATTCATCCGTCGCTGCTGCCGGCATTTCCAGGGCTCGATCCTCACGGCCAGGCGCTGACTGCCGGGGTCAAGATCGCGGGAGCCACCGTCCATTTTGTCATTCCGGAAACCGACGCTGGACCTATCCTGATGCAGGGTGCGGTCGCGGTTCGCGATGACGATACGCCGGATACGCTCTCGGCGCGGATCCTCGAGATTGAACATAAAATCTATCCGGAGGCGTTACGCCTGGTCGCCAACGGCAGAATCCGTCTGGAGGGCAATATCTGCAAGCTCGACGGCGGCACCGGCTTGAATGGTACGTTGATTTCGCCGGCGAGTTCGTGACGTGCCTATAGCCTGATCGGTTCTGATTGAATCGGAACCGAAGCTCTAATCTTTTATTTGACGCGTTTTCTTCACGTGAACCGGTATCCACTTCACTCGAAAACGCTTTATTAAAAACAAAATCCCCCGGCATCGGCCGGGGGAGGGGTGCATCAGGATTGCTTGCGCGGATCGTGACGAAGCTTAGGAGACCTTCAGATTTTCCGCGGAAGTCTTGCCGCGATTTTCCACAAGCTCATACTCGATAACCTGATTCTCGTTGAGGGTAGAGAGCCCAGCGCGCTCGACCGCCGAGATATGGACGAACACGTCCTTATCGCCGACCATCGGCTTGATGAACCCATAACCCTTTGTCGGGTTGAACCACTTGACGGTGCCTTTTTGCATCGCCTGTCTCCTGGTCTAGACGTAAAAAAGACGCGGTCACGCTTATCGCGTGCCACGCCACAAGCGGGCTTCCGGATGTCTGCTCAATTTCCCAGTCGCGAAACGCACAGCCGATCGGCCAAAATCCGATTGTGTCAGGGATTGCAACACGAAATTTGCGCCTTAGCAAGCTTCTGGCGCGGCTCGGGAAATCAGTTAATCGACGGGATCGCGCCTGGCCGGCTGTGGCTTGGGAACAACAAGCTCCGGCAATCGTCGCCAGCCGGCGGCCATAACCGATTGACGCTTCCTCGGAACTGAGGGCAAATCGACCCCGGCCGGCAGCGATTTGGCATTCTTGTCGGGCTGGTGCGCCTTTTTGGGAATTGCGTCGATGTCCTGCAGATCGCGGTCTTCGCGAGCACTGGAGACCGGGGGCTGCCGTGGGCGCGCAAGGGCCCTCGCTATGGTCTTCGTGCTCGTGGCGGCGGCTGGGTCGGCGGCTCACGCGCAATCGCCCTCGCCCTCGCCGTCTCCCTCGCCGACGCCCACGCCGATCCCGTCGCCGACACCGGTTCCGGTACCAACCATGATCAATTCCGAGCTCTCGGCCGGCGCGGCGGTGACCAATCTCGGCAGCAACTTCCTGGAGCGGCTCGGGGACCAGGCGACAGGCGGGTTCGGCCGCGCGTCGCGAAGCAATCCAGGCGGCGGCGGTGCCTCGGAGGCGATGGACGCGCCAACTTTCCGGACCTGGGGAGAGGCGTATGGAGTCTCGAGCCGGACCGGCGCGCAGGGCGAGTTCGTCGGCGATCGGCGCCAGACCTGGGGCGGCGTCGCCGGGCTGGGCGCCCGCATCGCACCTGGCGTCAACGTCGGCTTTTCAGTCGACCAAAGCCGCACCGCCATCGACGTTCCACTGGCGCTGCAGTCGGCGACGCTCGATCTCAGCCAGTTCGGCTTTAACGCCTCGGTGGACAAGGGGCCGTGGACCTGGGCCATCGCGCTGGTTCACGGTTTTGGCAAAGTCGATTCAGTCCGTGACACCGGATCTGGCAACGCCAGCGCCGGTTACCGCGCGCAGATCAACGGCGCGCTTACCGAGATCAGCTACTACTGGAATACGGATCAAAGCCGCATCGTGCCGAAGGCAGCACTCGAATATGTTCGCGCCTCGACCGGATCGTTCCAGGAGACCGGCGGTCTCAATCCGGTGGCGGCGACCGGAGCGACGCTCGAGCGCTCGCGGTTCCTGCTGGGCGCGGAAATCGGTCGCTACTGGATCGTGGATCAAAAGGTCGTCGATCTGTCCGCTTACGGCAAATTCGTCGACAATTTCGAGCAGACTTTCAGCGCGGTCACGGTCAGCCTCGGACCTCAGAGCATCTCGGTGCAGGGTATCGGAGAAAGCAGGTACGGCGCGGACGCGGGCGCGTCGGCGTCGCTCAGCCTGAGCAATACGGCGCGGCTTTACCTCAACTATGACGGCAAGTTTCGCGCCGCGCTGCAATCGCATCAGGGGACGATGGGAGTCGAGCTGAAGTGGTAGCGCTGCCGTTAAGCAGAGCGTCGCGCGCCCGCCCAGCCGAGCCGTTGCGGTGCTCCGTCAGAACGGCTTGGCGGCAACATATCCTGCCAGTCCGAAATTCTCCCGAGACCCGGTCATCAGCGGTATCAGATCGTTCGGATGGACGAATTCGTCCCTGAAGCACGGGTAGGCTTTGGGATCGAAGATTTTCCTGATCCAATCGATGACGATCTTGTGTCGATCGGAGTTGCGAAATTCCTTGTGATAAGTGAGCCAGAGGTCGGCATGATGGCTGAAGCCGTCCATGTCGACCGCGACCAACGGCGCGCCCAACGCAATGGACGAACTTGGCAGGAAACCTATACCTGCCCCTCGTTCCACCGCGTACAGAACCCCGATGCTGGAATTTGTCTTGATCCCCACGACGCCTTCCAGCGAGGTCAGTCCCAAAATTCGTGCATAGGCGGTATCGTCTACTTGCGGCGCGCTCTGCTTGATAATTCTGTGACTCTTGAGCTCGGCGAGCGACGCAGGAACGCCGTACAAGTTTCGGTACCCTTCGGAAACGAAGGGATAGATGTGAAGCCTGCCGAGCTTGGTGACAATCAGGTCGGGATTTGTCGGCGGTTCAAGCTGAATGGCGATGTCGGTTTCCAGCCGCGCGACGTCGGCCTGCTCCATCGCGCAGCGAAGATCGACCGTGATCTTGCGATAGGTTTTCTGGAAATCGATCAAGCGCGGAAGAATCCAGAAATTGCCCGGCCCCTCGGTGACGGCGACGCGCACGGTCCCCGCGGCGTCATTCGACGACTGGGATGCGCGCCTCAAAATGTTGAAAGCGTGGCTTTCCATTTCCGTCACATCCGCGATCATCGCAGCGCCTTCTTCGCTGAGCGTCAGCCCGCTTTGATCGCGTAGAAGCAGCTTGCAGCCGATGCGCTCTTCGAGCCGGTCGATCCTGCGCATCAGGGTCGTGCTCGTCAGACCGAGCACGTCAGCGGCGTTTCGGAAGCTTTTGTATCGCGCACAAACCAGAAACGATCTCAGATCGTCCCAGGACGCATCCAGAACCTCGTCAATCCGGTGCTGCGTCACCGCAGCACCCCGGTGCAATAGTTGCTGCATACCTGATTTCCCAGCCCGCTATGGTTCCAGCCCACGGGCAGGAGGGACGATAGATGCGCGATCAGGTTAAGGAAAGGGTGTCTTTTGCCGCAAGGCACGATTTCGATTCACTGTCGACCAACTCGGATATCGAGGTACGGCTCGCGCGACACTCCGAGCTTCCGATCCTCGCGGACATGGCCCACCGCCTCGTTCCCGGCATTCAGATGACGGCCCCGATCCTTGGCAGATACCTGGCGTTCGACCCCGAATGCATCCTGACGTTCAGCCGGCAGCAAAGATTGCTCGGTGCGATCGCGCTGCTTTATCTCAACAGAAGCGGACACGACGCGCTCCTTCTGGATGAGATTTCGTTGACGTGCCCGGACACCGGGTTGCTGGCCGGAAGCGATGACGAGGTGTCGGCCATCTACATTTGGGCAATGGCGACGGTCGGCCGTGGCATCGCCGGATACGGCAAGGTCGCCGCCCATTTGAGAACGCCGCGCTACGTCAATGCCAATTGCTTCGCCCAGCCAACGACAAAGGCGGGACGCGATTGGCTGGTTGCGACCTGCTTCAAGCAGATTCCGAGCTTCCAGCCGGATCTCTGGTGCTACGAGCGGCCCTGGAACCGCCTCCCACCGCACATGCCGGCATCCTTTGTCTCAGCAGGGAGTTTTGCAGATGCACGGCAGTAGGCCCCCATCGCTGGCGAATCCGGGCCAGCGTTCGATTTCGATCCGTATCGCGCGCGATCTAAACGACCTTATGCTGGTGACCGCTATCCGCGCCGCGGTCTATCTGGCGGAGCAGGATTGCCCGATCGAGGAAGAGTTTGATGGCAACGATCTGGTAGCGGCGCACTTCATCGGATTTGTTGGCTCAGAACCCGCCGGTTGCCTGCGCGTGCGATTTTTCGGCGAATTCGCCAAGGTCGAGCGGCTGGCGGTTCGCCATCAGTTCCGCCGGTCGCGGGTTTCATTCAAGCTCGTGCAGGCGAGCGTCGACTACATCAAGCGCAAGGGGTTCAAGAAGATCTACGGCCAGGCGCAGGACCGGCTGGTGGACTTCTGGGCGCACTTTGGCGCCAAGCCGCTCGGTCACAACCGAAAGATTGTCTTCTCCGATTTCTCCTATACCGAAATGATCCTCGATATCGAGCCGGCCGCCGATGCCATCACCCTCGATAGCGATCCCTATGTGATCATTCGGCCGGAGGGCGATTGGGACAGGCCGGGCATCCTGGAGAGTTCGTCGGGCCGCGCGGCGACATCTCCGCTGCGCACCGCGTGACAAGACATGAACCCCAATCAAAAAATCAAAAAAGTGATGGCCGTCATGCATGACGATCCGCCGATCCTGGTATGCGCCGATCTTCAGGCCGAGTATCTCACCGAAGGTCGCAGCCACTTCATTGCGGACGCCGGCGCCATTACCTCGCGATGCCTGGAGCTGATGACGCTGTGGCGCAACAATCTCTGGCCGATCATGCATCTGAAGCGGATCGCCCAGGCCGCGTGGTTCAACCCGGCATCAAACCTGACGGATTGGATCGCCGACCTCCGGCCGAAACCGGGGGAACTCACCTTCGAGCATCCGTTGCCGTCGGCATACAGTTCGGCGCGGTTCGCCGAATACATGTCGAACATGAAGAGCATTCGCTGCGTGCTGTTGGGATTTTCCCTCGACGAAACCATTCTGTCGACCGCCATCGACGGGTTTCATCGCAGCCATCGGTACCAGATCGTGAGCGATGCGGTGGCCTGCAGGCGTCCGGGCACCGGCGACGCCGTTTCATACAGGCAGGCGGTCGTCAGGGTCATCGGCAACTACGCCGGAATTCAGGAGAGCTCCGATGTCATCGAGGCAAGCAGCGGAATCACGGTATGATCGGAAATTCGAAATTCATCGCCACCAGCCAGCGGCTACCTTGCAAGTCGTTCGGCGAGTTCAATGAGGGTACGGCGGTCGCAGGGATCCTTGATCTTCCTGAAGGCGACGACAAGCCGCAGCCCTTCGACAACATTCAGGTCGATCTGATTATCCCGGAGCAGCTGCAATAATTTGTCGCCCGGACGATCGGAATCTTCAATGTTCACAATGAGAGCTCCAAAAGCGAGTAACAGATGGCGAGCCCCGAAAACGATCTCAACGAACTGGCTATCACGATCTCGACGGCGATCGAGAAAGCGCGCCAGCTAAAGCTACCCACCAGCGCTTATATTCTATCGATGGTCCTGGTGGAAGTATCGGAAGCCACGAAAGCGGCGGAGGACAACGTTACGGACGACGCAGCGCAATAAACTCGGCGCTCCTGTGCGAGGCCTTGTCGGGCCGGTTCTGCGCGCGGAGGACAACGAAGACGCTAGAGTGTTGGTTCTGATTGAATCAGAACCAACGCTCTAATCTTTTGTTTTGACGCGTTTTCTTCACGCGAACCGCTATCCACTTCGCTCGAAAACGCTCTAGCTCCGGTCGACCCTGACGACCCTGCCTTTTTCGATGGCCAGCGCCAGCCGGCCATGTTTCAGCGAAAGTGCGGCTTCGCCGAACAACTCGCGGCGCCAGCCGTGCAATGCGCCGACGTCGGCGTCGTCGTCGGCGGCGATCTGCTCGAGATCGTCGACTGTCGCGATCACCTTGCTGGCGACGGCGTGTCGTTCCGACGTCATCCGCAGCAGAACCTTGAGAAGCTCGACGATCGCAGCACCATTCGAATTGCTGCGGGGCTTTTCGATCTTCGGCAATGTCGCGGGATCGCGCGCGAGGCCGCGCTGGACGGCGGCGACGATATCGGCGCCCCATTTCGACCGATCGAACCCCTTCGGCAGCGAGCGTAGATTGGCCAGCCGCTCGAGGCTGGTTGGTGCATGGGTGGCGATATCGCCGACCGCGTCGTCTTTCAGAACCCGGCTGCGCGGAACGTCCCGGCTCTGCGCCTCCTGCTCGCGCCACGCCGCGACTTCCATCAGCACCGCAAGTTCCTTCGGCTTGCGGACCCGCGTCTTCAGCCGCTCCCACGCGCGTTCGGGGTGAAAGTCGTAGGTCTTCGGGCTTGTCAGCACCTCCATTTCCTCGCTCACCCAGTCGCTGCGGCCGCGCTTTTTGAGATCGGCGTCGAGGGCTGCGAACACGTCGCGCAGATGGGTGACGTCGGCGAGCGCGTAGTGCATCTGGTCCTCGGTCAGTGGCCGGCGCGACCAGTCGGTGAAACGATGGGTCTTGTCCGGCCGGTGGCCGGCAATGCGCTCGACCAGCTGGTCGTAGGCAATGGAATCGCCATAGCCGAGTACCATGGCCGCGACCTGGGTATCGAAGATCGGGTGCGGAACGATCCCGGCCTGATGCCAGACAATTTCGATATCCTGGCGCGCGGCGTGAAAGACCTTGAGCACTTTCTCGTCGGCCATCAGGTCGAAGAACGGCTTGAGGTCGATGCCCTGTGCCAGCGCATCGACGATGACAGCTTCCTCCGCGCTCGCCATCTGCACGACGCATAGCAGCGGATAGTAGGTCGTCTCACGCAGGAATTCGGTATCGACGGTAATGACCGGGTGCTTGGCGAGGCGGGAGCAAACGGCGGCGAGGTCGGTGGTGGTGGTAATCAGATCCATGAACGGTCCATAACGCTTTTTCAGAACGGCGTTCTGCCGAAAGCGCTGATATGTCAAGGGTCTTGCGGTGGATTCGAGCCTTGAATCTGCGTCCGCCAGCGCCTTTTCGCTAGGCAACAGCCAGCGGCCGCATTCGACGGCGGCTCAGACCAGGTCAAAACCCTTCGCCCTGGAAACGAGACCGGTCAGTAGTCGCTGGCGGGCCGGCCGGATGGCCGCCGCGAGGCGGGAACCGCCAGCACGACGACGCAAAGCGCAAGGATCGCAAGTCCCATGAATTCAAATACCAGCGCGTCCACGGTAAAATCTCCCCAACAAACCGCTAGATTTGTCGGGAAGCCATTGACCGCTTGTTAATTTCTGACCCTGGGTGCCGTCGCTTGCGCCCAATGTTCGACGGAAGGTTAACGATTTACGTCCCGCAAAACGTCTGCAGCACGCGCTGGTGCGGCTCGGGCGCCTCGGCATACTCCGAAAGGGCCGGCTGGTCTTCGTAGGGCCGCGACAGCACCGTCAGAAGCTTTTCGAGCGGCGCGAAATCGTCGCGGGTGACCGCGGCCTGGATGACCTCTTCGATCCGGTGGTTGCGGGGAATGAAGGCTGGATTGACCGCCCGCATCGCGGTCCGCCGCGCCGTCGCAGCCTGCGGCTCATCGCCGATCCGCGCTCGCCAGCGCACCGCCCATTCGTCATAGGCGGCGGGATCGGCGAACAATTGCTGTACCTCGTGATCGTTATCGGCACCGAGCGCGGCCTCGCCGAGATGCCTGAACGTCAGCGTGAAGTCGGCCTGGTTTTTGGCCATGGCATCAAGCAGATCCTGCACCAGCGCCTCGTCGCCGTCGCGCGTCGTGAACAGACCGATCTTGTCGCGCAGTCCCGCCTGATAGGCGGCGGTGAACTTTTCCGCGAACTCGCCGAGGATGGCCTGCGCCTGCTCGATCGCCTTGTCCTGCGCGTCGGCCAGCAGCGGCAGCAGGCATTCCGCAAGCCGCGTCAGGTTCCAGAGCGCAATCCGCGGCTGGTTGGCGTAGGCATAGCGGCCTTGCTCGTCGATGGAAGAGAACACCATCGCCGGATCGTAGGCATCCATGAACGCGCATGGACCGTAGTCGATGGTCTCGCCGGAGATCGAGGTGTTGTCGGTGTTCATGACGCCGTGGATGAAGCCGACCAGCAGCCAGCGCGCCACCAGTTCCGCCTGCCGGGCGATGACCCCTTCCAGCAGCGCGTGATAGGGGCGCATCGCGCTCGCCGCTTGCGGGTAGTGCCGGGCAATCACGTGATCCGCCAGCCGCCGCACACCCTCGGTATCGCCGCGCGCCGCGAAATACTGGAACGTCCCGACCCGGATATGGCTGGAGGCGACGCGGGTCAGCACCGCCCCCGGCAGCGCGGTCTCGCGCATCACGTTCTCGCCGGTGACCACGGCGGCGAGCGATCGCGTGGTCGGAATCCCAAGTGCCGCCATCGCCTCGCTGACGATGTATTCGCGCAACACCGGGCCCAGCGCGGCGCGGCCATCGCCCCGGCGCGAAAATGGCGTCGGCCCTGAACCTTTGAGCTGGATATCGCGGCGGACCCCATCGGCGTCGATCACTTCACCGAGCAGGATGGCGCGGCCGTCGCCGAGCTGCGGCACGAAATGGCCGAACTGGTGGCCGGCATAGGCCATGGCGATCGGCTCCGCACCGTCGGGAATGCGCTGGCCAGCCAGGATTTCGGTCCCTTCCGGGCTATCGAGCCAGTCCGGATCGAGGCCGAGATGTTGCGCCAATGGCCGGTTCAATTTGATCAGCCGGGGTGAAGCGACCGGCGTCGGCGCAACACGCGCGAAAAAGCCGTCCGGCAGCGCCGCATAGGTATTCTGGAAGGGGAAATGGACCGTCATGGCCTTCAAGATAGGCATGGGAGCCGGCTTTTTCGAGCCCAAAACGGCCGCGCGGTGTCTTACCACGTCATAACCGCTTTATCCCCTCATCCTGAGGGGTCTGACCCAAAATGCAGGCTATGGTATTGGGCGTCATTCCGGGATGGTGCGCAGCACCAGACCCGGAATCTCGAGATTCCGGGTTCGATGCTTCGCATTGCCCCGGAATGACTGTCTTAAAGGCCTTGTTTCCGCGGCTGACTGACGCCGTAGAGGTCGGTTGCCCGGCCGGTTCGCCTCGGGTAAACCCTCAGCCGCTTCGGACCGGCCTCTCGCCTTCCGATTCCCTCCGAATTGAACCCTTAAGGTCGCCATGCATCGTTACCGGTCCCACACCTGCGGCGCGCTCCGCGACAGCGATATCGGCCAGAGCGTTCGTTTGTCCGGCTGGTGCCATCGTATCCGCGACCATGGCGGTGTGCTGTTTATCGACCTGCGCGACCATTACGGGCTGACGCAATGCGTCGCCGACCCGGATTCGCCGGCGTTCAAGGATGCCGAAAAGCTGCGCTCCGAATGGGTGGTGCGGATGGACGGCAAGTTGCGCCGCCGTCCCGGCGGTACCGAGAATCCGGATCTGCCGACCGGGGCGGTCGAGCTTTACGTCAGCGAGATCGAGGTGCTGGGCCCGGCCGGCGAGCTGCCGCTGCCGGTGTTCGGTGAACAGGAATATCCTGAAGACATAAGGCTTAAGTTCCGTTTCCTCGACCTTCGCCGCGAGAAACTGCATCAGAACATCATGACCCGCGGCGCGATCGTCGATTCCATGCGCAAGCGCATGAAAGAGCAGGGGTTCTTCGAATTCCAGACCCCGATTCTGACAGCCTCGTCGCCGGAGGGCGCGCGCGACTTCCTGGTGCCGTCGCGGATTCATCCGGGCAAGTTCTACGCGCTGCCGCAGGCGCCGCAGCAGTACAAGCAGCTCTTGATGATGTCCGGCTTCGACCGTTACTTCCAGATCGCGCCCTGTTTCCGCGACGAGGACCCGCGCGCCGACCGGCTGCCCGGTGAGTTCTACCAGCTCGATCTGGAAATGAGCTTTGTCGAGCAGAACGATGTTTTCGCAGCCGTCGAGCCGGTCATCACGGGCGTGTTCGAGGAGTTTGCCAAGGGCAAGCCGGTGACCAAATCCTGGCCGCGGATCCCGTTCGCGGAAGCGTTGCGGAAATACGGATCCGACAAGCCGGATTTGCGCAATCCGATTCTGATGCAGGACGTCTCCGAGCACTTTCGCGGCTCCGGCTTCAAGGTGTTCGCGCGGATGCTGGAAGACCCGAAGAACCAGGTCTGGGCGATCCCCGGAGTCGGCGGAGGCTCACGCGCGTTCTGCGACCGGATGAACTCCTGGGCGCAGGGCGAAGGCCAGCCCGGGCTTGGCTACATCATGTGGCGCGAAGGCGGCGAGGGGGCCGGTCCGCTCGCCAACAACATCGGCCCGGAGCGCACCGCTGCGATCCGCGCAGCACTCGGATTGAAGGAAGGCGACGCCGCGTTCTTTGTTGCCGGCGACCCCGAAAAATTCTGGAAGTTTTCTGGTCTGGCGCGAACAAAGCTCGGCGAAGAGTTGAACCTGATCGACAAGGAACGGTTCGAGCTCGCCTGGATCGTCGACTTCCCGATGTACGAATACAACGAGGAAGACAAGAAAGTCGACTTCTCGCACAATCCGTTTTCGATGCCGCAGGGCGGCCTGGACGCGCTCAACGGGCAGGACCCGCTGACCATCAAGGCGTTCCAGTATGACATCACCTGCAACGGCTACGAGATTGCTTCGGGCGGCATCCGTAACCATCGGCCCGAAGCGATGGTGAAGGCCTTCGAGATCGCCGGCTATGGCGAAAAGGACGTCGTCGAGCGTTTTGGCGGCATGTACCGCGCCTTCCAGTACGGCGCGCCGCCGCATGGCGGCATGGCGGCCGGGGTCGATCGCATCGTCATGCTGTTATGCGGCACGACGAACCTGCGTGAAATCTCGCTATTCCCGATGAACCAGCAGGCCATGGATCTGCTGATGGGCGCACCGTCGGAGGCGACCACGAAGCAACTGCGCGAGCTGCACATCCGGACCAATCTGCCGGCCAAGTAGTTCGGCGGCGACGACGAGGCGCCGACTTGTTGCTGCCTTTGGGACCC
The DNA here is from genome assembly GCF_004799445.1 of Bradyrhizobium sp. Lineage (GTDB taxonomy): Bacteria > Pseudomonadota > Alphaproteobacteria > Rhizobiales > Xanthobacteraceae > Bradyrhizobium. The sequence goes on from NZ_SSNA01000055.1 coordinate 200,216, forward strand.
ATGCGCGCGACTCATGACAGGCGTGAGATTGGCTTGACCGATGCCGTGTATTTGCGCCTGCAAACAATTCCGCGCGATAGCGGAAATGACGCAAGATGCGAAATACCCGCCGCGAGCGGATGCCTTCCGCTTTGCTTCCGAACTCGGACATTGCCCGACGCATCCGGCGCTTCGTCTTTGCGCCAAACCCGGACATGCACTAGGTGCTCGCTGCAAATAAGTCCCATCGGCCCGGGACGCCCTTAAGCTCGTAAGATCCACGTTCGGAAAATTGCAGACCCGCACCGGCCACAAGGTCGGTTACCACCCGTGATACGAGGACCTCGCTAGATTGGCACTGCGACATGACGCGGGCCGCTACGTGCACTGCGATGCCACCGATGTCACTGCCCCGAACTTCAATCTCCCCAGTGTGAAGCCCAGCTCGCAGCGGTATTCCAATTTGATTGGCGGCCGACCCGAATGCCAGCGCGCATCGCACGGCACGACCGGGTCCATCGAAAGTTGCGAGAATGCCGTCACCGGTTGTCTTGATCAAAGCCCCACGATGCTTCTTGACGACCTGCTTCGCAAGTTCGTCGTGCTTGTCAAGCAATCGACGCCATGCCTGATCGCCCATTGTCGCTGCGGAGCGCGTTGAATCGACGATGTCGGTAAACAGAACCGTGGCCAGGACCCGCTCAAGTTCAGTCGATGAACTTTCGCGATGCCCGGTGACGAATTCTTCGATATCGCCCAGCAACGCTTCGGTATCGCCGGTCCAGTAAGCGTGATCATCGCCTGGATATTCGATGAATTTGGCATTGGGAATCCGTGCCGCCAGATCGCGGCCGGCCTCGATTGGAACGCGCACGTCTGCAGAACGATGTAGCACAAGTGTCGGAACCTGCACGGCCGGAAGTATTGATCTGATGTCGATTTGAGCGTTCAACAACGCGATCGCTCTGACCGCGCCCGGACTAGCTGAGAGCCGTTCCAGCTTGGCGAACTGGCTTAAAGCGTCTTGATTTGCCGCCTGGCTGGGGATCACGGTCTTCATAATCTCGCCCGTGCCCCAGGCCTTCACGGTCCGCGCAACTCTTTCTTCCAGATCATTCGACAGAAACGTTGGAAAAGCAAAGCCGCCGAAGAGAATGAGTTGCATCACGCGCTCAGGATACGTCGCGGCGAACAACACGCTCATCGCGGAGCCTTCCGAGAATCCTACGATCACCGCCCGTTGTGAACCTATCTCATCCATAACGGCGCGAACGTCATCCATGCGCTGCTCGAGTGACGGCGCGCCTGAAATTCGGTCGGATAATCCTTGGCCTCGTTTGTCAAACGTGACGACGCGGGCAAAAGTCGAAAGACGGCGCAAGAATGCCGTATACCCCGCCAGCTCATGCGTGAACTCGACATGTGAAATGAAACCGGGGACCATGACAATATCTAGGGGTCCCGTGCCCATCACCTGATAGGCGATGTTGACGTCGCCGCTGAGCGCGTAACGCGTTTCTGGTAGAGCGATTTCGCTCATCGGACGTTTCTCTCTAAATTAGAAACGTAACCTTATTCGCGCTGGAGCGACATGATCAAGTCTGACCGCCGGGGGAAGTCGTCATTCGCGTCGTTCAGACCGTGGGCCAGTCATTTCCGGTCTAGCCCGATCAACGGACATCATCAGACCGGCCCCGTTGGTCCGGTTGGTGCCCAATAGCGGACTCATGCACCGCAGCAACAGCGTGGCTAATCAATTACCTCGTCAGCGGCGGCGAGCAGCGACGGCGGCAGATCAAGCCCGAGCGACTTGGCGGTCTTGAGGTTAACCACCAGCTCGAACTTGACTGGCGCCTGGACGGGAAGCTCGCTCGGTTTCGAGCCTTTGAGAATGCGGTCGGCGTACACCGCCGCACGTCGGTACTCATCGACGATATAAGGGCCGTAGGAGATCAGGCCGCCGATTTCAGTAAATGAGCGGGACCAATAAATGGCAGGGACATGGTAGCGAGCAGCTAGCGCAATAATCTCCGCACGATGCTGGATAGTGAAGGCGTCCGGTATCACGACGAGGCCACTACCTGGCTGTTGTGCCTCTGTGGCAATGAGGGATTCGAGGCTCGGCATGTCCTTAACGGGTGCGATAATCGCCTCCGCGCGCGCGGCGGCAGCGGCGGACCTGAATGGGTCCAGATAACCTTCAACGAACGTCGCCGTTGGCGGATTGAACAATAACGCGACCCGCGCGAGCCGCGGCGCAATCTCCTTGAGCAGCTCCACCCACTTGCCACCCAGCGACGTCACGATGGGGGTGAAACCAGTCGCGTTGCCAGCTGGCCGCGGCAGGCTCTCGACGAAACCGCTGCCGACAGGATCGGCGACAATCACGAAAACAATGGGAAGCGTACGCGTCTGTTGGAGCATGGCCGCGGTAGCGGGGGTGCTGCTCGTCAGAATGAGGTCGGGTTGAAGCGCGACGAGTTCCTTCGCGAATCGTTTCATTACCTCGACGTCAGCCGCCGCCCAGCGAATCTCGATCTGGCTATTGCGGCCCTCCACCCATCCGAGCTTCGCAAGCTCCTCCCGAAACGCCGCGACCGACGACTGCCCTTCTTGGTCGCTTTCGGCGGAGAACGTCAGGACGCCGATCCGGCGCACCCGTTCGGTTCGCTGCGCGCGAGCCGCAAGCGGCCACGTTGCCGCCGTGCCGCCGAGAAGCGTAATGAACTCGCGCCGCCTCATGTTCGCCCTCTGCTCACGCGAACGGCATCTTACTCGTTTAATTGAGCTTCACGGAAGGCCTAAAGCGGCTGCGCATGTGGTTGCTGAGGAGGCAACCGATATCCGCTTCGGATCATTCGCGTCGTTCTGACCGAGGGCCAGTCACTTCCGGTCTACCCCGATCAACGGACATCATCAGCTCGTAGGGTGGATCGTCATCTGCCGTTATGAATCGACAAGATGGCGCGTTACGCCTTCGGCGACAGGCAACTCCCGCATGCACGCCATGCTTAAAATGCCCGTCGTGCCAATCTGCCGCACGCATCAGCGCTTGCCGCGTCGGGCAAATCGGAACGATCTTCTCGCGCATCCCGCCTCGATGAAGAGGGACGTACGCGCGGTCGTCACGACACGTGAGGCGGGGATGCGATGGACGCGGAGGGCACGTCAGACGAACGTGAGACGAACGTGGCTTGCGCGGACGGCGAAGTCGTATGGTCCTGGCCTCCCGACGCTGAGGTCAAGTTGGCGATGATGCTTCGCATCACGCTTGCGACGGGGGCAAGAAAGCCCGGTCCCCGGGGAGAGTACGAAGGAAACCGTTAAAACCATCGCGCAGGGAATGCCGGTTGATCCGGCCGAACCTGTGGTGACTGCCGCCTGCTTTTTTTGTTGCAGGCGGGCCATGGGTGAGGTCGTCACCCGGCATTCCCTGCGCCCTCTTCGTTTGTCGAGGGCCACGTTATTGGCAGCACCCGGGCGCGAACGCGTCGCGGGATCGCGGAGATGTGTTCACCTCAAGGTAGCACGAGGGCTTGAGGGCGCGGCCCGGCCTGATTCGGCGAGCTTGGCAGTTACCCTCAAGGTCGGTTCAGATTGCCGTTAGGCCATGGCTATTGTCACAATCCTGGCCAAGTGCTGCGGGCAGGGGGTCTCCAGCGGGCCACGATCAATACCCCCTGGAGCTGTTGACGTGTGCCGTTTCAGATGTTGCGCGAAGGCACCTGTGCGTGCTTCACATGCAACCTCCATCCGCCGGAAAACTGGCCCCGAGCCTGACGAAATCGAGGTTTCCCGGCCGGAAACGCTGGAGCATCTATGACATCCCATTCTGAAGATCTTGATTCCGCGGCGCTCGCCTATCACCGGCTGCCGCGGCCGGGTAAGCTCGAAATTCAGGCGATCAAGCCGCTCGCCAACCAGCGCGATCTCGCGCTCGCCTATACGCCGGGCGTTGCCGCCGCCTGCATGGCGATATCTGCCGATCCCGCCGAGGCCGCGTCGCTGACGATCCGCGCCAATCTGGTCGCTGTGGTTTCCAACGGCACCGCGGTACTCGGCCTTGGCAATATCGGCCCGCTGGCGTCGAAGCCGGTGATGGAGGGCAAGGCGGTTCTGTTCAAGAAATTCGCCGGCATCGATGTGTTCGATATTGAAATCGCCGCCGACACCGTCGAGCGCGTGGTCGAGACCGTGGCGGCGCTGGAGCCGACCTTCGGCGGCATCAACCTGGAGGACATCAAGGGCCCGGAGTGCTTCGAGATCGAGGCGCAACTCAAGGCGCGCATGAAAATTCCGGTGTTTCACGACGACCAGCACGGCACCGCCATCATCGTCGGCGCCGCGATCACCAATGCGCTGCTGCTAAACGGCAAGAAGCTCGCGGACGTCAAGATCGTCGCCTCCGGTGCCGGTGCCGCGGCGATCGCCTGCCTCAATCTCTTGGTTTCGCTGGGCGCGCAGCGCAAGAATATCTGGGTTTGCGATATCGACGGCGTGGTGCACGAGGGCCGCAACACGCTGATGGATCGCTGGAAAGCAGTCTATGCGCAGAAGACCGACAAGCGCGTGCTGGCCGATGTGATCGGCGGCGCCGATATCTTTCTCGGCCTTTCCGCTCCCAATGTGCTGAAGCCGGAAATGATCAAGCAGATGGCGGACAAGCCGCTGGTGATGGCGCTCGCCAATCCGACGCCGGAGATCATGCCGGATGAGGCCCGAAAGGCGCGGCCCGATGCGATGATCTGCACCGGCAGAAGCGACTTTCCCAATCAGGTCAACAACGTTCTGTGCTTTCCGTTCATCTTTCGGGGTGCGCTCGACGTCGGCGCCACCGCGATCAACGAGGACATGAAGCATGCCGCGGTGGAAGCGATCGCGCAGCTCGCGCGCGATCCGCCGTCGGACGCGATCGCGCCCGGCTTTGACAGCGGCGAATCCCAGGGGTTTGGCCCGGGCTCGCTGATCCCGAGCCCGTTCGATCCGCGGCTGATCCTGCGCATTGCGCCCGCGGTCGCCAAGGCGGCCATGGCGTCGGGGGTTGCCACCCGGCCGATCGCCAGTTTCGAGGATTACGCGGCCCAACTCGAGCGTTTTGCGTTCCGCTCCGGGCTGGTCATGAAGCCGATGTTTGCCAAGGCGAAGACCCAGCCGGTCCGCGTGATCTATGCCGAAGGCGAAGATGAGCGGGTCCTGCATGCGACGCAGGTCGTTCTGGAGGAAAAACTGGCGCGGCCGATCCTGGTCGGGCGTCCGTCGGTGGTCGAAGCGCGGATCAAAAGGTTTGGTCTGGCCATCAAGGCCGGCCGTGATTTCGATCTCGTCAATCCCGAGGACGATCCGCGCTACCGGTCCTATGTCCAGTCCTATATCGATGTCGCCGGCCGGCACGGCGTGACCCCCGACGCCGCGCGCACCGTGGTGCGGACCAACGCAACCGTGATTGCTGCGCTCGCGGTGGTGCGCGGTGAGGCCGACGCCATGATCTGCGGCGTCGAGGGCCGCTATATGAGCCATCTGCGTCACGTCCGCGAGATCGTCGGCTTTCTGCCCGGCGTGAGCGATTTCGCGGCGCTTGCGCTGATGATCACCAGCAAGGGCGCCTATTTCATTGCCGATACCCAGGTGCGGCCGAACCCGAGCGCCGAGGAGCTTGCGGAAATGGCGGCGCTGGCGGCGATCCATGTCCAGCGCTTCAACATCAAGCCAAAAATCGCGTTTGTGTCACATTCCGATTTCGGCAGTTATGATACCGAATCCTCCCGCAAAATGCGCCGCGCCACGGCGCTGTTGAAGCAGAACCATCCCGAAATCGAGGCCGATGGCGAGATGCAGGGCGATACCGCGCTGTCGGAGGCGGCGCGGAAGATGATCCTGCCTCACTCGAAGCTGGAGGGCGAGGCCAATATCCTGATCATGCCGAACCTCGACACCGCCAACGTCGCCTATCAGATGATCAAGGCGCTGGCCGACGCGCTGCCGGTCGGGCCCATTCTGATTGGCCCGTCGCGGCCCGCTCATATTCTGACCCCCTCGGTGACCGCGCGCGGCATCCTCAACATGACCGCGGTTGCCGCCGTCGAAGCCCAGGAGCGGGCGGGCCGCCGGCAACCGTCGCTGTTTGGCTAGCCGGATGGAATCGGGCACCGGTTGGCGATGGCAGCCAACCGGGAATCGATTTGACTGTTTGAAAAGCCGGAGCGGAACCCCCATAATCGTCCCGCCGTCCAGCCAACCCGCGGTTGCAGCATTCAGTGAGGCCGACCATGCCAGCGTTCATTACTTTCGGGCGAGTTCTGTTCGCCGTGCTTTTCATTGTCTCAGGGGCTTCCAAGCTTCTGGATCTGACGGCGACCACGCAAATGACCGAGAAGATTGTTCTTCCGGCGATGCTGGCAACCTACACCTCGCAGCTGGAGGGCCTGACCGGGATGTCGATGCCGCAGATGCTGGCGATTGCGGCGGGGGCGATCGAGCTGATCTGTGGCTTCATGATCGCGCTGAATTTCGGCGCGCGCTTTTTTGCGCTTCTGCTGATCCTGTTCGTGGCGTGCGCAACCTTCTACTTTCACGACTTCTGGAATCAAACCGGTGCTGACGCCAGGAACAACATGGTCCATGCGTTGAAAAATCTGTCGATCATCGGCGCGCTGTTCATGATCGCGGGATACGGCCGGATGTCGCGGGCACCGGAGCCCGCCTACGACGTCTAGATCGTGCGCCGCCATGGTGTGACGGTAATGCCGTCGGCGATATCGAGGACCTGGCTTTCGCCGGCTCTTAAGCCATGGGCGGCCAGAATTTCCTGGGGTGAATGGCGGGGCACGCCGGGGAAGCACGGCACACCGCCGGGCAAATTGACGCGCGGCGCCTGGGAGAGCCAGAAGGTATCGTAGCGGTCCATAAACATCTCGAACACGGCCGGTCCGCCGATGATCGCGATCGTCCCGGAATCCACGCCGGCATGGTCGCAGGCGGCCTCGAACGAAGCGCCGGCCGGATTCCACAGCGTGGCCCTCGCATTGGACGGATCGGGCGCAATGGCATTGATCTTCCGGGTCAGGATGATCCGCTTTCTGCCCGGCGAGTTCGGCTGGTCCTCGTAGGAATTCCGGCCGTGCACGATCAGATCGGCGCGGTCGAGGGCGGCGGTGAAAAATCGCTTGTCGCCCTCGAATTTCAATTCATCCGGCATCGCACGCCCAGCGTTCGCCAGCATTCCGTCGGCGGACACGATGACATAGCCGTCGATGTGGAGCGCGGGCACGGACGTTTTCGTCAGCGGCCGGGATTATTCCGAGATCGTCTGCACCACGCTGGAGACGGGCCGGGAACTCACCGTCGGCAGCTTGGCGTCCTTCAGAACCTCTTCGTCGTATTGCGGAAGGGTCTCAACCCGCGCCTTCGCCTTCATCTGCACCACCTTGTAGCCGCCGGCCTTCAGTTTGCGCAGCAGGGCAGGCAAGGCTTCTGCGGTATGCTTGTGGAAATCGTGCATCAGGATGATGCCCTTGCCGAGCTTGTCGAGCTTTTTCATCGTGACGTCGATCACCTGCTGCGGATTGCGCGCCTTGAAATCGAAGGAGTCGAGGTCGCAGGAGAACATTGCGATGTTCCGGGTGCCGAGATAGGTCACCATTTCAGGCGGGTGCTGCAGCGCCGGGAAGCGGAAGAAGGGCGAGGGCGAAGCGCCCAGCGCCCACTTCACCGCGCTGAAACCCTTCTCGATTTCTTCCTTGCGCTGGTCTTCCGTCAGCTTCTTGTTGGTGAGGGTCGCGTGCGACCAGGTATGCGATCCGACGGTGTGACCGGCCGCGAGAACCTGCTTGAGGATTTCCGGGTAATAAGTCGCGTGCTTGCCGATCGGAAAAAAAATGCCGGTCGTGCACTCGTCCGCCAAGGTCTTCAGCACCGAGGGCGTGTTGAGCGGCCACGGACCGTCGTCGAACGTCAGCACCACTTCCTTGTCGCGCAGGAAATCGAGCTGCTTGAAGTGCTCGAATCCGAAGCCCGGTCCGCCCGTGGTGTCGATCTCGACGACGCGGCCGATCCCAAGCGCATCCGGATTTGCGCAAGGCGTCTTTGCCTGCGCGGGTGCCGCGGCGGGCATGGGCGCTGCTGCCGCCGTCGCGGCTGGCGCGGCGTTGTTCTTGGGGGCGGGGGTCTGCGACCACGCTGCACCCGACATGCACAGCGAAACCGCGCCTGCAAAGATCAAACCTGCCGCAATACGCATGGTGTTCTTCCTCTACCGTGATCGCGCGCCCGGCCTCGGCGTTTTGCCGTCGCCTGAGCGATTTCCTGCCCCGATCATGATAGCCTAGTTGGAGCTGTGCGGCCACGGCAACGGCTTTTTCGCCGCCGGTGGATTTGTCGCACAGACCGGTTAATTCCGGGGGTTTTGGCCTTTAGTCCTGACGCGCCGGGTCAGGAGTCAGCGAGCGCCCGCGCAATCGCGGTTTTGACCCGTGTATCCAGCGGCTCCACGGTTTCAGGGAACACCTCGGCGATATAGCCATCGCGGCCAATCAGGTATTTGTGGAAGTTCCATCGAGGAACGTCCTTCGGCCGCGCATTTGCGGCCCATTTGTAGAATGGGTGCGCGTCCGGGCCTCTCACCACGGTCTTTGCCGCGATTGGAAAGGTAACGCCATATTGGTGCTGGGTGGTCTCCGCGATCTCGGTGGCGCCGCCGGGTTCCTGTGCGCCGAAATCGTTGGAGGGAACGCCGATGATCATCAGGCCCCGGTCATGAAACTCGGTCCACAGCTGCTGCAAGCCGGCATATTGCGGCGTGAAGCCACACAATGACGCCGTGTTGACGATCAGCACCGGACGGCCGGCATAGTCCGCCAGACTGATATCGGCTCCGGCCAAGGCGGGAAAGGAAAAGGCGTAGGCGGTGACCTTGGTCATTGCGGCCTGTGCGCCGGCGGTCGGTGTCCATGCCTGACTTATCGGCGCGGCCAGCGCTGCAGTGAGAATTGTCCTCCGGTCGATCATCGAAAGCCCCCTGGGTTCATCATGATCAAGGCTGGCCGAAACTAGCGCAAGCGGCGCGCGGGTGCCTCTCAACAAGCCGTTATGAGCGGGCCGCAGGGCACCAGGGCAACGAGAGCAGCGGAATATAGTGGCGGTTCCATTCACATATCGATTCCGGCCCCCTGCGCATGAAGGCGTATTTGATCGGCTCGGCCTGGCCGACCGCGATATGCAATCCGAACAGAACCATTGCGATGGGATAGGTCCACTGACGAAAGCGCAGCTCGGTCAGGGAATCGAGCAGGATCGCGCCCGCGAGGATGATCAGGGGATCGGTAAAGATGAAATATTCGGATTTCAGTCCGCGTCGCACGCCAAGCGCGTCGATACCGGTCGCCGCCAGCAGGAGGACGAGGGCTTGGACCGCGGTCTGCTTTTCGCCGCGTATCCACGCATAAACGATGCCGGGCACGATCAGCCAGGTGAGAAACACGGTCGGACGCGGCGAGGAATGCAGCACGAAAGTGTAGCGCGCAAGGACCGATGCGATTCCATCGAGCAGGAGCCACAGAATTCCGGACGGCCTGGATTCGCCCGCCGCAGCGTTCGTGCCCGCATCGGCAAAGGTCAGCATTTTTTCCAGCGGATTGAACACCGCGATCACGTTGCCGGGGTTGTATGCGAGATCGAGCGCCAGCAGCGCCACCAAAGCGCCGGCGGCGACCGCCAGCATCGACGCCAACGTCTCGGTCGCGCTGACGTGCCAGATCACGGCGTAGGCGATCATGCAGCCGGCTGTCAGGACCAATAGCGCAGCCTGATAGATGCCGAAGCGGCCGAGCAACAGCGGATGAAACAGCGCGGCATCGAGCAGGGCGCGATCAAAGCCGGTGGCGATGAGCGGCCACGCCGCCCACGCCGCCACCACGGCCGCGACAGCTGCGATTATCGCCGGCCAGCCCGATCGTGTCTGGCGCCAGAACGCGACGCTGGCGCTTCCCGCGCATCCGAACGGCATGACCAGAACCGGCAGTGCGCCGATCAGCAGGATCGCCTGCACCTTGTTTTCGAGACCCACCATGCAGAGTGCCGCCGCCGCCGCCATCCCGAGCGGCCGCGCCACACCGGCGCGGCGCCCGATCGCGATCAGGATCATGAGCGCAAAGATGACCGGACACGCCGCGACAAGCTCGGTGCGCAAAATCCGCGAATGCACGGCGACGCCGCCGGAAAATGCGAATGCAAAGGTCGCGATCAGCGCCACGCGCCAGTCGCGCACGATGAGGCGGAGCAGCGCCGCAAAAATCAGCACGCAACCGGTCGCGATCAGAAACGCGAGAACGCGACCGGCGCGAACGGCGCTGGTCATGGCGGCGTCGAAGGCTCCGGGGTCGGAGGCCGCCGGAATCGCGGATAACGAGTAGGAGTTGAGCAGGCCAAGACGATGCAGCAGCTCGAACCAGGCCTTGACGGACAGGATGGTTATGTAGCCGGTGTGATCAAAGAACAGCTGCGGCTTGCCGTCGTTGAGGACAAGCGCGTTATAGATCACCATGAAATCCATGTCGGCGTTACGCCAGTAGATCAGCGCGTAGCCGTACAGCAGGAACGAGACTGCCATCCCGGCGAGAATCGCCGTCAATCCCCATTGCCAGCCGAGAAATGTCAGTCGGTCGAAGGCATCTGGCGCCGCGCGGATCCGCGGTGAGGTCGTTGAGGCCCGGGTGGGAGATTGGTCCATGCCGGCGGTCTTTTAGCCCAGCCTCTGGCTCAAAGCGACGGGAGACCGAAGGGCGGGGCCCTCCCGAAAAGGCCTAACGCAGCGAAACGATGAAATCCGTTCCTTCGCCGGTTTCGCCGGCGGCGATGCCCTGATCCGAAACGATGATCGATCCAGCGGTCGAAAGCGCCTCGGTAATCCTTGCCATGGTGTCGGCGGGTAGGGTGAGACGATCCAGCGCTTCGGCGGGACTGTCCGGCACCGGCAACGGCTTCACCTCAACCGAGCCAGCGCCCGCGATCTTGCGCCGACGCAAGCTGCGCTCGTCCTCGTCGCGCCGCACGGCATTCCTGGCGGGCGCGGGGAGCGAGACCACCGACCAGTGCAGGACGTTGGCATCGCCCTTGTCGACCTGCGCGGTGAACACATGCGTTCCGAGCGGCCGGTCGCTGGGCGCGATCGTCACGGGCACCTCGAACAGCGGTGCGAAATTCTGCCGGACATAGAGCTTTGAATCCTTGCGGCTGACGAACACCGCGATCTGCCCGGCACGCTTGAGCGCCGTAGCCCATGCCGGATCAGGCTTCGGGACGGCGGCCTTCACGACATCGGTCGGGCGACTCTGATCCTTCTTCGCTTCCGGGATGGCGGCGGGAGCTACCAGCGCCTGGGCACTTTGGTCAGGCTTCTCGCTTGGCTTCTCGATTGCCTTGGGGGCCGCGGTTGTCGGCGCGTCAGCCTTGATGTTTTCGCGTGCCACGGTCTCGATCTTGACGGCCACGACGTCCGGGCTTCCTGCGGCCTCGTCGGCCTTCTTTTCCGCGAAATCGACTGCGTCGGCTTTAGCCGGCTCGATTTCGGCAGATGTGACTTCAGATGATTTGGCGTCGGCTGTTTTTTCAGCGGCGACTTTGTCGTCGGATGAAGCGGCCGGTGACGCGTTCCGGCTGGCTGGCGCGGCATCGGACATCGTGACCGCAAGGTTGGCCGCCGGCAAAGCAGCGCTGGCATCGGCGGTTCGGGTCTGCGACGGCCCCGGAGCCGGTGTTTCGTCCGCTGCCGGCTTGGCGCTGCCATCGTGACCAAGGGTCGGTCTGAGCTCGGCGACCGCCTCCGAGATTACGGGCTTGGTGTTCGCGTCCGTGCCGACGGTCTTGTCGACGTTTGCAGCGGCCGGCGCGTCCTGGTTCGGTTGGGCGGCTGCGATCGGCTGAGGCGGGACCTTCAATGCAGCGAGAAGCGGATGCGAGAAGCTGACTGGGGTGATCTCGCCGGGCGTGACGACGACCCGCGCGCCCATTTTGGTCCAGTTCCACATCTTCACGGCAAAGGCCATGGGCATGCGGATACAACCATGCGATGCCGGATGGCCGGGCAGTACGCCGGCATGCATGGCCACGCCCGACCAGGTGATCCGCTGCATATAGGGCATGGGAGCGCCGCTATAGATGTTGGAATGGTGCAATTTGTGTTTTTGAATGACGCTGAAAACACCCATCGGCGTCGGGTGGCCAGGCATGCCCGTGGAAATCGGGGTTTCCGCGAAGAATCCGTTGGCGTCGTAAACCCTCATTCTTTGCTGGGCGATCGAGATCGAGATGATCAGCGGTCCCTGCGGCTTGGCCGATTCCTTCTCGGCAAGCTCGGCCTTTTTTTCAGGATGACGGCGCTTTCCCTGGCGAGACGGGGGAACCGTTGGACCGGGCCGCGAAAGGGCCGGATCGGAATCGGACCAGTAATACAGCGCGGCTTCCGCCTGTGAGGCGATGCCGATCGCTCCGACCGCAGTGAAAATGGCAAATCGCCAAAGCCGTTTGGCCAAAAAAGCAGCGGTATGCCCGTTCACGCGCATCTTCCTCGAATCCCAACTCTTGAGATTTAGTGTTGCAGACGAGATACGCGTTCACCAGCGCAACGCGTCCAGCACCCGCGATTTGGCCCCAAGCGTAACAAAAAAGCCTCACATTAGGTTAAACGCCGGACGGCACCGGTTACCGGCAGGCTTTCGGCGCTTGTTGCCAGTGCCTACATCAATGAATCCGCGGACGGAGACAGCCATGACACGCCAAGCCTTAAGCCAACATGACACACGATGGGGACGCCGGGCGCTGTTGGCGCTCGCGCTGGTGTTGTGGCCGGTTTCGACGGCCTTGGCGGCCGACGAACCGGACCTGATCTTCCGTCGTTCAACCGTCTTCAAGTGGCTCACTCCCAACGACAAGCTCGCCACCTATGGCGTAGACGATCCCGAAGTCGAAGGGGTGGCTTGTCACTTCACGGTGCCAGAAAGGGGCGGCGTCAAGGGCTGGCTGGGGATTGCCGAGGAAGTCTCGGATATTTCATTGGCATGCCGCCAGATCGGGCCGATCCACTTCAAGAACAAGCTGGAGCAGGGCGACGATATGTTCCGGCAGCGGCGCTCGCTGTTCTTCAAGAAGATGCAGATCGTGCGCGGCTGCGACGCCAAACGGAACGTATTGGTCTATATGGTCTATTCGGACAGGCTGATCGAAGGGTCACCGAAGAATTCGACCTCCTCGGTACCCATCATGCCCTGGGGATCCGGCGATGCGGTTCAAAAATGTGGCGAGTTCATCCAGTAGCTGAATGAGTTCGTCCAGTAGCTGAAATCGGGATGATGTACCCCGAAGCTACGGCTTCGGGGAAGCCGGCCGCGGGCGAACCCACGGCTCGGTCCGCGCGTTGGGGTCACGGCAGCCCACCAGGTGCACCAACTTTTGCGGCACCGATTCATTGCCGCGGCCGCTGTCGCCATGCTGCTGTGACATCGCGCCACAAATCCTCTCCAGGTCCGCTTTCACCGGGCCTCTGCCGTCGATCCGCAACTGGGGAAACCCGTCAGGTCCAGCCAGGCTTTCAACACTTGGCCGACGGAGTTTGCGAGTCGGGCCGGCCTTGCCAACATCGATGTTGCCATTGCCCACGATGCGGTCCTTGGTTGAGGTGTTTGTGGCAACGCCCAACTCCCGATAAAAGTTGCATGCGGTTTGACGAATTAGCCAGGCGGAAGGTCCCGGTTCATGGCAGCCGGCGATCGGTCCCGCTCTCTTCACCCGAGAGAAGTTAAGAAGTGGCATTGGCCTTCATGCCGGCGTTGGGGCCGCCTGGGCCAATGAACGACCGCATCTCGGCCAATGGCCGACGGTCGTCCGGTGCATCGTCGTCGCTGGTTTTGGCTTGCCGGGCGACGCCGGGAGGCCCGGACGAGTGCTCTTCCGGAGGCATGCTGCTGAAATTATTTGTCTTTTTGACGTAGTGTTTCGTCCGGCTGCGGCGACGAAACAATTCTCCTGACCGACGAAACCATTTTCGGCTTCGACGCAGAACTCCGGAAACGGCGGATGGTTACCAATTTCGCCAAGAGAAACGGCGAACAGCGCCGGCAGAAAAACCGGAGACAGTCAAATGCGAACCCTCAGTTTCCTCCTCGCTTTCGCCTTCGTGCTGGCTGGACCAACATTGGCTGGTTCGCCGGATGGCAACCTGCCGGGTTTCGGCGCGTTCGCCTATAGCGGCTCGGCGTTGGTCACGGCCGCGCCCGCCATCGTTGTTGCGGCCCGTTAGGACGCAGCTGAGCGGAATTTTTGCCGGCAAGGCCTGGTATGTTTTTTCGTATCTGTTCCGTCGTGATTGTTGGCTGGCTCGTTCTGGGCGGACCTGTGCGCGCCCAGCCGCGATCACTGATTAAACCGACCGATCCGCGCGGAGAATTCGTGCGGCAATGCGCTGCCCGTATGGTGGGGCGCTGGGAGCATCCAGAATCCGTTTGCGGTTGCCTTCATGACTACGCGGCCGCCGCTGTAGAAGACACCGATCTGCGCTCGGCGTTGCTGCGCGGGATCAGCGAAACCGGCGTGCCGACCATCGAGACCGAATGGGTACCGCCCGCCAAACGGTCCGAGATCGGAGCAACCTTCACAAAGGTTGCAAAGCCGACGCTGCAGTGCATGTTCGAGCCGTTGAAATAGGCTGGCTTCCGGGAAACCTGTCATCGCTGCAAAGGAATGGTGGCGGACATCGGCTAACGACCGTCCGCCCGCCGGAGTGAGGGCGCACCGTTATTTTCTTTGCTTGGGTCCCAAACGCGGAACGCACTTGCTCGCCCGGACCACCCCGCCCGAGCTCATCTTGGCGCCGGAAATCTCCTTGACCTGGCCGGCGGGGCAAGTTCCGTCATCGACCTTGATGCGCTGCCCGAGCCGCAAGTCGCCGATATCCTGCTCGCGAGAAACCTGTTGTGCCGGTGTCGGGGTAACCAGCCCGATCATGGCGCAGCCACCAAGCAGCAGAAGTGCAAATACCGGTGACGACCGGCGTTTGACGGGCGGCAGCTTCATGATCGGCGCATTCTGTCTCACTTGTTTTGGATCTTCAGCCCGTTGGGGCCGACATTGATCTGCAGGCCTTCCGGCTGCTTTTTGGTCTGGTAGAGATTGTAGCCGAGCACGCCCACTGCCACGATCAATGCGCCGATGATCAGAAACATAATATTGCGGTTAGCGGGCATTGCTGTCTCCATGGCGCGTGAAACCGAAGCGGGCAGTGTATTGACGCGGCTGCGATTCTGAAAGCAACAACGGGAAACGTGACGCATGAACGCCACCGATACCAGGCAAAAAATCCTCGACGCGGTCGATGGCCATTTCGACGCGCAGCTTGCGACCACCAGGGAGTTTGTCGCCATACCCTCTATCCGTGGCGCGGAGGGGCCGTGCCAGGACATGATCGGCGATCTGTTGCGCCGGCGCGGTTACGAGGTCGACGACTGGCATATCGATGTCGACGACCTGAAGGATTTGCGCGGTTTCGGGCCGATCGAGCATGATTTTTCGAGAGCCCGCACCGTGGTCGGCACCTACCGTCCGCCAAATAACGCCGGCAAATCGCTGATCCTGCAGGGGCATTGCGACGTCGTGCCGACCGGTCCGCTTGAGATGTGGGAGACGCCGCCGTTTTCGCCCGTGGTGAGGGACGGCAAGATGTATGGCCGCGGCGCCTGCGACATGAAGTCGGGGACCATCGGCGCGCTTTATGCGCTCGATGCGATCGCGGCGGCGGGCCTCAAGCCGACGGGGCGGATTCATTTCCAGTCCGTGATCGAGGAGGAGAGCACCGGCGTCGGCGCGCTCTCGACCCTGCAGCGCGGCTATCGCGCCGATGCCTGTTTCATTCCCGAACCTACCTCCGGCAAGATGGTGCGCTCGCAGGTCGGCGTGATCTGGTTTCGCCTGAAGGTGCGCGGCCATCCCGTGCATGTGTTCGAGGCTGGCTCAGGCTCCAATGCGATCACCGCGGCCTATCATCTGATCCAGTCGCTGCAAAAACTCGAGGCCGAATGGAACGAGCGCGCGAAAAGCGATCGCCATTTCAGGGCGGTGACGCATCCGATCAACTTCAATCCCGGCATCATCAGGGGCGGCGACTGGGCTTCCAGCGTGCCGGCCTGGTGTGACGTCGATTGCCGGATTGCGATCCTGCCGGGCTGGTCGGTTGCCGATTGCCAGGCCGAGATTCTCAGCCATATCGCTGCGGCCGCGCGCGATCATCGATTTCTTTCCAACAATCCGCCTGGCGTGGAGTGGTCCGGGTTTCTTTCGGAAGGCTATGAACTGAAGGATTCAGCGGCGGCGGAAGCCGCGTTCGGCAAGGCCTATGACGAGGTCTATGGCGGCGCCGTGCAGGACCTCGTCTTCACCGCGCTCACCGACACGCGGTTCTATGGGCTGAACTACAACATTCCGAGCCTGTGCTTTGGCGCTAGCGGGGCGGCAATGCATGGCTTCAACGAATATGTCGATCTGGACTCGCTGCGCAAATCAACCAAGGTCACCGCGCTGTTTATCGCCGAATGGTGCGGGGTGGAGAAGGTGTAGCGGAGGGCCAAAGTGCTGCGACAATCGCATCCAGCCCGTCGGTCAGAGCGGCGGGACCGGGTTGCAGGATCAGCGGCGATTTGATCTCGACGATCCGGTCGTTGTCGACAGCCGGAATCTGGTCCCATCCCGGCCGCCGCCTGATCTTGTCCGGAACGACTTTCTTGCCGCACCAGGACGCCAGAATCACGTCGGGCGCGGCAGCGCGCACGAGATCAGGGGAAATGATCCGGTCCTTCGCCGCCTGCTGGAATCGCAGGTCCGGCAGGATGTCTTCGCCGCCCGCGATCTCGATCAGTTCGGACACCCAGCCGATGCCGCTGATCAGGGGATCGTCCCATTCCTCGAAATAGACCCTTGGTTTGGGCGAGGGGCGGGTGGCCGACGCGATGTTCGCAAGACGCTCTTCATAGCTGGTCGCGAGTTGATCGGCGCGCTCCGCCGCACCGACCAGCGCCCCCAGCGTGCGGATCATCGCCAGGATGCCCGCGACGTCGCGCTGATTGAAGACATGGATGGCGATACCGGCGCGGACCAGATCGGAGACGATGTCGGCCTGCAGATCCGAGAAAGCGAGGACGAGGTCCGGCTCGAGCTTGAGGATTTTCGGAATGTCGGCCGAAATGAACGCCGAAACCCGGGGCTTTTCGCGCCGGACCTGCGGCGGCCGCACCGCGTAGCCGGATACGCCGACAATCCGGTCCTGCTCGCCAAGCAGATATAGCGTCTCCACGGTTTCTTCGGTGAGACAGACGATCCGGCGGGGAGGGAATTGGCGCATGGCGGACGATATGCAGAATATTGAACGGGTTGTCACGGCGGGTATGACCAGAGACATCATTGCCGGCTTGACCCGGCAATCTATCCTCTCGGAAAAGTGCTTTGGCGAAGTTTGATGGATGCGCGGGTCAAGCCCGCGTATGACGGTTGAAAATTCAACGGGAGGGCGACCATGACGCCGCTGGAGAAAGTCAATTCGATGAAGATGCCTTTTGCCGAATTGAAGGGGGTCAGCTTCACCGAAGCCGAAAGGGATCGCGTCGTGGCGCGGATGCTGGTCCGCCCCGACCTCTGTACGCTCAACCACATGATTCATGGCGGTGCGGTGATGGCGTTGGCGGATTCAGTTGGCGCCGCGGCAACCGTGATCAATCTGCCGGAAGGCGCGAACGGGACCACGACCATCGAGAGCAAGACCAATTTCATTGGCGGCGCGAGGGAGGGAATGACGGTGATCGCGACCGCGACCCCGGTGCATCGGGGGCGGCGTACCCAGGTCTGGCAGACAAGGCTGGAAACCGAGGACGGAAAGCTGATCGCGGTGGTAACCCAGACCCAGATGGTGCTGTGAAAAATGTCCGCCGGTGGGTTGGTTAACGAATTGGTCGCGACTTTCTGCCGTAATTTGCGGCGGGAAGCGGCCTTGAATTTCATGTTGCAATGCACAATATACGTGATCTAGGGATTCGACGCCTCCTCGAGGGCCTTCCAAGAGGAGTTTTGACGTGAATTACGAAAATACGACCCGCTCGACGGCCAAAGGCATAGTTCGGACGCTGAGTCAGCAGGAAGAACTGCCGCTGCTGCGCGATCATCTGTTGCGGCTTGACCGGGAAAGCCGCCATGACCGCTTCCACGGCTTCATGGACGATGGCTTCATTGAGCGCTATGCCGCAAAATGCGCTGAAGACGGCACCATCATTATCGCCTATCTCGAAGACGGTTTGGTCCGAGGTGCTGCGGAATTGCATCCGCCGGATCGATCACCGGATTCACAGCCGGAAATCGCATTCAGCGTGGAAGCCCAATTGCGCCGGCAGGGCGTCGGCAGCATATTGTTCCGAAAGGTGATCGCGGAAGCGCGGGCCAAAGGCTACCGCTCCTTGCGGATCACCACCGGCGCGCAAAATGAGGCGATGCGGACGCTTGCCAACAAGTTCGGCGCGCATCTGACGTTCCGCCACGGCGAATCCACCGGCAGCATCGATCTGAAGCAGCAAGCGCAGCCCGAATCTGCGCGGTCCCCGATCGCCACACCGTTCGATGCGGCGCGGGCGATGGCCAATTTCAACCGCGAATACTGGAAATTTATGCTGCGGATGTCAGGCTGGGGACGAACCGCCTGACGAGGCGCACGGGCGCACCGTCATTTGCCGATCGCCGGCCAGGCGATCGGCGGTCACGCGACAAATACGTGTCTCAGGTCCCCGTCCGCTTGGCGTTGCCGAACTTCCTGACAATCCGGCGCTCGACCACGACCGAGCGCTGCGCGCCCTGTTCTCCGGCGATCACGCGGGTCGTGGAACGCGCAAAGGCGCGTCCGGCCTTCTTCACTTCGGCCGTGACGGATTCGATCGGCAGCCCCATTAGGGATGCCGCGATTTCCGCCTGTTCACTCTGATCGTCGGTGATACCCGCCGCGGCGAAGATAGCTTCCTCCAACGTCGGCGGATCGCGTCGCACGCGCCGCGGCCCATATTTCGTGTTCCAGTCCTGACTCATCGCGGCCTCTTGTTTGATGCAGCGTATCTAGGGAGCATTATGTTGCATTGCAATATGAAATTGATGTGGCAATCCAGCTATGCGTCTTCCGAGTTCAGAGCTTCTCCACCCCTGTGGCGTCGTAAATCTCGATCGTCGGGTTGGCCGCGGCCAGCGGCTGCAGGGCGCGGACAAAATCGCGTGAGGCCGGCACCGCGAAATGTGCTGCCAGCGCGTCGCGACTGGTCCACTGTTCGATGAACACCAGCCGCAGCGAATTTTCGCAATCGATATGCACGGCGTGCGCGATGCATCCTTGCTCGTTGCGCGAGCGATGCACGTGCTCCAGGCTCAGTTTGCGGGCCTCATGGAAGGAATCTTCCCGCGCCGTTACGCTGCCGGTCACCACGATCATCGCGTCCCTCCCGCCGTTTTCAATTCAGGGCATCTCACGAGACTGAATCGCCGGCGCCCGCAAAGTCGATCGGCTGCTGCGGCCAGCGCTTGAGCGCAGCGTGTCCGGCATCGGTTAGGAGATAAATGCCGCGCTCGGCGCGATCGAACCAGCCATACACGTTGTGCAGCAGAATCTTCGGAGCATCGGGAATTCCGGGCTTGAGGTCGCGCACGCGCCGTGGCCCCTGCGACAGCGCCAATGCGCAGGCCAGCGCCTGTTGGCGGTATGCCGTCATGATCGGAGTGCGGGTGCTGCCGCCCAGTGCCGGGTCCCCCTTGCGCCGCCGATGCTCGGCAACGAGGCGCGAGCGCTTCTTCGGATCGCGGCGCGGGCTGGTCGTGGGCGGCGCGACGATCACCTCGACATCGCCCGACTTGGTGACCGCAAGCATGCCAAAGCCCAGTCGGCGGCAGAGATTGCGATAGCGCGCATCGCTCTCCCGTCCCTTGCCGCGCTCGGACAGTCTGGCGGCGAGCCAGACCTCGTCGCAGGAGGTGGCGCGATCGACCGCCTGCAAGACCAGTTCAAGGTTGAAGGAAAGCTTCAATTCGCCGATGACCACGATCGGGGGGTCGCCGCCGCTCAGCGCGACGAGGTCGCAGCCGCCGACTTCGCCCTTGACCGCAAAGCCGAGCTTCTCGAGGAAACGTTTGACGGGCAGATAAAGTGCGGTTTCCAAGCAATCTCCAGTGTCGTGCCTGCGACTCACTGTGCGAGTTTAGCCCGGATCGCCCGGGCGCATGCGGCGGGATTTGATCAGGCAGGCCTGGAGCGGCTATTCTGCCGCCGGGACCAGACTGCGGGCGTGGCGGAAGCGATGATCAGAAACGGCCTCTACCACATCACCGTCGAGATGCTTGACGGGATCAAGGGCGGCAATCAGGGGGTCATGGTCGTGCGCGACGGCACGTTGCGCGGGGGTGACTCGTTCTTCTATGCCTTCGGCACCTACACGGCGGCGGACGGCAGGTGGAAGGGCGAGGTAACCAACCAAGAGCATTCCCCGACATTTGGCGAGCGGCCGGTCTGGGAACGCAAGGTGGTGACGATCGGCTTTACCGGAACCTATACCGATGACGCCGCCGAAAGCGACGGCATCGCGCTCGCCGGCAAGCAGAGCATTCGATTCAAGTCCAGGCTGCGGCTGCTGGTTCCAGACTAGACCCGGCCGCTCACCGGAAGCAACGCGCCGGTGACGGCGCTGGCCGCATCGCTTGCGAGAAACAGGATCACGCTGGCGAGTTCCTCCGGCGTCACCCATTTAGTGAAATCCGCCTTCGGCATGCTGGCGCGGTTGGCCGCGGTGTCGATGGTCGACGGCAACACGGCATTGACGGTAATCTTGCCTTTCCATTCGGCGGCAAGCGTCTCGGTGAGGCGGTGCACGCCGGCTTTTGACGCAGCGTAGGCGCCCATGCCGGAACCTGCCTGCAATGCGCCGATCGCGCCGACATTGACGATTCGGCCTGCGCCGGACGCGACAAGATGCGGGATCGCCGATCGCGACGCGTTCAGCGCGGTGAGCACGTTGAGCGCATACATGCGCTGCCAAGTCGCTGGATCACCGTCGGCGATGGCCTCGAACGCAAAGCCGCCGGCGATGTTGATCAGCGCATCGAGCTTGCCGAAATGCGCCGCCGCCGCGTCGACGGCCTGCTTGGCCTGGGCCGCGTCGGTCAGATCGACGCCGCCGAGCTCGATCCGGTTGGGTGTTGCCGCAACCTGCGATGCCGCGTGATCGACGCCGGCTACCCGGGCACCCATCGCCAGGGCGGAGATCGCGACAACCCTGCCAAGCGCGCCTGAGGCTCCGGTCACGACAATGATTTTTCCGTCCATGATTGATCTCCGGGGCGAGGAGGAAGCGGCCCACACTACCGTCAGGCAAAATTCATTTGCAATGCTGCGAGACTTTGCGACCAAATTCGGGTCGATACGTCTTACGTCGCCGCGAACGGACGGTCCCAATGCCTGACACGGGCAAAAGCACCCGGCGACGCGATTAAAACCGCGCCCCAGGCAAGGGGCCTGGATCTCCGGGCCTCGGCTCCTGGCGCCGATCGTTAAAATTTGTCCGAATTCTATAAGCGAACTGCAGAACCGTCCGGCTATGCTGCGGTTGGTTCAATCCAGGGGTTGGAAAACATCATGATGAGACATTTGCCTGACCACGGCTTGCCGCTGGTTCAGCTCAAGGAGCAGCGGCGGGATTTGGTTGTCGCGCTGCAAAACCGCAACGGTCCGGTTGGCGGCTGGGAATTGATACAGATCGCCGCGGTTCAGCAGGCGATCTCGGCCTTCGAGGACGTCATTGCCGACCTCGACGCTGAACTGGAAGCAGCGGCGTAAGCAGTTCTTTGGCTGCTTCGCAGCGGCGCGTTCATCGGCCCTTTCCGATCCTGGCTGTACACCCGCGCATCACGCGGGTATTGCACATCGTGTCCGGCGGATCATATCCGCGGGGGAGAGAAGCAGCCGGGGGCAATATGACTGGGTACAAGGCCGCCATTTCCGGTGCCGCGCTCGTTTTCGCAGGCGTTGTCACCGGCTCGTCGGCCGCGTTAGCGCAGAGCTTCGAGAACTATCGCTGTGCCGATGGCACCCGGTTCATCGTCGGATTTTTCAAATACGATACGCGCGCACATTTGCAGATCGATGGACGGGCGGTGACGCTGAAAAAGCGTCTGGCCTTCTCCGGCGCGCACTATTCGGGCGGCGGCGTGACCCTGATGATCACAAAGGCTGGCAGCACGATCAGGCATGTCAAACGACCGGTTACCGCGTGCGAGCTGACATGAAAAAGGGCCGAAACCTTTTCGTTCCGACCCTTTGTTGTTGATATCGCATCGGCGACTGGCGGCGCATCGGTATCGAGTCCGCGCCTCGCATCAGCGTTCACGCAACGGTTTGGATTCCTGGATGGCCGCTTCGTGATACCAGCTGCCACCGCACGCAGCTTCGCTGACGCGCAATGAGTCGGAATCGGTGACGGCCTTGGTCTCCTCATGGCGACGGACGCCGAGAGCCGCGCGGCCCCCGGCAGGGAATTGGTAGATCTTTGCAGACCCGTGATTCAGGTTCGTATTCATCGGTATCTCCTTTGTCGTAGCGCTTTGATTCATGGTGCGCCCGACTCGTTCGCGAGTGGTTACTGGAATCGATATCGTCCCTGCACTCCGGTCGTGCAACCTGATTAAAGAAAAATCATTTTATGAATAAAATGTAGGCACTTTTGCTTTTGCCTCCTCCAAAGCAGCGGCAGCCTGGCTAACGCGTGGGCCGATGCCAAGGTTGCGGAGAGACTTCATCTTCTTGCGGAATATTGCGGAGAGCTGCCGCGCTATTGATCGGGGCGAGGGGCGATGCCGCCGATTGCTGCGGAAACAGGCGCAATCTGGGCCTAAGTCAGGTCATCCCGCGTCCGCCGGCAACGCGCCCCGCGCGCCTTTGCCGCACCTCGAAGCGACCGGAAGTCGGTTCGACCGAACGGGATTTCCCCGTCGCGATAGCTCTCCCGCAATGCAGCGATTGGCACTTTAATTGCTTAGTAAAGACTGGCCGATGGTGGCCGGGTACGCGTGTGGTGACCAAGAGGCTTCGGTTTCCCCACCTTCGCATCATCAACTCAAGAGAGGCTCAATGACAAAGTATAAGCTCGAGTACATCTGGCTCGACGGATACGCGCCGACTCCGAATTTGCGCGGCAAAACCCAGATCAAGGAATTCGATTCCTTCCCGACGCTGGAGCAGCTTCCGCTTTGGGGCTTCGACGGAAGCTCGACCATGCAGGCAGAGGGCCACAGTTCGGATTGCGTGCTCAAGCCGGTCGCCATTTATCCCGATGGCGCGCGCACCGACGGCGCGCTGGTGATGTGTGAAGTCATGATGCCCGACGGCAAGACACCGCATGTCACCAACAAGCGCGCGACCATTCTGGACGACGAAGGCGCGTGGTTCGGCTTCGAGCAGGAATATTTCTTTTACAAGGACGGCCGTCCGCTCGGCTTTCCCGCGGCTGGCTATCCGGCGCCGCAGGGCCCGTATTATACCGGCGTCGGCTACAAGAATGTCGGCGACGTCGCGCGCAA
>NZ_SSNA01000056.1 GCF_004799445.1 Bradyrhizobium sp.
CCCGAATCTGGATCAGGGCCATCCATGTTAGCGATTACAACATCGCAAAGCTCAATGGCTTCTAACAACGATCTAAGAATAGAAAGGGCTTTGCGTTCGCCGGAAGATTGCTCTTGCGGGAGAAAAACATCATGACCTGCCTCACTGAGGGAGGTGGCCAAATTTTTGTTGAAGGCAAGTTCGGCCGCCGTAAACAACGGGCCTGCCAGATAAATTTTCATCGAAACCCCGTGAGCGGTTGAGATGCGACAGCTTTTCGCTATCTTGAACAAATTTTTTCCGGCGCGCAATCGGTATAGACGCCGGCCCGGTCAGGAGGCGAACCCATTCCCGCGGCGTGGCATGTGAGCTTGATCCGATGATTTTGCCCGGGCTTTAGTTGCTCGAAGTTAAAGAATACGTCGCCACGGCCGGTTAAACTGAGGCCCGGCCGGGTCGATGCATGACGAAACTAACGGGACCATTTGGACGGTAAAGGTCACACCGAACTTAAGAGAAGCTTCGGAAGGCGTGTCAGAGGGGAGGCAGACGAAATGACGGCGAGGCAAAAATTGGCAAAGCAAAAGTCACGCGACGAAGAATATCACTTGCACGCTCAGATAAAGCCACGCGTCTCATCGAGCTATTACATTTCGACACGGGATAACGACGCGAGCGGCGATGAAGCTATTGGTCTGATTCATTCGGACGATTCCCAAATCGACCGAAGCAGTTCAGGCTCTCGGCATGAGAGCAGGAATTATCGTAAAGGTCACCCGGGCGGACCGCCATCGACTTGAGGCGATCGTCTCGGATCGCGGCGCGCCTCAGAAGCATGTGTGGCGGGCCAACATCATTCTTGCCACTGCCGAGGGCTGTGGCACCGCCGAAATCATGCGCCGCTCGGGCAAATCCAAGCCCGTGGTGTGGAGATGGCAGGCCCGGTTCATGGCGGAGGGCGTCGAAGGGCTGACGCGCGACAAGACGCGCAAGCCCGGCAAACCACCGCTGCCGACCGGCACCGTGCAGAGAGTGGTCGACCTGGCGCTCGGGCCGCCGCCGGGAGAAACAACCCACTGGACCGGCCGGATGCTGGCGAAAGCCGCAGGGGTAAGCCTGCGTTCGGTGCAACGCATTCTCGAAGCCCACCAACTCGCGCCGCATCGCATCCGCACGTTCAAGCTGTCGAACGACCCGAAGTTCGCCGAGAAACTCAAAGACATCGTCGGCCTCTATGTCGATATGTAGACGACTATTGTAGCCTGTTAGGCTACCGTAAGCTGGCCGAGGGCGGCGACGTCCGGCTGGCGTTTTGGTGGTCGCATGTTCGGCGTGGCTTCTATGAACTGGCAACTCCCGGTCCGTCGCCGATTGCCAGCGAAGCGCTCGAACACATTGCCGCGCTTTATGCCATTGAGAAAGACATCCGTGGCCGCGGCGCCGATGAACGTCGCACCGTCCGGCAGCAGAAAAGCCAGCCGCTTGTCGATGCCCTTGAACCGTGGCTGCGGGCAAAACTTGGTCTGATCAGTCAGAAGAGCAAGCTCGCCGAAGCAATCCGGTACGCCTTGTCGCGCTGGGAAGGTCTGACGCGCTTCATCGACGATGGCCGCATCGAGCTCGACAACAACACCGTCGAACGCTCCATCAGACCCATCGCGCTTAACCGGAAAAATGCTCTGTTCGCAGGGTCGGACGGCGGCGCCGAGCATTGGGCAACCGTCGCTTCGCTCATCGAGACTTGCAAACTCAACGACGTCGACCCGCTCGCGTATCTAACCGACGTCCTCACCAGGATCGTCAACGGGCACCCAAACAGCGACATCGATCAGCTGCTGCCATGGGCCTATCGAAAGCAGGACCTCATAGCCGTGGCCTGAAAACGACGCTTACAGTCTACCAATGCCTTGAACCACCCGTTAAAGCAGGCTTCTGGATCGCTATATATAGGCCAAGTTCTTCCCGTTTCGTCCTGCAGCTAGTCAATTTAGCAAGGCGGACGATTTCGCTTTTCGTCGCATCGGCCGTATCTTACCGAACCAGGCCCGACAATTACCCCACATGATACGCGGCCCCCTTCACCGCCGAGATATGACCAGCACGTTTCGCACCGCGGTCCGAGCCCCTCGTGTCTGACGACGCAGTACCAGTGCTTAGTCTGAGCAACAGCACTGACCGTCGGAATGATTGACATCAGGCCCAACCAAAGGAAGAAGGACCCAATCTTACGTAACTTGTTTTGCGTAACACCATCTTGGTTCACGGCGCTGATCCCATTTTTGACAAGGTGAATGTGCCGCCGATTCCGTTTGGATTTCGCCTTAGCTGACCAGAAATTGCAAAATCCCCTGCCCTGGCGGGCTTTTGCACAAGATCAAGATCGAGATTTAGCCCTGGCAATTCTTGATCGATATTTCCGCGAGTGAGCTCCGGCCACCAGTCGTCAGGCGTAGCGAGCCGGAGAAGTATGCCCGTTTCCAGAATAGGGCACGTCATGATGAAAGCAGGGTCAGTCGCGAATTTTAGAAAGATGGATCTGAAAGGAAACACGATTCGAATGGAGTTCGAAAACGTCGCTTGAATTGTTGCCTTTGACGATCCGTCACTAAACTGCGCCGAAGTGTCAATACCTACTGATTGGGATGGTACGCTCGCGTCTTGAGACAGACTCTTCTCATACGGTGCAACACAAAACGTGTGGCCGGTAGCGTTGAGGGGGATGAACTTGATCTTTCCATCCACATGGGCGCTCGACTCGGCGGTCAGCGTTGCCTTGAGCTTAAGATCTTTATCGTCAAGCGCAATGTTCGTTATGCAGGCACGAGCAGTGCCGTTAAATAGCAAATCGCGAGTAGTTTCGATGTTGCCAAAATTGGGCCCCGCAGCGCGCCATCTCTTGTAACCCTCCTTGTAGCTCTCGCACGCACCCTTATCAGCGGTCTTCTTTAGTTCGCAAAGTTTGTTGGCGGCGTCCTTATCTGCTTCACATTTCGCCTTAAGAAGGGGTTTCTGCGCCTCGCATTGAAGCCTTCTGTGTTCTTTGCCTAGTTCACATCCAGGATCGTTTCCGCGGACCTTGCAATGTCCAAACACAGAAACTAAGCAGCGATTACATTCTGCGTGTTGTGCACAGTCTTGGCGTTGTGCGCACTCGCGCTTGTCGGAACAATCGCGAGTAGGAGTGCAATCGATTTTTTCGACTGGCGGCAGTCGAAGCCTGGTATCGACGTGAATGGAAAGATCTTTCATTTTTCCATTCATACAAAGCGGGCCCGAACTCAGCATTTGAGCGGCAAGCTGCCGAATTAGACCACGATCAACGTACGCTGCAAAATGACCCCGACGCATCCAATCTGCGCCGGTCGCCGCCAGTTTTTGATTGACCTCAGTGCGAAAGTCTTGAAATTTTACGTTCTTGGGTTTGACGGGGACAGCGTTCGCGCTCCCCCCAATTTGGGCCACCACAACAACGAAGTGTCCATCGATGATGTGAGATAGAGATGCAACAACAAGCCTGGACGATATGACGCTCTTGTCGAAAGCAACTGTGATGCCGCGCTGTTCCTTAGGCTTAAGTTGGACGGTCGCGGAGACAGTTGTAGGAAGGTGAAGCTCCGTTCTGTTTAATAGGCTCTGCAAAGGAACAAGTAAGCCGTTAATGATCGCGTCGGCGATCTCGTTTACAGGCCCTGGTAGCGGTTGTCCGCCTTTTGAAATCGTTAAATCCTCAATTTGAAGATCACTTACGAGGAAAGCCAAACGAAAATCTGCAGGCGATTTCTCGTCATTGAGCTCTACCGCGGTAGCCAACTGGACCCGGATTTGTGCTTTTATGTTGATCGTGCCAAGCGCTCCCATGGAGAGAGGACCGGCATAATCAAGCAAGCCTCGGATCGACTGGTCGCTTAACGTAAGCTTTGCGCTTTTCAGCCCCGAAATGTCTTTGGCGAGTTGAGCAGCTAATATCCGGTTGACGGCATCCTCGCTTACCGCTGCAGCGAGATTCAAAGTTGAAATTTTTTGCAGTCCATACTGCGCCGCATCAACGACATCTTGGGCGGTTGTCGCAGTGAACTTGAGCGCGGCTTTCTTCTTAATTTGACTGATGATTTCCTGGACCTGCTGTTGACCTGATGCCTGAGCGTCCGCGTTTTGTGGGATGAACGCTCCGATCAACGCCAAGACTGCAAGCAGCAAAGAGCGCATGTAACCTCTCCATTAGAGTTGGCTCGTGGTTAAAGGACAAATGCTGCGTCGCGGACAAGGTCAAACCGCGCCCTGTAGGCCATTGATTATAGTATCGATTGAATCATTGGGTTCGAAAAAGTCCATAAAATTGGCGCGCCCCATCGTTGTCTCTAAGAGACAAAAGAAAAATGACGGTTCGCTTTCATCATGGACGCACCAGCTCTTCTTAAGTTAGCACTTTTAGGTTGCATTTACTAGGGCTATTTGTGTTCGAATTCACGACCCAGAAATGCGCGGTCCTTGATAAGTTGAATCGAGTGCAAACAAGCTCTGCCTCGCCCTGGGTGAGGGGACTCGTTCTAGCGACAGGCTTCGCCGTGTCATTTGATGGTGAGAACGCTTTTGTCGATCAACTGTAGATACAATATTGATTAGTTATCGAGTTGTCGTCACAGCCAAGGCTGGGCTCCGGTCCGAACTCACCCGCGGCGCAACTGTATAGATTTGCCGCAAGGCGCGCGCATCCAAATATCGTGTTGTTAGGCACCGCCACATTGATGCTGACTGTCCGAGAGAGACCACCCCTCACGAGTTCGAAGGTTACTATGCCCTCCGCGTCATTGGTTCTGGAACCAACCGATACCAGCATCCGCTTGTTGTCGGGCGTGAAGACCAGGTTTCTCGTCGTGTGACTTCCTCCACTCGGTAGCCCAGCAACGATGTCAGGTTTTCGCGAGGCCTTGGTATCGCCCACAGCATAAGAAAAGCGAACGATACTGTCCGTATTGGCGACGTAAACCCATTGAGGGTTATCCCCACTGGGGAAAAAGGCAATGCCGAAGGGTTGGTCAAGTCCGCTTGCGAAAATCTCATTTATGGAAGGTTTTGAATTTCCATCGGCAGCTCTCAAGACACGGATCCTACCCGCGTGAGTTTCCGCGACGAAAATGTCACCATTAGGCGCTACCCGCATCTCGCGCGGTCCGGTCAGCCCCTCGGCGAATAACTCGACTTTGAAGCCGGGCGGGACCTGCGGGACGGCATCAGAGACTCGCGATACCACATGAGGAAAATTGGCGACCGAGGGCGTTGCTCCAGGTTTCGGCAAATCGTCAGGTTTTATAATCCGGCTCAAGCCTGGCTTATCGGAGTGCCAATCACCGAATGCCGCGGCTCCTACCAGCGGTCCGGATTGACCAAGTGCGTGACCTAGGCCGGTGACAAATATCGCCGCGGTCAACCAAAAGGATCGAACGCGTGAACCCTTTCTATCACTGCCTTTCACGGACATTCTTTCGACGTTTGAGGGCGATAATGAGAAATCGAACCTTAGTTTATGGGCTCGCTCGACTCAACAGTGATTGAACTGGCGACCTGACCACCGAGCCAGTGGCCGCGCCAGGTTGGTCTTGCGCGGGCTCAATGGGGACGCGCGCAGATCGTCAAAGGGCATGAGGTCGGAACGCATAGAGCGACACCTCGTCGTCCCGCTT
This sequence comes from Bradyrhizobium sp., assembly GCF_004799445.1. Classification (GTDB taxonomy): domain Bacteria; phylum Pseudomonadota; class Alphaproteobacteria; order Rhizobiales; family Xanthobacteraceae; genus Bradyrhizobium. Next base: position 5,661 of record NZ_SSNA01000056.1, read on the forward strand.
GCGCGAACCTGAAGTCGGGAATGCCATCGGCCCCGAGGGTACACCGATCCTTCGGGGGGCGTGTTCTCGGGAAACTCGGGTCTGGCGATCGGCCAGCACTGGTTCGGGACCACACGACTGCGGCTGGGTTATCAGGTGTTCGACCGCTTGCTGGCCTACGTCACCGGCGGCGTCGCCTATACCGGCATCAGCGCCAGCATTTCGGGCGGCACGACGGACAATTTAATGGGCCCGTACACCTCGAACACCAGCGGTTCCGGATCGGCAACCAAGATCGGCTGGACCGTGGGTGGCGGGTTCGAGGTCCCGATTATCGACAACCTCAGCCTGAAGACGGAATATCTCTATACGCAGTATAGCGGCGTGACGGTTGCCTACCGGACAGTAGCGGTGGAACCGTTCTTCTTCACGGACACGACACGGGGCTCGCTCTCCACCGGAACCATCGGGCTTCATATCGCGCGCGCCGGACTGAACTGGAAGCTGTGAGCCGGCGGCAGGTTCGCCGCGGCAGGGAGCACTTGCGACCAAGAAATCCAGTGGACGTTGCGGCCTGGCCGGCTGGATTGCCTCGCGGAGTTATACCAGCGTTCGGAATGGCTGACACCGTGCCGGTCGACCCGGCCAACCGTCCTGCCCCGCGGCACGAAACCCACTCGGGTGCCGCGGCATGCACCTCCGTATTCGTACGGCTCCGCAAATTAACCGGCGCGCCAACCACTGGCCCTAGGGTCGGGCACCCGACCACGGTCACCAGAAAGGATCAGCCGCCATGTACGCTGAACCCATTTGCATCGCGTGCGACGTCGAGAGGAAGCTGACCGACATTGCGCCGGTCAAAAACCGGCACGACATGCTGAGCTACGAATGCCCGCAATGCCTGAGCATCTTCAGGCTGGTGGTTCGGCGCGAGCGGCGCGAACTCGCCGAAACGAACCCTGGGCGCCCCATATTCGCGGCGGCAGAGCCGGCTTAAGCAGCCGGCCTAGCCGGCACCCTTGATCGAATTGCGCGACCGCACGGCAACTTCCGGCGTGCCCTCGCCCGACATCAACCGGCTTTAACAAGCACGACCATCGAACCAAGGGCAGCTCCGACGAGACCAACAGGCAGCGGGAATTGGTCCTGTTGGCGGAGCGCGCTGTCATGGCTGGCCGGATCGGCACCCTATCGCGATCGATTTTCGCGGCGTTGTTGATCTGCGCCGGCATCAACTCCGCGGCCCACGCCGAAAAACGCGTGGCGCTGGTGATCGGCAATTCGGCCTACCGCGCCGTGCCGGCGCTTCCGAATCCCGCCGGCGACGCCAGGCTGATGTCGGACACGCTGTTGTCGCTCGGCTTCTTCGTGGTCGGCGGCGGCGCCCAGCTTGATCTCGACAGAGCAGGCTTCGACAACGTACTTCGCGAATTTGGCAAGGAGCTGGTCGGCGCCGACCTCGCGCTGTTCTACTATGCCGGCCACGGCGTGGAGACATACGGCCTCAACTATCTGATTCCGGTCGACGCCCATCCGGCCAGCGACGCCGACATCTTTGCGCAGGCCATCGGCACCGCGGGTATTCTCGATCAGATGGAGAAATCGGGCACGCGGATCAACCTGATGCTGCTCGACGCCTGCCGCGACACTCCCTTCAGAGACGACGGGGCGCGTTCGACATCGGGCGGTCTTGCCCAAATGCAGGCGCCGCCGGGAACACTGATTTCGTTTGCGACCCAGCCGCGCAGCGTCGCGCTCGACGGCGATGACGGCCACAGTCCGTATACCAAAGCGCTGGCGGCGACGGTCCAGCGGCCCGGTTATGGCCTGTTCAAGACCTTCAACGAAGTCGGCCTTGCCGTGGAGAAGTCGACCCAGGGCCAGCAATTGCCGTGGGTGTCCTCCTCCCCGATCAGCGGCAATTTCTATTTCGCCGGGAGGCCTGCGCCCGAGACCCCCGTCGTCGAAGCGCGGCTCTCGCCGCCGGGCGATTCGTTGCGCCGCGATCTCATCACCGATTGCGACCGGCTGGCCGGAATGCCCTACGACACCGGACGCGCGCCGAACCTGCCGGGCGTCGAGCTCGACAAGATCGATGTCGCGGCGGCGGCAGCGGCCTGCAACGACGCGATCGCGCAATATCCCGATGTGGCGAGATTGACGTTCGAGGCGGGGCGCGTGGCCAACGCGCGGAAGGACTTTGCCGGGGCAAAGCGGCTGTTCGAAAAAGCCGCCGACGCCGGCTACGCGATGGCGATGAACAACATCGGCGCCCTTTACGAGGGCGGCGACGGTGTTGCCAGGAATTACGCCGAGGCGGTGCGTTGGTACAGCAAGGCCGTGGCGGCAGGCGAACCGATCGCGATGGTCGATCTCGGCTGGCAGCATGAAACCGGCCACGGCGTGGCCAGGGATTATGGCGAGGCCGTTCGGTTATACGAGGCGGCCGCCAGGGCTGGCGTGCCGGCAGGCATGAACAATCTTGGTCTGCTCTATCTATACGGCAAAGGCGTTGCCCGCGATTACGGCGAAGCGCGCCACCTGTTCGAACAAGGTGCTGCAATGGGCTGCGCCGCCTGCATGAACGGACTGGGGGCCATCTACAATGAAGGCGACGGCGTCCGCCGCGACGCCAGGGTCGCCCGGCAGTGGTTCGAGAAGGCGGCGGCGCTGGGCAATCCCGAAGCGAAGCGGAACTTGCGGGGAATGCGCAAATGACGGTGGCGCGGCTGGCCGACAACATCATCCGCAGCTAGAGCTCGATCTGGCCGCCGAGCTCGATCACGCGGTTGGGCGGGATGCGGAAGAATTCGGTCGCCGCGAGCGCGTTGCGATGCATCGCCTCGAACAGCCTGATTCTGATCCGGCTCATGCGCGGCGCCGCAGCGGGAACGATCGTCAGCCGGCCGACGAAGAACGAGGTATCCATCAAATCGAACCGCAGTTGCTCCGAGCCGCAGGCCTCGAGCGCCTGCGGGATGTCCGGCTGCTCCATGAAGCCATAGTGAATGACCACCGAATGAAAATCGTCCAGCAGATGGGTGACCTGGATACGCTGATCGGCGGCGATGTAGGGGGCGTTCCCGGTCACCACATGCAGCAGCACGATGCGCTGATGGATGACCTTGTTATGCTTGAGATTGTGCAACAGGGGAACCGGCACCACATCGGTGCGGCTGGTCATGTAGACCGCCGTGCCCGGCACGCGCGACTTGCCGTGAATCTGTTTGATGAAGGAGGCCAACGGCAAGGTGTCGCGCTCCAGCGTTTGCATCATGAGTGCGCGACCGCGCCGCCAGGTCCAGATCAGAAAAAAGATCACGGCAGCGACGACCAGAGGGACGAACCCGCCCTCGAAAACCTTCATCAGGTTGGCGGCGACGAAGGAGAGATCGACGACGATGAAGAGCCCGGCAACCACCAGGCTCGTCGGCGGCTTCCAGTTCCAGATCTCGCGCATCACCAGGAACATCAGCACCGAGGTCAGCAACATGGTCAGCGAAACCGCAACCCCGAACGCCGCTGCAAGATTGTCGGAAGAGCGAAACGCCAGCGTGAGCCCGAGCGTCATGGTCATCAGCACCCAGTTGACCGAACCCACATAGATCTGGCCGTAACCCTGCTCCGAGGTCTGCGTGATGTGCAGGCGCGGACATAATCCGAGCTGGATCGCCTGCCGTGTCATTGAAAATGCCCCGCTGATGATGGCCTGGCTGGCGATGATGGTGGCCAGCGTGGCAAGCAAGACCAGCGGCACCTGGAGCGGCGCCGGGCACAGCACAAAGAATGGATTGACCTCAGCGGGAACCGCGCCTTCAACGACTGCGGCCGCCTGTCCCGCATAGTTGAGCACCAGCATGGGAAGGACGAGCCCGTACCAACCGATGCGGATCGGACGGGCCCCGAAATGGCCCATATCGGCATAGAGCGCTTCAGCGCCGGTGGCACACAGGAACACCGCGCCGAGAACCAGGAAGCCGGTCAAGCCGTGGGTGAACAGATAGCCAAAGCCATAGCGCGGATCGAGCGCCACCAGCACGCCGGGATGGGTCATTACGCCACCGAGGCCGAGCGCGCCGATCGCGATGAACCACACGGTCATGATCGGCCCGAACAGTTTTCCGATTCGCGCGCTGCCCTGTGGCTGCAGGGCGAAGATCGCGACCAGCACGGCCACCGAAAGCGGCACCACATAGGGCGCGATCTCCGGCACCGGCAGTTTGAGGCCCTCGATCGCGCTCAACACCGAGATCGCCGGCGTGATCGCGCCATCGCCATAGAGCAACGCGGCGCCGAACACGCCGATCGCGATGACGACGGGCCGATCGCCATGCTTGATGCCGAGCAGCGACATCAGCGCCAGGATGCCGCCCTCCCCGTCATTGTCGGCCCGCATCACCACCCCGACATATTTGATCGAGGTGGTGATCAACAGCGTCCACACGATCAGCGACAGCATGCCGATGGCTACTTCAGGCGTCGCTCCGCCGCCCCAGTCGAGCGCCGTCTTCAGCGTGTAGAGCGGGCTGGTGCCGATGTCGCCATAGACCACCCCAAGCGCGCCGAGCGCCAGGGCCCCGAGACTTCCACGCGGCGCATGCGCGCTGCGGTTCTCGGCAATTGCAATTGTACTCATCGGCGGCCCCAGGAACGCGACACATTAGCCTACTCGCTGGCCTCGCCAATAGCGTTCCTTTGCGACAATGACTGTGTCGGGCAACCGATAAATGTGGCTAAGCGGCGGTACGCCTCCGTCGTGTACGGACTGGCGCAAAACTTGCGGAGATGCGGCAGAGCGGCGGACTTAGCCGCCGCTGCACGCGCTATTGGTGGCCCACCACGAGATCGTCGATCCTGATCGGGAAACGGCGCACGCGGACGCCGGTGGCGTGCCAGACCGCGTTGGCGACCGCACCAGCGCTGCCGGTGACGCCGATTTCGCCGACGCCCTTGATGCCGAGCGCATTGACGTGAGGATCGTGCTCATCGACCAGGAGGACATCGAGCGACGGCACGTCGGCATTGACCGGCACATGGTATTCGGCAAGGTTCGGATTCATGATTCGCCCGCTTCGCCGGTCGATCACGGCTTCTTCGTGAAGCGCGAACGATACGCCCCAGATCATGCCGCCGAACAGCTGACTGCGGACAAGGCGGGGATTGATGATGCGCCCGGCGGCGAACGCGCCGACCGCGCGGGTGACGCGGACCTGGCCGAGATCGGGATCGACCTTGACCTCGACAAAAACCGCGCCGTGAGCGTGCATCGCGTAATCGGCTTGCGCCGCAGGGTTTGCGGTCCCCGTGCCGCGGGCTTCGATTTCGGTCAGGCCAGCGCGCGTGAGGATATCGACATAGCTGTCACCGCGGGTTTCGTCGTCGCGACGAAACAGCCGGCCGTCGCGGGCAATGACGCCGGCGTTACCTGCGCCGAACAGCGGCGACCGCTGGTCGCTGGTGGCGAGATCGGCCAGCTTGGCAATGACGGCGGCGCCGGCATTATGGATCGCCATGCCCGCGGTCGCGGTATGGGCCGAGCCGCCGGCAATGCCGGCATCCGGCAGGTCCGAGGTCCCGGACCTGAACTCCACCCGGTCAAGGTCCAGTCCCAGTCCATCGGCCGCGATCTGGGCGAGCGCGGTCCAGGCGCCCTGCCCCATGTCGTGGGCGCCGGTTTCCATCACGCCGGACCCGTCGCTTCGCACCACTGCGCGCGCCGCGCCCTGAAACATCAGCGCCGGAAACGTCGCCGTGCCCATGCCCCAGCCGACCAGGAAGCCGGCCTCGTCACGCATCTGTCGCGGCGCAGGCGGACGTTTCGACCAGCCGAACCGCTCGGCCCCTTGCGCGTAGCATTGACGCAAGGCTTTCGAGGAGAACGGCTTGCCGGAAATCGGTTCGACTTCCGCATAATTCTTCAGGCGGAAGTCGAGAGGATCGATCCCGCAGGCCGATGCCATTTCGTCGATGGCGCTTTCGAGCGCAATCGATCCCGTCGCTTCGCCCGGGGCGCGCATGAATAGCGGCGTGCCGGTGTCGACGCGGACCGCCTCATGCGAGGAACGGATGGCGGGGCTTGCATACAGCGTATGCGACGCGTCGGCGGCCGGCTCGAAGAAATCGTCGAAGCTGCTCGATGTTATCTTGGCGTGATGATCGAGCGCGGCCAGCCTGCCCTCGCCGTCGGCGCCGACGCGAAGCCGCTGTCGGGTCGGTGCGCGATGACCGACCGGGCCGTACATCTGCTCGCGGCGGAACACGAGCTTGACGGGTTTACCGACCAGCCGGGCCGCCATGATGCCGAGGATCTGCGGGCCCGAGATCAGGCCCTTGGAGCCGAAGCCGCCGCCGAGGAACGGGCTGCGGATATGGATCTTGTCCGCCGAGAGGCCGAACAGTCCGGCAATCCGCCCCTGCGCCATCGCCAGGCCCTGGGTCGGCGTATCGATCGAAAGCGCATCACCGTCCCACGCCGCCACGATCGCATGCGGCTCCATGGCATTGTGGTATTGCGCCGGCGTCTCGTAAATCGCTTCGATGCGCTTCGATGCGCTGGCAAGTCCGGCCTCGACATCGCCGCGCTCGATCACGGCCGGATGGCCGACGCCAACGGCCGGTGGCACGAAGCTGTCGTTCGAATCGAGCCCGACGCGGGCGGGCTGGATTTCGTATGTCGGGGCAAGCAGCGCTGCCCCTTCCGTCGCGGCCTCCAGCGTCTCGGCGATCACCACCGCAATCGGCTGGTAGGCATAACGCACCGCGTCGTTCTGCAGCAGTTCCATGCGAAACATGAAGGGGTTGGTCTTCGCGTCGGGATCCTCCGCAAGCGGCGGCTTGTGCGCCGGTGTCATGACATCGACGACGCCGGGGTGACTCTTGGCCGCATTCACATCAAGAAACGTCACGCGACCGCGCGCGATGGTGCTCACCGCCAACACCGCGTGAAGCATTCCGGCAGGATGTTGATCCGCCGCATAGGGCGCTTCACCCCTGACCTTCAGAATCCCGTCGCGGCGGGTCAGCGGCTGCCCGATATTCGAACCGTGCCGGGCATGGCGAGAAGTTTGGGTAAGGCCGATCTCAGGCGTCATGCAAACGCTCCCGCTGGAGATGAAAAAGGCGAAGCCGGCAGGGCAGGAACCCGCTTTGGTGTTCCGGCCAAGGCGAGCAGCAGCGCGCGCACCAGGACGCGCTGCGCGAGTTCGATCTTGAATTCGTTGTCGCCCGAGGGTTTGGCGTCGGCGAGCGCGGCCTCGGCCGCGCGACGGAAGGAAGCCGCATCAGGTCGCTGGCCTTCCAGAAGCTTCTCCGCCGAGCGCGCCCGCCACGGTTTGGCGGCGACGCCGCCGAGCGCGAGCCGCGCATCGCGGATGGCGCCGTTTTCGATCCGCAAGGCAGCCGCAGCCGAGACCACGGCGAAGGCGTAGGAGGTGCGTTCGCGGACCTTGAGATAGCGCGCATGCGCCGAGAACCCCCGCGCTTCGGCCGGCAGCCGCAACGCGACAAGCAGTTCGCCCGGCTCAAGGACGCTTTCGCGTTCGGGCGTATCCCCCGGCAGGCGGTGAAAATCCTCGAGCGCCACCTCGCGCCGGCCGGTCTTGCCCGCGATCTCCACCACCGCGTCAAGCGCGACCAGCGGCACGGCAAAATCCGACGGATGGGTGGCGATGCAGGCATCGCTCCAGCCGAGCACGGCGTGCAGCCGATTCTCGCCGATGCGGGCATCGCAACCCGAGCCGGGCTCGCGTTTGTTGCAGGCGCTGGCGGTGTCATAAAAGTAGGCGCATCGCGTCCGCTGCAGCAGATTGCCGCCGACGGTCGCGGCATTGCGCAATTGCGCCGACGCGCCGGACAATAGCGCCTCGGCCACGCTCGGATAGGATCGCGCGAATTCCGCGTCGTGGGCGAGATCGGCGTTGCGGACCAGCGCGCCGATCCGCAGCCCGCCGTCCGGCATAGGCTCGATACGATCAAGCCCCGGCACGCGCGTAATATCGACCAGACGGTCGGGCCGCGTGATGCCGCCCTTCATCAGGTCGAGCAGGTTGGTGCCGGCCGCGAGATAGGCGGCGCCTGGCTCCGTGGCGGCCGCGACGGCGTCGGAAACGCTCGCCGGCCTGACGTAGTCGAAGGTCTTCATGCGGAGCGCCTTTGGTTGGCCTCGGCGAGGCTGTTCTGGACATCGAGCACGGCTTCGGTGATCCCCGAATAGGCCCCGCAGCGGCAGAGATTTCCGCTCATGGCTTCGCGTATCCGCTCCGGGTCGTCGCCCGCCTGCCCTTCATTGATCAGGCCGATCGCGCTCATGATCTGGCCCGGCGTGCAGAACCCGCACTGCAAGCCGTCATGGGCGATGAAGGCGGCCTGCAGCGGATGAAGCTGGTCGCCGCGCGCGACGCCCTCGATGGTGAGAATGTCGGCGCCGTCATGGCTGACGGCCAGGGTGAGGCAGGAATTGATCCGCCGGCCGTCGATCAGGATCGTGCACGCGCCGCATTGGCCGCGGTCACATCCCTTTTTGGTTCCGGTCAGGTGCAGGCGCTCACGCAACAGGTCGAGCAGCGTCACGCGCGGATCATCCAGCTCGATGTCGCGCCGCACCCCGTTAACGGTGAGGCTGATGGAGTGGTTCATGCAGGGCTCCGATCAGTGCTAGGGTCAAACGGAACCGCTGCCGCTGCCACCCTCGTGGCCACCGGAATCGTTTCCGTCGCCGCCTGGTATCGCCGGGCGGTGAGGCGCATATACGGAGGGTCCCTCCGTTTTACAAGGAAGGCCGCCGCTTGAGAAAGCACCGGAAAAGTGACAACCCGCTTTCCTGAAACATCATGCGCAAACAACGAGATGAGATCGCGACCCGGTTAAATCTCAAGAGACTGTGCAAGAAATTGTGATCGATCGGATGACAGATCAGGCCGCCGAACATGTTCGAAAGCCCCGCGCCGACGCGGTTCGCAACCGCGAGCGGGTGCTGGAAGCCGCCAAGGCGGTGTTCAGCGCCGGCGGCGCCGACGCAAGCCTGGAGGCCGTGGCGAGAGGAGCCGGTGTCGGCATCGGAACGCTCTATCGGCACTTTCCGACACGCGAGTCACTGTTCGAGGCCGTCTACCGGCGCGAGGTGCAGCAACTCGGCGAACTCGCCGAACAACTGAAGAACGAGGCCGAGCCGGTTGAGGCGCTTCGCCACTGGCTGAGATCCAATGTCGAGTTCGTCGCGACCAAGAAGGGCATGACGGCCGCGCTGGCGCTCGCCGCGCACAAGCCGTCGGAACTGACCGCCTATTCGTTCGATCGCCTGACAAAGGCAGTTGGCGCGCTTTTGGACCGCGCCGTCGCCGCCGGTGAGATCCGCACCGACATCGGACCCGAAGACGTTCTGCGCGCGCTGATCGGCATGTGCTACATGCACGACCAGGCCGGCTGGCAATCGACGGTGCTCCGGCTACTCGATGTGTTCGTCGATGGCCTGCGCGTTCAGCCGAAAGCCGGTCGCCGGAAAACCTCTCCTTCACGTCGCGGCTCCCGCACGCCGGCAAAACGAAGCCGCAAGCGGTAGGGTTCGCGCCAAGGTGACATAAGCGTGCGGCTGCGCCGATGCGGCTGGCTTATTTTTTGCTTGGATGATGTCAACCAGGATCAGCACGAACCGGAGCCGATCATGCGCGCCGTTTTTTTGCTTCTCAGCCTGCATCTAGCCCTCGCCTCACCCGCCTTCGCCGCCGACGATGTCGCCACCGCGCAAAGCATCATCCGTTCCCAGCTCGAAGCTTTCAGCCATGACGATGCCGTGACGGCCTATTCCTACGCGGCACCGGGAATTCACGACATGTTTCCGCAGGCCGATATTTTCCTCGGCATGGTCCAGCACAGCTACGCTCCGGTCTATCGCCACAAGAGCTTCGAGTTTGGCGAAGCCCGCGCCTCCGACGGCAAGGTCGCCCAGCAGGTTCACATCGTCGATGCCGACGGCGTGCCGTGGGAGGCGCTGTATACGCTGGAGCAGGAACCCGACGGCAGCCTCAAGATCAGCGGCTGCGTCCTGATCAAGGTCGGCCAGGGGGCGTAGCGCGACGCGAGAGCCGCGCTTCAGGCCATCGCCAGCCGCGCGCGCGAGCGGATCAGCAGCGCCACCACGATGGTGATGTTGAGCGCATTCCACAAAAGCCCGTTCAGGAATGCCGCGGCGTAGGAGCCGGACGCATCGAAGATCACGCCCGACACCCAGCCGCCGAACGACATGCCGAAGACGGAGGCGAAAATCACGAGGCCGACCCGGGTCCCCGCTTCGCTGGCCGGCATCGATTCGCGGACGATGATGGCGTAGCTCGGCACGATGCCGCCCTGAAACAGGCCGAACATTGCCGAGATGACGTAGAGCGAGGTGAGCCCGTCGAAAAACAGGTAGAACAACAGCGCAAAGCCCTGCGCCACCGAACCGATCAGCAGCGTGCGGATGCCACCGATCCGGTCGGCGAGAAACCCCGAGCCGATGCGGCTGACGACGCCGAAGGCCATCATCAGCGACAGCATTTCCGCGCCGCGCGCCACGCCGTAACCTAGATCGCCGCAATAGGCGACGATATGAACCTGCGGCATCGCCATCGCCACGCAGCAGGCAATGCTGGCGATGCACAGCATCGCCGTCAGCGTATTGGTCGAGAGCTTGAGATCGATCCGCGGCGGCGGCGCGTTGTCGTGACTGCGGCGGCTCTCCGCGCCGATCTGGGCGCGAAGCAACGCCAGCACGATCGTCATCGCCACCGCACAGAAAATTCCGATCGCGATGTAGGTGGTGCGCCAGCCGGCCGACTGGATGCCCCAATTGACGATCGGCGGCCAGAACGTACCGCCGACATAATTGCCGCTGGCGACGATGGTGACGGCAAGACCCCGGTAACGTTCGAACCAGTGCGAGGCTTCCGCCATCAGCGGCGCAAAGGTCGCCGAGGTCCCCAATCCGATCAGGATGTGGACCGCGATGAACTGCCACAGCGTGGTCGAAAGCCCGGCGGCCACATAGGCAAGCCCGAGGAAGACGATACTGAGTCCCATCGCCACCACGATGCCGAAGCGATCGGTGATCCGCCCCGTCGCGACGCCGCCAAGGCCGAAGCCCAGCATCGTGAGCGTAAAGGCCAGCGATATGGCCCCGCGCGTGGCGCCGAACTCCCCCTGCACGATCGGCAGCACGACCACGACCGACCACATGCCGACGCTGCCGATCGCGCCGATCACCAGCGCAAGCGCGAGCCTCACCCAGGCCTGGCCGGAGTCCGGGGTGAATGCGGTGGAACCCTTGGATGAGTCGGAAGGCGCGTGCACGGGGGGAACTTCGTCGGCTACCGCCCTCCGGTCAAGCAACATGGCGCGATATTGGGCATGCAGATGCACCGCAACAGAGCCCGATTCGTCATTCCGGGGCGCTGCGGCAGCAGCGAGCTACGATGTGCAATTGCACATCGGAGAATCTCGAGATTCCGGGCCTGGTGCTAACGCACCATCCCGGAATGACAGGAGCCGTTAACCCTTTCCTAACCATAAACCGGGCAAAAATTGCCGAGTGAAGAAGTTTGAGTGTCGTCAGCCGCGTAAAACGGGGGAGTACCCGTGGACGCCAGTGCGGTGCCTCTCTTTCGAAGCGGTGGCCCTTCGGCCGCCGCGCAGACGTTTGGCGCCCGCGAACGGCATTCGCGGGGGGAAGCAAGTACCATGGTCGATGTCACGGCAGGTTCGGGCGGAGCGGCGCCGGCGTCCAGATTTCTGACTCTCGGTGAAATCGGCAACATTTTGAAGCGCGGCGATCTCGCGCTGGCGTTCGGCATCCTCACAATCCTGGTCGTGCTGATCCTGCCTTTGCCCTCGATCGTGCTCGATCTCTTCCTGGCGATCTCGATCACGCTGTCGATCCTGATCCTGATGACGTCGCTGTTCATCCAGGCGCCGCTGGAATTCTCGTCGTTCCCGACCATCCTCTTGATTTCGACCATGCTCCGGTTGTCGCTCAACCTCGCCTCGACGCGACTGATCCTGTCGCGCGGCCATGAGGGCACCGATGCCGCCGGCCACGTCATCGAGGCCTTCGGCAATTTCGTGATGGGCGGCAATTTCGTGATCGGAATTATCGTCTTCGCCATTCTGGTGATCGTGAACTTCGTCGTCATCACCAAGGGTTCGGGACGCATCGCGGAAGTCGCCGCCCGCTTCCACCTCGACGCCATGCCGGGCAAGCAGATGGCGATCGACGCCGACCTCTCCGCAGGCCTGATCGACGAAAAGGTCGCCAAGGAACGGCGCAAGGCGCTGGAAGACGAAAGCGGCTTCTTCGGCGCCATGGACGGTGCGTCGAAATTCGTGCGCGGCGACGCGGTGGCCGGCCTGCTTGTCGTGTTCATCAACATCATCGGCGGAATCATCATCGGCGTGGCCCAGCAGGGCCTGAGTTTCGGCGAAGCCGCGCGCACCTACACGCTGCTGACCGTCGGCGATGGCCTGGTCACGCAGGTACCGGCGCTGATCGTCTCCACCGCGGCGGGCCTGCTGGTCTCGAAAGCCGGCGTCAGCGGCGCCGCCGACAAGGCGCTCATGAGGCAGCTGTCCGGCTACCCGCAAGCGCTCGGCATGTCGGCCGGCGTGATGCTGGTGCTGGCGATGCTGCCGGGCATTCCGATGCTGCCGTTCCTGATGCTCGGCGGCGGCGCGGCGGCGCTGGCGTTTTCCGCGCGCAAGAAAAAGCGTGCGGCCACCGCCGCCGCGGCGGATGCGGCGGCGGCTCCCGCCGCAGCCGCGGCAGCCAATGCGGTCGACGAGCCGATCTCAACGGCGCTGAAGATCGACGACCTCAAGATCGAACTGGGCTATGCGCTGTTGCCGCTGGTGAACGCCCCCGACGGCACCGACCGCCTGACCGAACAGATCAAGGCGCTGCGCCGCTCGCTCGCGATCGAGATGGGCTTCGTGATGCCGTCGGTGCGCATTCTCGACAATGTGCAGCTCGAGGCCAACACCTACATCATCAAGATCAAGGAAGTGGATGCGGGCACGGGCCGGATCTGGCCGAACCAGTTCATGGTCATGGACCCCGGCGGAAGCCAGGTCGACGTGCCGGGCATTCACACCATCGAGCCGACCTTTGGACTGCCGGCGACCTGGGTCGACGCCAGCCTGAAGGAGGAAGCTTCGCTGAAGGGCTATACCGTGGTCGACGCCGCGACCGTGCTTTCGACTCATCTGACCGAGCTCCTCAAGAACAACGTGTCGGACCTGTTGTCCTATGGCGAGGTGCAGAAACTTCTGAAGGATCTGCCGAAGGAGCAGGGCGAACTGATCAAGGACATCGTGCCCGCCCAGGTCACGATATCCGGCATCCAGCGCGTGCTCCAGCTTCTGTTGGCCGAACGAATCTCGATCCGCGATCTCTCCACCATCCTCGAAGGCATCGCCGACGCGGTGGCATTCTCGCGCAACCCGGCGACCGTAGTCGAACATGTTCGCGCCCGCCTGGCGCGACAGATCTGCGCGCAGAATACCTCGGCCAGCGGCTACCTGCCGCTGATCGCGCTGTCGGCGAAATGGGAGCAGGCGTTCGCCGAATCGCTGATCGGCCAGGGCGAGGAACGCAGCCTGGCGATGCAGCCTTCCAAGCTCTCGGAATTCATGACCGTCGTGCGCGAGCGGTTCGAACAGGCCGCCCGCGAGGGCGAGGCGCCGGTATTGGTGACCTCGGCGGCGATCCGGCCCTTCGTGCGCTCGCTGGTGGAGCGCTTCAGGTCGCAAACAACGGTGCTGTCGCAGGCGGAGATCCATCCGCGGGCGCGGCTGAAGACGGTCGGCAGCGTCTGATCCGTGGCTCAATCTCGTGCGATTGAAGTTGCGTGTCATGCGCAGAAAAACCTTTCAAGAATCATTCAAGACTGCGCGCGACAGCTGTTGCTGTCGAACCATCGCGGCGCTACTGAGACGCCATGTTTGCTTCGCCTGCCGCATCCGATCGCCCCTGGCCTCTTCCGCTTCTCCGCTTCCTGCCTCTTCCGCTTCTGCAACCTATTCTCACTCTCATCGGCACGCAGGTTGCCAAAACCCAGCCCGACGTCTTCTTGCGGCTCGGGCCACACGCGCTGAAGTCTTTCATCATCGACCCCACCGATCTTCCGTTCGTACTGGTGTTGAAACCGAAGCCCGAGGCACCGTCGCTGAGCGCCTGGCGCCGCGATAACGCACCCTATTCCCATGCCCGCATCGCAGGCACATTTCTCGATCTATTCGACCTGATCGATGGCTCGCTCGATGGCGATGCCCTGTTCTTCTCGCGCAAGCTGCGCGTCACCGGCGACACCGAAGCCATCGTCGCGCTGCGCAACGCGCTCGACGACGTGGACGGCGGGGTCGTGGAAAGCATCACGAAAGCTTTCGGTCCGCTCGCGCCCGTCGCCACGATCACGGTCTCACATCTGCGCAGGCTCGGGGGCAGGGGGAAAAATCATGAATGACGATGTCGCGCCCCGGCGCCCCGAACTGGTCTGCCCGGCCGGAACGCCGGCCAGTCTGCGCACCGCGGTCGATGCCGGCGCGGACACGGTCTATTGCGGCCTGCAGAATGCGACCAATGCGAGAAACTTTCCCGGACTGAATTTCTCGCCCGAGGAGCTGCGAAAGTCGGTCGACTATGCCCATGCGCGGGGCCGCAAGGTCCTGCTCGCCGTCAACACCTTTCCACCCGCTGGCCAATTCCAGCTCTGGAAAGACGCCGTCGGGATCGCCGCTTCGGCTGGGGTGGATGCCATCATCGTCGCGGACATGGGGGTTGCGGCCTATGCCAGTCGTGAATATCCGCAGCTGCGGCTGCATTTGTCGGTACAGGCCGGCGCATCGTCGCCGGAAGCCATCCGCTTCCATTGCGAGGAGTTCGGCATCAGGCGCGTCGTGCTGCCGCGTATTCTGACGGTTGCCGAGATCGCCGACGTCCACCGGCAGATCCCCTGCGAGATCGAGGCATTCGTGTTCGGCAATATCGGCATGATGGCGGAGGGCCGCTGCAGCCTGACCAATTACGTCACGGGTATTTCGACCAATATGGACGGCGTGTGTTCGCCGGCGGCCGATGTCCGTTATGAAGAGGATGCCGACGGCACGCTGACGACCCGGCTGGGGTCGTTCGTCATCGATCAATACCGGTGCGGTGAAAATGGCGGCTACCCGACCATCTGCAAGGGACGGTATGGCTGTTCGGTCCAGAGCGAGCCCTATTACGCGTTCGAAGAGCCGCGATCGCTGAACCTCTCGGCCTTGCTGCCTGATCTCATGCGCGCCGGCGTAACAGCATTGAAGATTGAAGGACGCCAGCGCAGCCGCGCCTACGTGAAATCCGTCGTTGCGGCCTTTCGCCTGGCTGTTGACGGGATCATGGCCGGCGAGGAGCCGGCGCTGACCGATCTCATCGCGCTCACCGAGGGTCATAAGGAGACTCAAGGCGCCTTTCAGAGTAAGAGTTGGAGATAATCGAGCATGAGCGGCGCGCGAACCGAGCTGACGCTTGGCCCAAATTTGTTCAACTGGGCGCCCGAAAGATGGCGCGACTTCTATTTCCGGATCGCCGACGAAGCGCCGGTGGCCGTTGTCTATCTCGGTGAAACCATCTGCTCGAAGCGCGCGCCGCTGTTTTCGGATTATTACGAAGCAGTCAGCGAACGGCTTGGCGCGGCGGGCAAGACCGTGGTGCATTCGACGCTTGGCGAGACCGCTTCGCGGATCGATCGCCGGCTGGTCAGTGATGTCTGCGAAAGAACGGCTGATCTGATCGAGGCAAACGACGCATCAGCGGCGCTGTTTTTGCGCGGGCGGCCTCACTACATCGGCCCGCTGATGAACGTCTATAACGAGGAGACCTTGCGCTTTCTTGCGAGCAAGGGCGCACAGAATATCTGCCTCCCGATCGAACTGCCGTTTGCAGCAGCGTGCGTGCTCTGCGCGGTCGCAGCTTCGGAAAAGGTGATGATCGAGGTTCAGGTGTTCGGTCGCCAGTCACTTGCGCTTTCGGCACGATGCTATCACGCCCGGGCGCACGGCCGCACCAGGGATACATGCCGGTTTGTCTGCGAGAATGATCCGGACGGCCTGGTGCTGACGACGCTTGAGCGAACACCCTTTCTTGTCGCCAACGGCGTGCAGACGCTGTCCTATGAGTATCTCAATCTTGTGCAGGAAATCCCGGCCCTCAAGGCGGCGGGCGTTGTCCGGTACAGGCTATCCCCGCACAGCTGCGACATGGTGCAGGTTGCGACCACCTTTCGCAGCGTCCTTGACGGGACTTTGGCGACCGGGGAGGCATTGGCGCGTCTTGAGGAATTGCCTATCGATGCACCATTTTCGAATGGCTTCCATCATGGCCGGCCAGGCCATGGCTGGACCGTGCCGAATACGAATGTCCGATCTTGACCCGCGAAAACGCGCGGCGCCGTTTGTCCCGGCAGCCATCCGTCCCGTTAGGCGTTCGTTGCCCGAACGTGTGATCCGGCCGGGAGCAAATCGAAGCACCGGCAGCGTGTTTTTTAGCCACAGGCAAATGATTTCTTAATCCGGGTGGGTTGGCGTCATTTTGCGGCTCCGATCCGTCCAAAAGACTAAGGCACTGCAAGAATTAGGTGTTTTTGAATTTATCGATTTTTGGCAAAAACCCCAGTCGCGAACATTCACGTCTTATCACTGCTTTGTGATCGCCTCTTAGGAACCCAAAGGCGAATCCTTACGTTTCCTGCATCGAGACGGTGAACCTGCCAGCGGACCAACAAGACAAATCCGCAACAAGGCAGGTGGCAGGAGGCTTCGATGAACCATTCGATCTACAGCGCAGATCGCTCGACCCACCTCAAGATCGTGGTAGTAGCGCTCGTTGCTGGCATCGCAGTGGCGGGCTTCGGCATCTCGGCTCGCAGCAATTCGGATGACGGCTATACGCAGACCGCGCGCGTGATCAAGGCCGGCAAGCCCGTCACCGTAACCAGTTCAAATGCGTCGGTGGTGCGTTAATGATTTTGTGAATTCACGCGGCCCTAACCAGCCCCCAAATTGGGCCGCGTGAGTGTAGAAGACCCAACTACCCCCAAGTTGGCCAAGACGACCGAAAACGCCCGCTCCCCACGGGCGTTTTCTTTTTGTGGCTTCCGTTGCCTTCCCATCGCCGGAGGGAGCCAGCGGGTAAATTCGGTTGCAGGGGGAGAGCGCAGAACTGCGTTCGCTGCACCCGGCCACTTCGCAAACGTCGGTTTGATGAAAATCGGACGCTACCGCGCGGATGCCGGCGCTGCCGGCGGAACGGCCTCGATCAGCTTGCCGGTGAAAACCGGCGTCGAGTGCGGATTGCCGTCGGGCGACCCTCCGGCCTGCTCGATCGTCACCGCGTAAGTCGCCGCCTTGACCATGTCGGCGTCATACGACGCCAGCACCGGACGCGAGGTAAAGTCGCTACCTCCGATCACGCCCAGCGAGCGCGGCCGCGGCAGCTTGTCCGAGATCAGCCAGAGCTCGAAGCTCTTGCCGGGCTCGGCGGAAGCGCCGACCTTGCGAACCGTGAAATTCCTGGTTGCTCCGTCAACCGTCAGAATGAACGCGGGCGAGCCGCCCTCCTTCTGCAGGATGGCAACATACTGGGCTGATGGCACCGCGGCAGCCGGGGCCCGTGCCTCGACAACCTGCGTTCGCGGCCGGCGAATGCTGTCCGGAAGCAAATCCGGCTGAAACAGCCCGACCGCGATGATCGCAACCAGCGCCGCTGCGATCGCGGAGGCGGCGGTCGCAACGGTGCGCCAGCGCCTGGCCTTTGCGGACAACCGGATGACGTTGGCGTTGTCCACCGCGACGTCAGGTTCGTCGAGGCCAGGGGTGACCGGCGGCGGAGGCTGCGGCAGCACGATCGGCGCCTGCGGTTCGGAATGTCCCACCGCGGTTCTGATCCTGTCCCAGACCTCGGGCGGCGGCTCGACCGATCCGACCATCTGGTTGAGGGCGCCGAGCTTGTGCTGCCACGCCTCCACCATCGCCGTGAAGTCCCGGTCGACGGACATCATGGTCTCAACCTGCGCCCGCTCATCGGCATCGAGAGTGCCGAGGGCATATTCCGCGGCGAGCGCGATATGGTCGTCGGTGTAGGCCGTCATCTAAAGTCCGAGACACTCCCTGATATCCATCATGCTGCGCCGCAGCCATGTCTTCACGGTATTCACCGGCGTCTCGAATTTTGCCGCCAGCTGCTCGCGGCTCCAGCCATTGTAATAAGCCAGCAGCACAAGCTTTTGCCGATCCGGCTCCAGACGGCCAACGCACTCCAGCAGCCGCTTCAACTCTTCCGTCATCTCCCGGCGCGCCAGCGGATCGGGCGTTTCGGCCGCTACTTCCATGGCCGCCGGCTCCTCTTCGATCGAGACCTCGCCGCGTTTGCGTACCACGTCGATGGCGCGGTTCCGGGCAATCGAGGCCATCCAGGTGATCGGCGAAGACAAGGCGGGATTGAACTGTCCGGCACCGTTCCAGATCTTGACGTAAGCCTCCTGAATGACCTCCTCGGCAAGATCCTGTCGCCGCAAGATACGAAGCACCACGCCAAAGAGTTTCGCGCGCGTGGCGGCATAAAGGCGCTCGAAAGCAGCCTCATCCCCCTTCGCAACAGCGGCAATCAGCCAGACCAGCTCAGCTGGCGTCAGCATTCAGCGTCCCCAAAATCGCGATGCCCCATCGCTTCAAATCGGCGGCACCAGCCGTATCATATCTTGGGCCAAACCGGTCCACCAAGCCAGCGATGGCCGGCCCCTGGCCGAGAAAAGGCCAAGAAAAACCCGGGCCTCGCGGTCCGGGTTTTGGCAATCCTGTAGCAGGCGAGCAAGAAAGCCTCAGGCAATGGCTCCGATCCGGGCGCGCATCAGGCCGATGCTGTCGAGATCGGCCTGTTCCCGGGCGCTCTCTTCGGCCCGTTCGCGCGCCTGATCGCGCTCGTCCAGGAGCTCGACTTTCTTGAGCTCATCGAAGGCTTCGCCCAGCAGGCTTTTCGCGTCTTCAAGCTGAATACGCAATTCGTCGGCGGACCGGGTCAGATTTTCCCGCCGCTGGATCGCAGCCTTGGCATAGGTCGGATAGGCGAAATGCGTGGGATCGTTGATCCCGGCGCGCTCCTGTTCGCTCTGGATTTCGCGCTCGAGGTCGACCGACATACGCTGGAAATCGGCGATCATGCCTTCAATCTGGGCGACCCTTCGGCGCTTTTCGTCGACCTGAAATTTCTTCAGGCGAATCAGCGTTTCACGTGACTTCATCGACTCATACTCCCCAGAAGTCCCGATCTGGATACGGGACGGCGCCGGCTCCCCCCGGGGGCCCCGCCGGCATGACACCTTATGTAGCGCGGATGATGGCCTGACAAAGTTAGCGTTCCGTTTCCAAATTCCCCAGGATCTGCTCAAGCTGCCGATATCCCTCATTGAGGCCGGTCACCTCGTCCTTGGCCTGGCGCAAAAAGCCCTCCAGCGGCTCATGCAGCCGGATCGCCTCATCGACCTCCGCGCTCGAGCCTGCGCGATAGGCCCCGAGCCGAATCAATTCCTCCATGTCGGCATAGGTCGCCATCACCTGGCGCGCCCTGGTAATGACCGGCAGAAAGGCCGGATCGGCCGATTTCGGCATGGTGCGCGACACCGATTTGAGAATGTTGATCGCCGGAAAACGTCCGCGCTCGGCGATGGCCCGCTCCATCACCACATGGCCGTCCAGAATGCCGCGCACCGCGTCCGCGATCGGCTCATTGTGGTCGTCGCCGTCGACCAGCACGGTGAAAATGCCAGTGATGCTGCCAACACCGGTCCCGGGGCCGGCGCGCTCAAGCAGCTTCGGCAATTCGGTGAACACGGTCGGCGTGTAGCCCTTGGCGGTCGGCGGCTCGCCCGCCGACAGCCCGATCTCGCGCTGGGCCATGGCAAAGCGGGTCACCGAATCCATCAGACACAGCACGTCCTTATCTTCATCGCGAAAATACTCGGAGATCGCCAAAGTCAAATAAGCCGCCTGCCGCCGCA
The DNA here is from genome assembly GCF_004799445.1 of Bradyrhizobium sp. Classification (GTDB taxonomy): domain Bacteria; phylum Pseudomonadota; class Alphaproteobacteria; order Rhizobiales; family Xanthobacteraceae; genus Bradyrhizobium. The sequence goes on from NZ_SSNA01000056.1 coordinate 25,694, forward strand.
TCAACGCGGGCTCGTCGGAGGTGGCCACCACCACGACCGACCGCGCCAATCCCTCTTCTCCGAGGTCGTCCTGCAGAAATTCCTGTACCTCGCGGCCACGTTCGCCGACCAGGCCGATCACCGTGATATCGGCGTCGACATTGCGCGCCAGCATCGACAACAGCACCGACTTGCCGACACCGGAGCCGGCGAAGATGCCGAGCCGCTGGCCGCGACAGCAGGTCAGAAACGTATTGAGCGCCCGCACCCCGAGGTCGAGCGGCGCACCGACCCGCATGCGCGAATGCGCCGGCGGCGGCGAGTTACGATAGGGCATCGGTGAGGTGCCCTGGGGCAACGGGCCCTTGCCGTCGATCGGTTCGCCCATCGCGTTGAGAACGCGGCCAAGCCACAACAAGGAAGGCCGAACCTGACTTGCGGCGTTGGCGATCACGGCGCGACAACCGCGCCTGACGCCCTCAAGACCCGCGAACGGCATCACCACGGCATTATTGCCGGTGAATCCGATCACTTCGGAAGGGATGTAGCGATTGCCGCCGGTTTCGATCACGATGCGGGCACCCACCGACATCGCGTGAATCGGCCCGGCGATCTCGACCATCAGGCCGCGGACGCCGACCACGCGGCCATACATATTGACGCCATCGATGTCGCCGATCTGTTCGGCGAGCGCCTTCATTGCGAAAACCTTAAGTTTTGGCGCATTTCGGGCCCGCCCTTAACTTGGTGTTTACCCGCATCGTTAATCATTGCGTCACTGTCTTTGGTAACTGAGGGTGCTCGACCCCATCAGAAGGAAGGTCGAGTCGCAAGAGTCGGTTAGGCCCGTCTCTTAATGTAGAGCTTGAGCGGAAACGGATACAAAAAACTGCTTTGTCGCAATATCTTAGGGCGATTCGTAAAAAATTGCACGGATAGAGCTTGCGAACATGAATCAGATTTTGTTAACCATATCCAGTCAGGATCCGAATCAGTTGTTCAAAGGCGTTTTGAGTGCCGCAAGTGCGGCCGACCTGACGCCCGGAGCGGCGACGATAGGGGACTGGCATGCGCGTTCTGCTGATAGAAGATGACAGCGCCGTCGCGCAGTCGATCGAACTGATGCTCAAATCCGAGAGTTTCAACGTCTATACGACGGATCTCGGTGAAGAAGGCGTCGATCTCGGAAAACTGTACGACTACGACATCATCCTGCTCGACCTCAACCTGCCCGACATGTCCGGCTACGACGTGCTCAAGCAGCTTCGGGTCTCGAAAATCAAAACACCGATTCTGATCCTCTCCGGCCTCGCCGGCATCGAGGACAAGGTCAAGGGTCTCGGCGTCGGCGCCGACGACTACATGACCAAGCCCTTCCACAAGGACGAACTGGTTGCCCGCATCCATGCGATCGTGCGCCGCTCCAAGGGCCACGCCCAGTCGGTGATCCAGACCGGCGATCTCGTGGTCAATCTCGACACCAAGACGGTCGAGGTCGGTGGCCAGCGCGTGCATCTGACCGGCAAGGAATACCAGATGCTGGAGCTGCTCTCGCTCCGCAAGGGCACCACGCTCACCAAGGAAATGTTCCTCAACCATCTCTATGGCGGCATGGACGAGCCTGAACTGAAGATTATCGACGTCTTCATCTGCAAGCTGCGCAAGAAGCTCGCCAACGCCTCCGAAGGCCGCAACTTCATCGAGACCGTGTGGGGCCGCGGCTACGTGCTGCGCGAGCCGCACGAAGTCGAAGAGCGCATTCCCGCCTGATCATGGGTTAGTACGAGCCTGTACGGCTCACTCCTCCCAGACTGGACCCCGCCGCAAATGGCGGGGTTTTTGTTTGTGGATTGAACCGGCGGCTGGCGTGCGTCGACGGAAGGATCGTGCAACCCTGTTGCCAAATGACTCGGGGGGCCCTCGATGATCCTTCAATCCCTGGCCGGATTGCCGGCGTTCCTGGCCTATTTTGCACGGCCATTGTCGTCGTCGTCGTCATCTATCTCTTCGTCTACACCCGCGTCACGCCGCACGACGAGTTCAAGCTGATCCGCGACAACGATCCGGCGGCCGCGATCGCGCTTGGCCTCAGCCTGCTCGGCTTCGTGCTGCCGGTGGTCAGCGCCATCGCCCACTCCGCCAATATCGTGGATTGCCTGATCTGGAGCCTGATCGCGCTGATCGTTCAGATCGTGGTGTATTATGTCGTCAAGATACCGGTGCCGAACCTGTCGGCGAAGATTGCGGCGGGAGAACTCGCCGCCGCGATCTGGCTTGGACTCGCTTCGCTCGCCGCCGGAGCACTTAACGCCGCCTCGATGATCTACTGATCATGGAAAACCAGTCCGCCCCGGAGTTTGGCAAGCGCAGGCCGGTGAAGGCCCCGACGGCAGCGCCGCCGGTCAAGCGCTCCAGGCATGTGGCCCTGCTCCTGATGGGCACGCTGGCGGTCGGCGGCAGCGCTTATGCGCTGATGCCGGGCGAGAACTGCGAACCGAAGGGAGCGGGAATGGCAGCGCCGTCATTGCCGCAAACCGGCGCCGGCTGCGCGCCGCGAGGGTCTTCCTCCAGCGCGGGCCATGGCGGCTCAGGCGGATCGTGGTCGCGGAGCAATTTCTTCGGTGGCGATGCCTCGTCAAACCGTTCGTCGTCCGGCACATCCGCCGAGTCCGGTTCGGGCGAAGCGACGCGCGGCGGATTCGGTTCCTTTGCGCGGGGGTTCGCGGCGCATTTTTCCGGCGGCGGCTGAGGGCGAGCTTGCGCCTCACGCGGCGCTGGAGGATCTGCCTTTTGCTTGCCCCGCGTCGGCCCCCATGCCTAAATGACGCGCGACAATCCAGCATGCAATCTGCCCCGAGGCTGCACCATGAAACGCTCGCGCCGCGTCGTCTTGACCCTGATGGGCGGTGGGGCCATCGGCGCTGTATCGATGGGATTTGTGGCGCGACGCGACTGCGCTCCCGGGTCACTTCGCGAAGTGACGCGCGGCCTGGACGGGCGTCCCGTCGTGACGTGCCAGGGCGTGGCCTATGGCGGCTTCGGCTACGGGCTGCACCGATTCCACGGGCACGGCCATGCGCATGGCGGCGGTTAGCCGCCGGTGCAGCGCCTCGTCTGCCAGGAACGCGACGACTGGCGGGCGACCGCCGAGGCGACCGGGTTTGATTTTCACACCATTGACGGCGCGCGCTACTGGGACGAACGCGCCTGTTACGCTTTCACGCTCGATGAAATCGAACATCGGATCGAGGCGCCAACGGGTGAGATCGACGCGATGTGCCTCGAACTCGTCGGCCGCGCGATCGACGACGAGAAATGCCTGCGCCGGTTGAGGCTGCCGGAAACATTCTGGCCGCTGATCCGCGATAGCTGGCGCCGCAACGAGGGCAGCCTCTACGGCCGGCTCGATCTCAGCTTCGACGGGCGCAGCCCTGCGAAACTGCTGGAGTATAACGCGGATACGCCGACATCGATCTTCGAGGCGGCGGTCTTTCAATGGACCTGGCTCGAGCAGGCGATCGAGCGGCATATCCTTCCCGCCGATGCCGACCAGTTCAACTCGCTCCATGAGCACCTGATCGAGGCGTGGAAGAAGCTCGGCAACGGACGCCGCCTTCACCTCGCGGGAACGCTCGACAATGCCGAGGATGCCGGCACCCTGGCCTATCTCGAGGACACGGCGAGACAGGCCGGCCTGGAGACCACGTTGCTCGATATCGAGGCCATCGGATGGCTCGACAAGGACGGCTTCGTCGATCTCGACAATCGCGGGATCGAGCTGGCGTTCAAGCTCTATCCCTGGGAGTGGATGTTTCACGACGCGTTCGGCGAAAAGCTCGCAACGGCGCCGACGCGTTGGATCGAACCGCCGTGGAAGGCCATCCTTTCCAACAAGGGCATGCTTGCACTGCTGTGGGAGATGTTTCCCGGCCATCCCAATTTGCTGCCCGCCTTTTTCGAGGATGAGCCGAATGCCGCTAGCCTCGGTGCGTCCTTCGTGCGCAAGCCGCTGTATTCCCGGGAGGGCGCCAACGTCGCGCTGGTCCGCGAAGGCGTTACGGTCGCGGAGCAACAGGGGCCTTACGGCGCTGAGGGGTTCGTTCGCCAGGCCCTGGCGCCATTGCCGGGTTTTTCGAAGCAATATCCGGTGCTCGGCAGCTGGCTGATCGATCATACGCCGTGCGGACTATCGATCCGCGAGGACGAGAACCCGATCACCAGCAACACGTCGCGATTCCTGCCGCACGCGATCCTGTGAGCGGGGCCCTGCGGTCTGATCCGGTCTTGCTAAAATCAGCGGGTCGCTTACCGCGACGCCGATGCAACCGCCTTCATGAGCTGCGGCATGCCAGCCGCGACGCCTGGCTTCGCCGCGCGCGTGGCGTTCGGGCGATAGAGCCCGCGCCGCTCCGGATGGGGCTTGAAGGCATCGGAGATGCCGACCACGGATTCGGCCGCGCCCAGCACCAGGAAGCCATCGGGCTCGACCACCCGTGCAAGGCGCTCGAAGATGCCGACTTTGGTGTCCTGGTCGAAATAGATCAGGACGTTCCGGCAAAAAATTACGTCGAACGTTCCAAGATGCCCAAAGTCCTGCAGCAGGTTCAGCTGGCGATGCTGCACCATGGAGCGAATATCCGCATTGAGCTGCCACAGCTCTCCGACCTGCGTGAAATACTTGACGAGCAACTGAATGGGCAGCCCGCGCTGGACCTCGAACTGACTGAACAGGCCGGCCTTGGATTTTTCCAGGACGCCCTGCGACAGATCGGTTGCCAGGATTTCAATCCGCCACCCCGCCAGCGTCGCGCCGAGTTCCTTCAGGCACATCGCAATCGAATAAGGCTCCTGCCCGGTCGAAGAAGCCGCGCACCAGATGCGCAAGGCGCGGCGGCTCGCGCGCGCCTGCAGCAGCGCCGGAAGCATCGTCTCACGCAGATGATCGAACGGAACCTTGTCGCGGAAGAAAAAGGTCTCGTTGGTGGTCATCGCCTCGACCACGTCCGCTGTCAGCGCGTCCGCTGATCCAGCCTTCATCTTCTGGACGAGTTCGGTGATTCCGGGCAGGCCGACCCTTCGCGCCAGCGGAATCAATCGGCTCTCGACCAAATATTGTTTGTCGGGAGACAGATCCAGCCCGGAACGCTCTTTCAGGAGCTTACGCAAGAACTCATAATCCAACGGCGTCACGAGCGATCTCCCGCAAATAGTCGAACCAGTTTTGGCGCGATCTGGCCGAGCGGCAGAATGGCGGCGCAAATGCCGGCATTCGCGGCCGCGCCCGGCATTCCCCAGACCACGCTGGAAGCTTCGTCCTGGGCGATCACGCTTCCGCCGGCGGCGACAATTTCCTTGCCGCCGCGCATCCCGTCCGAGCCCATGCCCGTCAGCACGACAGCCAGAATCGCGCCCTGCCAGACATCGATCGCAGAAGCGAACAAGGGGTCGACGGCAGGCTTGCAGAAATTGATCGGCGGTCCGTCGTCAAGGACGATCGCGACCTCTGCGCCATGGCGCGCGACGCGCATATGGCGGCCGCCCGGCGCGAGATAGATCTGGCCCGCCTTGACAATCTCGCCATCGACGGCTTCACGCGCCGGCCGGTGGCTTGCACGCGCCAGATGCTCGGCGAGAATCGTCGTGAAAGTGGGCGGCATGTGTTGCGTGATGAGCACGGGAAACCGGTCGATCACCGCACCGATCTCGCCGACCAGCGCCACGAGCGCCTGCGGGCCGCCTGTCGACGAGCCGATCAGAAGCACGCGTGGCGCTTGCGCGCTGAATGCGCGGCGCAGCAACGGCGGGTGCGCGACCGGCGCGCGGGTCGCCGGCTCGCGCGCACGATCGGAGGCTGGCGCCAGCGACGAGGCCGGAGAAGCCGGGGCGACACGGCGAACCTTGGCGCCGAGCGAGCGGATTTTCTGGATCAGGTCGTGGTGGAAGATTTCGGCGGCCGAAGCTTCGCGGGTGCTTTCCGGCTTTGGAATGTAGTCCGAAGCCCCGAGCGAGAGCGCCTTGAAGCTGATCTCCGCGTTGCGCCGGGTCAGGGTCGACGCCATGATGATGATCAGGTTGCGTTTCTTCGCCAGCAGCAGCGGCAGCGCCGAGATGCCGTCGAGTTCCGGCATTTCGATATCGAGCACGGCGACATCGGGATTGACGCGTTCGATCTGGTTGACGGCGTCAAGGCCGGTACGCAGCGATGCGGCGACGACCATGTCGGGTTCGGAGGCGATCCAGCGGGAGATCAGACCTCTGATGACGACGGAATCATCGACCACCATTACCCGCAGTGGTTCTTGCTGCGTCGAATTCAGGATCGGCGAACTTGTCAACGCAACACTCATTACTCACCAGCTGGTCGCAACGGCACCATTTAACGAAATTGCCGAGGGCTAACGACCCGCCGGATACAGTCTTTCAAATCAGATCAGCCCGACTTCCTGGAACTTGGCGGTGACGATATCCTTGTCGAACGGCTTCATGATGTATTCGTTGGCGCCGGCGTGAAGCGCGCGCGCGATATGCGCGACATCGTTTTCGGTGGTGCAGAACACTACCTTGGGCTGGTCGCCGCCGGGCATGCGGCGGAGATTGCCGAGGAATTCATATCCGTCCATTACGGGCATGTTCCAGTCGAGCAGGACCGCCTCGGGCATTCCGCGCTTGCAGACCTCAAGTGCCTTCTCGCCGTCTTCGGCTTCGACGATCTGGAAATCCAGGCCTTCCAGGATGCGCCTTGCGACTTTTCGAATGACGCTTGAGTCATCCACGACCAGACATGTTTTCATTTTAGCCTCTGTTCTCAGATACCCCGAAGGGAAATTTCCGTTACGCCTGTGCTATGCCACGAGCGACCGTGGCCTTATGCCGCCAACATGTCTGGCGTCATTTCGAGAACGCGATCGACGTCGAGGACGACCATGAGCTGTCCGTCGAGGCGATGCACACCGCCGGCGAGCTTGGCCATGCGGGGATCGAGGTTGACCGGGTTTTCCTCCCGGCCGTCGTCGGGGAGCCGCAGCACCTCGCCGATCTGATCGATCAGGAGGCCGTACGATTCGCCGCGCAGGTCCACGCCGACCGCCATCGCCGGCTTGCCGTCGTCGTTCTTGGGCAGGCCGAGACGGGCACGCATGTCGACCACGGTGACGATGCGTCCGCGCAGATTGAGTACGCCGGCGATCTGGCTCGATGACAACGGCACCCGGGTCAAACGCTGTGGCATGAATACGTCCTGGACCCGCGAGATCGGCAAGCCGAAGAGCTGGCCCCCGATCAGGGCGGTGACGTATTCGGCGACGGCGCCTTCGATGGTTTCGGTCTTGCTGGTCATGCCTTGATCCTCGTGCCGTCTGGGCTGAACGTGTTGATGTCCGGCTGAACGTGCTTCATGCCGCCGCCCGTTCGGTCTCGGCGGTCTGCTCTTTCAGAGCCGCGATCAGGCCGGGGCGGTCGAACTTGGCGACGTAATCGTGGAAGCCGGCCTGCCGCCCGCGCTCGATCGCCGCCGGCGATACCAGCGATGACAACGCGATGATCGGCATTGTACTCAGATGCGCATCCGCCCGGATGGTTTCGGCGAATTCGAACCCGTTCATGTCGGGCATTTCGATGTCGGTCAGCACCACGTCGAACGGCTGGCCCGAACGCAACGCCACCAGGCCCTCCTGCGCACTGGGCGCAACCCGCACCTTGTAACCCGCCGCCTTCAACACCGGCGCCAGCATGTTGCGGAAGAACGCGGAGTCGTCGACCAGCAGCACCGATTGGGCGGTTTGCGAGGGGCGCATCTCCTTGCGGCTGAACCAGTCGGCGAACGCCATCGGCAGGAAGTGGCCGACGTCGATCACCTCGGTGGCCTGTCCCTTGATTACCGCGGAGCCGAGGATGCCGTCACTCGAGCCTGCGACCTCGATGTGTAGCCGTTCCTCGACGATGTCGATGATCTCGTCGACCACCAGACCCATCGAGCGGCCGTCGTCGGCGAACACCAGGATCGGTTGGGCGCCCGTAGTCTGGACGCTGACACCGTTCATCTGCACCAGCGGCATAAGCTGCTCGCGGTACTGCACCATATAGCGGCCGTTGGAGAGTTCGATCTTGTCGGCCGCGATTTCCTCAAGTCGGGTCACCAGGCCCAGCGGCACCGCCTTGGGCTGGACCGAGCCGGCGCGGAACACCAACAGCGAGGTCAGCTGTTCGGCCGCACTGGCCCGCATCGCCGCGTTCTCGTCGGCGATTTCGTGGGTGGCCGAACCAGAAGCGCCAAGCGCCTTGGCGATGCCGTTGGGATCGATGATCATGATGACCGCGCCATCGCCCAGAATGGTGTTGCCGGAGAACATGTCGATGTGACGCAACTTGGTCGACATCGGCTTGACCACGATTTCCTCGGTATGGAACACGCCGTCGACCACGATGCCGAAGGTCTGGCTGCCGACCTGGGTGACGACGATGAAGCCGTTTTCCGGGTCGGAGGAGGAGCCGTCGTCGATCTTGAGCAATTTCTTCAGGTGCATCAGCGGCAACAGCTTGTTGCGCAGCCGCAATACCGCGGTGTCCTTGATCCGCTCGATGCGGTGTTCGGAATTGGCCCGCGCCCGCACCAGTTCGACCACCGCAAGCTGCGGGATCGCGAAGCGGTCGCCGCCGGCTTCCACGATCAGCGCCGAGACGATGGCGAGCGTCAGCGGAATCTTGATGGTGACGGAGGAGCCCTCGCCGGCCACCGACTTGATGTCGATGGTGCCGCCGATCTGGTCGATATTGGTGCGCACCACGTCCATGCCGACGCCGCGGCCGGACACGCTGGTCACGGTGGCCGCGGTCGAGAAGCCCGGCGCGAAGATGAATTTGTGGATCTGCGCTTCCGTCATCTTCTCCAGTTCGGCCTCGCTCACCAAACCGTTGGCGACCGCCTTGGCCTTGATCCGCTCGGTATTGAGACCACGGCCATTGTCGGCAATGCAGATGATGATGTGACCGCCTTCATGATAGGCGGACAGGCGGATGGTGCCCTGCTCCGGCTTGCCGGCGGCGGCGCGCTCGGCCGGCGTCTCCAGCCCATGATCGGCCGAGTTGCGCACCATATGCGTCAAGGGATCCTTGATCAGGTCCAGCACCTGCCGATCGAGCTCGGTGTCGGCGCCGTGCATCTCCAGTTCGATCTGCTTGTGAAGTTCGCCGGAGAGGTCACGCACGATGCGCGGCAGCTTCTGCCAGGCGTTGCCGATCGGCTGCATCCGCGTCTTCATGACGCCTTCCTGCAGTTCGGCGGTGACGTTCGACAGCCGCTGCAGCGGCACCTTGAACTCGGTGTCCTCGTTGCGCCGCGAAATCTCCAGCAGCTGGTTGCGCGTCAGGACCAGCTCCGACACCATCGTCATCAGGTGTTCCAGCGTGTCGACGTTGACCCGGATCGACTGGTTGGCGACGCGATCGCCTTCGGCGGCGGCTTCGACTTCGACAGCCAGCTTTTTCGCGGCCGGCTTTGGCGCTTTCGGCGATGCTGCCCGCTGCTCTGGCGCAGGCGAGGCTTCAACCTTGGGCGCTGGCGGTGGGGCAATCTCGGGGACGCTCGGCGGGACGATCTCGGCCGCGGTCTCGCGGAATGCGCGCTCCAGCTCATCCAGCGACACTTCGCCGGGACGCAGCGCGCGCTCCAGGATCTGCGGGACCAGGTTGCCCTCCGCGATGGCGGGCTGGACGGCGGGCGCAGGCGCGGACGCAGCCGGTGCCGCCATGGCCTCCATGCCGCGCTCGACCAGTTGATGAAGCTGCACGATCAGATCCTGATCGTTGCCTTCCGGCTCGGCCTCGGTGGCCTCAAGCCCGCCGAGAATTTCCTTGATGCGGTCGATGCTGCCCAGGATCAGCGTCACCGCCTCCGCCGTGACCGGCATTCCGTCGCGGAATTTGCCCATCAGGGTCTCGCCGGCATGGGCCAGCGCTTCGAGGCGCGGCAAGCCAAGGAAACCGCAGGTTCCCTTGATGGTATGAACGAGGCGGAAGATGTTATCCAGGATCTTGGCGTTGTTCGGATCCTGCTCGAACCGCACCAGTTGGTTGTCAACGGTGTCCAGGCTTTCGCTGGTCTCCGTCAGAAACTCACGCAATAAATCATCCATGAAATCGGCCTTCCCCCTCGGGCGTGCGACGTCGACACGCCTTTCCGAGTTCGGTCAGCTTCCATGCAAAGCGTTTAATATTGGTTGAGCATTTGGAAAAGAACGGGTTCAACAAAGAGATAAGACGACATTGCTGGAACCGGGCGCGCGGTAAACCAATGGTTAACCATGTTTCGCCCTCGGAGCGCTTTTCCGGCAACGCGAAAACCCGGTTGGCCGCGGGAAATGCCCGTTTTCGACAGCCGCACCTTTAGGACGCGGTCACCACCACCGCATTGCCTTCGGGCGCCAGCGTCACGCTCAGTCCGCAAGATTGTGCCAGCAGCCGGGTGTAATAGGGCTGCACGGCATGAGCATCGACGATCGAGACATGACCCGAACTCAACAGATCGGCAATATTCTGCGGCATGCGGGCATTCAGCCCGTTCGCGGTGACACGAAAGCCGAACCCATCGCCTTCGCCGATCGGATCGACGGTGAGCACCCCGCCACGCGGGATCGTCTGCTGGGCGATCACCATCATGTTCAGCAGCAGCTTGACCCGGTTTTTCGGCAACAGCACGCGCGGCAGATTCCACGCGATCGTGGTCTTGCTGTCCTCGAGGTGACCGCGCGCCATGGCCTGCGCGTCGCCGAGATCGATCTGCGCACCCGCCGATCCGGCCGCCCCAAACGCCAGGCGGCAGAACTGCAAGCGGGCCGACGCGGTCTTGGCGCTCTTTCGAATCAGATCGAGGGCAAATTCGCGGTCTTCCGGCTTGGGATTGTCGTCGAGGACCTCAAGCCCATTGACGATGGCGCCCACCGGACTGATGAGATCGTGGCAAACCCGGGAACAAAGCAACGCCGCGAGCTCGAGGGCATCGGGGGCGGGACCGGGAGGCGGGGCACCAGACATAAGGCGTTCCTAAAAATCGATGACAAGCGCGGATCCGGCGAATCACGCATGCTCGCTGGCTTGATACACTGCGGAGACGCGTGCTGCCAACACAAGGCAGGCCGGACCGAGGTCAACCGGCGCGAAAACCCACCGGTACAGAGAGGCTTGGAATATGAGACCCGCCAATGAGTGAGGCATATTTGCCGGGGCCCGTGATCGAATGCGATGCCGCCGCCGCGCTCATGGAACCCCTGACCGAACTCGTCGCCCGGGCCGGAGCGGCCATTCTTGCCGTCAACCGCGCTGCCATGCGGATCGACGGCAAGCTCGATGGATCGCCGGTGACGGAAGCGGACCTCGCCGCCGACCGCATCATCGCCGATGGCCTTGCGCGGCTCATTCCAGCGGTCCCGGCATTGTCCGAGGAGCGCGTCGATCTGGCGAAACCGCCTTACCAGGGCAGCTTCTTCCTGATCGATCCGCTCGACGGTACCAAGGAGTTTGTCGCCGGGCGCGGCGAATTCACCGTCAATGTCGCGCTGGTGACCCATGGCACGCCCTTATTGGGCATCATTGGCGCCCCCGCGCTTGGATTGATATGGCGGGGCCTCGTGGGCCGCGGCGCGGAACGACTGGCGACAAGCGACGGGGCCCTCCAGGCCGTGCCTATACACACCCGCCCGTTCCCGGAAGCCGGCACCCCCTGGATCGTCGCGGTCAGCCGCTCGCATGGCGATGCCAGAACCGAAGCCTTTATTGACTCCAGACCCGGCGCGATCCGGCAGATGCTCGGTTCGGCGGTCAAATTCGCCCGGGTGGCCGAGGGCGCCGTCGATATTTATCCGCGGCTTGCCCCCACCCACGAATGGGATGTCGCGGCCGGACATGCGATCGTCAGCGCGGCCGGCGGCAGGATCACCGACGCGCAAGGGGCCGATTTGCAGTTCGGCAAAGGCGTGAAGGATTTCATCGTGCCGGCGTTCATCGCCTGGGGCGATCCCGCGGCGACGCGCTGAAACGCGACTTCTTCACTGCGCCAGATCGTGCTCGAGCGCCGGCCAGCGGGAATTCGCCTGCCTCAGCACCGACTCCGGGTGGGCGGCGAAGGCATCCCGGTGTTGCTCGCGCCCGAACAGATAAAGCCGTTGGCCCGAGATCAGCCAGAACCGGGGATTACCGGCGACCGTCACCCCCCGCGCCAGATCGACCGGGTCGTAGCCGCCGAACCGGGGACCGTAAATGTCGGGATGGGCGGCAAAGGAAGCGCGGTTGCCCTCGTTGCGAAAACGCCAGACGACGCCGGCCTGGGACGCCTCGAACTCCGGCAGACCGATCATCGGGCGGGCATCGACAAAATACGCCACGGGATCGTAACCCTCGATCGCGAGGCCCGTGAAACGGTTGGCCACGACGCGCTCGGTGGTCGCGGCCCGGGCCGCAAGCCCGCCGCCGGCCAGGTCACCCGGGCTGACCGACCAAAGCCCCGCCAGCACGGCGATCAAGGCTATTCGGGGGCGAACGCGGATTCCCGGCCATCTGCGGTTTCTTTCCTGCCGTTGTGCCGTCATAGTTGATGCCGATAACATTCGAGTCGGGGGACACTGGGCGCAGCCTACAGCCATGCTTGTCAGCGTCAGGTTAAGGCCGCGACCGGGATTTCAATACCCAGGGGTTCTTTCATGATTTTCGCCTCACGCCTTGCTGCGGTGACGCTTGCCGCGCTGATGTGCTGGTCCGTGCCCGCCTCCTCGCAGCAGGCGCCTCCGATTGAGCAGGCACCCCCGGCGCAATTGCCGCCGCCGCAACGCCAACCCAGCCCCAACGTTTACGGGCCGGACGAGTTGACCAGCGCCGGACACCGGTTTTTCGGCAATGTGTCGCGCGGCCTCGCCTCGGTGATCGAGCGCGCGGTCAGCCAATGGGGCCTGCCGAACGGCTATATCCTCGGCGAGGAAGGCTCCGGCGCCTTCGTTGCCGGATTGAGATATGGCGAGGGCACGCTTTACACCAAGAATGCCGGCGATTTGCGGGTCTACTGGCAGGGACCGTCGGTCGGCTTCGACTGGGGCGGCGACGGCGCGCGCACCATGACGCTGGTCTACAATCTTCCGGCGACCAGCGCGATCTACCAGCGCTTTGGCGGCATTGACGGCTCCGCCTATATCATCGGCGGCTTCGGGATGACCGCGCTGACCGCCAACAACATCGTGCTGGTGCCGATCCGCTCCGGTCTCGGCCTGCGGCTGGGCGCCAATATCGGCTACCTCAAATATACCCCGCACGCGACCTGGAATCCGTTCTGATCCGCTCTGAGGTCTGCCTGTTCCGCAAAGCGCGGAACCAGTAACCCACAGCTCTTTTTCCGGATTCACGTTAACGGCGCATGGGGCTGGCCTTTCTCCTGTGCCCCATGGCATTGTGAATAGACGAGTTTTTCGCGGGAGTACCCATCCATGGTCGAACCGATCATGTATCTGGCGATCGGTTTTCTGGTCTCGATGCTGCTCGGTCTGATGATCGTGCCGCTGGTGCATAACCGCGCGGTGCGCCTGACCACCCGGCGGATGGAGGCGGCGACGCCGCTGTCGATGGCGGAAATCCAGGCCGACAAGGACCAGTTGCGCGCGGAGTTCGCGATGTCGGCGCGGCGGCTGGAGATGAGCGTCGACCAGCTCAAGAACAAGACCACCAGCCAGCTCGCCGAACTCGGCAAGAAATCCGATGCGATCAATCGCATGAAGCTCGAGCTCGGCGAAAAGAACGCCACGATCTTTTCGCTGGAAGCCCGCGAGAAGGCGATGAAGCAACAGCTGCGCGCCACCGAAGAGGAATTCACCACCAAGACCGAAGCGCTGCGTCAGGCGGAGCAGGCATTGACCGACAAGCGGGACGCGCTCGCGAAACTCAACGCCGAACTGTCCGACCGTTCGATGATGGCGGAAAGCCGCAAGGTCGAGCTGGTGGCGGTGCATGCCCAGATCGACGCGCTGAAGGGCCGCGTCGGCGATGCCGAGAAGGAATTCTCCGCCACGCAAGCGCGGCTCGCGCAGCAGCGCGGCGAATCCGAGGCTGCGACCCGCGAGCTCACCGAAGCGCGCAACCGGGTCGAGAACCTGAGCCAGCGCGTCACCGATCTCGACCGCCAGCTGATCGTCCAGGTCAAGGAAGCCGAGTTGCTCGGCAACCGCGTCAACGACCTGGAAGCGCGGCTTTCGACCCAGGGAAAGCTGCTGGCCGAGCGCGACTATGAGAACACTCAGCTGCGCCAGGCCAAGGAAGCCGCCGAGCGCACGGTGAGGGAATTGCGCGACGAACTCACCCTCACCAACAGCGGCACGTGGCCGGCGCTGGAAAAGCTGAAGTCCGAAAAGGCCGCGGTCGAGGAACAACTTCGGCTGGCGCGCGACGAACGCGCCAAGCTGCAGCGCGACATCAACGCGATCCAGCAGCAGGCGGAAAGCTCGTGGGCGACCGAGCGCATGGAAAACGCGCTGCTGCGCGAGCGCATCAACGATATCGCCGCCGAAGTCGCCAAGCTGGCGATGCAGCTCGAAGGACCGAATTCGCCGATCGAGGCGATGCTGGCGGCCGAACCGGTGGTCCCGGCAAAACCATCCAACGGGGTTGCCAACGGCGCCGCGTCGGAAGGCGGCGGAACGCTGGCCGAGCGCATCCGCGCGCTGCAATCCCACGCCTCCCGCGCCCGCCAGCAGGGCGCGTGAGGCGCCGTCACGCGCGCGCCTGATAATTTCAATCGATCCGAATGTCATACAGCCCGTCATACCCCGCGCATGCGGGGTATCCAGTACGCCGCGGCCTTTCGGTTTTGTTACTGACGCCTCGGAGTACTGGATCGCCCGCTTTCGCGGGCGATGACGACCGAAAGCGTGGCGTCGTCGCAATCGCCAGACACAGCTTCGCGATCCCGCGGCGCGTTACGCCCGAGTTTTGCTGAGAACTTCCCGCCCTCTTCAGAGAGAGGGCGCAGGGAAAGCCGGGTGCCGATTGCACCCATGGGTCCCGTGCAAAAAAAGCACGGGGGTAGGACCACAGGTTCAAC
>NZ_SSNA01000057.1 GCF_004799445.1 Bradyrhizobium sp.
TCACCAATGCCGGCACCATCGAGATCACCGGCACCGGCAGCATCGACAACGACATCTTCGGCAACGCCCAGCTGACGGTCGATTCCGGCCAGACCCTGACCCTGGACGGCACCACCATCACCGGCGGGGCCATCACCGACAGCGGCATCATCAAGGTCGACAGCGGCGACACGCTGAAGCTGAACGGCGCCACCATCAATGGCGGCACCATCACCGACAACGGCACCATCGACGTTACCGGCAACAGCTCGATCAACGGCACCACGGCCGGGTCACCGCCGGTGACCACCAATGCGCTCCTGAACAATGGCGCGGTGACGGTCGAGAGCGGCGTGACGCTGACGCTGGATAACGTCACGGTGACGGGAACGACCTTCACCGATACCTCCAGCGGCGCGATCTTGTCGGTGGATGCCACCGACACGCTGACGCTGTCGGGCGTCACCATCCACGGCGGCACCATCAATGACGGCACCGGCAACACCCTCGCGACCGCCGGCACGATCGAGATCAGCGGCTCCAGCACGATCAGTAGCGCCAACCTGAACCATGGCGGGGTGACGGTCGATGCGAACCAGACGCTAACGCTCGACAACGACACGGTGACGGGGACGACCTTCACCGATACCGCCAGCGGCGCGATCTTGTCGGTGGATGCCACCGACACGCTGACCCTGTCGGGTGTCACCATCGACGGCGGCACCATCAATGACGGCACCGGAACCACCCCCGCGACCGGCGGCACGATCGAGATCAGCGGTTCGAGCACCATCAGCGGCGCCAGCCTGAACCATGGCAGGGTGACGGTCGATGGCAACCAGACGCTGACGCTCGACAATGACACGGTAACCGGCGCCACCTTCACCGATACCTCCAGCGGCGCGATCTTGTCGGTGGATGCCACCGACACGCTGACCCTGTCGGGCGTCACCATCCACGGCGGTACCGTCAATGACGGCACCGGCACCACCCCCGCGACCGCCGGCACGATCGAGATCAGCGGCTCCAGCACGATCAGTAGCGCCAACCTGAACCATGGCGGGGTGACGGTCGATGCGAACCAGACGCTGACGCTCGACAACGACACGGTGACGGGGACGACCTTCACCGATACCGCCAGCGACGCCACCTTGTCGGTGGATGCCACCGACACGCTGAAGCTGAACGGCGTCACCATCAATGGCGGCACGATCACCGACAACGGCAGCATCGACGTCACGGCCAACAGCTCGATCAACGGCACCACCGCGGGGGCGCCACCGGTCACCACCAATGCCATCCTCAACAATGGCGCGGTGACGATCGAGAGCGGCGTGACGCTGGCGCTCGACAACGTCACGGTGAACGGGACCGTGTTTAATGACCTTGTCACCGGTGGCACCATCAAGATCGACAGCGGCGACACGCTGGCGTTCAACGGCGGCACCATCAATGGCGGCACGCTCGACGTTATCGGCGTGATGGATTCGACCGGCATCAGCGTCATCTCCGGTGCCACCATCGTCAACGTCGCCAATATTATTGTCGTCAGCGGCACGCTGACGATCGACCCCACGCCGGTCACCAATACCGGAACGATGGAGGTGAAGGGCGGCGCCACCCTGGTGCTGAGCGATGAAATCATCTCCAATACTGACGGCACCACGAAGGGCGTCATCCAGGTCGATGCCGATCCGGGCCACACCGCGACGCTTGATCTGGAGGGGTCCACGATCAGCGGCGGCACGCTCAAGATTTTCGGCGAACTGGATTCGACGGGCGACAGCTTCATCACAGGTGTGACGATCACCAATACCGGTACGATCGATGTCACCGGCGGCACACTGATCATCGACGCGACCAGCACCCTCGACAATACCGGCGGCACGCTGGAGACGAACGGCGGCAAACTGATCATCGACGCCGCGATCTCGGGCAACCTCGAGATCAAGGGCGGCGCGGTGCTTGAACTCGGCTCGGGTTTGGCAAACGCATATTCGCAGGCCACCGTCACGTTCGAACCGGGAGCGACAGGGACCCTGAAGCTCGACCATTCGGAGACGTTCAACGGGAAGGTTGTCGGCCTCGACGACAACACTATCGATCTCGTCGATATCGCTTACGGGTCGAACCCGACTGTCAGTTACGCGGGGGATGCCTCTGGTGGTACTCTTTCGGTCTTCGTAAACGGGGTTGACGTTTCCAACATCCATCTCACCGGCGACTATCTTGGTGTGCACTGGACCCTCAGCGATGACGGGTCCTTGCAGCACGGCACGGATTTGATGGAAGTCCCGGGCGCTGTCGCCGGGCTCGATCCCAGCGGCAATGCGATCCAGGGTGTCGCGTTGACGGCGTCGATCACGGATGGCGGCCAGACGGTCTCCGGCGCCAGCTATGACTGGCAGGTGTCGCACGACGGCGGCAAGACCTGGGTGAATGCCAACGGCACCAACGGCCTATCAAGCTACACGCCGGTCGAGGCCGACGAGGGCCAGTTGCTTCGGGTTGCCTTGTTTTTCACGGACGCCAGCGGCCAGCCGGAGACGAGTTTTGTGTCGGCGGGAGTGGTGCAGGAGAGCTTGGCCGACGACCTGGTGGCGACGCTCGACAGTCAGACTGCGAAGCAGGGCGTGACGATGCATGTCCTCGGGGTCAAGGACGGCGGCACCACCGTCACGACGGGTCTCAGCTATGCCTGGCAGGACTCCAGCGATAATGGTCTCACCTGGGTTACCGTTGGCACCCATTCCAGTTATACGCCGGGTGAATCCGACGAAGGCAAGCTGATGCAGCTTGTCGTGACCTATGCTGACGTATCGGGCAGCGAGAGCAGCACCTACAGCCTCGGCATGCCGAATGATCTGACCATGACGGTCGATAGTACGCACGCGCTGAAGGGGACAACGATCCACGTCACCGGGGTGAACGACGGCGGCACCAACCTATCGTCTGGTGTCAGTTATGCCTGGCAGGTTTCCAGTGACAATGGCCTGCACTGGACCACCGTCGGCACCAATTCCAGCTTTACGCCCATTGCGGCCGACGCTGGCGACTTGCTGCAGGTGACTGCTACCTATGCCGATTCGAATGAGCATGAGAGCGTCACCACTTCCCTTGGTACCGTCGCGACGAAGGTATGGTCGGGCGGCAGCCATGATTGGCAAACTGCGAGCCACTGGAGTCCTTCCGGTGCTCCTGTGTCCAGCGACTACGTCCTCGTCGACGCCAGCGGCAATTACACGGTCGCGATCAGCCAGGCCGCCGCCGCACATTCCCTGGTCGTGAACGACTCCGGGGCGACGGTCGAAATCACCGGCAGCAATACCCTCACCCTTGGCGGCGATCTGACCATCCAGGCAGGGAATCTCCTGGTCGATTCCGGTGGGGCGCTGAAAGATACCGCCGCGTCCGCGACGATTACCGGAACGTTCACCGATAACGGGACCATCGAAGCCGCCGGCGGCAAGCTGGAAATTGCAAGCGCTGTCAATTCCGGTAGCGGGTCGTTCAAGATCGACGCCGCAGCGACCCTTCGGTTCGATCATGCCGACGCGCGTAACGTGGCCTTTGCCGGCTCCGGCGAACTGATCCTCAAGGATCCCACCCATTTCACCGGAACCATTTCCGACAGCGGCGGCAGCATGACCGCCGCCGACATAGTGGACGTCGCGGGCTTCGATGCCAGCGCCACGGTAAGCTATTCCGGGACAACGTCGAGCGGCATCGTTACCATCAGCGAGGCGGGCCACACCAGCGTGCAGCTGAACGTGGGCGCCAATTCAGGCAACTGGAGCGCGCCCGTCACCGATGGCAACGGCGGAATTCTGATCCACGATCCGCCGGCTTCCACCAGCGACGCCCTGGGTGGCGTGGTCATGCAAGATCCCGGCCCGGCGGCGAGCAGCACGATTGTCGCGAGCGCGCCGAACCAGACGTTGAGCGGCCTTGCCGCCAGCGAAACCTTTGTTTTCAACTTCGCCGCAGTCGGCCAGGATACGGTGACGAATTTCCATCCGGCTACCGATACGCTGCAGTTCAGCGGCACGATTTTCGCGAACGCCCAGGCGGCCTTGAACGCCGCACAGGATGACGGCCACGGCAACACGGTGGTCGCGCTCGATGCCCACGACACCATCACCCTGAGCGGTGTTCTGAAGGCGCAACTGCAAGTCTCCGACTTCCACGTCGTCTAGGGCACGATCCGGACCCGGACGGCCGCGCGCCATCCGGCCCGTCCGCGTCTTCGAAACAACAAGAGACGTGATCAATCCCGCGCGTCGTGATATCGGAACAGCATGAAGCGGCTCAGGATGTTACGACGCTGGTTTGGGCGGAAGTTCGGCTATGCGAGGCTGTTGTGCCTTGCGCTGCTGATCGGCGTTGCCGCGTTGCGTGTCGCCGATTTTGCGCCGATCGAGGAGCTTCGTGTCAGGACCTTCGATACTTTCCAGCGCTTCGATCCCCGCGTGAAGACCGCTCGGCCTGTCACCATCATCGACATCGACGAAAAGAGCTTGGCGAAACTCGGCCAATGGCCTTGGCCGCGGACGCGGATCGCCGATCTCGTCGCCAATCTGGCCAAGCTCGGCGCCGTCGTGATCGCCTTCGACGTCATCTTCTCGGAACCCGACCGGCTCAATCCGGATACCGCGGCCGACACGTTTCGCAATCTGGATGAAGACACCAAGACCAAGTTGCGGGCGCTGCCGAGCAATGATCAGGTCCTTGCCGACGCGATGCGGCATTCGCGCGTGGTGCTGGGCGAATCCGGACTCTCCGAGGAGATAGCTGAATTCGATAAGACGCTACCAGTGACGGGGTTGGCGATGTTGGGCGGAGACCCCCAGCGCTTCATGTTCGACTTTCCAGGCCTGCTGCGCAACACGCAGGTTCTGGAGCAGGCGGCCGGCGGGCGCGGCCTGCTGACCATCAATCCCGAACGTGACGGCATTGTGCGGCGGGTGCCGATGATCATGCTGGCGCAGGGTGCGACGATGCCGTCATTGAGCTTCGAAATGCTGCGATTGGCGACGGGCACCGATACCATCTTCATCAAGTCGGATGCCGCGGGAATCAAGAGCGTAGCGGTCAAGGGGTTCGAGGTCCCAACCGACCGTAACGGCCAGCTTTGGGTGCATTTCGCGCGTTACGATCCCTCGCTCTACGTCCCGGCGGTTGACGTTCTGGAGGGACGCGTCGCGCCTGAAAAGATTGCACGCAAGCTGGTCCTGATCGGCACGTCCGCGGTGGGGCTTAATGACATCAAGACCACGCCGGTGTCCGCGGCGATGCCGGGCGTCGAAATCCATGCCCAGGTGCTCGAAGCCGCACTGACCAAGTCGCTGCTGTCGCAACCGGCTTACGGCCCTCTGCTCGAATTCGCTGCTGCGATAATTCTTGGAATCCTGGTGATCGCGTTCGCGCCGCTGTTCGGGCCGGTCACCCTTGTCGCCGTCGGTGCGCTGTTTGCAACCCTGCTGATCGGAGCGTCCTGGTATTCCTACACCCAGCACCGGCTGCTGATCGATTTCACCTATCCGCTGCTGTCGACCACGGTGATCTATCTCACCCTGATTTTCACCAGCTTCGTCAGGGAACAGGCGCAGCGGCGGCAGATCCGCTCCGCGTTCGGCCAGTATTTGTCGCCTGCCCTGGTCGAGCAACTGGCGCAGTCGCCGGAAAAGCTCAAGCTCGGCGGCGAAGAGCGCGAGATGACCATCATGTTCTCCGACGTCCGGGGCTTTACCACCATCTCGGAGTCCTACAAGAGCGATCCGCAAGGATTGACCGCGCTGATGAACCGGTTCCTGACGCCGCTGACCAACGCGATCCTGGCCCGAAAGGGCACCATCGACAAATATATGGGCGATGCCATCATGGCGTTCTGGAACGCGCCGCTCGACGACAAGGAGCATCAGATCAACGCCTGCGAAGCCGCGCTGGACATGCTGGAGCGGATCGACGTCCTCAACAAGGAGCGCGAGATCGAGTCGCAGAACGGCGGTCACAGTTTTATCCCGATCAATGTCGGGGTCGGCCTGAACACCGGGACCTGCGTGGTCGGCAACATGGGCTCCAATCTGCGCTTCGACTATTCGGTGCTTGGTGACAGCGTCAACCTGGCGTCGCGGCTGGAGGGACAATCCAAGGAATACGGCTTCCCGATCATCGTCGGCTCCAAGACCGCGCTCGCGGTCAAGGAAAAGTTCGCGATTCTCGAGCTCGATTTCATCATGGTCAAGGGCAAGAAGGAGCCGGAGGTCATCTACGCCATTGCCGGTCGCGAGGACACCGCCCAGTCCGGCCGCTTTCAGCGCCTGCGCAACCTCACCATCGAGATGCTCGCCTGCTATCGCGGCCGCGACTGGGAGGGCGCGCTTGCGGCGATCGAACGCGGCCGCCTGACCGACGACGCCAATACCCTGGAGCTGCTTTATGATTTATATGAAGCGCGGATTCTGGGCTACCGGAAGAACCCGCCGCCGGAAGACTGGAACGGTGCCTTTGCGCTGCTGACGAAATAGGGCGCTTCGCCCGAAATCGTCATCACCCGCGAATGCGGGTGATTCAGTATTCCAGAGCCGTAGTGACTTGGCCGAAACGCCGCTGCGTACTGGATAACTCCGCTGGAGCCTGTCATCGGGCTCGCCGGAGGCGAGACCCGGTGGCGGAGTATGACGGCTTGTGGGAGCGGATGGACCGCGTCCCGAAACACTAGCGTCCTCATTCCACGCCGATTGTGGTCAGGTCCTGGAACCAGTGCTGCGCCTGCACGAATTTCTTGATCCTGGGCGAGAGCGCGTGCGGGTTGGTGTCGTGCACCACCCATACCAGCACGGCGTCATCGACGATCAGCGCATGCGCCTGCGCGATCAAGTCGTCCTGCTTCTTGATGTCGAAGGTTTGCTTGGCTTCGCTGATCAAGGCATCGACCTTCGGGTTCTTGTAGCCGCCCCAGTTCACCCCGACCGGCGCCACCTGATCGGAGGCGAAGAAGCGCACGATCGCATAGAGCGGGTCCGAGGTCACGTAAGCGATATTATTGGCGGTGATGCCGGCATTCATTTCATCCGCCGCACCCTTGCGCCAGTGCGTGTAGAGCGTCTCGAGTTCGACCACCTTGAAGTCGATGTCGATGCCGATTTCCTTGAAGCTTTGCTGCAGGAATTCGTTCATCGGCAGCGACAGCATTTGGCCGGTGCCGCCTTGCGCGATGATGAACGTGGCCTTCAGCGGCTTTTCCTTCGAGTAGCCGGCCTCCTCGACGAGTTTTTTCGCGGTTGCAGGATCGTATTTGATATCGAAGGTCGGCTTGCCGAACCATGGGCTCGAGGGATCGACCTGGCCCTTGGCGGGCTTGGCAAGACCGTTCATCAGCCCGACCACGCCGTCGCGGTCGATCGCAAGATTGAGCGCCTTGCGCAGGCGGATGTCGGTCCAGGGCGAACCGGGCAGTACGCTGAGATGATAATTCCATACATGCGGAGTGATATTGTCGACGATCCGCATGCCCGCCGATTTCAGCTGCGGCACCGCGTCGGGCGCCGGCGTCTCGATCAGATCGACTTGTCCGGCCAGCAGCGCGTTGGTCCGGGTCAGCGCTTCCGGCATCGGAACCAGCACCAGCTTGTCGACTTGCGCGATCCGCTTCTTGTCCCAGTAATCCGGATTCTTCGACAGTTCAGCCAGTTCGCGCGGCACCAGTTTTGTCAATTTGAACGGTCCGGTGCCCGACGGCTGGCTTGCGAATTTGTCCCAGTCCTTGCCGAGCTTTTCGTACTGCGCGGGGCTCGAGATCAGGAACCAGAGCATCTGATACGGGAAGAACGAGTCGACGGTCTTGGTGGTGATCTCTATCGTCGAGTTGTCGATCTTGGCGTAGCTCGCAACCGAGGGCAGGCGGGTTTTCACCTGCGCGCTTTGGCGCTTGTCGAACTGCGGGGCCTTGTCATTGAGAACCTTGTCCAGGTTCCAGATCACCGCATCGGCATTGAAGTCGCTGCCGTCATGGAATTTGACGCCCTGGCGGAGCGTGAACCGCCATTTGGTCTTGTCCTTGTCGTCGACTTTCCACTCGGTGGCGAGGCCGGGCACCAGCTTGCCCGGCCGGTCCGACACGTCCATTTCCCAGGCGACCAGGGGATCGTAAATTGTGTAGGCCGTAAACTGATAGGCGCCCGCGCCGCGATCCGGCTGGCCCGTCGTCAGCGGAATATCCGCCATCGAAATACCGTATCGCACCACCGTCTCGGCTCGCGCTGAAATGGCTGGCAGGCTGATGCCGAGGGCGAGAGCCAAGGCCGCAAGAACGATCGAATTACGGGCGCGCATGAACTTGGCTCCATTGGAGAAATGCCGCGATGCAACTTGCAAGCAACCAGCAAGGTTGATGCCAGATTAGGCATCTGCCTCTCTTATTGATAGGCGCCCACAAAGAGTTGTGCGCCAATCACAATCAGGCGAAGGATTGCCACCATTGGCACAGCCGTTGCATAAGATTGCATAAGAAATAGCCATCGAGAAGGCCAGAGGGGATTGGTTGCAATGTGGAGCAAGAAATCTGGAAGCGGCCGGTCTGCGGCCTTGTTGCTGGCGTTTGCCGCGACGATAGCCCTGCCGCGGATCGCCGCCGCCGAGACGACGCTGCGCATCGGGATGACCGCGGCCGACATTCCGCGCACGCTGGGCCAGCCCGATCAGGGCTTCGAGGGCAACCGCTTCACCGGCCTCACCATCTATGACGCGCTGACGATGTGGGACCTGTCGTCCGCCGAGAAGGCCAGCGTGATGATCCCTGGGCTCGCGACCGAATGGGCGGTCGACGACGCCGACAAGAAGAAGTGGACGTTCAAGCTTCGCCCGGGCGTCAAATTCCATGATGGGTCGCCGTTCAATGCCGATGCCGTGGTCTGGAATGTCGAAAAGGTGCTCAAGCAGGATGCGCCCCAGTTCGATCCGAGCCAGGTCGGCGTCACCGCGTCGCGGATGCCGACGCTGGCCTCGGCCCGCAAGATCGACGACATGACGGTGGAATTGACCACCAAGGAGCCGGACAGCTTCCTGCCCATCAACCTCACCAATCTGTTCATGGCGAGCCCGGCGAAATGGCAGAAGCTGTTCGACGCGGCCAATGGCGCGGATGCCAAGGCGAAATCGCAAGCCGCCTGGGCCGCGTTCGCCAAGGACGCCTCGGGTACCGGCCCGTGGAAAATGTCGAGCTTCACGCCGCGCGAACGGCTCGAGCTTGTGAAGAACGAAAACTATTGGGACAAGGCGCGGGTTCCCAAGGTCGACAAGATGTTGCTGTTGCCGATGCCCGAGGCGAATGCGCGCACCGCGGCATTGCTCTCCGGCCAAGTCGACTGGATCGAAGCGCCGGCGCCGGATGCGGTCGCTGAAATCAAGCAACGCGGCTTTGTGATCTATTCCAACGAGGAGCCGCATGTCTGGCCGTGGCAGTTCTCGCGCATCGAAGGCTCGCCCTGGAACGACATCCGCGTTCGCAAGGCCGCCAATCTCTGCATCGATCGCGAAAGCCTGAGGGACGGTCTGCTCGCCGGCCTGATGGTGCCGGCAACCGGCACCTTCGAGCCGGGTCATCCCTGGCGGGGAAAGCCGACCTTCCAGATCAAATATGACAAGCCGGCTGCGCAGAAGCTGATGCAGGAGGCGGGGTTTGGTCCCAACAAGAAATTGACGGTCAAGATCCAGACGTCGGCGTCGGGATCGGGCCAGATGCTGCCACTGCCGATGAACGAGTATCTGCAGCAGGCGCTGGCCGAATGTTATTTCGACGTGCAGCTTGACGTCATCGAATGGAACACGCTGTTCACGAACTGGCGGCGCGGCGCCAAGGATGCTTCCGCCAACGGCGCCAATGCCACCAATGTGACCTATGCGGCGATGGATCCGTTCTTTGCCATGGTGCGCTTCCTGCAATCGTCGATGGCGCCGCCGGTGTCGAACAATTGGGGCTTTATCAACAATCCGAAGTTCGACGAACTGGTGACGAAGGCGCGCCAGACCTTCGATCCGGCCGCGCGCGACCAGGCGCTGGCCGAACTGCATGCGGCCTCCGTCGACGACGCGGCTTTTCTCTATGTCGCCCATGACGTGGCGCCCCGCGCCATGAGCCCGAAGGTCAAGGGGTTCGTGCAGCCGAAGAGCTGGTTTGTGGACTTCTCGCCGATCTCGATGACGCCGTGAGGATTTCGTCGTGTGATCTTCCCTCCCCCTTGCGGGGAGGGGTCGGGGGTGGGGGTCCACCCGGGCGGTCCCGATGACGCCACCCCCCTCCCTGACCCTCCCCCGCAAGGGGGGAGGGAAGGAGGCATGCTGCACTGCTACGCCCGCCCCATCGCGGCCGATAACTGAAGGTCATACGTGCTCATCTACATTATCAGGCGCATCGTCTATGTGATCCCCATCGTCCTCAGCGTGGCGCTGGTGTGCTTTCTCCTGGTGCACATCACGCCGGGCGATCCGCTGGTCGCGATCCTGCCGGCCGACGCGTCGCAGGAACTCGCCAATCAAATGCGCGTCGCCTACGGCTTCGATCGTCCGCTGCCGGTGCAGTTCGGGCTTTGGCTGTGGAAGGCGGTCAACGGTGATCTCGGTCATTCGATCGCGACCGGGCGACCGGTATTGACGGAAGTCATGCGCGCGGTCGGCAACACCGTGACATTGGCGATCGCGGCAGCGTTGATCGGGTTTACTCTTGGATTGTTCTTCGGCCTGATCGCCGGCTATTTCCGCGACACCTGGATCGACAAGGTTGCGACCTCGATCGCGATCGCCGGCGTCTCGGTGCCGCATTACTGGCTCGGGATGGTTCTGGTGATCATCTTCTCGGTGCAGCTTGGTTGGTTACCCGCCGTCGGCGCCGGTCCGGGTGGCTCCGGCGCCTGGGGATGGGACTGGGAACACATCCGCTATTTGATCCTGCCGGCGATCACCACATCGGTGATTCCCATGGGCATCGTCACCCGCACCGTGCGGGCGCTGACCGGCGATATCCTCAGTCAGGATTTCGTCGAGGCCCTGCGCGCCAAGGGGTTGCGCGAAACCGATGTTTTCCGCCACGTCATCAAGAACGCCGCACCGACGGCGATGGCCGTGATGGGACTCCAGTTGGGATACATGCTCGGCGGCTCTATCCTGATCGAGACCGTGTTTTCGTGGCCGGGATCGGGGCTGCTGCTCAATTCGGCGATTTTCCAGCGTGACCTGCCGCTATTGCAGGGCACGATCCTGGTGCTGGCACTTTTCTTCGTGTTTCTGAATCTGATGGTCGATATCGCGCAGGCCTCGATCGACCCGCGGATCAAGCGGAGCTGAACCGATGGGGATCTGCCGATGAGCGCGATAGCAGATGCGGCCCTCCAGGCGGCGCCCGCGAGCAAGGCGCGCGGCTACTGGGCGACGGTCGGACGGCGGATCGTGCGCGACAAGGTCAGCATGGTCTGCGCCTTTATTCTGGTCGCGATTTTTCTGTCGGCGCTCTGCGCGCCATGGCTCGGGCTTGCCGATCCCTATCAGGGCTCGATGATTCGCAGGCTGCGCCATATCGGCACCGCCGGCTATCCGCTCGGTACCGACGAACTCGGCCGCGACATGCTGGCGCGGCTGATCTATGGCGGACGGCTGTCGCTGGTCGTCGGTATCCTTCCGGTCATCCTTGCCTTTGGGATCGGGACATCGCTCGGTCTCGTCGCCGGTTATGTCGGAGGCAAGATCAACACCGCGATCATGCGCACGGTCGATGTATTCTACGCCTTTCCCTCGGTGCTGCTGGCGATCGCGATTTCCGGGGCGCTGGGCGCGGGTATCGTCAACTCCATCGTTTCGCTGACCATCGTCTTCGTCCCGCAGATCACCCGTGTGGCCGAGAGCGTCACGACCGGCGTGCGAAACATGGATTTCGTCGAGGCGGCGCGGGCCTCCGGCGCCGGTCCCTTCACCATCATGCGCGTGCACATGCTCGGCAACGTGTTGGGGCCGATTTTCGTCTACGCCACCGGCCTGATCTCGGTGTCGATGATCCTGGCCGCCGGATTGTCGTTCCTGGGCCTGGGGACAAAACCGCCGGAGCCGGAATGGGGCCTGATGCTCAATACGCTGCGGACCGCGATCTACATCAATCCATGGGTGGCCGCATTGCCCGGCGCCATGATTTTCGCGGTATCGATCTGCTTCAATTTGCTCAGCGACGGCATGCGCAGCGCCATGGACATCCGGAACTGATGCGATGAACCAGATCACCCCGTCGGTCGAACTGCTTGAACCGGTCGAGGATCGCGGTGGCGCCGCGCAGCCGCTGCTCCAGGTCACCGGATTGACCAAACACTTCCCGGTGCGCGGCGATCTGTTCAGCGCGCGCAAGACGGTGCGTGCGGTCGACGATGTCTCGTTCTCGATCGCCAAGGGCGAAACGGTTGGAATCGTCGGCGAATCCGGCTGCGGCAAGTCGACCACCGCGCGGCTGCTGATGCATCTGATGAAGCGCGACGCCGGCGAAATCATCTACGACGGCATGCAGGTCGGACACGCGCTGTCGCTGCGCGAGCTTCGCCGCTGCATGCAGATGGTGTTCCAGGACAGCTATGCCTCGCTCAATCCGCGACTGACGATCGAGGAATCGATCGCCTTCGGTCCCAAGGTCCACGGCATGGCGGACGCAGGCGCACGTGCGCTGGCGCGCGAACTGCTCGGCAAGGTGGGCTTGCGGCCGGAAAACTTCGCCAATCGCTATCCGCACGAGATTTCCGGCGGGCAGCGCCAGCGCGTCAATATTGCGCGCGCGCTGGCGCTGTCGCCGCGCCTGGTGATTCTCGACGAGGCGGTCTCGGCGCTGGACAAGTCGGTCGAGGCGCAGGTGCTCAACCTGTTGGCCGATCTCAAGCGCGAGTTCGGATTGACCTATCTCTTCATCAGCCACGATCTCAACGTCGTGCGCTACATTTCCGACCGCGTCTTGGTGATGTATCTCGGCGAAGTGGTCGAGCTCGGGCCGGTAGACCGGGTGTGGGATGCCCCGGCGCATCCCTATACGCGGGCGCTGCTGGCGGCGATGCCGTCGTCCGATCCCGATCAAAGGACCGAGACGCCGCCGATATCGGGCGATCCGCCCAATCCGATCGACCCGCCGTCCGGGTGCCGCTTTCATACCCGCTGCCCGTTCGCAGAGCCGCTCTGCGCCAAGGCCACACCTAAACTCACCGCGCTCGATAGAATGGGCCACCAGGCGGCCTGCCACATGGCAATACCGGGTTCAGGTCACAGCCTCGCGGCAGCAAAAGGAGAAAACTCCGCATGACAAGACCCACCGCCAAAGAGATCAAGGCGATCGCCGAAATTGCCGGCGTGCCGATCGATGCCGAAATCGCCGCACGCATTGCCAATTCGATTGGACCTGCGTTCGACGGCTTTGCCGCGGTCGCCGGCACGCTGCCGTTCGACCTCGAGCCTGCCACCTTCGTCAGCGTGCAGACCGCCAGGGCAGCCAGATGAGCACCGAGCCGGCATTGATGTCACTGACGTCGGTCGCGCACGCGATCGCCGACAAAACCGTCTCCTCGCGCGAGGTGACGCAATCCTGTCTCGACCGGATCGCGCGATGGCAGCCCCGTCTCAATGCCTTCATGGCGATCGAGGCGGAGGCCGCGCTGAAGGCCGCCGATGCCGCCGACACTGTGCTGGCGAAAGGCGCCCGCCACGGCGCGCTGCATGGCGTGCCGCTGGCGCACAAGGACATGTATTACGAGGCCGGCAAGGTCGTCACCTGCGGCTCCCGGATTCGCCGCGATTTTGTCGCCACGACCACTTCGACCGCGTTGCAGCGCCTGAAAGACGCCGGCACGATTCGCCTCGGCTCGCTGCAGATGGCCGAGTTCGCCTATGGGCCAACCGGTCACAATTCCCATTATGGTCCGGTGCATAATCCCTTCGCGCTCGATCGCATCACCGGCGGTTCGTCGTCGGGATCGGGGGCTGCGGTCGCCGCGAGACTGACGTTTGCGGCACTGGGCTCGGACACCGGCGGCTCGATCCGGATGCCGGCCCATTTCTGCGGCGTCACCGGGCTGAAGACGACCGTCGGCCGGGTAAGCCGCGCCGGCGCGATGCCGCTGTCGCAATCGCTCGACACCGTCGGACCTCTGGCGCGCAGCGCGCAGGATTGCGCGCTCCTGCTCGGCCTGATGGCGGGCGCGGATCCCGAAGATCCGACCGCGGTCGCGGGACCGCTGCCGGATTACATCGCCGCGACGACGGGATCGATCAAGGGCCTCACCGTCGGCGTGCCCACCGCGTTCTATGTCGACGACCTCGATGCCGAAGTCGCCGGCGTTCTGGATGCGACGATTGCGATGCTGAAGCGCGAGGGCGCCAACGTCGTTCAGGTCGAACTGCCGGACCAGCGCCAGCTCACCGCGGCGTCCCAGCTGGTTCTCGCCGTGGAAGCCGCCGCCTTCCACAAGCGCTGGATGATCGAGCGCCCGCAGGATTATGGCCCGCAGGTGCTGATGCGGCTGCAGAACGGGCTTGCTATACCCGGCGTGCTCTATCTCGAAGCGATGCGCTGGCGTGGGCCGGCGCTGGCTGCGCACCTCGCGGCGGTCGCCGACGTCGACGCCATGATCGCGCCGGTGTCGCCGATCGCCGCGCCCACGATCGCCGAGAGCGATGTCGGCAATGGTCCGGACGCGGAAGCCGTGATCCAGCGGCTGACGCGGTTTACCCGGCCGATCAATTATCTCGGCCTGCCGTCCCTGGCGATCCCGGCCGGTTTCACCCGCGGCGGTCTTCCCGTCGGCATGCAACTGGTCGGCCGCTCGTTCGATGAAGCGACGTTGCTGCGCATCGGCGCGGCTTTCCAGCGCGCCACCGATTTCCACGACAGGGCGCCGGCGTTCACATGACCCATCTCGTCGAAGTCAATGGCCTCAACATTCGCTTTTCCGGCGAGCGTACCGTTCATGCCGTGAACGATCTCAGTTTTTTCCTTGGCGAGGGCGAAGTGCTGGGCCTGCTCGGTGAGTCCGGCTCGGGCAAGAGCGTCACCTTGCGCGCGCTGATGCGGCTGTTGCCGAAGAAGCGGACGCAAATCGCAGGGACCGTCCGGGTGCTCGGGCGCGACGTGCTGGCGCTCGACGACGAGGAACTGTCGGCGTTCCGCGGCCAGACCGTTTCGATGATCTTCCAGGAGCCGGCACTCGCGCTCGATCCGGTCTACACCATCGGGGCGCAGATCGCGGAAACCGTGATGCGCCACGAAGGCAAGAGCCAGAGCGAGGCGCTGGCGCGCGCGCTGGAAATGCTGGAAGTGGTGCGCATTCCCTCCGCCAAACGCAGGCTGGACGCCTATCCGCACGAGATGTCGGGCGGCATGCGGCAACGGGCGATGATCGCGCTGGCGCTGGCGTGCAAGCCGAAGATACTGCTCGCGGACGAACCGACCACGGCGCTCGATGCCACCGTGCAGATCCAGATCCTGCTGTTGTTGCGCGAACTGCAGCGCGAGTTCGGCATGTCGGTCATCTTCGTGACCCACGATATCGGCGTCGCCATCGAAATCTGCGACCGCGTCGCCGTGATGTATGCCGGCCAGATCGTCGAGCAGGGCACGCTGCGCCAGATCGTGCGCTCGCCGGTGCATCCTTATGCGCGGGGATTATTGGCCTCTACCGTTCATGGCGCCAAGCGCGGCCAGCGGCTGGAGACCATACCGGGGACGCCGCCCTCGCTCGACAAGGCGCCGACCAGTTGTTCTTTCGCGCCCCGCTGCGGTTTCGCCGAAGCCCGCTGCCTCGAACAGCTACCGCCCAATGTGCCAATCGGGCCGGACCGAATGGCGCGGTGCATCCTGGCGGAACGCGGCGAAGTCGTCGCCGCCAGCTAAGCCGGACCCTGAGGCTTTCAAGCCGGATGCTGCAAAGCAGCGGTGCGGATGCGCGAGCAATCCCGGCAATTCGGAGTCGTCATGTCACGCAATTATGGTTAGGTTCGACAGCGGCGCTGTGGGGCGCGCGTGAACAAGGGGGGAATTTCCATGCAATTGTCCGATGAGGGCATTCTCGTTATTTTATTCGTCGGTCTTGTTGCCGGCTGGCTGGCCGGAAAGATCGTGCGCGGCGCCGGCTTTGGTATCATTGGCGATATTTGTATCGGTATTGTCGGCGCACTGATCGCCAGTTATCTGTTTCCGAAGCTTGGCATTGCCATCCCTGTCGGTCACCTTGTGCGCGAGATCATCTACTCGGCGATCGGTGCCATCCTGCTGCTGGTGATCGTGCGGCTGGTTCGAGGCGGCGGCCGATTCTGACGTTGCGGTAGAACATTCGGTTCGGCGCGATATTTTTTGAGATCCGGTGCTGGAAGCAAAGGGGGCCGTCCCGACGGACGGCCCCCTTCTATCCGACCGACGCTGTGGTCGCTTTACTCGATAACTTCGACAATCCGATGGGTGCGCGGATCAACCAGGACCGTACGGCCGTTCACGACCGTGTAACGATAATCCCGAACGCCGTATTCCGGCGGCACATCGTAATAGGAAACGCCTTCTTCCGGCAGCACTGCGCCGATTCGGACATCCTCACGATATTGATAGGAAGGGCGACGCTGTTCGACCACATAACTGCGAAAGCGCGGACGCTCGTCGACACCGAGAACCCCGCCTACACCGCCGACCACACCGCCAATGACCCCGCCGACCACGGCACCGATTGGACCGGCTGCCCGCTCACCGTCCCTCGAGCCGCGCTCAACTCCGCCGGGGACCCCCTGAGCGTGGGTCACGACGGGCAGGGCCATCGCCGTGGCAAGAACAGCAATTCCGAGAAAGCGGCGGATCATGATATCTCCTGAGCTATTGGGGAAGGTGGCCATACAAGTATTGGCGGCCGTTTAAGTTCCGTCTGCCGATGGCCGGGGTCCCCGGCATACGGCCCCGACGGAAGGCCGCTCGTGACCGAGCCACGGCGGCCTGCCGCGTTGCTTGATCGGCCCCGGCGGGGCAACCGGAGGGCGTTTTGCCCGGAATGTCCCCCGGAAGCGATGTCGCGGGGCCCCGTGGCGTTTAGGTTAATGACTTCAATGGACGCTGGCAGCAGGAATCGGTAATAATATTGTGGCACACCGATTTTTTGAATCGGGGCTGCGACCCCTCGTGAAGAGATCAGGATAGATGGCAACCGCGCCCGGTGTCCGGCGTTCCGAACTCGGCGATGCGTTGCGCGCCTGCCGCAATGCGTTCATCGGCGTCGGCGTCATGAGTTGCATGATCAACCTGCTCTATCTGACCGGGTCGCTGTTCATGCTCGAGGTCTACGACCGGGTGCTTCCGAGCCGGAGCGTCCCGACCCTTGTCGGCCTGATCATTCTCGCCTGCGGATTGTACATCGCCCAGGGCATTCTCGACCTGATCCGGGGACGAATCCTCGGCCGGATCGGAACCTCGCTGGATGAGGCCCTTAATGCCCGCGTATTCGATACCGTGGTGCGGCTGCCGCTGATCGTGGGCGGACGCAATGAGGGCCTCCAGCCACTGCGCGATCTGGACAATGTTCGCTCATTCCTCGGCAGCATGGGGCCGGGCGCATTCTTCGATCTGCCGTGGCTGCCGTTCTATCTGGCGATCTGTTTCGCCTTCCATGTCCTGATCGGCGTGACGGCGCTGGTAGGCGCGATGATCCTGGTGACCCTCACCGTCCTGACCGAGTTCCTGTCGCGCACGCCAGCGCGTGAGGCCATGGGTCTGGCGGCGCGTCGCAACGATCTGGCCGCCACCAGCCGGCGAAACGCGGAAGTGCTGGTCGCGATGGGAATGGCCGGGCGCCTCAACAAGCGCTGGAGCCAGGCCAACCAGCATTATCTCGAGGGCAACCAGCGCGCCAGCGACGTCGCCGGAGGTCTCGGCGCCGCCGCCAAGGTGATGCGGATGATGCTGCAATCGGCGGTGCTCGCCGTCGGCGCCTATCTGGTGATCCATCAGGAGGCGACCGCCGGCATCATCATCGCGGGATCGATCCTGAGCGCGCGGGCGCTGGCGCCGGTCGATCTGGCGATCGCGCACTGGAAGGGTTTTGTTGCCGCGCGCCAGAGCTGGCACCGCCTCAACCGGCTGCTCGAATCCTTGCCCGCCCGCGCCGTGCCGACCTTGCTGCAAAACCCATCGAGCCGCCTCTCGGTCGAGGCGGTCAGCATCGTCCCGCCCGGTGATCAGAGGGTCATCGTCCAGGACGTCACGTTCACGCTTTCCGCCGGAAGCGGCCTCGGCGTCATCGGGCCGAGCGGATCCGGCAAGTCCTCGCTGGTGCGCGCGCTGGTCGGGGTCTGGCTGCCGGCGCGCGGAAAAGTGCGGCTCGATGGCGCAGCACTCGATCAGTGGTCGTCGGATGTGCTCGGCCGCCACATCGGCTATCTGCCGCAGGACGTCGAATTGTTCGCGGGCTCGGTCGCGCAGAATATCTGCCGTTTTGATCCCGAAGCCACTTCACAGAGCATTATCGCGGCCGCCAAGGAAGCCGGCGTCCATGAAATGATCATCAAGATGCGCGACGGCTACGACACCCAGATCGGCGAGCAGGGCACCTCGCTTTCCGCCGGTCAGGCGCAGCGCGTGGCACTGGCGAGGGCGCTCTATGGCGACCCCTTCCTGATCGTTCTCGACGAGCCGAATTCCAATCTCGATACCGAAGGCGACGAGGCGTTGACGCGGGCCGTCCGCGCGGCGCGCGAGCGCGGCGCCATCGTGGTGGTGGTGGCGCACCGGCCGATCGGGATCGAGGCGGTCGATCAGCTTCTGGTCCTGAAGGACGGCCGCATGCAGGCCTTCGGGCCGAAGGAAACCGTGCTGGGGCAGGTGTTGCAGCAGCGGGTCGCGCCGCCTTCTCCAATCAAGATCGTCTCCGAAGGCGGAGTTGCCAAATCATGATGGGCAGCGAGATGCAGGGCGCGCGCCAGTCGATCCGGCTGCATTTGATCATCGGGCTGGCCGTGGTCGTCGTGCTTGCCGGCGGGCTTGGCGGCTGGGCATCGACGGCGCAAATCTCCGGCGCGCTGATTGCGCCGGGATCGGTCGTGGTCGAATCCAATGTCAAGAAGGTGCAGCATCCGACCGGCGGCGTCGTCGGCGAAGTGCTCGCCCGAGACGGTGATCTCGTCAAGGCCGGCGACGTGGTGGTGCGGCTCGACGACACCGTCACCAAGGCGAGTCTCGCGATCGTCACCAAGAACCTCGATGGCCTGTGGGCGCGGGCCGCAAGGCTGGAGGCCGAACAGCGCGGCCTCGACAAGATTCAGTTTCCCAAGATGCTGCTCGACCGCGCCAATGACCCTGACGTCAGGAACGTCATGGCGAGCGAGACCAAGTTGTTCGACGTGCGCGTCAACGGCCGGATCGGGCAAAAGGCACAATTGCGCGAACGCGTCACCCAGCTCAACGAGGAGATCGCCGGCCTCACCGCGCAGGAGAAAGCAAAAGACCAGGAAAACGCGCTGGTGGAGAAGGAGCTGGTCGGGGTTCGCGATCTCTACGACAAGCATCTGGTGCAAATGACGCGGCTCACCACGCTCGAACGCGATGCTGCGCGGCTGGCCGGCGAGCGGGCGCAATACATCGCGTCGAAGGCGCAGGCCAAGGGCAAGATCACCGAAACCGAACTGCAGATCATCCAGGTCGACAAGGATCTGGTCAGCGACGTTTCCAAGGATCTGCGCGAGACCAACGACAAGATCGGCGAATTCGTCGAGCGCAAGGTCACGGCGGAAGACCAGTTGCGGCGGACCGACATCCGCGCCCCGCAGAACGGCATGGTGTTGCAATCCACGGTGCACACCGTGGGCGGAGTGATCACGGCCGGCGACGCCATCATGATGATCGTTCCGCAGAGTGACGATCTTCAGGTCGAAGCCAAGGTCAATCCGCAGGATATCGACAAGCTGCAGATCGGCCAGAAGACCTTGCTGCGGCTGTCGGCGTTCAACCAGCGCACCACGCCGGAATTGAACGGGGTCGTCACCCGCGTTTCGCCCGACGTCACCACCGATCAGCGCACCGGGCAATCCTATTACACGATCCGTGTCTCGATGCCCCCGCAAGAGGTCGCCCGTCTCGGCGACGTCAAATTGATCCCGGGCATGCCGGTGGAGGCCTTTGTGCAGACCGGCGAACGCACCCTGCTGTCCTACCTGATCAAGCCGCTGAGCGATCAGCTGATGCGCGCTTTCAGGGAGAAGTGATGGGCGTCGTTATCCTGGCGCCGGAGTTTATCGTCATCAGATCTGAGGATTGAATTCGTCATTGCGAGCGTAGCGAAGCAATCCATCGAACGGATATCACCGCTTCTGGATTGCTTCGTCGCTTTGCTCCTCGCAATAACGAGTTGTTACCGCGATAAATTCTGCAGCAGCAGATTGAGCGCCGTCGCCGCGAACACGTGCATGTTGCCGAGCCGGTCAGCGCTGCCGGTCTCAAGCGTCATCGCGGATGCCACTTCGCCCGCCACCGCCATGCAGCTGTGGCCGGCGGCGTCGCCGTAGCGGTTGCCGGTCGGCCCCGTCGCGCCGGTCTCCGACAGGCCCCAATCGGTCGAGAAGCGGTGGCGGATCTGGTTCGCGAGCAATTTGGCGTAGGGCTCCGACGCCGACCGGATTCCCTGCTTCGCCTCATCCGGAATGTCCGCGAGGAGCCGCCGCGCATCGCGCGTGTAGACCACCGCGGAGCCCAGGAAATAAGCGGACGCGCCGGGCACCGCGAGCAGGCTAGCGGAGATGAGGCCGCCGGTCGAGGATTCGGCGACCGCGATGGTCTGTTTGCGCGCGACCAATTTGACGGCGACTTTCTCGGCGATCGCCACGAGATCCTTCATTGGCTCTCAACTCCTGCGCAGGATTCGTTTCAGCAGCGGCTTCTGGTCCTGCTTGTCGGCAAGCGAGTGGTAGACCACGCGGATGAAGTTCTTGCTGGCGAGCTCGGTCGGCGCCCACTTCGCGTCGAGATCGGCGAACGGTTTTGCCGCCACCACGTCGTCCTCGCTCTTGCCGTCCTTGACCAGCTTCGCCATGCGGTCGCGCGCGGTGACCAGCATCGCGCGGTATTCCGTCAGCACGGCTTTGTCGGCGAGCGGGCCATGACCCGGAACGATTCGGGTCTTGGCATTGGTCAGCTTGAGATAGGCGTCGGCCGCCGCGATCATCCCCTTGATGTTGCCGCCATTGGCGAAATCGATGTTGGGATAGCGGCCGTTGGTGAAGGTATCGCCGGTCGACAGCACGTTGGCGGTCTTGAACCAGACATAGGTGTCGCCGTCGGTATGGGCATGCTCGATATGCTTGAGGTCGGCGACGCGGCCCCGGAGCCTGATATGAAGAGCCCCGCTATAGGTCTTCGACGGCAGCGCGGCCGGCGCCGCAGGGGGCGTCTTGACGCCGGTGAGGCCGTTGGTGGTCCCGGCCGCGAGCCTGTTCTTGACGTTGACCTCGGAGACGGTCGTGGCGCCGTCCCTGCCGAAGGGCTCGTTGCCGCCGACATGGTCGCCGTGAAAATGCGTGTTGATCAGATATTTGATCGGCTGGTTCGAGACCGTGGCAATGGCGGCCTTGATCTTGTCATGCAGGGCTGCGTACTGGCCGTCGACCATGATGATCCCGTCCTTTGCGACCGCCACCGTGATGTTTCCGCCCTGACCCTCCAGCATATACATGTTGTCGCCGAGGTCGGTGGTCCTGATCTCTACCTTGGAGAAATCGGGAGGCGCTGGCGGCGTCGCCGCTGCAGGTTGCTGCGCGAGCGCCGTGCCGGCCAAGAGCAAGGTGGTTGCGGCAACAGCTATTCCGGTCCGAAGCATGAAACTCTCCCTGGCGCTGCGGTCGAAGCCTTTCTAGCATACGATTGCTGCGTTTGCCGCATCCGGGAATGACGGCGTTGGCTTAAATCAGGTGTGCCCCATCATCCGCCGCTCCCTCGCGTAGCGCACCAGTGCGACATAGCGGTAGAGGCCGTGCACGAACTTGCCATAAGGCATCGTGATGAACAGCGCGAACACCACGCCGAGATGCAGCGCCAGCAAGGGCCCCATCGCCGCGGTGTCGCGCCACAGTAGCAGCGCGATGCCGGTAAGACTGGTCAGAAACAGCATGACGATGAACGCGACATCCATGCCGGTGCGCCTTTCGTCGACCAGCACCGGATCGCGCTTGAATTTCTCAGCCAGCAACCCCGCGGGCCCGATCAGGAGCCCGATGCCGCCGAGCGTGCCGAGGATCACCGGTAGGTCCCACCATGGGTAAGGCGCTTCGCGCCCAAGAAAATAATGATACAGCGTCGCCACCGAAGTGGCCGCGAAGCACAGCAGGAAGCCGTAGAATGTCAGGTGATGATAGATCTTGCGGTGATCGGTGGGGCGCTCATCCTCGTTGAAGCAGCCGACGCCGCCGCCGTCGAGATAGCGCAATTGCCCGGCGTCTTTCATCGCCTGCCAGAGCGAACCTGGCTCGATCCGCATGCCGATCGGCTCGCCGATATCGCGCCAGAAGGCGCGCACGCCCATCGTCAGTGCTACGATCGCATAGAGAAAGGCCGCGCCGAACAGCGCGACAAGCGCGTTGTGCGGCATCAGCGCATAGAACGCGCCCGGACCGGTGTGGACGCCGACCAGCACCTGGCGGTCGGTCATAGCTGCAAAGCCGAAAATGAACGCGGCGACGCTCAAGGCAGCGATGATGCTGATGGCAATACCGTTGCGCGCGAACAGACCTGAGAAGGCGCGCGGCCAGGCATAGACGGCCCAGGATTCGGCGCGGGCAACGGCCAGCGTCTTCGGCACATTGACGTTGAATTCATGCGGCGGCGAGAACTGACAGTCGGTGTAACAAGCCCCGCAGGCGTGGCACAGATTGGCAAGATAATTGAGGTCGCCGTCGGAAAACGAGCGACGCATTTCCATCGCCGGAAATACCGCGCACAGCCCCTCGCAGTAGCGGCAGGAATTGCAGACCGTCATCAGGCGGTCGGCTTCCTCCAAGATCCTGGTTCCGTGCATGCTGCGCTGTTTTCTCTTTGCTTGGTGCGTTTCCTGACGCGAACCGGGATCCACTTCGCCCGAAAACGTTATGGCTACTTCGTCAGGCCTTTGCCTTCCAGCCATTTCTGGATCAGGGCGGCGACCTCGGCGCTGTTCTTGTCCATCATGATCATGTGCGAATTGCCCTTGATGCCGGCCTGCGGCAGGTCGACGACATCGACGCTGCCGCCGGCGGCCTTGATGCTTTCCGCAAACGCGACGCCGGTGGCGCGCATCTTGGGCCAGCGCGAATCGCGCTCGATGTAATCGCCGTAGATGATCAACGTCGGAATGTTCTTCAGCGCATCCACGCGGGTGGGATCGCCGACGCCGGCCGGCTCGACCGCGATCAGCGCCTTGACCTTGTCGGGCCGCGCCTGCGCGACCTTGAAGCCAAAACTGCCGGCCTGGCTGTGAAACAGGATGATGCAGGGGCCGACGCGATCGATTTCGGCGATATAGGCCGCGACCGTCGCATCATCATTGGTGGTCCAGCGCGGCACGTTCTGCTTGACGAAATTCTCGTAGCCTTCGTTGGGAAACTGGTTGCCCGGCATCAGCTTTCGCTTGGCAGGGTCGGGATCGTAGGAGTTCGGGCCGTCGCCGATGCGAAAGCGCAGAAACGGATTGGCGGTGGTCAGGAACACCGGCGCGCTCTTGAAGATGTCGGGATATTGCGCCCAGCCGGCGCGGCCGCGCTCGACGGCGTCGGAGCTGTAGACGCTCCAGCCCTTGCGCAGGAAATAGTTGAGCCAGTCTTCGCGGCCGTCAGGTGTGGTTTCCCAGGTGACGCCGGTCAGTCCGCCGCCATGCCACATCAGCAGCGGATAGGCGCCGTGTTCGCTGGCCGGCAGGAAATATTGCACATACATCTGCTCGACTTGGTAGGTGCCGTTGGGATCGACCTTGGCCGGCACGCCGCCCGGCGTGAACACGACTTCTCTGACCGGCTTGCCGCTGATTTCGACCAGGCGTCCGCCGACATGGAACGAGCCCATGTCGCGCAGGGCGATCGGTTCGGCGGCTTGCGCCGATGTCGCAGCCATCAGAGCGGCCGCAGCCGCGGCAATCGTAAGGCGTGACATGGCTCCTCCCCGTCGTTGCAGGCGCGGGTTAATTCCGCGCATTCTTCGCCGCCTCCCGGCCGGCGATCCGCCCGAACACGCTGCCGATGGTCATTCCGATGCCGGCGGCATAGCCCTTGCCGAGCACATTGCCGGCCATGATCTCGCCGGCCGCGAACATGTTGGCGGCGGGCTTGCCGTTCTTCATCAGCATGCGCGTCTGCTTGTTCACGCGGGTGCCGAGATAGGTGAAGGTGATGCCGGGCCGTACCGGATAAGCCAAATAAGGTGCCGTCTCGATCTTCCGCGCCCAATGGGTTTTCGGCGGCGTCAGTCCTTCGGTGCGGCAATCGTCGAGGATGGTGTGATCGAAGGTGCCCGGCCGCACCGCGGCGTTGAAG
>NZ_SSNA01000058.1 GCF_004799445.1 Bradyrhizobium sp.
TGCCTGGATAGCCTTCGGCATATTTGTTGGTCAGGACCGAGCCCTGCGCTTCCAATACCGCGCGGCTGACGATGTTTTCCGACGCGATCAGCTCGATCTCGTGACGTTGGCGGCCGAGTTCGCCGCGAATGGCGGCGGCGATGTCGGGATCGGCCTCGGTCAACCCTGCGGTAAAGAACGAGTCGGGGGCGGAGGTGGTCTTGGCGCTGCTGGAAGAAGAGCTCATGGGCGAAATATCTCCACCGCCGCAACCAGATAGAGGCATTGCGGTCGGTCACTTATGGCGGTCGAAAGAGTATTGCGGGATACCACATCGCCCCGGAATGGCCAAGCGGTTGCGGTAGGAGCCTGATATTTATGCAAGATATGGTGTGGGATACCATCCCGCCTCGTGTTCCGGACCCGGTGCAGCGTTCACGCTGCTCCGCAGAGCCGGGACCCAATAACGTCGCAAAAAGTGTGGGTCCCGGGTCAGCAGCGCACCATTTCGCTTTGCGCTCATGCTGCGCTGCGCCCGGGACACCAGAACCAGCCTCCCACGCCATCTCCGCCCCGGGGCTCAGCCAGCGACCCCGTCGCGGTTGTAGATATCGTCGCGGAACTGGACCACGCCGTCGGGCGTCGCCCAGGCCGTCACATAGACCCAGTATAGCGGCAACGGCTTGGCGACCTTGGCGTCCTTGCGCTCGCCGGATTTGATCACCTCGTCGATCTCCGCCTTCGACCAGCCCGGGGTCTCGGCCAGGATCCAGTACACCAGTTCGCGGACGTTCTGCACGCGCATGCAGCCGGAGGAGGCAAAGCGGAAATCCTCGCCGAACAGGTTCTTCGACGGCGTGTCATGCATGTAGACGCCGTCGGGGCTCGGGAAATTGATCCGGATCGACCCCAGCGAATTGAAATCGCCGGCATCCTGCTTGAACTTGTAATTGACGGCCTCCGCCGAATACCAGTCGATCTGCGACGGCGCCTGCTCGTTGTTCTTGGCGTCGAAGATGCGGATGTGGTTCTTGGTGAGATAATCCGGCTCGGCCTGCATCTTCGGAATCAGATCCTTGCGGATGATCGACACCGGCACGGTCCAGAACGGGTTGAAGTTGATCTGCACGATCTTGCTGCGGATGTCCGGCGAGGGCCGGTCCGGCTTGCCGGCGACCGCGGTGTGGCGGGTCACCGCGACGCCGTTTTCGATCGCCTCGATCTGGGCGGCCGGAATGTTGGCGACGACGATCCGGTTGCCGAGATTGCCGGAAAGGCCTTTCAGCCTGACCGCATTGGTCCGCAGTTGCGCCAGCCGCTTGTCGGCCGGAACATTCAGCGCGCGCAGCGTCGCCTCGTGTACCACGCCGTCGCCGTGCAGCCCGTGGCGCACCTGAAAGCGGCGCAGCGCGGCATCGACATAAGAATCGAAGACCTGGCGGTCGCCGGAATTGAGCTCGAGATCGCCCGCGATCGCCAGCCGCTCGCGCAAGGCGGGCACCACCGGGCTCTTGACGCCGACCCGCAACCCCTCGGCCGGAGCCACTTCCGGCCAGCCGCCCTTGGCGACGATGGCCTCGTATTGCGCGATCGAGGTTTGCGTGGTCTCGGCCGTCGAGGGCGACAGCGTCGGCAGCGATTTCTTCGGCAGTTTGACGTTGCGCGAGGCGTTGTCGAAGCCGCTGCCGACGCCGCTTTCCTGATTTTCCCTGATCAGTTCGTCGAGCGTCTGATCGGGCGTCTGGTCCCCGGCCGCGCGCGCGCGGCGTACCAACGCGGCGGCGGCGAGCCCGGCGCTGGCGGTGGCGAGGAAGGATCGGCGGGTGAGCGAGTTCATAGGATGGCGATCGGGTCCTTGTTCGTCATTCCGGGATGGTCCGAAGGACCAGACCCCCAATCTCGAGATTCCGGGTTCGCGCTTCGCGCGCCCCGGAATGACCTCGTCATAGCAAACCCAGTCGGTGCGGATAACCCGGCAAATTCCAGCTTCGCAAACACGT
This sequence comes from Bradyrhizobium sp., assembly GCF_004799445.1. Lineage (GTDB taxonomy): Bacteria > Pseudomonadota > Alphaproteobacteria > Rhizobiales > Xanthobacteraceae > Bradyrhizobium. Next base: position 1,980 of record NZ_SSNA01000058.1, read on the forward strand.
GAAGGCCCTTTTGCAAAGCGGCAGGCCCCGGCCGTTCATTCGACGTTCGCAGCTCAGGCGCCGCTGCAGCTCTTGATGTCGTTGGGCAGGCTCCAGCTCTCTCCCGTCCGCAAATTCGTGGTCTTGTAGAGGCGCCCGCGATTGTCCCCGGCCGGGCAGCCCTTGGGAATTTCGACCAGGCACATGTTGACCTTGTCAAAGACCTGGGAGCGAACGATCGAGCGCTCCTTCACCAGCGAAACCTGGACGCCGGAGTTGCTGAATCGGATGAAGGTGCCCTTTTCGGATCCCTTTTTGGCGGGCGTCAAATCCGCGCCGAACCGGTCGGTGATCGAAGTGATGGTCGTGTCGGCGCACTCACCGACCTTGCTCGGCAGAATAGAAGAAGGCGCCACGGATTCATCGACGAATACGGGATCAGGCGGCGGCTGCCACTGGTCGGCCGAGGTGGTGGCAATCGGCTGCCTGGCGGTTGCGCGCTCGGCCGGCGAATTCAAACCGCCCGGCGGTGTGCCGGTGGGCGAATTCAAAACGCCTGAACTCAAAAAACTGGGCTGCGTGCAGGCCGCCAGCAAAAGCAGCGGCAGCAAACCGAACCCGGACACACGTTTCATCTTTTCCCGCCTGAACATCAACGCAAAACCTATTTCGCAAAGCGGTAGGCGCCGCCCTTCTCGATCGCGCGCTGGAACGCCGGGCGCGCATGCATGCGGGCGAGCCAGGCGGCGAGCGCCGGATACGGCCCAAGCTTGTTGAACGCCTTGGCCATGTCGCCGACGAAGCTCATCTGGATATCGGCGCCGGTCAGCGCGTTGCCGATAAAGAACTCCCTGCCCGTCAGCGCGCCATCGACATAGCCGAGATGGTTGGCGATCTCGCTGTCGATCCGCGGATGCAACGGCGCGCCGGCTTCCTTCAGCCTGGAGACATAGAGATTGAGCATCAGCGGCAGCATCGCCGAGCCCTCGGCATAATGCAGCCACTCATTGTAGGTCTCGTAATCCGGCGTACCGATGGCGGGCATCATCGCCGGCTTGCCGTTTCCCTGGCCGTAGGTGCGGGTCAGGTAATCGACGATCGCGCCGGATTCGGCGATCCGCACGCTGCCGTCGACGATCACGGGCGCCTTGCCGAGCGGGTGCACCGTGATCAGTTCCGGCGGCGCCAGCCGCGTCGCGGCGTCACGCTGATAGCGCTGCATCTCATAAGGCGTCCCGAGTTCCTCCAGCAGCCACAAGATCCGCTGCGAGCGGGAGTCATTGAGATGATGCAAGGTGAGCATGGAGTTCCCCGGGCGTCGTGATCCGCCGACGTTTACCAGAGGCCCCTGAAAAAGGGCAGCAGCAAGATGGACAGCCATACTCGGTCCCGCGGCGCAAGTACGCCCGGGTTGTGCCTTAAATCCTTCGCCCCCCAAAAGAGGGCGTGGGGAATGCCGGGTGCCAGCGCACCCGCAGCCGCGCGTGTAGTGTAGTAAACACGCGCGTTAGTCACCACGAGTACGCCGAAACACCCGGCATTCCCGCACGCGAGTGGTTTTAACGGTTTCCTTCGCGCTCTCCCCGGTGACCGGGCTTTTTTGCCACCGTCGCCGGCGGAATCGCTTCCGCCAACTTGACGCCAGCGTCGGGGCGTCAGGACCACACGACTTCGCCGTCCGCGGAAGCCTTCCGCAAAAGCCGCTCGACGGTCCTGGTACCGGTCCCGCCGAAGCTTTGGGGAAGGCCGATCAGCGCCGCTCGTCTTGCGCCGCCGCCGCGTCCACCGCATCCCGCCCCACGTCCGTGACGATCGCGAAACGCCCCTCATGTTGGGCGGGATGGCGGAAATATATGACTGATTTGGGTCAGGTGAAAAGCGATTTTTCGGAAATTCCGAAATAAATTTGCCGAAAGCGAGCGGCCAGGCTTGGGCTTTTGGACGCAGACTTCGGCTTTTTGGGCTCGAACCGGCCCTCAGGCGGATTTCTTCGGCACCAAGACCGGGGTGTCCGCTTCGCCCTCAACGTCGCGCCTCTTGAGCCTGATCAAAGTGCGGACCGGCCGGGAGGCTATGATGTAACATCGCGACGCCGATCGGTGCGAGACCACGGCAGGCGCCAGTGGATCGTGAGGGATTTTTTCAATGCCATTTAAAAGCATCGCCGTGTTTGTCGATCCCACGCCGGCCAGCGAAATACGCACTACTTATGCGGCCGCGATGGCGGCGCGTCATGAAGCCCATTTGATCGGGATTTTCGCGGTGCCTTCGAGCTGTGCTGGCAGTACCGCGGAGTCCTTTGTGCAGGGGCGGCAGGCTGTCCGGCAGGTCATCGCCAGCCACCGTTCAAAGGAAGCCGCCGCGATCGACGCTGCGAAACAAAGCTTCTCGGCGATCTGCGCCCGGGAAGACATCCGTTCCGAATTCCGCTTCCTCCATGAGGACGACTTCAATGACGGCGCCGCGCTGAATTCCCTGCATGCCGATCTCGTGATCGTCGGAGGCCTGCGACCTGGAGGACTGCCGCGCGACCGGTCGGCCGAATCGCTGCTTCTCGCCACCGGCGTGCCATTCCTGCTATTGCCGGAGCCCTGGACGGCCGGCGCTGCCGAACATGTCATGGTCGCCTGGAATGCCAGCCGCGAGGCGCGACGCGCGATCACCGATGCGCTGCCGTTTCTGATCGGCGCACGGTCTGTCACCATCCTCGTGGTCGACCCCCAGAAGAATCCCCGTCACGGCGAGGAGCCTGGCGCGGACGTTGCCCAATATCTCATTCGTCACGGCGCCAGGGTGGTGGTCGAACAGGTGCAGTCGCATGGCGAGCCGATCGCAAAGATCATCCTGGCCCATGCGCAACACCACCATTCCGATCTCATCGTGGTCGGCGCTTATAGCCATGCCCGGACCACCGAAATGATCTTCGGCGGCGTGACCCGATCGCTGCTGCGAGACGCCACCGTTCCGCTGCTGATTGCGCACTGAGATGGCCATTGTCCCGCGGACGGGAGCAATCGGCTGCTAAGGCCGTTTGCCGCCGGCGCGGTCATGCCGACGAACACCAAATAGACCTGCCTGAGCCGGAAAGAGCCGAAGCTTTTGGTGCACGGTCCAAATGACGCGAATGACCCAAACCGCAAGTCGGGGACCGGACGCCAGGGGCCGCTCGGGAAAGTCGTTTCGAATTGTTGCTGTTTAGGCAAATTTCCAAAGCTTCGCGACGGTTCGGCGGTTTTGGGACAATTTACGCTGGCGATTCGGCGTTAGGCGTGGTGTCGTGAGAGATATTGATTTTCTTTTTTGAAAAAAATGGGTGGCCCGTATGTCCGTTGCAATGCAGGCTGGATCGGGCATAGGCGCGACGCCGTTGGGCAGGTTGTTTCTCGCCGGCACCTCGCTGATAGTGCTGGCTGGCCCGGCGCTCGCCGCCGACCTTCCGGTGGCAAAAGCGCCACCCCCCGCGGTCGCCTCGTGGGCTGGTTTCTATCTCGGCGTTCATGGCGGCTATGGCTGGAAGCAGGACAATTTTTCCACGCCTGCGAATTTCGAATTTACGACCGATGCTCAGATCAATGGCGTCCGGTCGAAGGGCGCGGTTTATGGGGCCCAAGCCGGCTACAACTGGCAGTTCGGCCGCGTTGTCACCGGGCTTGAGATCGACTTCAGCGCCGCGGATATCAACGGCACCAACGGTGTTAGCGGGACTTTTGTTGTGCCGGGCGCCGCAACGATCTTGTCCAGCGACACGCTCGGCGAAAACGTCCGATACCTCAGCAGTGCCCGAGCCCGCCTCGGCTGGCTGCCCACCGACAACGTCCTGCTCTATGGCACCGCCGGCCTCGCGTGGGAGCGGCTCGATCGAACCGAAGGCGAAACCATAAGCATCACGCAAGCTGGCGGAACGAGTTCAGAGGTCTTCTTCAGCCGGACTCCGACTGACAAATTCGGCTGGGTCGCGGGCGTCGGCGCGGAAGTGATGCTCGGCAGCCCGAACTGGATCGGGCGTCTCGAGTATCTGCACTACGATCTCGGACAGGTCGCGACCGCATCGAGCCCTATCGCAACCGGAAGCCCAACCGTCATCACGACCGCCGGCTCGCAGACCATCGACGTGGTACGCGCCGGGCTCTCCTACAAGTTCGGCGAGCCTGTAGCGATGGCAAGCGTGGCCTATGCCAAGGCGCCGGTTGCGCCGTCGTCGTCGCCCTGGGCGGGCTTCTATCTTGGCGGCCATGGCGGCTATGGCTGGGCAAACGATCCGACCTCGCTTCCGCTATCGGTGGTGCTGTTCGGTTCGGCCACTACGCCAGGCTCGGTCGATGGGACAAAATCGCAAGGCTGGGCCATCGGCGGGCAGTTCGGTCACAACTGGCAGTATAATCGCGTCGTGACGGGCCTCGAAATCGACCTCAGCGCGGCTGACATCAAGGGCAATACCAACACCGGAGTTGTCGCCGGCACTCCAGGCAGCACATTCACGGTAAGCCTCGATGAAAAGGTGAAATATCTCGGAACCATGCGAGGGCGCCTCGGCTGGCTGCCGACGGACAACGTGCTGCTGTACGGAACCGCGGGTCTTGCCTGGGAACGCCTGGAGCGCGGCGAGAATGATTTAACCGTACAACCGGCCGGGACGACGAACAGCAGGTTTGTCGAACCGTTCGACCGGTTTGGCTGGGTCGCGGGTGTCGGCGGCGAAATGAAGCTTGGCAGTTCGAACTGGATCGGCCGCCTCGAATATCTGCATTACGATTTTGGCCGCATCAATACCGACGCCAGCCTAACCGTCGTTCAGCCCGGCACACCAACCTTCACCGCGGCGTTTACAGCGGGTCGCCAGACCATCGACCTGGTGCGCGCCGGCGTTTCCTACAAGTTCGGTCCGGAATTTGCCGCAGCGGCCGCGCCCGTGATGGTTACCAAAGCGCCTCGCATGGCGCCTCCGCTGCAGAGCTGGGCCGGATTCTATATCGGCGCCCACGGCGGCTACGGCTGGAAAGACAACGATTTCTCGACGAACTTCACCTCCTTCGGTCCGGTGGCGGCTTTCGATGGCGGCATCAAATCCGAAGGCTGGCTTGTCGGCGGCCACGCCGGTTACAATTGGCAGTACACCAGCGTCGTCGCGGGTCTCGAAATCGATAGCAGCGCCACCGGCATCAAAGGCAGTTCCGTCCCGGCCACCAGCCAAAACAGCCTGACCGAAACACTTTCGGACAATGTGAAATATCTGGGCACCGCCCGCGGCCGTCTCGGCTGGACGCCGGCCGGCAACTGGCTGCTCTATGGCACCGGCGGCCTCGGATGGGAGCGCGTGCACCGATCCTCTGCTGACGTCACAGCTTTGCCAGGGAATACGACCATAGCTACCAGCGAAACGCCGCTTGATCATTTCGGCTGGGTAGCCGGCTTCGGTGTCGAAAGCTTTATCGGCAGCTCGAACTGGATCGCACGGCTTGAATACCTGCACTATGATTTCGGCACCGTTGAGTCCACAACGACCCAAGCATCGAACGTGGTGGGGACCGCGTCATTCAGTGACAAGGGCGGCCGCCAGACCATCGATACCGTCCGCGCCGGCGTGTCTTACAAATTCACGCCGTAGCGTTTACGCCAGCGATCATGGCGCCCCAAACATGCGGAACGTGTGCGGGGAATAGCGGAAGTGGGCGCCGTGCGGTCAAAGTGAAGCGATTGGGCGCGCACTCGGTTTAAGCCTGAACTCACGCCGGCTTCTTCGGTGTGCCAGTCGCTGCGAGACGCCACCGTTCCGCTGCTGATTGCGCACTGAGATAGCAAACATCCGGCCGATGCGGTGATCGGCGGCGAGCGCTGGTTGCCGCTGGCACGGCCATGCCGACGAACACTCAAAACTCTGCGTTAGCCGGAAGAGCGGAAGTTTTTCGCGCACGATAAAAATGCCGCGACTAACCGGAAAACCGACGTTGCGCCATCCAAAACGCGTGACACCGGCTCTTAGCCGAAAGTCGGCACCATTAACCAGTCGTTAACCATGACCGCGCATCGTTAACCATTCGAAAAGAAAGCTGAGTCGACCACCATGGACGCAATTCCGCAGCCATCACGCCAACTGGTTCGCATGCGAGGCCGGTCTTACGTTGCGTTTGTGTTTTGCCCGGTCGTGCCGATCGTAAGTTGGCTCGAGGAAATAGACGCAACGCTCGCCCGCTCGCCCGGGTTCTTTGTCGGGAAGCCAGTGGTGCTTGACCTGTCCGCCGTGGACCTTAGCCGAACCGGTATCGCGCACCTCGTCACAAGCCTCGAACAACGGAATATTCGTGTCCTTGGCATTGAGGGTGTGGACGCCGCTCACCTCAGTACGAGCATGCCGCCTTTACTCACAGGGGGACGCCAATGTGTGCTTATGCAGAACGAACCGAAAAAGCCTGAGCCCAAACCGAAACCCATGTCCCTATTGCTCGAAAGCCCGGTGCGATCCGGTCAGTCGGTTGTTTTTACCGAAGGCGACGTGACAGTGCTGGGCTCGGTCGGCTCCGGCGCGGAAATTGTCGCCGGGGGCTCTATCCATATCTACGGAGCGCTTCGCGGCCGTGCGATGGCGGGTGTCAACGGCAATTCAGCCGCCCGGATTTATTGTCAGAAGATCGAGGCAGAGCTGCTGGCCATCGACGGTTACTATCAGACTGCTGAAGAAATAGACGCTGCTTTGCGCAATCGACCGGCTCAGGCGTGGCTCGAAGGCGACATCATGAAAGTTACACCGCTGAATTAATCGGCTAGGGAGGTAAGAATGGCCAAAGTCTTGGTCGTGACGTCTGGCAAAGGCGGCGTCGGTAAGACAACTTCTACAGCCGCGCTCGGCGCGGCGCTCGCGCAAATGGGAGAAAAAGTTGTAGTCGTCGACTTCGACGTCGGTCTGCGCAACCTCGATCTTGTTTTGGGGGCGGAACGACGGGTTGTGTTCGACCTCATCAATGTGGTGCAAGGCGTTGCAAAACTCTCGCAAGCCCTCATTCGCGATAAACGCCTCGATAATTTGTGGTTGCTTCCCGCTTCCCAAACCAGGGACAAGGACGCCCTGACGGACGAAGGCGTTAGAAGCGTTATCGCGGACCTGCGAACGAAATTTGACTGGATCCTCTGCGATAGTCCGGCGGGCATAGAGCGCGGCGCGACGCTTGCAATGCGCTATGCGGACGAGGCAGTCATCGTCACCAACCCTGAAGTCTCGTCGGTGCGCGACTCCGACCGCATCATTGGAATGCTCGATTCAAAGACGGTGAAGGCCGAGAGGGGTGAGAGGGTAGAGAAGCACGTGCTGATAACCCGATATGACTCGGCGCGCGCGGCACGGGGAGAAATGCTCAGCATCGAGGATATTCTCGAAATCCTCGCGACGCCGCTGCTGGGAATCATTCCCGAGAGCCAGGACGTCTTGCGTGCGTCGAACGTCGGATCGCCGGTTACTCTGAACAACGCCGCCAGCGCGCCGGCCCGGGCCTACGTCGACGCCGCGCGTCGTCTGTTGGGCGAAGCTGTCACCATGACGGTGCCGGTAGAACGAAAAGGCCTGATGAACCGATTGCTGGGACGGAGGGCGGCATGATGAATCTGCTGCGGCTCCTCGGTGGCCGTACTGCTTCCGCGCCTGTTGCACGGGAACGGTTGCAGATTCTCCTGGCGCACGAACGCGGTTTGCGCGGCCAGCCTGACTTGTTGGGACTGTTGCGGGCCGAGATCCTTGCCGTGGTCTCGCGGCACGTCGTGCTTGATCCGGAAAAGGTCATCGTCAGGATGGATAGGGGCAAACATGTATCGACGCTTGAAGTCGATATTGAAGTGCCCAACGGCTTCGAAAGATCGATCGCGGCGGCTGCGACATGATTGCTGACAGCAATAGCGACATTGCCTGGCACAGGGTTCAGCTCAAGAAGAACCGTGACGCCGTGAAGGCCCTGGAAACGGCTCGGTTCAGGACTGGCGATATCGCCAGTTCGAGCGGCCGAACGCAAAAAGCCATAGCCAGCCTGAAGCGGAAGATCGAGGAATCCGAGCGATGCATCGCGGCCCATGAGAGGCGGACCAAGCGGCCTGTCGCAACGGACCTTCAAAGTCTGGCCAGCGTGAGCTGGTGCAGTTGGAACGCTCGCAGCATTGGCCGGCGCTGACCGGCCCGCAAGGTGGGCTGCGGTTGAGTGGAGCAACCCAGCTCAATTGCTGTTGGAGTCCACTTTGAAACGGGCAAGATCGCCCCACCCTGCCCGCTGGATTGTTCCGGCGCCGGCCCGAGCGCGCCCACGGCATGATGTCGGGGCTTCTGGTGACGCGGCGGCCGGCGACGACGCACTGGCGTTCCCGATCCCTGCGGCGTATATTTTCACGATACTTGCAGTTTGAGGAGACATGGCGGTAGCGCGGATGTCCGGTTTCGCAGGCAGGTTGGGTCTTGCATTGGTGGTGGCCGCGCTCTGTCTCGGCAGCCCAACGGCCCATGCCCAAACCGGCCCTGTGACCTACTGGATTCCGGGCTGGCCCGCCGGCTTCGCCGGCAATCCGTCCGACGGCCAGAGCCCGAACACTTACGGCAACTTTCCGAGCTTTGACGGCGGTGACGTCCGCGGCGACCGCTTTTCCACCATGCGCTACAATTTTTCCAACGGCTGGTTTGTCGGCCGCGAAGGCGGCGGCATCGGGTTGGGCATGAACGGCATCAACCGCGACGGAGCGTTCGGCAATATCCCTTCACTTTATTACGAAGGCCTGCAGTTCGGCTATACCTTCCAGAACGCGGGCATGCCGCTGAAGATCTATGCCGGCTTCGACACCTTGAAATATAATGTCGGCAGCGGTGGCCCTCTGGCCCCGCTCGACGCCATGTCCGGCACCCTGCCCGGCTACGGCGCGCATGCCGGCGTCGAATTCCAGCCGGCGCCGAATCTCAGCCTGTCACTCGGAGTAGGCTTCACCCAGCAGTCGGGGCGCCTCGACAGCGACATCAATTCGCCCTTGCTGCCCGGTGCTTCTCCGTTTGCCTTCGGTCGCCGCTAACGCACGCGCTTGCTTTCCGCTCGTGCGGCGCTTGCTCTCGTCGCTGTCTCCTGCAGCGTGACGATGAGCCCGAACCTATCCCTCAAGCAAAACCAGCCCATTCTGGCCGCCACGACATTCGGCAAGTTCGGTCTTGGCAGGTTCGACCGAATGGCCCTATGAATCTTCCAACGTGCAAGCTGGCGTAGCCCCATTGTGAGGTCCCTTTTTGTGAACTCGACATGCGAGCAGTCAAGGCTACGCTCGGTTCATCTAGCCATTGCGGTTCTGGCCGCGCTGACCGCGGCCGGAAGTCATGCCAGCGCCACGGAGCGCCGCGGCGAACGCGCCGTCGAGTCGATCGAATCGCGGACCGCCGGCGAACCGGTCATGGCGATCGTTTCGCTGCAGAGCCAGCGGGTCACCGTCTATGACGCGAATGGCTGGATCCTCCGGGCACCGGTGTCGAGCGGCCAGCGGGGACGCGAGACGCCCGCCGGAATCTTCAGCGTCATCCAGAAGGATGCCGATCACCACTCCAACCTGTACGACGATGCCTTCATGCCCCACATGCAGCGCCTCACCTGGTCGGGCATTGCGCTCCACGGCGGCCCGCTGCCGGGATATCCGGCGTCTCATGGCTGCGTCCGGATGCCGTTCGACTTCGCCGAACGCCTGTTTGACGTGACCCAAATGGGCTTGCGGGTGATCGTGGCACCGACCGATGTAGCGCCCGTCGAGATCGCCCATCCGGTTCTGTTTCAGCCGAAGCCGGGTGCCGGCGCCCTCGCCGCCGCCCGTATGGCGGAGGCGGATGAGGCGGCCAAGAAGGCCGAACAAGCCAGACGCGCCGTCGGGGCCGCTGTCCGGGAATCGACGCAGCTCATGGTGCCGGTGCGAATGGCGGAAAACCAGAAGCGGAGGGCCGAGGCGCTGCTGGCGACCGCCGAGACGGCGCTTGGCTCCGCCATCCCGGGCGAGGCCAAGGAACGGGCTGAAAGCGACAAGGCACAGGCGTTGGCCAGGGTTGCCGAGTTGCAAACGCCATTGGACGCCGCAAAGGCGTTGCTGCAGCCGAAGCTCGACGCCGTCGCGGCCGCGGAGACCGCGCGGTCGGCCGCGGCCGAGGCGGCGCGTCAGGTGATGCGCGAGCTCGAGCCGGTATCGGTGCTGATCAGCCGCAAGACCCAGCGGCTCTATGTCCGGCAGGGCTTTGAGCCCGTGCTGGATGTTCCCGTGACGATCCTGGATCCCGATCGTCCGATCGGCACGCATATCTTTACCGCCATGGAACGGACCGGCGGCGAGGCAGGCTTGCGATGGAGCGTGGTCTCCCTGCAAGCCGGGCGTTCGCATGGCAGCGTGTCCGAGCAGCAAGGCCCGGGGCCAGCCAGCGCCAGGAGCGCGCTCGACCGGATTGTCATTCCACAGGACGCATTGGATCGTATCGCCGCGATAACGCCGCGATCTTCCCTGATCGTCACCGACGAGGCATTGAGCTCCGAGACCGGCAAAGGCACGGATTTCGTGGTGCTGCTGAGCGGAGAGCCGCAAGGCGGCATCAAGAGCCGGCGCCGCGAGCCCGCGGCCGAATTCAGCTTCGCGCGCCCACGCGATGGGCGATCGCCATTCGGGGGCTCCTTTTCCACCTGGTGAGCCCGTTGTTTTCCGCCATTGACGCGCCTGAGAAACGGATCGTTGAACGCATGAGCCTGTTGCTGTGGCCGGAATGACTCGAATCTGAGAACCGGCAAAATCAGCGGCAGGATACGATCCGCCGCCTTGATGCAACAATCGCATATCCAGCGAAGCACGGTCCGGATGCGGCAATCCTGATCGTTGAACGGATCACGTTACGGCGTATATGGTGAACGAGGATCAAGTTCACGCATGAGTCTTTCAGCACCGTTCATCCGTCGGCCTGTCGCCACAACGCTGCTGACGTTCGGGTTGGTTGCCGCCGGCACTATCGCCTTTTTCAAGCTCCCGGTCTCGCCGCTGCCGGATGTCGATATCCCGACCATTTCCGTGCAGGCGACACTGCCGGGCGCCAGTCCCGCGGACGTGGCGACCACGGTAGCAAGCCCGCTGGAGCGCCATCTCGGCCAGATCGCGGATGTCAACGAAATGACGTCGGCGAGTGCGCTCGGCTCGGCGCGCGTCAATCTGCAATTTGGCATCCATCGCGACATCAACGGCGCGGCGCGCGACGTCGAGGCCGCGATCAATGCCTCGCGCGCCGATCTGCCGACCGCGCTGCGGAGCAACCCCGGCTATCGCAAGTTCAACCCGGCCTCCGCGCCGATTCTGATCTACACGTTGACGTCAGATACGCTGGTGCCCGCTGAACTGTACGACGCGGCCTCGACCGTGCTGGCGCAGAAGCTGTCGCAGGTCGAGGGCGTCGGCGAGGTCAGCGTCAGCGGCGGCTCGTTGCCCGCCGTGCGCGTCGAACTCGCGCCACAGGCGCTCTACAAGTTCGGCATCGGCCTGGAAGACGTCCGCGCCGCGCTCGCCAGCGCCAACGCCCACAGTCCGAAGGGAGGCATCGACGTCGAAGGCCAGCGCTTTCAGATCTATTCCAATGATCAAGCCATCCGGGCGGCGGACTACAAATCGCTGGTGGTCGCCTATCGCAACGGCGCGGCGGTGCGTCTGGCCGATGTGGGCGAGGTGCTTGATTCGGTAGAGAACCTGCGCAACCTCGGCCTTGCCAATGGCAAGCGGGCGGTCATGATGATCGTCTACCGGCAGCCCGGCGCCAACATCATCGGGATGGTCAACCGGGTGAAGGCGGTGATGCCGCAATTGCGCGCATCGGTCTCACCCGCGATCGACGTTAATCTCGCAGTCGACCGCTCGATCACGATCCGGACCTCGTTGTGGGACGTGGAAATCACCCTCATCATTGCGGTGGTTCTAGTCATCCTCGTAGTGTTCGCGTTCCTGCGCAGCGCGCGCGCGACGCTGGTGCCGGTGGTGGCGGTGTCGGTCTCCGTGGTCGCGACGTTTGCCGTGATGTACCTGCTCGGCTACAGCCTCAATTTGTTCTCGCTGATGGCGCTCACGGTCGCGACCGGCTTCGTGGTCGACGACGCCATTGTCGTGCTGGAAAATATTTCCCGTCATCTGGATGCCGGAACGCCGCCGCTGCAGGCTGCGGTGCAGGGATCGAGAGAGGTCGGCTTCACGGTGCTGTCGATGAGCATATCGCTGATCGCGGTGTTCGTCCCGATCCTGCTGATGGGTGGCCTGGTGGGCCGGCTGTTTCGCGAATTCGCCATGACGATCACCGTTGCCATCGTGATCTCGCTGGTGGTTTCGCTGACGACGACGCCGATGATGTGCGCGGTGCTGCTGCGCAGCGAGCGCGACCGGCCGCACGGACGGATTTATCGGGCGAGCGAACGCCTGTTCGACGCGCTGCTGGGCGGATATCGGCGGACGCTCAACATTGCGCTGCGTCATCCGCGCTCGGTCATGCTGGTTCTGGCTGCGGTCCTCGGCCTGAATTTCTATCTCTACGGGGCCGTGCCAAAGGGTTTCGTGCCGCAGCAGGATACCGGGCTGCTGGTCGGATCGATCCAGGCCGATCAAAGCATCTCGTTTCAGTTGATGCAGCAGAAGCTGACGCAGTTCGTCAACATCGTCAAAGACGATCCCTCGGTCGATACGGCTGTCGGCTTCACCGGTGGCGGCCTCGGTCCGGGCGCGGGCTCGACCAATTCCGGCACCGTTTTCGCGTCACTCAAGCCGCTTCGCGACCGCAAATTGTCGGCCGAGCAGGTGATCGGCCAATTGCGGAACGAGCTAGCCGCCGTGTCCGGTGCCACGCTGTTCCTGCAGGCGGTAGGCGATCTCGGCACCGGCGGCCGCTCCGGCAACGCGCAGTATCAGTACACGCTGCAGGGATCGACTTCCGAGGAACTGAATGAATGGACACCGAAGATCGTCGCCGCGCTTCAGCCCATACCCACTCTCACTGACGTCAGCAGCGACCAGCAAAACAAGGGCCTTCAGGCCGGTGTGGTCATCGACCGCGATACCGCCTCACGCCTCGGGATCACGGTCAGCCAGATCGACAACACGCTGTACGATGCCTTCGGTCAGCGGCAGGTCTCCACCATCTACGTGGCGCGCAACCAGTACCACGTGATCATGGAGGTGGCGCCCGAATACTGGCAAAATCCGGAGACGCTGAAGGATGTCTATGTCTCTACCCTCGGCGGACCGGCCAGCGGATCGCAAACGACCAATGCCGTGGCCGGGACGGTCGTTTCGCCGACCCAGGCGGCCTCGGTCAATTCCGTCGCGGCGAGCGCGGCCCGGAATCTTGCAACCAACTCCATCGGCGCCACCGGCAAAGGCGTATCGTCGACCGGCACCGCGGTCTCAACCAGCCAGGAGACGATGATTCCGCTCTCCAGCGTCGCCCGGTTCGGACAGGGCGAGACGGCGCTTGTCGTCAACCATCAGGGGCTTCTGGTCGCCAACACGATCTCGTTCAACCTCCCGCCAGGCGTCTCGCTGAGCGGAGCCGTGGCGACGATCGAGGCGACCATGCGCCAGGTCGGAGTTCCGGCGACGATCCACGGCTCGTTCCAGGGCGCCGCCAAGATTTTCCAGGAGTCACTCGCCAGCGAACCCTATCTCGTGCTTGCGGCCCTTGCGACGATCTACATCTCGCTTGGGATGCTCTATGAGAGCTTCGTCCATCCGCTGACGATCCTGTCTACGCTGCCGTCGGCCGGCGTCGGGGCGGTATTGGCGCTGATGTTGTTTCACACCCAGTTCGACATCATCGGGATGATCGGCGTGATCCTGCTGATCGGCATCGTGAAGAAGAACGCCATCATGATGATCGATTTCGCGGTCGATGCCGAGCGCGTGCGTGGCCTGCCGGCGGCCGACGCGATCTACGAAGCCTGCCTGCTGCGCTTCCGGCCGATCATGATGACCACCATGGCGTCCCTGCTCGGCGCCGTGCCGCTGATCGTGGGCCTCGGTGAAGGCAGCGAGTTCCGCCAGCCGCTCGGCATCACGATCATCGGCGGACTGGTCCTAAGTCAGATCCTTACCCTCTACACCACACCTGTCGTCTATCTGTATCTCGATCGCTTCCGGCATTGGAGCAGGCTGATGTGGCGGGGCAACTGATCGCTCGGGCACCCGTCCGTCGAAGCGGGTACAGAAAAGCCCCGGACAATGCCGGGGCTTAATTTGCTGGAGATAGATCAGATCAGTACTTCGCGACCACCGGACCACCAAAGCGGTAGTTGACTCGCACGGTCGCCAAGTCGACGTCCTGATGGACGTCAGCACTTCCCGTAAAACCGCCCAGCGGCGCCGTCGCGAAGTTTCCGAGTCCATGGCCCCGTTGGTTGTGCGTGCCCATGAACAAGTGGTCGTACTCGAAAGCAACCGACCAATTTGGAGCAAAACCGTATTCGAGACCAACGCCGACGGCACCGCCCCAGCGGGTTTCACTGCTTTGGTCGAAAGGCAGGCCGGTGGGAGTATTGAACGTCATGTACTTGTCATCAGCCACCGCAGCGCCACCCTTCAAATAGAGCAGCACATTGTTCCAAGCATAGCCAACCTGAGCCGTGAACAGACCAAACGCATCCACTTTTGATTGGTCGGTGAGCGGGAATGCCGGAAAAACCACGTTGTTGTTGGAGCCCTTGAAGCCGGCCCAGTTGCCCTGTGCTTCCACGCCGAATACCCAACTGGTCATCTGCCAACGATAGCCGACCTGACCGCCTACAGTGCCTCCGGTAGCATCATGGCAACCCATGGAAACGGGCGGAGCAAAGACAATAGTACCTTGAGAGCCCTCGGTTATGTCCCAGCACTTGTGGGCGGAGCCCCAGCCGCCGTTGATACCGGCATAGAATCCACTCCAGTCATAAACGGGAACAGCCACCGGGGACGGCGCCTTGGTGTATGGCCGGGCCGCCAAATCGGCGGCGCTCGCCGGAGCCGAGAGGCCCAACATGACCAGACCGACCGCACCCAATAAAGCTTTCTTCATCGTATTTCTCCAGCCCAGTTGCCGTGTTCGACTGAGCGCCATGAGCCCGGCGACCCCAGCGGCGAGAGATTCCTGAAATCAGTCTACGCGCTTCAAGGGGAAACACCGTCAACCCCTCCGCCACACCTGCCTTAAAGTAGCGGGTTCCCTGAAACTACCGGTATCCGGATAGCTGCGACGTCGCCTTTTTTGGTACCTTCGGCATGAAAATACGAATGCCATGTGAGACGTAAAATTCCAGACTAACTGAGTCGGCCGAATGCGCCGGCTTTGAAATCATGCTGCTAAATCGGATGAGTGACCGCGTTCCCTCGACTGGCTTGGATGGCACGTTGAAGCCACACGACCGCTTGGTCGATCCAATAGTCGTGATGCGCCGGATCGGCTCTGGCCTTCTCACGACAGATCGAAGCTTGGACCAGACACTCTTCGCGCCGATACATCACTTCACCGATCGCCTCGGCTTTAGCCAAATCTCAGTCACGGCGCTCTCGATGATGTGGCGCTGAACTCTTTTGCATTCTGGACAAGTAAACGTTCTCAAATCCTGGCCAGTGCAGCTCGGTTCAATCGCGGAGAGCTTCATGGGTGAACCGCAAGCCGTGCACTGTGGGCCCTGATTTTGTTTGTCGAGCATGGCATTTGCCTCAGTTCGGCGCTCTGAGTTCTCCGGAAAGCCATCCGATCGCCTTCGATTTGAAGGGATCCGATGCAACGACGATTATCTCAACGTGATCGCATTTGGGGCATTCGAACAATTGCTGTTCGAAACCAATTGGTCCTGGTGAAATGCGCTCCAGCATCATCCGCGTTTGGCAACGAGAACAGCGAGGACGCTCAATAGCGGTCAATGATTGTTGTAATCGGGGCATACTCCCCACCTTGGATCAGGCGGGAGCACAAAGCTCTCAGTCACCGGTAGATGCCGATGAGAGTCGGTGATCGAGCCATCATGCTCTCCCGAGTTCCGGCGCGGCTGGTCAATATCGCTCACTATCGAAGATTTAATGAATTGAAGAACCCGGGAATTCACGGCCGAAACAAGAAGCGGCCCAGCCTGGGGAAGCTGAGGCCGCCAATTAGATCGCGCGGATTAAAATGCCTTCGATCAAGCATGAGCTTTATTGGTTGAACAGCAGGTACCGCGAACGTTAAAATAAGAGACATTATGGATTCAGCTTGTTAGCAATAGGCCGAATTTTATCCGGTCGCGTTAGTGCTGCTTGAGCATATTGCCCGTAGCGTCCGCGCGTTATGACAAGACAGATCACCCCCCGCCCGTTTCGCCCAAAATCACACCAGCGTTCCTGCGTTCGTCCTGGCTGAGCTGGACCATTGCTTTTGCCCTCTGCCTGTCCGCGGCCCTGGTCGGGATCGAGGCCTGGCAGATGTGGCATGTGCGCGAAGCCAGCCTGCGCAGCGCCGGGATCGTGACGGCGAGTCTGGCCGAATCGCTCTCCCAGCAGATCGAGAGCACGCTCAAGACAGCCGACACCGTCGTCGCCACGCTGGCGCAACGGGTCGAGGTCGAAGGCGCCAACCCCGAAACCCTGCAACGCCTCTACGGCCTGATGACGTCGCTCGCCTCGGCTCTGCCGGCGATCCATGAGATGGGCCTGACCGACAAGGACGGCAACGCCATCGTCAAATCGCTGGTTCTGCATCCGGTCGGCCTGAATTACCGGGAACGCGACTATTTCCGCTTTCTCAGCAGCCATGACACCCGCGACGCCTTCGTCGGGCAGCCGGTCAGGAGCAAGGTCGACGGCTCGATCAACATCACGGTATCGCGCCGGATCAATGCCATAGATGGCAGCTTCGCCGGGATCGTGGTGACGAGCGTGTCGATGAACTCCTTCCGCAAGCTGTTCGAAACGGTCCAGCTCAAATCCGGCGGTTTCATCAGCCTGGTCGCGGACAACGGCATGCTGCTCGCCAGCAGTCCGGATTCCTTCGGCGACGGCGAACTCGCAGCACTGGCCGCAGCCCCCGCCGGCGCGCTCGAATATCTGTCGCCCAAGGACGGCGTCAACCGGGTCGGAGCGTCCAGCCATCTGCCGCATTATCCCATGACCGCCATGGTCGCCGAGAACAGCTCGACGGTGTTGAGCGAATGGTACGGCCAGTTGCGGGTGCATGGCGCGATCGTGCTGAGCATCCTGATGGTGATCGGCGTGCTGGGCTATCGGGTCGATCAGGCCAATCGGGCCACGCGGCTGCAGGCCCTGAGCGACGGGCTGACGGGGCTGGCCAACCGCCGCTGCTTCGACGAGACCATCGCGCGCGAGTTCCAGCGCGCGGCGCGCAACGGGCAGCCGCTGTCGCTGATCATGGTGGATATCGACCTCTTCAAGACCTTCAACGACGAATATGGTCACCCGGCCGGCGACGCCTGCCTGTGCGCCATCAGCGCCGCGGTGCAGGGCGTGCTGCGCCGGCCGGGCGACATGGCCGCGCGCTACGGCGGCGAGGAATTTGCGATCCTGCTCCCGGAAACCGACCTTGCCGGCGCCGTCCAGATCGCCGGCGACATGCAGGCCGCCATCCGTGCGCTGGCGATCCGGCACGAGGCCGGCCCGCTCGGCGTCGTGACGCTGAGCGCGGGTGTGGCGTCCTGTAATCCGGGACGTTTGGCCGCAACGCCGGCGTGGCTGGTCGAGGCGGCCGATGCGGCCCTCTACCAGGCCAAGGCGCTGGGCCGCAACACCGTCACGGTCCGTGCGAACGTCGAGATCGCCGCGCCCGCCGCCATCGCGCGCAAAAACGCCGCGTAAGCCCGTCGCGAGCCGGCCAATTGCGCGGTACCAGCCGGTCGGTTCATCCGGCAATACCCTGAATACCCACTATTGGCTTGCCAGGACCCATTTGCACGGCATCGGCTCCATCATAACCCGGCTTGCGCCTATTTCGGGCCTTGACGGTGGAGGGCTTCGCCAGTTCAGTTGAAGCCATGATCCAGCTCCGACCCATCGCGCTTGTTCTCCTGATGGCCACGACGTCGCCGGCGTTCGCCGAGACGATGAGCTTTGAAAGCGCCGCGGCGATGCTGGGCGAAAGCTGTGGCAAGGATATCGACGCCAATTGCTTCGGCGTTAACTTCGATGCGCCTCGCCTGAAGGAGTGCCTCACCCGCAACCAGGATACGGTTTCGCCGCAGTGCAGGGCCGACTACGGCAGAGCCTTCGATGCGATCCAGAAGCGCGTGGCGGCGCGCGCGGCGTTCGCCAAGATGTGCGAGCGCGATCAAAAAAAATACTGCGCTGACGCGCAGAACGTCTTCGTCGACGTTCTCGCATGCCTGTTGAAAGGTCCGCGCGGGATGACCTTGAACTGCAACAAGGCGATCAGCGAGGCGGGGTATCGCTGATGCAACCAGGCAAGAAAGCCCGGCGCGACATGGCTCTGTTGACGGTCTGCCTGATGGTCGCGATGCCGGTGGCTGCAGCGTTGGCGCAGGCGGTTGTCACGACGGAAAACATGGTCAGTCAACTCGCCGATCTGGAAACCACGGCAGAGTTGGATGCCGCGGTGCTGCGCCAGCAGGCTTCCGATCGCGTCAAGTCGAAGGTCGATGCCGTCGCATTGAAGCGGCCGCCGGTCGCCGCTCAACTGCGCAAGCTGCCGCATCTCAATCTGGATATCCAGTTCAACCCCGATTCTCCGGTCATCAGGCCTGATTCCTACCGAATGCTCGGGCGCATTGCCGACGCCTTCGCCGATCCCAGGATGCTGCCCTATGGCTTCCTGATCGTCGGCCATACCGAGTCGACGGGTAAGCGTGAATACAATCTGACCTTGAGCCAAAGACGCGCCGATTCGATCCGTGACGTATTGGTGACGACCTTCAAAATCTCGCCAAAACGCATTCAGGCGGTCGGTCTGGGCGAAGAGCAATTGCTGGATCCCGAGCATCCGAAAGCGCCGGTCAACCAGCAGATCCAGATTGTGACCGCCAGGAAGCTGTAGCGGCGGGCGCGGGAAGCGGCACGCGCCCACAGCGATGGCTCCCTGTCGCTCGCAAAGCCGCCCCGCAAGCAACCCGAACTCTGCTCCATGGGACCGCATTTTTGTCAGGCGATGTGAGCTGGTTCACAGCCCCCAAGCACGGGGTGGGCTACCAATGCCAGACGGCCCGATTCTAAAGGGTTGTGATCGGGAGCCCGCCATGGCGGCCCTCACCTCAACGCAAACCCGGTGGCGGCGATGCATCGCGACTTCAGCAAATATATCTCGACAAATGACGACAGGCTGACCTTTCGCAAATGGAGAAACAGCTATGGGCTTTTCTACGGGTTGGCTTTGCTGCTTCTGGTCAGCTTCGTAGCCGTTCAAAGCCGATCAACGGGTATGCCGCACCAGGCGACGGCGTCTGCCGCAAATACGACGGCCGCCATCGACAAGGGCCGTTTCCACTAATGTCCCGTGCGCCTTGCCGCGCTCAAAGCCCGGTGAACCCGGCCTTCACTGGATCGCTTGAACCGTCAAGTTCGCGCAAATATGTCAGCCCGCACACCGTGAGCCGATGCATGTCCCTCTCGCCGGCCTCGAACAGCGTGGTGACGTAATCCGTCACCTTGGCGCGCGCGTCGGCGCTGGCCGCAGCGGAGCGGTTCAACAACAGATCGTAGGTCATCATGATACGGTCGATGGCGGCTTCCATGAAATCCTCTTTGGCTAAACCAGTTCTGCGGCTTCAAACTTCGCGATCGCCTTGTTGGCGAGCCTGATCTTGTTGTATTCACCGCGATCGAACATCCACACGATGCTTTCGAGAAGCGCCTCGTTGGTGGCGAGGCTGTCGGGGATGACGCCGGTGCGGCGCAGATAATTCGCGGCGATGGCATAGGCATCGCCCACCACTTCGACGCTCATTACCCGCAATCCGCGCTCGATCAGCATGGCCTGTCCTCCAACTTGGGAAGATAAGCCTGCCGCAGCGCAAAAGTTCCATTTCGGGAAACCGGTTTTTGCAGCGCCGAAAAGACAAAACGCACCGGCCCGGGAAAGCCGGACCAATGCGCTGGGGGAAGTCTCTGTTGTTGTTATTGATTGGCTGCCGGTCTTTTTCAGATCGCCGGCTTGGCCGAAAGAAATCTCAGAGCCGGTAGAGGATCTGGTCGGTCCAGAACCGCTCGAGCCGGTGCAGCGACTTGTTGAGGGTCGCGAACTCCTCGTTGGAGATGCCGCCGACCTGTTCGACGGTCTTGACGTGCTTCTGGTAGAGCGCATCCACGATGCGGCGGATTTCCTGGCCCTGCGCGGTAAGGCGAATGCGGACCGAGCGGCGATCGACGCGCGAACGCTGATGGTCGAGGAAGCCGAGTTCAACCAGCTTCTTCAGATTGTAGGAAACGTTGGAGCCGAGATAATAGCCGCGGGTGCGCAGCTCGCCGGCTGTCAGTTCCTTGTCGCCGATGTTATAGAGCAGCAGCGCCTGCACCGAATTGATGTCGGCGCGGCCGCGGCGATCGAATTCGTCCTTGATGACGTCGAGCAAACGGCGATGCAGCCGTTCCACCAAAGTCAACGCTTCGAGATAGAGCGGCTGTACCGGAGTCTGACCCGGAGCGCGCTCGGCGGTTTCCACCGCCGTTGCAACGGCTTTCATCATGACACTTCCCCTGTTGTCGTTTTTATCGACTTATTCGACGAAACTTTGGTCCCGCCTGATAGCTTCAACTTAAGGGGCGCGTTTGAAGATCAGCTTAAATAAGACAATAAAGAGATCATGAATTTAAGACAGTGAATCGCGGATTAAGCCCACCGGACAAGGACTTTTCGCAACCTTTCATTGACGGTGCGCCCTCCCTGTTCACGCTTCGTTGGCGGTCGCTGTCGCATATGGGAACAGCTTCGTTCAAATTTGAAACGCCTGCGTAACAGGTGTGGCGGGACGTTAGGGTGACCGAAAAGTTACCGCGAAAATTCCAGAAATAATTTGTATAGGCTACCCCCGGCTTTTCGGAGATCGCATACATCTTTTTCCAATCGGCGGCGTGCTACCGGTCGACAGGTTGCTGGCGAACGAGAGCACCCTGGCGCGATCGCTATGGCGGTCGTTCCCGCGCCGCCATCCAGGCCAGAGCCAGATAGGCCGCCAGCATCACGGCTTCAAATCCAACCACCACCAGGCTGCCGCCGTAGATGCCCGGAAACATCAGCTCGATCACCGCCATCGACACCACGGTCGTCAGCCACACCACCGCCCCCCACGGCGTCGCCAGCCAAAGTCCGACGGCGGCGACCAGTTCGATCACGGCGAAATACACGGTGGCGGTCTGCCAGGCCATCGGCTGGTTTTCGAAGGCTTCCTCTTCGCCGCCGATGAAGCCCGTCACCTGGGCCCAGTGGTAGAGCCCCTTGGCGACGGAGACGACCGCCATGATGCGCAGGAACAGCACGAGCCTGCGGGTCCACACATTATCGTCGGATTCGATGCGTTCGGACGAAATCGCCGCCACCGACATGGCATGGTCCCGTGACGGGTCGCGCGTTGGGGTTTCGGACATCAGGGGAGTGCTGCTCATGACCTCAAGGATTAAGCCGTTGGGGACACTCATGGCCCCTCGGCGCGGCAAAATCAATCGGGCTTGCGGCAAGTTCAATTGAACTTGCGACAGGTCAAGGCCGCGGTGACGAAAGCCCCGCAAAGTGCTAGGAACGGATCGAAATCAGCCTGCCGCGCGAGGAGAGAACATCAAATGGCAATCAAATTCGGGCGTCCGATCGAAATGCGCGACGCGCCGCGCGGCAAGACCGCCCTCTCCGCCCCCAGCCTCGACCTGGTGGTCCGGCCGCGCCGCAACCGCAAGGCGGAGTGGGCGCGCCGCCTGGTGCGCGAAAACGTTCTCACCACCGACGACCTGATCTGGCCGCTGTTCGTGGCCGATGGCCACAACAAGCGCAGCGCCGTCGCCTCGATGCCCGGCGTGGAACGGCTTTCGGTCGACCAGGCGGTGCGCGATGCCGAGCGCGCGGTGAAACTCAACATCCCCTGCATCGCGCTGTTTCCCTATACCGAGCCGGGCTTGCGCGACGAGCTCGGCTCCGAGGCGGTCAACCCCAACAATCTCGTGTGCAAATCGGTGCGCGCCATCAAGCAGGAATTTCCCGGCCTGGGCGTGCTCTGCGATGTGGCGCTCGATCCCTTCACCAGCCACGGCCATGACGGGCTGATCGAGGACGGCAGGATCCTCAACGACGAGACGGTGGCGGTACTGGTGCGGCAGGCCCTGGTGCAGGCGGAAGCCGGCTGCGACATCATCGCGCCGTCGGACATGATGGACGGCCGCGTCGGCGCGATCCGCGAAGGGCTGGACGCCGCCGGATTTCTCGACGTCCAGATCATGGCCTATGCCGCGAAATATGCCTCCGCCTTCTACGGCCCGTTCCGTGACGCCGTCGGCTCGGCCAAGACGCTGAGCGGCGACAAGCGCACCTACCAGATGGACAGCGCCAATTCCGACGAGGCGCTGCGCGAGGTCGAACTCGACATCGCCGAGGGCGCCGACATGGTGATGGTGAAGCCGGGCATGCCCTATCTCGACATCGTGCGGCGGGTCAAAGACACCTTTGGGATGCCGACCTTCGCCTATCAGGTGTCCGGCGAGTACGCGATGATCATGGCCGCCAGCGGCAATGGCTGGATCGACGGCGAGCGGGCGATGATGGAAAGCCTGCTGGCGTTCAAGCGCGCCGGCGCCGACGGGGTTCTTACCTATTTTGCGCCGCAGGCGGCGGAGAAGCTGAAGGCGGAATCCTAGCTGGACTGCTTGCGTTCGGGCTAGCCGGCGAGTGCGCTCACATAGGCGCGCGCTTCTTCCGCAAGCGCCAGCCATTCGCGCGCGCTGTTCGGCCCGACCGTCACCCACTCCTTCTTGGCGCGACCGGCGCCGGTTGAAAACCGCGTGCCCTTTTTCGACTTCACCAGGACATCGACGCGGGCTTCAGGCAATTTCAGAAGCAGCCGGCCCTTGGTCAGGGAGGCAAAGATCTTGCCGTTGACCTTCAGCGCGTTCGAACCAAAGCCCTTCGACCGGCCGGCGTCGGATTTGCCGGCGTAGCGGGCGGCGACCGCGCGGTAAAAGTCCTCAGCGGAGGCGTTGGCTTGTTTCGGCATGCACCGGGCCCCTGAGGTTTGCCGGGATCTCGATTGTTCTCGAACAATACCGCCAAGCCCGATGACGGCAACGCGCA
Source organism: Bradyrhizobium sp. (assembly GCF_004799445.1). Classification (GTDB taxonomy): domain Bacteria; phylum Pseudomonadota; class Alphaproteobacteria; order Rhizobiales; family Xanthobacteraceae; genus Bradyrhizobium. The sequence goes on from NZ_SSNA01000058.1 coordinate 25,198, forward strand.
TCCTTTCGGCCAAACCATGCGGCCCAGGCGCCCCGGCCGCGGAATCGCCGGAATATTGCTGCCTGTTAATGATCCCGGGACTTGCGGCATGGCGGCGGGTTCCCATGTCCTGCGCAGGGCACCCTTCTTGGAGGACGGACCATGTCAGACAGCGGTTCTGGAAATACCGGCGGCGGCTACTACGGCGGCGGGACAAATTTTCAGGCGCATGCCTTCGATCCGCTGTCGCAGCCCGAACTGTTTCGCGGCGTGCTGACGCGGCGGGTGTTCGCGTTCCTGATCGACCTCGTGGTGCTGTCGGTCCCCGTGATCGTGGGCTACCTGTTTATCGCCGTGTTCGGGCTGATCACGCTGGGGCTCGGCTGGGCCCTGTTCTGGCTGGCATGGCCGGCCTCGATCATCTGGGCCATCCTTTACTACGGCGCCTCGATTGGCGGGCCCTATTCGGCGACGCTCGGCATGCGCGTGATGGATCTGGAACTGCGTACCTGGTACGGGGCGCCCGGTTATTTTGTTCTGGGCGCCACGCATGCGGTGCTGTTCTGGATTTCGATATCGTTTCTGTCGCCGCTGGTGCTGCTGGTCGGGCTGTTTAACGGCCGGCGGCGCCTGCTGCACGACATCGTGCTGGGAACCGTTGTCATCAACAGCTCGGTCCGCAACCCGGTGGCGCAGCCGGCGCGAACATTTTGACCCCACGGCCATGCCAGCAAACGGTTTGCAAACCAATTGACCGTTAGCCTCCATGGCGCGATGCTGGCTTGGCTTTGCCCTTTCGGAGACTGACGACATCCCGTGACCCAGCACTCGCGTGACACCCCGCAATTCTACCTGACGGCGCCCTCGCCCTGCCCGTATTTGCCGGGCCGCCACGAGCGCAAGGTGTTCACGCATCTGGTGGGCGAAAAGGCCGGCGACCTCAACGACCTCCTGACCCATGGCGGCTTCCGGCGAAGCCAGTCGATTGCCTATCGGCCGGCCTGCGACCAGTGCCGTGCCTGTGTCTCCATTCGCGTGATCGCCAACGAGTTCCGGCCGTCGCGCGGCTTTCGGAAGGTGCTGGCCCGCAATGCCGACATCATCGGCGAGCAGCGCAGCGCGGTGCCGACCTCGGAGCAATATTCGGTATTTCGTGCCTATCTCGACCAGCGGCACCGCCACGGCGGCATGGCCGACATGACCGTGCTCGATTACGCGATGATGGTGGAGGACAGCCACGTCGAAACCCGCATCATCGAATACCGCCGCCGCGGCACCGACAGCGGCATCACCGGGCGCGGCAATGGTCTGGTGGCGGTTGCGCTGACCGACGTGCTCAGCGACGGCCTGTCGATGGTGTATTCGTTCTTCGAACCGTCGGAGGAAGGCCGTTCGCTCGGCACCTTCATGATCCTCGACCACATCACCCGCGCCCGCAGGCTGGGACTGCCCTATGTCTATCTCGGCTACTGGATCGAAGGCTCGAAGAAGATGGACTACAAGGGCCGCTTCCTGCCGCAGCAGCGCCTCGCGCCTTCCGGCTGGCTGCGGATCGACGCGTCAGGCGAAGTGACGAGCGAGCCGCAGGATTGACTCAGGCCGTCATACCCCGCGCATGCGGGTATCCAGTACGCTGCGGCTTCTCGATTTATCACCACCGTCTCTGGAATACTGGGTCGCCCGGTCAAGCCGGGCGATGATACCGGTTTGTATTGCTGCATCCCGCAACCCTCACCCCCTCACATAATCCCACACCAGTTTCGCGTTCAGCGCGATGATCACAACCGCCGTCACCGTCGCCAGCACGGTCAGCCAGCGCGGCGCCACGAACGCTCCCATCTTGCGGCGGCTTGCGGTGAACGCCACCAGCGGCACCACCGCGAACGGCAGTTGCAGGCTGAGTACCACCTGGCTCAGGATCAAGAGCTGACCCGTCGCCTTCTCGCCGGCCCAGATCGTCACCACCGCCGCCGGCACGATCGCGATGCCCCGCGTCACCAGCCGCCGCAGCCATGGCGCGATGCGCAAATTGAGAAACCCCTCCATCACGATCTGACCCGATAGCGTCGCGGTGATGGTCGAGTTCAGCCCGCAGCATAGCAGCGCGATCGCAAACAGCGTCGGCGCCAGGGTCGAGCCGAGCAATGGCGCCAGGAACGCATGGGCCTGGTCGAGCTCGGCGACATCGATCCTGCCGACCCGATGAAACGTCGCCGCCGCCAGGATCAGGATCGAAGCGTTGATGGTCAAGGCCAGGCAGAGCGCGATGGCGGAATCGATGTTCGCCAGATTGATCGCCTCGCGCTTGTCCTCGATCGTATCGCCATAGCCGCGGGTCTGCACCAGCCCGGAATGCAGATAGAGATTATGCGGCATCACGGTGGCGCCGAGAATCCCGAGCGCCAGATACAGCATCTCGCGGTTGGCCAGAATGTCCGACGTCGGCGCAAACCCCCGGAGCACCGCGCCCCAGTCCGGATCGGCCATCGCAATCTGCACGGCAAAACACGCCGCGATCACGCCCAGCATCGCCACGACGAACGCCTCGATCCAGCGAAAGCCGAACGCCTGCAGTGCGAGGATCAGGAATACGTCGGCCGCGGTGATGATGACGCCGATCTCGAGCGGAATATGAAACAGCAGGTTGAGGCCGATCGCGGTGCCGATCACCTCGGCCAGATCGGTCGCGGTGATGGCGACCTCCGCCGACAGCCACAGAGGCAACGACACCCAGCGCGGAAAGGCATCCCGGCAGGCCTGGGCGAGGTCGCGTCCGGCGCCGACGCCGAGCCGCGTGCACAGCGACTGCAGCACGATCGCCATCACATTGGACAACAGCGCGATGAACAACAGCGCGTAGCCGAATTTGGACCCGCCGGCGAGGGAGGTCGCCCAGTTGCCGGGATCCATATAGCCAACGGCGACCAGATAGCCCGGGCCGAGAAACGCCAGCAGCTTGCGCCAGAACGGCCCCTGCTTCGCTGTCCTGACCGACGCGAACATGCCCGCCAGGGACGGCACCCCCCGTTCCCCGCGCCAGCCGGAGGCTTCCACGGGGGCACCAGTAGCCCCCTTGGGAAGGGAATCGGGGCCCAAATCAGAGGATCGTGCGTCCATTTCGTCAGGATGGCCGATATTTTCTTTTATTGCAACTCATTTGCAACTGCATCTAGGAAGCCTGCCCCGGAACCCGAGCATACCGCCAATTAACGAAAAATTAGCCATGGCTAATCCTTGATGGGGCGCGGTGCGCCACTGACTCGCCGTCGCGATCCGTGTGCAACGGAGACCGCGTCCAGGTGCCTGAAGGCGCGTGGCGATGCGGGCTTGGAGGTGTCGCCATGAATTCTCACCAGCTCGGCCTCAGGCCGGCATCGGCGACGGTATCATCGTGCAAGATTTGTCAGGGCCCCGCAGAACTTTACGGCGTCGTCGATCTGCATCGCCCCTGTGAAATTCCCGGCGGCATCCGCCCTCCCCTGTCAGGGGTGCCGGTCTATTACCGCCGCTGCTCGGCGTGCGGCTTTCTCTTCACCGATGCGTTCGATGACTGGAGCGAGGATCAGTTCAAGACCCACATCTACAACGATGACTACCACCTGTTCGATCCGGAATACAAAACCGTGCGGCCGAACTCCAATGCAGGCATGGTCGCCAACCTCTGGGCCGGCCACAAGGCCCAAATGCGGGTGCTGGATTACGGCGGCGGCAACGACGTGTTCTGTTCAGCGCTTCGCGCCAGCGGTTTTATGGAGGCCGTGACCTACGATCCGATGGTGCCGGAACATGCCTGCCCGCCAAACGGGAAATTCGATCTGGTGACGTGCTTCGAGACGATGGAACACCTGCCCGACCCTCTCGCCGGCATTGCCCGGATCGCCGATTATGTCGCCGAGCCCGGCGCGGTGTTTTATTCGACGCTCACGCAGCCCGCGGACTTCGACAATCACGGCCTGTCGTGGTGGTATGTCGGGCCGCGCAACGGCCATGTCTCGATCTTCACCAAGTACGCGCTGAACCTGGCCTGGGCCCGCCACGGGTTCAAGACCGCCGCGCTTAGCGACGGCATGCATCTGGCGTTTCGTACGTTGCCGGAGGCTTGGGGCCTGGCGCTATAGCAGGGGAACCTCGGCGTCTCCAGATCATGATCCGATCAGGTTGAATCGGATCACGATCTTATCTCTTTGTTTGAGCACGATCTCCGCGCAAACGCTTTCGCGTTTGTCGCGAGGGAAAACCGGTTCCCACTTTTCCGGATCATGCTCCAGCTGATCGGAAAGCGGGTGGCTTCCGTGCTCGCGCGGCGCGAGTGTAACGGTCAAATCGACAATTCAGGAATTTGTCATGACCGCCACCGAAACTCTGCATTTGCCGCCGACCTTCAACCGGCTCGCCTGGTCCAATCTCGCCGCCCAATCGGCCGAACAGGTCGCGCTCGCCGCAGCTCCGATCGTCGCGGTGCTGATGCTTGGCGTCGGCGAAGGCCAGACCGGCCTGTTGCAGACCGCGCTGACGCTGCCGTTCATCCTGTTCGCCATTCCCGCCGGCCTGCTCGCCGACCGCATCTCGCGGCGCTGGTTGATGGCGGGCGCCGAAGCCCTGCGCGCCATCGCGCTGCTCGCAATCCTGCTGCTGATTGGTCTCGACCGGCTGACGCTTCCGCTGCTCGCTTTCGCAGGCTTCGTCGCTGTGTGCGGAACGGTGGTCTACAGCGTGGCGGCGCCGGCGCTGGTGCCCTCGCTGGTGACGCCGCAGCTCTTGCCCACCGCCAACGCGCGGATCGAACTGGCGCGCACCGTCGCGTTTGCCTCCGGACCGGCGCTCGGCGGCGTTCTGGTGGGATGGCTGGGCGCGGCACCAGCGTTTGGATTTGCCGCGGCACTCTCGGTGATGGCCGTGGTGCTGTTATCCGGGATTTACGAGCCGGCCCGCGCCCCCGTGCCACGGCGCCATCCGCTGCAGGAAATCCGGGAAGGCGCGGTCTTCGTCCTGCATCATTCGTTGCTGCGGCCGGTGTTCGTCACGCAGTTCATCTTCAACACCGGGTCGTTCCTGTTGCTGGCCGTGTTCGTGCCCTATGCGGTGCGCCGTCTCGGACTGACGGCGACAGGCGTCGGCACGACCCTTGCGATGTACGGCGTCGGCATGGTGGTCGGCGCGCTGCTGGCGACGCGGATCATGCGGCGGTTCGCCTTCGGCACCGTGATCGGGCTTGGACCGGTCACCGGCTTCGTCGCGGCCGGCGTGATGGCGCTGACGACACTCATTCCTTCGCCTGCGCTGGCGGGCCTGAGCTTCTTCCTGCTCGGGGTCGGCCCGATCCTGTGGGTGATCTCCACCACGACGCTGCGGCAATCGGTGACGCCGCCGCGGCTGTTGGGCCGGGTGTCCGCGATCAACATCATGAGCTACGGCGCGCGGCCGGTCGGCGCCGCCCTCGGCGCGGTTGTCGGCGGCTTGTACGGCGCGGAAGCATGCCTCTATCTCGCCGTCGCGATCTTCGCGGCACAGGCCCTGGTGATCCTGATGTCGCCGGCGGTCTCGCTGCCACGGCAGCCGGACATGGTGGGCGACGCGGCGACGGCGTCGCGGGCCTGCTGAGGAACACACAGGTTTCCGTTCATCATGGCCAGGCACAGCCGTCCGAAGGACGGCGTCGCTTCCGCTTGCCTATGCCCGACCATCGACGTCTTTTGGACTCGACGCCATGCGCAAAAGCGATTTAGCCGCTCGATGAATCAAATCCACTCAAATCCAGACATCGTTCGCGGCCGTGCGATCTCCGCCCTGATGGCCGGTATTGAGCACACCCCGCGGTTCGATCAGCAATAATTTGACCTCGTGTTCGGCATAGGGCTTGTGTTCGACACCTTTCGGGACGACGAACATTTCGCCGGCCGACAGCTGCACCGCGCCGTCGCGAAAATCGATCCTAAGAACTCCCTCCAGCACGATGAATGCCTCGTCGGTATCCTCATGATCGTGCCAAATGAAGTCGCCCCGCAGCTTCACGATCTTGAACTGGTAGTCGTTCATCTCGGCAATGACCTTCGGCTGCCACTGCTCGTCGAACAATCCGAACTTTTTGCCGAAGTTGATCGCCTGGTAGTTCATGCCGCTTCTCCACCGAATGATGGTGTGATTATGCCGCCCGCAACGACCGCCGTAGAGTCAACTTTCGGCGATTCATGTCGCCAGATAATTTGCGTAGCCACCGGCCGTGGCCTCATCGGCGGCGATGTCGGGATCGAGGGTGTAAAGATCCTGCGCGCGGCCGATGCCGCGCAGCGCAAACCGGCCGGTGGAGACCAGATAACCGCGCCCGGCTGCGTCGAGGCCAGTGCAAAAGGCTGATGAGACCAGGAGTTCGCGATCGACCGAGCGGCACATCGAGGCGATGCGGCTGACCTCATTGACCGCCGGCCCCACCACCGTGAAATCGAGCCGGTCCTCGCTGCCGATATTGCCGTAAAACACCTCGCCGACATGCAGCCCGACATAGGCCGACGTCGTTTGTCGGTCCTCCTCGGCGCGGCGGGCGTTGAGCGAGGTCACGTTGTGCCGGAAACGATGCTCGGCCCGCAGCGCCGCGCGTCTGGCGGCCGCGAGGTCCTCGCCAGTGAACATCGCCAGCACGCCGTCGCCGATCAGCTTGAGCACGTCGCCGCCGGCTTCATGGATGGCATCGATCGCGGCTTGCGCGTAATCGTTGAGAAATGGGATGATTTCGTCGGGCGTGACGCTTTCGCTGATCGCGGTTGACCCCCGCAGGTCGGAAAACCACAGCACGGAATTGATCCGCTCGGTGACGCCGCGCGATATCCGCCCGCGCAAGACCTGCTCGGAGGCGTCGCGCCCGAGATAGACCCGGCCCAGCGTTCGCGCGATATCCACCTGGGCCGCCGACTTGATCGCCAGCCCCAGCACCGGCACCAGATCGCGCAGCGCCGACAGGCCCTGCGCGCCAAAACCGTCAGCGCGCCGGGTCACCCAATAGGAATAGACGCAGTCCATCTGGCCGATGGTGCCGGCTTCGCCGAACCGATGCACAAAGGCCACGAAATGCCGGTGGCCCTTTTCCGCCAGCTCGGAAACCATCGAGAAGTCGAGCGAGGCACAGTCGGCGAGATCGATCCGCAGCTCGTCATGGCCGTGTTCGAGCATGTGGAAGAAGGTGGAGCGTCGCCAGTTTTTCGCCGCATCGCCCTCGCCGGTCGGACCGTATTCGAACGTGTCGCTCTCGTTGGTTTCGGTATCGTTCCAGCGGAATCCGCGCCCCTCAAAAATCGGGTGCAGGGTGTCGATGAAAACCAGGCCGCGCGACAGCTCGAGGCCGGACGCCCGGCAGCGCTCGCAAAAGCCGCGGATCAGGTCGTTTTCCGGCAAACCGGTGAGCCCCTGGCTGACCAGCCAGTTCACCAGATCGAGGCGCGGCTTAAGTTCCATACGATATTATGCCGCGCTATCGCGCCCGGCGAAAGCCTGGCCGCAATGCTCAGGGTTTCTTCCGCGCAACGGCCTCGCCATCCTCCTTCACGAAATGCGGCGCCAAGACTTTTAACGGCCGTGCCGCTTACTTAGTGAATAAGTCACGATTTTTCCGCAACGACCACAAGGCCCGGCACGGGCACGCCTCTCTCGTGACGGGCCGAGTGCAGTTCAAGCTGTAACACCACAAGACCGACTGCCTCGATCGACGCGCGCACATAAGAGGCACTATGAGCGTAGCGCCTGCCCTCGCCCATAATAAAGCCGTCGCCGTCGTGCCTTTCCAAGGTGACAGCCAAAAGGCCGCCGGAAGCCAGAACACGGCTCGCTTCCTTCAGAACCGGAAAGAGATCGGCGACATAGATCATCGCGTCGGCGGAGAGGACGAGGTCTACGCCGCAGTCAGGCGTTGTGCGCAGACCCTCCAGCATATCGGTCACTTTAAGCTCGGCGTAGAGACCCCTGGCGCGTGCCTTTTCGATCATACCCGGCGAAAGGTCGATGCCGACGAATTGATCGACCATTTCAGCAAAGGCGATCGCCACCAGTCCTGTACCGCAACCGAGATCGATCGCGTGTTTGAAATTGGCCGGCTTCTGATGCGCTTGGCACGCGGACAGCACCGCCTCGAACAACACAGAGGGTCCGCGATATCCAAGAGCCTCCACCAGCACGGAGTCGAATGTAGCTGCATATTGATCGAACAGCACACGCACATAGGCGGGTGGCATTTCCGACAATTCGTCAGCACCCAGCCGCATCAATTCGACGCTCGCACCGAGCGGATCGGAAGGATCTATTTCACGCGCTCGGCGTAGGGCCTTGATCGCGCCGTCACGATCCCCGAGTTGCTCGTGCACTTTTCCAAGCAACCGCCAGACAGACGCACGGTCCGGCGCCAACTCGGAGGCCCGCCGATAGATAGCCGCGGCCTCTGCAGCCCTACCGAGATTGCGCAGGCAATCACCTTTGACACAGAGAACTTCAACCTGATCCGGGGAAATGGCCAGCGAAAGATCGCACTTGGCGAGCGCCTCCTCATACCGGCGTAATTCGAGCAAGACGCCGCCGCTCAGAGCTGCTGCCTCCGCATTGTCGGGATCGAGCGTAAAAGCATGCTCATAGGTTAGCAACCCTTCGTCGTATCGCCGCTGTATTCGCAGAAGGTTTCCCAATCTGATCCAGCCCACGGCCAGATTCGGAGCCAGCTTGATCGCGAGGTCGAAGCTTTTTCTGGCCTCATCCAACTTGTTCTGGTGTTGAAGCAGATCCCCGAGATGCAAGAAATATTCGTGATTATTCGGATTGCATCTGATCGCCGAGGCGATCAGATCGACGGCCAAATCCAGCCTGTTGGTCTCCCCGTGGACCAAACCAAGAAGATGGAGCGAATTCGCGTGCCTCGGATCAAGCGCTAATGCCTGCCGACAGCGGTCTTCGGCCGGTCCATATCGTTTGGACAAAAAGTGGCGCGAGGCTGCGTCGTACAGATCGGTCAGCGAGCGCTTTGTTCTGCTCTGCTCATCGGTTTTGGCACGAGGCCGAGGCCGGCTCATTGCATACGTCCTTTGGAATTGAGATCGACCAACGTATCGTTGCCTGGACGACGCGAATCAATTCAATGATAAGCCCAACTCCTAACGAAGAGATAGCTGACAATATCTGAAGCTCTGCCCAGAGGCAGAGGCGGCGCCGGCGTGGATTCCACGCGACCTCATGCAATCCGACCGACGAAGGCCATGGCTCTCAAGGCGTGCTCCACCTCAAGGCGTCGCTCGCGCGACGACCTCGCCATCCTCCTTCACGAAACTTTCCGCGGGATGATCGAGCAGATCGAGCACCTTCTCCGACGGCCGGCACAATCTTGTCCCCTTCGCCGTCACCACGATCGGCCGGTTGATCAGGATCGGATGCGCCAGCATGAAATCGATCAACTCGTCGTCGCTCCATTTGGGATCGGCAAGCCCCAACTCCGCATAGGGCGTACCCTTCTCCCGCAGCAGCGCGCGAACGGAAATTCCCATCGCCTTGATCAGTTCGATCAGCCGCGCGCGATCCGGCGGGTTTTTCAGATACTCGATCACCTCTGGCTCTTCGCCGCTCTGGCGGATCATCGCCAGCGTGTTGCGCGAGGTGCCGCAAGCGGGGTTATGATAGATCGTCACGCTCATGTCGGCGCTTCCTTGTTGACGGCAACGGCGGCCCCGCTACCGGCCTCATACCAGCCGCGCGACGCCTTCACCAGATAGACCACCGAGAGCATCACGGGCACCTCGACCAGCACCCCGACCACGGTGGCCAGCGCCGCCCCGGAATTGAGGCCGAACAGGCTGATGGCGGCTGCGACCGCGAGTTCGAAAAAGTTGCTGGCGCCGATCAACGCCGCCGGCGCGGCCACGCACCAGGCCACGCCGAAGCGCCGGCTCAGCCAATAGGCAAGTCCCGCATTGAGATAGACCTGGATCAGGATCGGCACCGCCAGCAGCACGATCACCAGCGGCTGGGCGATGATCTGCTCGCCTTGAAAACCAAACAGCATCACCAGCGTCGTCAGCAGCGCGACCAGCGAAACCGGCTGCAGCACATGCAGCGTTCGTGGCAGCGCTATCGGCCCGGCATTGATCAAGGCACGCCGCCATAGCTGCGCGACGATGACGGGCACCACGATATAAAGCACCACCGAGATCAGCAGCGTTGCCCAGGGCACGGTGATCGAGGCGACGCCGAGCAGCAGGCCGACCAGCGGCGCAAACGCAAACACCATGATCACGTCGTTGAGCGCGACCTGGCTCAAGGTGTAATGCGGCTCGCCCTCGCACAGGTTGGACCACACGAACACCATGGCCGTGCAGGGTGCCGCCGCCAGCAGAATAAGGCCGGCGATATAGGACGGAATTTGCGCCGATGGCAGCCACGGCGCGAACAGGTGGCCGATGAACAGCGAGCCCAGCAAGGCCATCGAGAACGGCTTTACCGCCCAGTTGATGAACAGCGTGACGCCGACGCCGCGCCAGTGCTCGCGGACCTGGCCGAGCGCGCCGAAGTCGATCTTCAGCAGCATCGGAATGATCATCAGCCAGACCAGCCCGGCCACCGGCAGATTGACCCGGGCGATTTCCGCGCTGGCAATCGCGGCGAACAGCCCGGGCAAGAGATGCCCGAGCGCGACGCCCGCCACGATACAGAGCGCCACCCAGAGCGAGAGATACCGTTCGAACAGGTTCATGGCGGTTACGCCACGTCCGGGCGCGACACGCTGGCGCCCTCGCCGCGGCCGATATCGCGCAGCCGCGTCCCCAGTGACAGTCGATCGATGCTGCCGAGCGGCAAGCTCGTGAAGACGGCTATTCTGTTCTTGAGGTAGCGCAGCGCCGCCACGAACGCGGCCTCCTTCTGAATATCCGTGCCCTCGACTTCGGCCGGATCTTCAATGCCCCAATGCGCCGTCATCGGCTGGCCGGGCCACACCGGGCATGACTCGCCGGCGGCGTTGTCGCAAACCGTGAAAACGAAATCCATCACCGGCGCATCGGGGCCTGCGAATTCCTCCCAACTCTTCGAGCGCAGATCTGCCGTTGGATAATCGAGGCTCTTGAGCACCTTGATCGCAAGCGGGTTCACCTTCCCCTTCGGCTGGCTGCCTGCGGAAAACGCGCGGAAATGGCCGCGGCCATGCTTGCGCAGGATCGCTTCCGCCAGAATCGAGCGTGCGCTGTTGCCGGTGCACAGGAACAGAACGTTGAAGATGCGCGCAGGGGCTGTCTCAGACATGGGTTGGGGCCTTCCTCTTCGGCTTCGGCTGACAACAGGGCGTGAGGTCCTCGATCAGCGGCGCGCAGATTTCAGGCCGGCCGTCGCAACAATCCCGGAGCAGGAACAGCATGACGGCCTGAAGGTGGGCGAGATCGGCGCGATAGACGATCGAGCGGCCAAAGCGCTGCGCCGAAACCAGTCCGGCGCGCGACAGGATCGAAAGATGCGACGACATGGTGTTTTGCGGCACCGCCAGCGCCCGCGCGACGTCGCCGGCCGCAAGCCCCTCCGGCTCGTGTTTCACCAATAGCCGGAACACGTCCAGCCGGGTCGATTGCGCCAGCGCGGCCAGCGCCAGGATGGCATTTTCGGATTCCATATATCCAGAGTTATGGATATGATTCCCTCTGTCAAGCCCGCCGGCCGGTTTTCAGGCGGCCGAACCTGATCCAGAAGGAGAAACAGCAATATGGCATGGACCCTTGCCAACCTGGTCATCCAGATCATTGCCGGCCTGATCGGCGCCCATATCGCCGCCGCAGCGGCCCATGAGCATCGATTCGGCTTTTGGGGCCACAGTCTGGTGGGCCTGGCTGGTGGCGGGTTGAGCGGGCTGCTTCTGCAAACCTATGCCGTCACGGTGGTAACGGGCAGCGGCAGTTTGAACGTACCCACGACCGCCGAGGTATTCACGATCGAATCGTTGACGGGTGCCGTCGCAGGCGGCATCGCGATGCTCGCTGTCGGATTGACCATCAGCGAGAGAGCCAAAGGCAATTGATTGGCGTACTCCCTCGGCGCGGCTAAAGTCTCGCGCCGCGCGACCCATAGCGCGGAGCGGGAAACTGCATGGGCGATGCAATCACTGAAATCGCAGGGATCGAGATTCCCTCTACCAATCCGGTGTTCCTGACCGTCGTCGGCGTTCATATCCTGCTCGGACTCGCCTGCGTGATCAGCGGCGCGATTGCGATGCTGAGTGAGAAACGTGCCGGCCGCCATCCCCGCAGCGGCACGATCTATTTCTGGTGTTTGGCCGCTGTGTTCCTGACCACGACCAGCCTCGTCGCGGTGCGCTGGGCGCACGACTACCATTTGTTTGTCCTTGGTGCGTTGTCGTTTTCCGCGGCCTGTTTGGGCCGACAGGCCAGACGGCAGCGCTGGCGCCATTGGCCCAGGCTGCACATCACTGGAATGGGCGCATCCTACGTTCTGCTTCTGATTGCGTTCTACGTGGACAATGGCAAGAGCCTGCCGCTCTGGAAGCAGCTTCCTCCGATGGCGTATTGGCTGCTGCCGCTGGTCGTCGGGATTCCCCTGATCGTCCGCGCGCTATTATGGCATCCACTGGTACGTCAGCCGGACCGATCTACCGGCCAGCTTCCTCATATTTCTGTTATTCTAGAATTATCAATTGACAGAATTGCCGGGACGTGAAAATCTTGCCGTCATGAAACTGGATGACGCCGCCGCACATCTCGAAGCGCTGGGCAATCCCACCCGGCTCAAAATCTACCGCACGCTGATTCGCGCGGGCGCCGCCGGGCTGCCCGTCGGCCGCCTGCAGGACAAACTGAAAATCGCGCCCTCGACGCTGTCCCATCACATCAAGGCGTTGGTGGTGGTGGGCCTTGTCACACAGATCCGCGATGCAACCACGCTCGTGTGTCACGCCAACTACGCGGTGATGCAGGGGCTGGTGGATTTCCTGGTTGCCGAGTGCTGCGCGGACGCCGAAGGCAAGGACAGCAAGACCGCGGCGTAGTTTTCTCGCGCCCCTCATTTCGATGATTCTAGTTTCATAGGAGGATGCCATGAACGAAGCCAAGACGGTGGCAATCATCGGCGCCGGCCCGGTCGGTCTGGCCGCCGCCGCGCATGTTCTTGAGCGGGGCCTTCGGCCGATCGTGCTGGAGGCCGGCGACGGCGCCGGGCATGCGGTGCGCAAATGGGGGCACGTCCAGCTGTTCTCGCCCTGGGAATACAACATCGACCGCGCGGCATCTCGCCTGCTGGCGCCAACCGGCTGGAATTCTCCCGAACCCGACCAGTACCCGACCGGCGCCGAGTTGCTCGAGCGTTATCTTGAACCGCTCGCCAACAAGACCACTCTGGCGAGCCACATTCGCACTTCCAGCCGCGTCACCGATATCAGCCGCGTCGGCTTCGACAAGCTCAAGACCAAAGGCCGCGAAGCCGCGCCGTTCGAAATTAGCTACCAGAACGGGCAAGGCCCAAGAGTTTTGCGGGCAGATGCCGTCATCGACGCTTCCGGCACCTGGCATTCGCCCAATCCGGCCGGCGCCAACGGTCTCCGCGCCATCGGCGAGCAACAGGCCGCGGCCAAGATCGCTTACGGCATGCCGGATGTGCTGGGCAAAGACCGCGCGCGCTATGCCGGCAAATCGGTCGCCGTGCTCGGCGCGGGACATTCGGCGATCGGAACGCTCACCGATCTCGCGCGGCTCGCCCAACAGGCGCCGCAAACCAGGCCGATCTGGCTGCTGCGGGGCGACGATCCGGCAAAGGCCTTCGGCGGCGGCGCCAACGACAAGCTCGCCGCCCGTGGCGAGCTTGGCGCCGCATTCGCCGCGCTGGTTGCCGCCGGTCAAATAAAGCTGGAAAGCGGATTTCGCGTCACGCATGTGACCGCCGACGGCCCTCGCCTCATCGTCGGCGCCGGCGCGGCCTGCTGCGGTCGTCACGTCACCGTCGACAAACTCATTGTCGCGACGGGTTTCCGGCCGGATCTGGATTTCGTGCGCGAACTTCGCATCGCGCTGGATCCCGCGATCGAATGCCCGGTGGCGCTGGCGCCGCTGATCGATCCGAACGAACACAGTTGCGGCACGGTGCGGCCCCACGGCGCGCGGGAATTGGCGCAGGCCGAACCCGGTTTCTATTTCGCCGGCATGAAATCCTACGGACGCGCGCCGACCTTCCTGATGATCACCGGATACGAACAGGTTCGCTCGATTGCCGCCGACATCGCCGGCGATCGCAATGCGGCGGAACGCGTCGAACTGGTGCTGCCGGAAACCGGCATTTGCAACCGATCGGCCGCGCCCGATGCGAATAATTGCTGTGGTGGACCGGCATTATCGGATGTTGACGCCTGCAGCGTTGACGATGCAAATGCCGGGCAGCAAGGCAAGACAGGGTGCGGATGCGGATGACGCCGGCAAGGGATTTTGATGGCGCCTGAGGCAACCGCTCGCCAGCTTCCGATCATCCTGGCGCTCGGCACCACGCAGACGCTGGCGTGGGCCTCGAGCTATTATCTGCCGGCGATCCTCGCCGATCCCATTGCGCGCGACCTCGGCGTCTCCTCGAACTGGATCTTCGCCGCGTTCTCAGGCTCGCTGGTGATCTCGGCGGTGCTCGGCCCGCGCGTCGGCCGGCAGATCGATCTGTTTGGCGGCCGGCCGGTACTGTCGATGTCCAATCTGACGCTGGCCGCCGGACTGGGGCTGCTTGGTGTTACCACCTCGATCCCGGTGCTGATCGCCGCCTGGCTGTTGCTCGGCATCGGCATGGGATTTGGCCTCTACGACGCCGCGTTCGGCGCGCTGGGGCGGATCTATGGCGACACCGCGCGCCGGGCCATCACCGGCATCACGCTGATCGCGGGGTTCGCCAGCACGGTCGGGTGGCCGCTGACCGCGTGGGGGCTGGAGGCGATCGGGTGGCGCAACACCTGCTTTGCCTGGGCGCTGGCCCATATCCTGATCGGCCTGCCGATCAATTTCTTCATGTTGCCGGCGGTGAAGGGCGCCAGGGCGGCCGCAGCCGTTTCGATCAAACCGCACATCCCGATCGATCGAACCATGATCCTGCTCGCCTTTGCCTTCGCCGCGGCCTGGAGCGTCACCGGCGCGATGGCGGCGCACCTGCCGCGCATTCTTGAAGCCGCGGGCGCGACGACCTTGCAGGCGGTATCGGCCGGCGCGCTGATCGGCCCGGCGCAGGTGGCGGCCCGCATCGTGGAAGCGAGTTTTCTCAGCCGCTATCACCCGCTGGTGTCGACCCGGCTTGCCTGCCTGACGCATCCCATTGGCGCCGCCATCGTCGCGCTGGCGGGCGGAGCGGCAGCAAGCGCATTCGCCATCTTCCACGGCGCCGGCAACGGCATCCTGACGATCGCGCGCGGCACGCTGCCGCTGGCGATCTTCGGTCCGCAGAATTACGGCTATCGCCTCGGCCTTGTCGGCGCGCCGGCGCGGATGGCACAGGCCGCCGCGCCGCTGGCATTCGGTCTGTTGATCGACGTGATGGGGAGCCGCATCCTGATCGTCTCCTCCGCGCTCAGCCTTTCCGCGCTGCTGGCGCTCTGCCTGCTGCGGCAGCAACCGACACCGCCGTGAACACGAAGACCGGGCGGCACGATGCGGCCTCGCCCGATTGACACTCCTCCTCCAACCACTTGCCTCTTCCCATCGCGCACCATTTCGAGCAATACCGCCGCATGGAAAACCAGACCGGCCCTGCCGCCACGATCCGAAGTTTTGCGCGCTGGGCGACCACGCCGCCGCAAGCCTATGCGGCCTATTTCATCGCACTCGTGCTGGTGGCCGGGCTGTCGTTCTACGTCGGCACGTTGCGGCCCAAGAAGCCGATCGGCCTCGGTCCCCCGCCCGTCACCGTGCCTCGGAATTGAGGTATCGAAACTATACGGCGCGGATTTCATGATCGTGATCGAGGCCATCGCGGCGAAGTGATCGCTCTCCCGCCGTTGCGCAGAGCAACCGCTTTGCCTTACGCTCGCGGCGGACATGCGAAGCGAGCATCGCAATCATGCGTCTCCTCTTGATCCTCTCGACCTTCGTGTCCGGTCTGCTGGCGGGCGGAAATATCGACCGCGCGTTCGTAGCCATGCCGGCGTGGCAGCAGATCGGCGCTACCTCATGGGCCGAATTTAGCCGGCATGCCGATCTCGGCAACGGCCTCATCCTGTATCCGGCCGAAGCCTTTGGCGGGGCGCTGCTGACGCTGGCCGCGGCGATCATGTTTCATTTCGATCGAAGCGTCCCACGCGCGGCTGTGTTTCCACTCTATGCCGCTGTCCTGTTCGCGGCAGGCGGCTTGGTCTTGACGGTGAAGGCAGCACCCATAATGCTTGGCATTCGAGCCTTGGGCGATCCAGCTACTCTGCAGCGGGCGTTCGAGGGATTCTGGTATTGGGGCAATCTGCGCGCCGTGAACCAGGTGATGGCTTTCGTCGCCCAACTCGCGGCGTTGACAATTCTCTTGCGCCGCAGCAAGCCTGCGCGCCGCTGATCCCCATGGCATTCTGTGCGGCCGGCTCGCTCAGTCGTAGAACTCAGGCGACATTTTGAGGGTGTCGCGCTGCGCCCGGTCGTGGTTGATCCACAGCTGCGCCTTATCCTTCGTCAGCGTGTCCGAGATCTTCTGCATCGAGGCCAGCGTCTGTTCCTTGCTGAAATTGTTGGTCGGCACGCCGCGGTTGTCCCAGTTGCTCTTGAAGTGGACGGCATCGCCGGTCAGCACCACCTCGCCGGTCCTGGGCAGCTTCACCAGCAGCGACTGGTGACCCGGCGTGTGGCCGGGCGTCGAGATAATGACGATGCTGCCGTCGCCGAACACGTCGCGATCGCCTTCGAGCTTGGTCACGGGATGCTCCGGCTTGAACCGGGGCGCGTTGTTGGCGCCGGGCCATTCATACTCGGCCTTCTGCACATAGAGCATGGTGGTCGGGAACATCTCGATATTGCCGATATGGTCAGGATGGGTATGCGAGACCGCCATCGCCTTGACGTCAGATGGCTTGACCCCAAGCTGCTCGAGCTGCGCGGCCAGGGTTTTCGGGCGGTGCCAGGTGACGGCCTTCGGGTCGGCGGGCGCCAGGCCATTGGGCATCGCCGCGACCGAGTCCATCACGCCGGTGTCCCACAGGAACCAGCCCTGGGCATGCTTGATGAGATAGCAATTGTCGACGAAGTCCATCGATTTGCCTTCGTTGAGCCCGGGCGACCATCGCGAAATATCGCCGGCGACGCCCTCGCCGCAATTGAGGATGTAAAGCTTCTCGACGCCCGGTTTTTCCGATTGCGCCTGGGCGACATCGACCAGCGCAACCGACAAGAGCGCGGCCACCAAACCAACTGCTCGATACATTCTGTTCCTCCCCGGACGTCCGCGTTTCGGCGTATTGGATACCACCTTATCGCGTCCGCAGCCTTGCAAACAATGGTGAATGCGAAACCGTTGAGCCCCCGGATTGGGGGCATGCCGGCTGCGGCCGTCAGGCATGATTTCCAGGTCGAGCCACGAAAACGGACTTCGTCATCCCGGGGTACGAAGGAATTCCCGCGACGCGATGCGCTGGAATGCGCCCCTACTC
Organism: Bradyrhizobium sp.; assembly: GCF_004799445.1. Taxonomy (GTDB): domain Bacteria; phylum Pseudomonadota; class Alphaproteobacteria; order Rhizobiales; family Xanthobacteraceae; genus Bradyrhizobium. Next base: position 42,779 of record NZ_SSNA01000058.1, read on the forward strand.
TACCCCGCGCCCGAACTTGTTCGACTTCGGCAAACCATGCGCCAGCCGGCCGGCATCGGCCCGGTTGCCGCGCCAGTCGGACAGTTCCTTCCAGGTCAGGCTCTGGTCGCGCCCCGCTGAATCCTTCCAGGTCAGGCCGCTTTTGGAATCGAAGGTGGTGACGTCGGACAATCCCGCGCTGGTGTATTTCTGCAAGCGCACGCCGCGACCGCGCGCCATTTCCGGCACCTGATCGATCGGGAAGATCACCATCTTGTGGTTGGTGCCGATCACGGCGACCATATCGCCCGCGACGGTCGTGACCACACGGGCCTCGTTCGGCATCTCGACGTTCAGCACCTGCTTGCCCTTGCGGGTATTGCCGACGCAGTCGTCCTCGTTGACGATAAATCCCTGGCCCTCATGGCTCGCGATCAGGAACTTGCGGCCGCCCTTGTTGACGAACAGCGACACGATCGCCGCGTCCTGTTCCATGTCGATGAACATCCGGATCGGCTCGCCATGGCCGCGCCCACCCGGCAGTTTTGCGACATCGAGCGAGTAGAATTTTCCGTTGGTGGCGAACACCAGGAGTTTCGAAGTGCTCTCGGCGAAGAACGCATGGTCGAGCTTGTCGTCGGTCTTGAAGGCAAGGCCGGACAGATCGGCGACGTGGCCCTTCAGCGTGCGCGCCCAGCCCTTTTCGGAAATCACCACCGTGACCGGCTCGCGCTCGACGAAAGCCTCCTCGATGGCGGCGAGATCGTGCTCGGGCGCGTCGGCGAATTGGGTGCGGCGCTTGCCGAGCGGCGTCTTCGGCCCGAACAGGTCGCGGACCTTGCGCACCTGCTCGCCGACCTTCGACCATTGCTCGGATTCGGAACCGAGAATGCCCTTGATGCCTTTGAGTTCGGCCCGAAGATTCTTGTCTTCGGTGCGGATCTCGAATTCCTCGAGCTTGCGCAACGAGCGCAGGCGCATGTTGAGGATGGCGTCGGCCTGGATTTCCGTCAGCTTGAACGCCTTGATCAGGGCCGGCTTCGGCTCATCCTCGGTGCGGATGATCTTGATCACCTTGTCGATGTTGAGATAGGCGATCAGATAGCCGCCGAGCACCTCGAGCCGGTGCTCGATCTGCTCCTTGCGGTAGTTGGAGCGGCGCAGCAGCACGTCGCGCAGATGGTCGAGCCACTCTCTCAGGCATTCGGCCAAGCCGAGCACCTTCGGGATGCGGCCCTTGACCAGCACGTTGAGATTCAACGGAATCCGGCTTTCCAGCTCGGTCAGCCGGAACAGCGATTCCATCAGCAGTTCCGGATCGACCGCGCGCGACTTCGGTTCGATCACAAGGCGGATGTCTTCGGCCGATTCATCGCGGACGTCGCCGACCAGCGGCAGCTTCTTTTCATTGAGCAGTTCGGCGATCTTTTCCACCAGCCGGGATTTCTGCACCAACCATGGAATTTCGGTGATGACGACGACCCAGCTGCCGCGGGCGCCCTCTTCCTGCACCCATCTGGCGCGGGTACGGAACGAGCCGCGCCCGGTCATATAGGCTTCGGCGATGCTCTCCTTGGAATCGACGATGATGCCGCCGGTCGGGAAATCCGGGCCCTTCACCCACTTCAGCAGCGTCTTCGACTTCGCCTCGGGCTTGTCGATCAGATGCAGCGCGGCGTCGCAGAGTTCGGCGGCGTTGTGCGGCGGGATCGAGGTTGCCATGCCGACCGCGATGCCCTGCGCGCCGTTGGCGAGCAGGTTCGGAAAGCCGCCGGGCAGCACGATCGGCTCTTTCGACTGGCCGTCATAATTGGCGCGGAATTCGACGCCGTCCTCGTCGATGCCTTCGAGCAGAAGCCGCGCGACCTCGGTCATGCGCGCTTCGGTGTAGCGGTAGGCGGCGGGGTTATCGCCGTCGATATTGCCGAAATTGCCCTGGCCGTCGACCAGCGGATAGCGCGAGGAAAAATCCTGGGCGAGGCGCACCAGCGCGTCGTAGATCGACTGATCGCCATGCGGATGGAACGAGCCCATCACGTCGCCGACGATCTTGGCGGATTTCTTGAACGGCGTGCCGGGGTCGAGCCGCAACAGCCGCATGCCGTAGAGGATGCGCCGGTGCACCGGCTTCAGCCCGTCGCGGGCATCAGGCAGCGCGCGGTGCATGATGGTCGAGAGCGCGTAGGCGAGGTAGCGCTCTTCAAGCGCATCGCGCAGTCCGACCTCGTGGATTTCGGCCGGCTCTGGCGGAATCAGTGTCTTTCCCATGGTCTATAGTGCTTTCAATGACTTAGGCCGGGCTTTCCAGTACGGTTTTCCAGTGAGGTTCAGCGTCCGTTCGCGGTTTATCTGCGTCGGTCGCTACCAGTCAACGCCTCAGACCAGTTATCCGACCGCAAGGACAGTCGCGCGCAGACTTAGCTTTTTGACCGCGCCGGGTGATTGCGTGCCCTGCCCGCACTTCAATAGCGGCATAAGCCTATGCCGGATGCCCGCAGCAAATCGCAGCCATCTTGGGTCACAAGGACAAAAGGCAAACCTAGCGCTATTGCGAACAGGCCAAGCAGATCAAGCTGGCCGAGACGGCGATGGAAAAGCGCGAAGCCTATGACGATCGCTAACAGATCGGCAACAACGCGCAGCGGGTGACAGAGAAGCGGAAACGGGTTGCCTGATGCCCTGCTCAACGCACCACGGGCCGTCCGAAAGCCCTTCCAAAAACCCTCCAATTGGCGGGTTTTCTTGCACCAAAAAGTTTTCCAGTATTTCAGAAGTGCCGATGTTATGCGGGTTTTTGGGATACGAAAGTTTTCCAGTCGCTGCCGTAAGTGGTTGATTTATCAAGCATGCTCTGGGTTCAGTCGCTTTCCCATGGAGACGGGTTAAACTTTTGGGGTGAATCAGGCAAGCCGCGAATCGGGTGATCGGGCGTTTGGGCAGCGCCAGGGCTGGGCCATGGCCCTGTCAATGGTATTGATGAAACTCTCTCAATAGTTGTGAGAACGACAGGATGCTGATGCGGCGTCGCAATTGCTGCTTCGGCCGAAAGTCAACGTGGAATGACCATCATGCACTTAGAGTTAGGGAAGAGCGACAAGGGGGACATTGCGGGGTCGACCGGGAGTCTTCGTGCTTTGCTCGTCACAGCGACTAGTCTTGCGGTCGCGCCTTTGGTCGTGAACGGCTTGGCCCGTTTTGCGTACGCACTTCTTCTCCCAGCCATGCAGGCCGATCTGCGCTGGTCGTATTCGCAAGCTGGCGCCATGAACACGGCCAATGCCGCGGGATATTTGATCGGCGCTCTGCTGACGGCGCGCATCAGTGCGCACCTGGGCGAGCGGCAACTCTTTGCGATCGGTGTGTTCGGCACAGCAGCATCGCTGTTCGCCTGCGGCCTGACCGACGGTATGGGCGCTCTGTTGCTTCTTCGCTTCACAGCTGGGCTTTTCGGGGCACCGGCCTTCGTAAGCGGCGCAGCGATCGCGGCCAGGGAGGCCTCGGGAATGTCGCGGGAGCGTCAGTCGCTGCTGATCGGGATTTATTTTGGGGGCGCAGGACTCGGGATCGCATTATCGAGCGCGATTGTTCCAATCGTCCTTTCAGACGGTCCTCAGGGATGGCGTGTGGGCTGGGAAATGCTGGGAACGGCCTCGGCGCTTGCAGCGCTTCTTGCGCTACCAGCCGTTCGCGGGCGGGGTAAGTTCGCCGAATCAGGGGAGCAGCACCGGCAGGCCGACGAGCAGGGACCGCCGCTGATCTGGATTTCGATCTCATATCTTCTCTTCGGGGCGGGCTACATCGCTTACATGACGTTCATCGTAGCCTACCTCCGAGGAGAGGGATTTGGCGGCGATGTCATTTCGGCGTTCTGGACACTGCTCGGCCTCAGCTGCCTTGCAGCGGGATTTGGTTGGGAACGGTTGTTGGCCCGTTTGCGCGGGGGCCGGCAATTGGCTGTGGTGCTCTCGATGTGCGCGGTGGGCGCCGCGGCTCCTGTGATGATCGGAGGGCTACTTCCTGTCTTCGTGTCCGCCGTCCTGTTCGGTGCATCGTTGACGGCTGGACCCGCGGCAGTCACGGCTTTCGTGCGCCGAGCGCGTGCTCCGCGACTGTGGACGGCGAACATCGGGCGTCTGACGGTCTTGTTCGGTATCGGGCAATGTGCCGGTCCGCTGATGGCCGGAATTGCCGCTGATGGCCGAACAGGGATTCGGTTTCCGCTACAAGCGGTTGAGCGAGACGGACTGAATGCAGGCGGGCATCCCTTTCTTGCACGTTCGCAGCAGAAGGTTTCGAAAACAGTTACTAGTCTAGACCCTCC